>NZ_JBICWL010000033.1:0-63251 GCF_043199735.1 Streptomyces sp. NPDC048566
CGAACGCGAAGTCCTCACCCGCTTCAAGGCGGGCCGTCTGGAGCGGGGAGAGGCCGTCCGGATGCTCACCGCCCTGATGTCCGCCGGCCCGCCCGGGGCCGGCGTCAGACCGAGCGGAACGCCAGCACCACGTTGTGTCCGCCGAACCCGAACGAGTCGTTCAGGGCGGCGATACGGCCCTCGACGGGCAGCTTGCGGGCCTCGCCGCGGACGATGTCGGCGGCGGCCTCGGCCTCCGGGTCGAGGTTGTCCACGTTGATGGTCGGCGGCGCGACGCGGTGGTACAGCGCGAGGACGGCGGCGACCGACTCCACGCCACCGGCGCCACCGAGCAGGTGACCGGTCATCGACTTGGTCGCCGACACCGCGAAGTGGTCGGCGTCGTCGCCGAACACCTTGCGCAGCGCCTTCAGCTCGGCCACGTCGCCGGCCGGCGTCGAGGTGGCGTGCGCGTTCACGTGCACGATCTCGGCGGGGTCCAGGTCGGTGTTGTCGAGCAGATTCTGCAGGGCGTGCGAGATGCCGCGGCCCTCGGGCTCGGGCTGCACGATGTCGTGCGCGTCGGCCGAGATGCCCTGGCCCACCGCCTCGGCGTACACCCGGGCGCCGCGCGCCGCGGCGTGCTCGGCGGACTCCAGGACGAGGACGCCGGCGCCCTCGCCGAGGACGAAGCCGTCACGGGCGACGTCGTAGGGGCGGGAGGCGCCCTGCGGGTCGTCGTTGTTCTTGGACATCGCCATCATGTTGCCGAACGCGGCGATGGGAAGCGGGTGGATGGCCGCCTCGGTGCCGCCGGCGACGACGACGTCGGCGCGGCCCGTGCGGATCATCTCGATGGCGTAGCCGATGGCCTCGGCGCCGGAGGCGCAGGCGGAGACCGGGGTGTGCACACCGGCGCGGGCGCCGACGGCGAGACCCACGTTGGCGGACGGACCGTTCGGCATCAGCATCGGGACGGTGTGCGGGGAGACCCGGCGGACGCCCTTCTCCTTCAGCACGTCGTACTGGTCGAGCAGCGTGGTCACACCGCCGATGCCGGAGGCGATGACCGCGCCCAGCCGGTCGGGGTCGACGCTCGCGTCCTCGCCCGCCTTGTCGGTGAAACCGGCGTTCGCCCAGGCCTCCTTGGCCGCGATCAGCGCGAACTGCGCCGAGCGGTCCAGGCGGCGGGCCTGCGGACGGGGAATGACCTCGCCCGGCTCCACGGCGATCTGCGCCGCGATACGGACCGCCTGGTCGGCGGCCCAGTCCTGCTCCAGGGGGCGGACACCGGAACGTCCGGCGACCAGGCCCTCCCAGGTAGAGGCTGCGTCGCCACCCAGCGGTGTGGTTGCGCCGATACCGGTGACGACCACGGTGCGATTGGTCGGGCTCACGGGAATTCTTTCTCCAACGGATACGAGGATTCAGCGGCGCCACCGCCGGGTGGCGGGGCATCAGCCCGGGCGGACCGGGGCACGGGGCCCGGGTGAGCCCGGGCGGTCGGCCCAGGTGACCGGAGGATCAGGCCTGGTGCTTGAGGATGTAGTCGGTGGCGTCACCGACGGTCTTGAGGTTCTTGACGTCGTCGTCCGGGATCTTGACGTCGAAGCGCTCTTCGGCGGCGACGACGACCTCGACCATGGACAGCGAGTCGACGTCCAGGTCGTCGGTGAAGGACTTGTCCAGCTGGACGTCCTCGGTGGGGATCCCGGCGATCTCGTTGACGATCTCGGCGAGACCTTCGACGATCTCTTCCTGAGTGGCGGCCATGTCAGGCGCTCCTTCGGTGTGTTTCCAGCAGGGGTGGCGGTGTTCCGTACGGATGGGATGATCCGGTACGGAGTGCCTAGGGGAGGGTAACGACCGTCGCGGCGTATACGAGACCCGCCCCGAAGCCGATGACGAGCGCGGTGTCGCCGCTCTTCGCCGCTCCGGTCGCCAGGAGCCGCTCCATCGCGAGCGGGATCGAGGCGGCCGAGGTGTTGCCGGTGGTGCGCACGTCACGCGCGACCGTGACGTGCTCCGGCAGTTTGAGGGTCTTCACCATCGAGTCGATGATCCGCTCGTTGGCCTGGTGGGGGATGAAGACGTCGAGGTCGGCCGGGCTGATGCCGGCCGCGTCCAGTGCCTGCTGCGCGACCTTCGCCATCTCGAAGACGGCCCAGCGGAAGACCGCCTGGCCCTCCTGGGTGATGGCGGGGAACTTGACCTCGCCCTTGGAGTCGAGCGGCAGCCCGGAGGCGTCGCCGGCCCGGAAGCGGTCCCAGGAGACCGTCTGCTTGATCGTTCCGGCTTTGTCGCCCTCGCTGCCCCACACCGTCGGGCCGATGTGCGGCTCGTCGGAGGGACCCACGACGACCGCGCCCGCGCCGTCGCCGAACAGGAAGGCCGTCGTGCGGTCCTCCAGGTCGGTCAGGTCGGACAGCCGCTCCACGCCGATGACGAGGACGTACTCGGCCGAACCCTCGACGATCATGCCCTTGGCGAGGGTCAGGCCGTAGCCGAAGCCCGCGCAGCCGGCCGAGATGTCGAAGGCGGCGGCCTTGTTCGTGCCGAGCCGGTCGGCGATCTCGGTGGCGATGGCGGGGGTCTGCGCGAAGTGCGAGACGGTGGAGACGACGACGGCGCCGATCCGGTCGGCGTCGATCCCGGCGTCGGCGATGGCCTTGCCGGACGCCTCGATCGACATGGCGGCGACGGTCTCCTCGTCGGAGGCCCAGTGCCGGGTCTCGATCCCGGAGCGCGAGCGGATCCACTCGTCCGACGAGTCGATCGTCTCCAGGATCACCTCGTTGGGCACCACGCGGACCGGGCGGTAGCCGCCGACGCCGACGATGCGCGCGAACGGGGCGCCCTTGGGTGCCTTGATCTTCGACATGCTCTCGGGCTCCTTAGGCCGCGCCGTGCTCGGCGATCAGCGCGCGAGCGGCGTCCAGGTCGTCGGGTGTCTTCAGGGCCAGCGTCGGGACGCCGGGCAGCGCGCGCTTGGCCAGACCGGTCAGCGTGCCGCCCGGGCACACCTCGACCAGCGCGCTCGCGCCGAGGGACCCGAAGGTCTCCATGCACAGGTCCCAGCGCACCGGGTTGGCGACCTGGCCGACGAGCCGCTCGACGACCTCGGCGCCGGTGGCGACGGTCCGGCCGTCCCGGTTCGACACGTAGGGGACGGACGGGTCGGCGGGCGTCAGGCCCGCGGCGGCCTCCGCCAGCGCCGCGACGGCCGGGGCCATGTGCTCGGTGTGGAACGCGCCCGCGACCTTGAGGGCGACGACACGCCGGACACCCTCGGGCTTGTCCGCCTCCAGGGCGGCGAGCTGCTCCAGCGTGCCGGCCGCGACGATCTGGCCCGCGCCGTTCACGTTCGCCGGGGTCAGACCGAGCTTCTCCAGGTGCGGGACGGTCGTCGCGGGGTCGCCGCCGAGCAGCGCCGACATGCCGGTCTTCGTGATCGCGGCGGCGTCGGCCATCGCGAGGCCGCGCCTGCGCACCAGGGTCAGCGCGGCGGTGTCGTCGAGGACTCCGGCGAACGCGGCCGCGGTGATCTCGCCGACGCTGTGGCCCGCGACGGCACCGGGGCGCACGTCACCGAGGGCGGCGGCGGACAGCAGGCCCGCGGCGACCAGTAGCGGCTGGGCGACGGCCGTGTCGCGGATCGCGTCCGCGTCGGCCGCGGTGCCGTAGTGGGCGAGGTCGAGCCCGATGGCGTCCGACCACGCGGCGACGCGGTCGGCGGCACCGGGGAGTTCGAGCCAAGGAGTCAGGAAGCCGGGCGTCTGGGCGCCCTGGCCGGGAGCGACGAGTACGAGCACTCTCACACTCTCTCTTGTGGACGGCCACGGCCGCCCGTGGGGACAGGGACGAAGAACACGAGGGGGAATTGTAGGTCCCCGACAAAAGGCTAGGTCTGGGGATCTCCGTCGGCGAGACGCCCCAGGATCAGTGCGATCCGCAGCGTGAACGCGGATCGTACATCCGAAGGCGACCAGCCGGTGACGTCAGTCACACGTCGGAGCCGGTAGCGCACGGTGTTGGGATGGACGAAGAGCATGCGGGCCGCGCCCTCCAGGCTGCTCGCCTGTTCCAGGTAGACGCTGAGCGTCTCCAGCAGGGCGGAGCCGGCCTCCTCCAGCGGTCTGTAGATCTCCTCCACCAGCTGCTCGCGGGCCGACGGATCGGAGGCGATCGCGCGCTCCGGCAGCAGATCGTCCGCCAGCACCGGGCGCGGCGCGTCCTGCCAGGCGGTGCACGCCTTCAGCCCGGCGGCCGCCGCCTGCGCGGAGCGGGTCGCCGCCAGCAGGTCCGGCACGACCGGCCCGGCGACGACCGGGCCCGCGGCGTACGGGCCGATCAGCGACTTGGCGACGGCGAGCGGGTTGTCGCTGCCGCCCGCGATCACCACCAGCCGGTCGCCGAGCACGCCGGTCAGCACCTGGAGCTTGGCGTGCCGGGCGGCCCGCCGGATCGCCTCCACGGTCAGCTCGCTGTCGCCGTCGGGCGCCGTGCCCAGCACCACGCACACGTGCTCGGGCGAGTTCCAGCCGAGCGCGGCGGCCCGGGACACGGCGCCCTCGTCCGCCTCGCCGGAGAGCACGGCGTTCACCACGAGGGATTCGAGCCGGGCGTCCCACGCACCGCGCGCCTCCGCCGCCTGCGCGTACACCTGGGCGGTCGCGAAGGCGATCTCCCGGGCGTACACCAGGAGCGCCTCGCGCAGCACCGACTCGTCGCCGGGCGCGGCCACCTCGTCGATGGCCGACTCCATGACCTCGATGGTGGTCCGCACCATCTCCACGGTCTGGCGCAGGGTGATCGCCCGGGTCAGCTCGCGCGGGGCGGTGCCGAAGACGTCGGTGGAGATCGCCTGGGGCGCGTCGGGGTGCCGGAACCACTCGGTGAAGGCGGCGATTCCGGCCTGGGCGACCAGCCCGATCCACGACCGGTTCTCCGGCGGCATGGCCCGGTACCAGGGCAGCGTCTCGTCCATCCGCGTGATCGCCTGCGCGGCGAGGCTGCCGGACGACCTCTCCAGCCGCTTCAGGGTCGCGGAGTGCGCGTGGACGTCGTGCGCGGGGCGCTCGGTGTTGCTGGCTTCGGGTTCGGGCACGGGACAAGACTGCCTTATCAGGACGGAGCCGTGCGGCGGCGGGTCGCCCGTAAAGCCGGGCCGTGCCGGACGCCGGGGCTACGGTGGGGGAGTGATGGACGTCCGCCGCGCCGAGGAGCGCTACCGCGGAGGGGACCCGGCGGCCGGGATCTCCTCGCTCCACGCCTTCTCCTTCGGCCCGCACTACGACCCCGGCAACCTCCGCTTCGCAGCGGTGATTGCCTGCAACGAGGAGCGGCTCGAACCGGGCGCCGGGTTCGACGAGCACCCGCACCGGCACACCGAGATCGTCACCTGGGTGGTGGAGGGGGAGCTGACCCACCGGGACTCCGCGGGCCACGAGTCCGTGCTGCGCCACGGCGACGTGCAGCGGCTGAGCGCTGCGGGCGGTGTCCGGCACGTCGAGCGCAACGACGGCGCACTCCCGCTGGTCTTCGTCCAGATGTGGCTGGCCCCGCTGGAGCCGGGCGGCGATCCCGGGTACGAGATCGTGCGCGGCATCGCCGACTCCACCCCCTACGCGCTGCCCGGGGCCGGCGCCATGCTGCACGTGCGCCGGCTGACGTCGGGCGAGCGCGCCGCCGTCCCGGACGCGCCGTTCGTCTACGTCCACGTCGTGCGGGGCGAGGTCCGCCTGGACGGCGAGGAACTGGGCGAGGGCGACGCGGCCCGCCTCACGGACGCGAAGGGCGTCGAACTCGTCGCCGGCGCGCCCGCGGAACTGCTGATGTGGGAGATGGCGGTCGGCTGACCCCGCGTCCGGCGTTCCCCGCGCGCGGCGCCCCGGCGCGCCGGACGGCACCGGGCGGGCCGGCCCCGGGGAGCGGGAGGCCCGGCGCGCCGGTCTGCGGGCCGGGGTCAGGCGAGGTCGGCGAGGACCGCGTCGGTGAAGGGGGGCCACGCCTCGACGGCCCAGGGGCCGAAGGCGCGGTCGGTCAGGGCGACGCAGGCGGCGCCCGCGACCGGGTCGACCCACAGGAACGTGCCGGACTGGCCGAAGTGCCCGAACGTCCGCGCGGAGGACGAACCGCCGGTCCAGTGAGGGGACTTGCCGTCGCGGATCTCGAAGCCGAGGCCCCAGTCGTTGGGGTTCTGGTGGCCGTAGCCGGGCAGCACGCCCTTCGTCCCCGGGTACTGCACGGTCATCGCCTCCGCGACGGTGCGCGGGTCCAGCAGGCGCGGCGCCTGGAGTTCGGCGGCGAAGCGCACCAGGTCCTCGACCGTGGAGACGCCGTCCTTGGCCGGGGACCCCTCCAGGGTGGTCGCGGTCATGCCGAGCGGTTCGAGGACGGCCTGGCGCAGGTACTCCGCGAAGGGCATCTCGGCCGCCTTCGCGATCGTCTCGCCGAGCACCTCGAAACCGGCGTTGGAGTACAGCCGCCGCTCCCCGGGCGCCGAGGTCACCCGGTGCTCGTCGAAGGCCAGGCCCGAGGTGTGCGCGAGCAGGTGCCGGACCGTCGATCCGGGCGGACCGGCTGGTTCGTCCAGCTCGATCGCCCCCTCCTCGTACGCGACCAGCGCGGCGTACGCGGCGAGCGGCTTGGTGACGGAGGCGAGCGCGAACCGGTGCCGCACCGGGCCGTGGCTGCCTGCCACGGTGCCGTCCGCGCGGACGGCCGCGGCGGCGGCGGTGGGGACGGGCCAGTTCGTGATCAGCGCCAGACTCTGCAAAGACATGCGGCCGAGCCTAGTGCCGCGGCGGGCGGCGTCCGCCCGCCGGGGAGCGGCGGCCGGGGCGGCGGAGCCCGGGCGGGAGCGGGGCCGGGGCGGGGCGCGGGCCGCCCCGGGCGCTCACAGGTGCAGCCGCATCGCGGGGTCCGGTTTGCGGACGAAGCCGAGGGAGGCGTAGAGCGGCTCCGCCTCGGCGGACGCGTTGAGGTCGACCTGCGCGACGCCCCGCTCGCGGAACCAGTCGAGGAGGGTCTCCACGCAGGCGCGGGCGTACCCCCGGCGACGGGCGTCCGGGTCGGTGGCGACGCTGAAGACGTGGCCGACGGCTCCGTGCGGGTTGTCCGCCCGCCCGATCCGGTACTCGACCGTCCCGGCGACGAGGGCGGCGAGCGCGCCGGGACGGTCCGGGTGGTCCACCACGAAGGCCGCGAAGGACCCGGCGGGATCGGCGAGCCGCGCGCGTACGGTGGGCAGCGAGGCGGCGTGCCACGCGGTGGACCCGTCCGCGGCGAAGACCGAGTCGATCATCACCTGGCGCAGGCGCAGCACTTCCCGGGCGTCCTCGGCGGTGGCGCGGCGTACCAGGCTCATGACCGGCACGGTATCGGGCGGCGGGCGGTTGCGTCCGCCGCTTTTCGGCGGCCCCCGCTTGCTTCGAGCGCACTCCAGGGTTCTAGCGTGGGGAGCATGACCGTGACGGAGACCACAGCCGAGACCGCGACCGGCGCCGACACCTGCGCCGGCCCGCCCGAGGAGGTCCGGCGCCCGGACGGCCAGGACCAGTACACGATCAGCGAGGTCGCCGGGTACACCGGTCTGAGCGCGCACACCCTGCGCTGGTACGAGCGGATCGGGCTGATGCCGCACATCGACCGCTCGCACACCGGGCAGCGCCGCTACAGCAACCGCGACCTGGACTGGCTCGGCCTGGTCGGCAAGCTCCGGCTCACCGGCATGCCGGTCGCCGACATGGTGCGCTACGCCGAACTGGTGCGCGCCGGCGATCACACGTACCGCGAGCGCTTCGAGCTCCTGGAGGCGACCCGCCGGGACGTCCGGGCCCGCATCGCCGAGCTCCAGGACACCCTCGCGGTGCTCGACCGGAAGATCGGCTTCTACGGGGACGCCGGGCGGGCCCTGGCGTCGGAACCGTCGCCGGCGCGCACCTGACCCGGGCGGCCGGGCCGGCGGGGAGCGGGGCGCGCCCCCGGGGTCCCGCTACAACTGGGCCAGCAACTCCGCCTTCTTGGCGGAGAACTCCTCGTCCGTGACGAGCCCCGCCTCGTGGAGTTCGCCGAGGTGGCGGATGCGGTCGGCGATGTCGGCCGGGTCGCGGCGCGGCGCGGTGGACGCGGGCGGCGGCGCGGGGCTCGCGGAGCGCGCCGCGGCGAGGACGGCCGCCGCGAACGGCAGCGATTCGTGGACCGGACCGTAGCCGAGTCCGAAGACGACGGACGCGGGGTCCTGGTCGGCCTGTGCGGGCTGCGCGGCGCCGGGCTCGCGCCGCAGCAGGCGCAGATGGCCCTCGAACACCTCCGGCGAGCGCCATTCGACGCCGCTCAGCGCGGAGACGGGGAAGGTCTGGTCGCCGGACTTCCACTTCGCCGAGGAGGCTCCGGTCCAGAACCAGCGGAAGGACACGGACCGGCCGTCGAAGGACGCCTTGCCGTCGTAGGCCTTGAAGGCGAGGGGACCCTCGGGCGGGTCGACCAGGTAGCGCTCGGCCGGCGTCCCGTCCGCGGTGAGCTGGGAGCGCAGTTCGTCGGCGTAGTACTCGGCGAGGGTCTCCCGGTCGGCGGGCAGCACCAGGCGGTAGGGGTCGCACCCCTCCTTCAGCTGTCCCGCCGCGGCGTCCATGAGCGGGTCGGCGCCCGGCCTCGGCTCCGCGCGCAGCACCACCGTGCCCCGCTTCCCCGGCGTCAGGGTCACCCCCGCCACCGCGTCCAGCGGGATGCGGCGTTCGCCGAGTGCCTGGAACAGTTTCGGCGTGCGGATCCCCCGCTCGAAGCGGATGAGCACGGAGTCGGAATCGAACTCCCAGGCGGCATGCATTCCGGCCAGTACGTCACCCATGCGGGCCATCGTATGCGGCACCCCGCCCTCCGTCCCTCTGCGGCCGTACCGCGGCCCGTCCGGTCCCCGCGCGTCAGGCCGGCGTCCCGGCGGGCAGTCCCGCCCGGCAGCCGCCGTCCCGGTGCGCGCACCGGACCGCGCGGTACGCGCCGATGCCGATCTCCGCGAAGTTGCGGAGGCTTTCCGTTCCCGGCTGGAAGTAGCCGCCGTGTCCCTTCGCCCCGTCGGCGGACAGGACGCGTGCCCCGAAGCCCTTCGACACCGGGTCCGCGCCGTGCCCGAGGCCGCCGACCTCCAGGTAGGGCACGTCCTGGATCCAGTCGTCCGCGTCGCGCATCGCCCAGACCCGGGCCGAGGTGTGCAGGTGCGCGGCCTTCGCCGTCCGCATGCCCGGGCTGCCCGCGACCGCTATGTCCGACACCCGGGAGGGCAGGGCGTGGGCGGCCACCCCGCACAGCACCGAGCCGTAGCTGTGGCAGTAGAGGGCCACCGGGGCGCCGCCGGGCAGTGCCCGCAGCAGGGCGTTGAGCCGGACCGCGCCGTCCTGGGCGCGCCGGGCGGTGGCCGATTCGATGCCGAGTCCGCTGGGCGCGGTGTAGTCGGCCCAGGCGATCACGGCCGTCCGCGCGTCCGGTCCCGCCGACCGCTCCGCCGCGTACAGCGAGCGCGCCATGCCGACGGGCGCGGAGTAGGGCTTGTTGGTGCGCTGGAAGGTGAGCAGGTCGGTGTCGACGCCGGGCACCACGACCGAGACGCGCCGTGCGGTGTCGAGGTTGCCGAACACCTGTGCCACCCGGCCCGATCCGTTCGGGTCGAAGGCGAGGACCTTGCGGCCGTCCCCGAGGAGCGCGTCGTAGCGGTGCATCCGGCGGCCGGCGTCCTGCTGGCCCGCGGAGGAGAGGCGTTTGTCGTGCATCCGCTGCCGCTCGACGGTGCGTTCGTGGCGCAGGGCGAGGCGGTTGGCCTGGTACCGCAGGGTCACCGGGGCGCCGTTCATGTTGCCGACGGCGAGCGGGTAGCGGTGCGCGAGCCGGGAGCGCTGGTGGGCGTCGAGCCCGTCGAAGAACGCGGCCAGCCGCGCGGGCGCGGCGTCGGGCTCCGGCAGCGGCCGCCCGGCGAGGGTGCCGTGCTCCCACGCGGAGCGGGACGCCTGGAGCGGGGAGGGGCCCCGGTGGCTGTGGAGCGCGGTCCAGCCACTGGTGGCCAGCATCACGAACACCACGGCCAGCGCGAGCAGTGCGCGCCAGACGTTGAGTTGGGGGGTGGTGTCGAAGGAAGTCACTGGGAGGACACCCTAGGAGAAGCCGGGCGCCTCCCGTTAAACGAGTGATCGGGATCACGTTTCTGGTGGGGTAATTGGGGCAAAGCGGGTTCAGTTTGAGTTAAATAGTCACACTCTGTAGGTGAATTCCGGGGACGGGTGTGCGAGTTGTGACGCTCTGTGCGGGGGTTCGGGGGTCGTCCGCGCGGGCCGTCCCGCGGGGCCGGCCCGGCCCGGGCCGCACCGTCAGTCCGCCCGGGTGTCCCACTTCCGCGCCAACGCGGGTCCCAGGTGGTCGAGATAGCCGGCGGTCAGCTCGCGGATCGCCGCGACGCTGGTGTCCCCGCCCGCGCCCCAGCGGCGCCCCGCCACCCGCATCACCCCGCCGAACACCGCGACCGCGACGCGCGGCCGGGGGTCGGCGTCCACGTCGAGCCCCTCGCGTTCGGCGATCAGGCGGGCGATCTCCTCCTCGATCTCCTCCGAGCGGCGCAGGTGCGCCGCCAGCAGCGCCGGTGTCGACTCGATCAACTGGTAGGTGCGCATGTGCAGTTCGATCGGAACGACGGCCTCGATCGCCTCGCCGATGGTGTCCCAGCTCTCCAGGACGGCCCGCCGCAGCGCTTCCAGCGGGGCCTCGTGCGGGGGCCGTTGGCGCACCGCGTCGATGAAGTGGGACTCGGAGAGCCGGGGCAGGAAGAGGGCCGCGTCCTCCTTGCCGGCGAAGTAGCGGAAGAAGGTCCGCTGCGAGACGTCGACGGCCTCGGCGATCTCGTCCACGGTCGTCCGCTCGTACCCCTGCGTGGTGAAGAGTTCCAGGGCGGCCCGCAGCAGGGCGTCGCGGGTGCGCTGCTTCTTGCGCTCGCGCAGCCCGGGGCGGCGGTCCGGTGGCGCCGCGGCGGGAGCGGTCCCCGCCGGCTCCGCCGTGCCGGGGCTCGCCCCGCCGGTTCCGCCGGCCGTGTCGCTCATGCTCGCAAACCCTCTCTCGTCCACCCCTCCCCGCCGTGTCGGCCCTGCTCAGCCTAAGGGCTGTCCCGTCGTCCCCGGCGGGCGCGCGGCGACGGCCACGGCACCTCGCCGCGTTGCCGGACCGCCCGCACACGCCCGGTGTGAGGAGGCCTCCGCCGTGCGATGCACCGCGTCCGACGCCGTGCGCTGATGCACCGGGGATCGCGGGACGACTCCTGGCTGTGAGCGAGGTGACAGTTACCGACTTGTGAAAGGGTTTGTCAACTGTCAGCGACTGTCACTAGATTCGAAAACATGACTAGTCAGACCACCATCGACAAGCCGGAGCCCGGTGACGGCGCTCCGGTCTCCCCGTCGGACGGGCCCGCGTCCACGGGCCTGCGCGGCCATCCGTGGTTCACCCTCATCACCGTGGCCGTCGGGGTCATGATGGTGGCCCTGGACGGCACCATCGTCGCCATCGCCAACCCCGCCATCAAGGACGACCTCGGCGCGACCTTCGCCGACGTCCAGTGGATCACCAACGGCTACTTCCTCGCCCTCGCGGTCACCCTGATCACCGCGGGCAAGCTGGGCGACCGGTTCGGGCACCGGCAGACCTTCCTCATCGGCGTCACCGGCTTCGCCGCGGCCTCCGGCGCGATCGGGTTCTCCGGCAGCATCGCCCTGGTCGTCACCTTCCGCGTGTTCCAGGGCCTGTTCGGCGCGCTGCTCATGCCGGCCGCGCTCGGCCTGCTGCGCGCCACCTTCCCGGCCGAGAAGCTGAACATGGCGATCGGCATCTGGGGCATGGTCATCGGTGCCTCCACCGCCGGCGGCCCGATCCTCGGCGGCCTGCTCGTCCAGCACGTCAGCTGGCAGTCGGTGTTCTTCATCAACGTGCCGGTCGGCGCACTGGCCCTGGTCCTCGGCGCGCTGATCCTCACCGACCACCGTGCGGCGAACGCCCCGCGCTCCTTCGACCTCCTCGGCATCGCCCTGCTCTCCGGTGCCATGTTCTGCCTGGTCTGGGCCCTCATCAAGGCCCCGACCTGGGGCTGGGGCGACGGCCTGACCTGGACGTTCATCGCCGCGTCCGTCGTCGGCTTCGTGCTCTTCGCCCTCTGGGAGCAGCGTGTCCGGGAGCCGCTCATCCCGCTCGCCCTGTTCCGCTCCGTGCCGCTGTCGGCCGGTGTCGTGCTGATGGTGCTGATGGCCATCGCCTTCCTCGGCGGCCTGTTCTTCGTCACCTTCTACCTCCAGAACGTGCACGGCATGAGCCCAGTCGACGCCGGCCTGCACCTGCTGCCGCTGACCGGGATGATGATCGTGGGATCGCCGCTGGCCGGCGCCCTCATCACCAAGGTGGGCCCGCGCATCCCGCTGGCCGGCGGCATGACGCTCACCGCGGTGTCCATGTTCGGGATGTCCACGCTGGACACCGGCACCAGCAGCCTGGTCATGTCGGTCTGGTTCGCGGGTCTCGGCCTCGGCCTCGCGCCGGTCATGGTCGGCGCCACCGAGGTCATCGTCGGCAACGCGCCCATGGAGCTGTCCGGTGTCGCCGGCGGCCTCCAGCAGGCCGCCATGCAGATCGGCGGCACCCTCGGCACCGCCGTGCTGGGCGCCGTGATGGCCTCCAAGGTGGACAACGACCTCGCGGGCAACTGGGCCGCGGCCAAGCTGCCGCCGCTCACCCCGGACCAGCTCGCCCAGGCGTCCGAGGCGGTCCGGGGCGGTGGCGCGCCGGTGCCCGAGGGCACCCCGGCGGGGATCGCCGCGAGGATCACGGGCGTGGCCCACGACACCTTCATCTCCGGCATGAGCCTCGCCTGCCTCGTCGCCGCGGGGGTGGCCCTGGTGGCCGTGTTCGTCGCGACGCTCACCAAGCGCGGTGTGAACGCCGACGCGGCGGGGGCGGGCGCCGGGCACATCTGACGGGCCGCGAGGCGCCGGACGCCCCCGCCTCCGGCGTCCCGTGGCGCGCCGCCCCGGCCGGGATTCGCCTATCCGGGTGATCACCCCCGGGTTCCCTCCCGGCCGGCGCACGCCGCAGGTCACATTGGGTCATGCCCTCCGTACGGCCTGGAGGGGGACCGGGTCTGCGGCGCGCTGCCGGAGGGGGGCGGCGCGCGCAGGTCTGTCCGCGGGGAACGGGGGTACCCGGACCATCGACCCGAACCGACCGAGAGGTCACGGGAGTTCAGGAGTTGATGATGGCGGGATTCGGTAACGGTACGCGCAGGTACCCCCGTTCACGTGGCCGGATGGGACCACGGACCGGGCCGGACAGCGCGACCCTGGGCATCATCGGAGTCGTGTGCGCGGTGGCCGGCTTCTTCACGCTGGGCATCGTCCTCGGGCCCGTCGCGATGGTCTGCGGCTGGTTCTCGATGGGGCGCCGCTGGACGGGCTCGGGACCGGTCCCGGCCCTGATCGCCCTCGTGCTGGGCGCGATCGACACACTCCTGGCGATCATCTGGCTGGCGGGCGGCGTGGGCAACGGCCTGCTCTGACACCACCCGACCGGCCGTCACTCCATGGGGGCCCGCGCACCGCCGAGAGCGGCGCGCGGGCCCCCAGGCCGTGCCGGGGGCCGGCCGGCCGCGCTCCGACTGTCCCGGCCCGCTTCCTGCGAGCCGCGCTCCGGCCGTCCCGGCCCGCTTCCTGCGGGCCGCGCTCCGACCTCCCGGCCCGCTTCCTGCGGGCCCCGCTCCGGCGCCTGCCGCCCTCGCCGCCGGAGCCCCGCGCGGCGCAGCGGAGCCGGCGCCCTCAGGGGGTGGAGCCGGAGGGTTCCTCGGTGCCCGACGGCAGCGGGCGGGGGAGGAGCCCCGGGGTGCCGCCGAGGGCGGTGACCTCGGCGCGCAGCGCCCGCACCTCCTCGGTGAGGGCCTCGATCGCCGCCGTCTGGCGGCGCTCCTCCACGTCGTCCTTCTCGAACCGGGAGATGAACCAGGCGGCGATGTTCGCGGTGACCACACCGAGCAGGGCGATCCCGGACAGCATCAGGCCGACCGCGAGCACCCGGCCCATCCCGGTGGTCGGAGCGTGGTCCCCGTACCCCACGGTCGTCATCGTCGTGAACGACCACCACACCGCGTCACCCAGCGTCCGGATGTTCCCGTTCGGCGAGTCCCGCTCCACCGACAGCACGGCGAGCGAGCCGAACATGAGCAGCCCGACGACCGTGCCGCCGACGTAGGTGGTCAGCCGGATCTGGGAGGCCATCCGCGCCCGCCGGCCCACGAGCATCAGCGTGGAGACCAGCCGCAGCAGCCGCAACGGCTGGAGCATCGGCAGGACCACCGCGCACAGGTCCGGCCAGTGGGTGCGCACGAAGTCCCGTCGCCGCGGGGCCAGGGCCAGCCGTATGAGGTAGTCGGTGGCGAAGGCGCCCCACACCACCCACTCCGTCACCGTGCAGGTCAGGTTCACCGCGTGGCCCGCGTCGTCGTCCACGATCGGCACGGCGTACGCCAGGGCGAAGGCCACCGCGAGGACGAGCAGGGGGCGCTGGGTGCGCAGCTCCCAACGGGCCTGAGCCGATACATGCGTCATGAGCGCATCGTAGGAACAAACGCGGCGGGGGCGGCGGGCCCACGGCCCGCCGCCCCCGCCGCGTCCTCGCGCGGGACGCCTACCCGGAGAGGGTCACGCGTCGCCGCCGGCCGCGCCCGGGTCGGCCGCCGTGACGTCGAGGAGCTGGTAGCGGTCGACGGCCTGCTTCAGCACCGACCGGTCCACCTTCCCCTCGCGTGCCAGCTCGGTGAGCACCGCGACCACGATCGACTGCGCGTCGATGTGGAAGAAGCGCCGGGCCGCTCCCCGGGTGTCCGCGAAGCCGAAACCGTCGGCACCGAGGGACTGGTAGGTGCCCGGCACCCAGCGCGCGATCTGGTCCGGAACCGACCGCATCCAGTCGGAGACGGCCACGAACGGCCCCTGGGCCTCGGAGAGCTTGCGCGTCACGTACGGCACGCGCTGCTCCTCCTCGGGGTGCAGCAGGTTGTGCCGCTCCACCTCGACGGCCTCGCGCCGCAGCTCGTTCCAGGACGTCGCCGACCAGACGTCGGCGCGCACGTTCCAGTCCTCCGCGAGCATCCGCTGCGCCTCCACCGCCCACGGGACGGCGACGCCCGAGGCGAGGATCTGCGCCGGGATGGTGCCCGAGGCGCCCTCGGCGTAGCGGTGGATGCCCTTGAGGATGCCCTCGGTGTCCACGTTCTCCGGCTCGGCCGGGTGCTGGATCGGCTCGTTGTACACGGTGAGGTAGTAGAAGACGTCCTCGCCGTGCGGGTGCTCCTCGCTGGAGCCGTACATGCGGCGCAGGCCGTCCTGCACGATGTGCGCGATCTCGAAGCCGAACGCCGGGTCGTAGGCCACGCAGCCCGGATTCGTCGAGGCGAGCAGCTGCGAGTGGCCGTCGGCGTGCTGGAGCCCCTCACCGGTCAGGGTCGTGCGTCCCGCGGTCGCACCCAGGACGAAGCCGCGCGCCAACTGGTCGGCCATCTGCCAGAACTGGTCGCCGGTGCGCTGGAAGCCGAACATCGAGTAGAAGACGTAGACCGGGATGAGCGGCTCGCCGTGGGTGGCGTACGCCGAGCCCGCCGCGATCAGCGAGGCCGTGCAGCCGGCCTCCGAGATGCCGTCGTGCAGCATCTGGCCGGTCGGCGACTCCTTGTAGGCGAGCAGCAGCTCGCGGTCCACCGACTCGTACTGCTGGCCGAGCGGGTTGTAGATCTTCGCGCTCGGGAAGAACGAGTCCATGCCGAAGGTGCGGTACTCGTCGGGGGCGATCAGCACGAAGCGCTTGCCGATCTCCTTGTCCCGCATGAGGTCCTTGAGCAGCCGCACGAAGGCCATGGTCGTCGCGATGGACTGCTGACCCGAGCCCTTCTTCACACTCGCGTACGCCTTGTCCTCCGGCAGGGCCAGCGGCTTCGACCGCACGACACGCGTCGGGACGTACCCGCCGAGCGACTTGCGGCGGTCGTGCATGTACTGGATCTCCTCCGAGTCCCGGCCCGGGTGGTAGTACGGCGGCGCGCCGTCCTCCAGTTCCCGGTCGGCGATCGGCAGGTGCAGCCGGTCCCGGAAGCCCTTGAGGTCGTCGACCGTCAGCTTCTTCATCTGGTGCGTGGCGTTGCGGCCCTCGAAGTTCGGGCCGAGCGTCCAGCCCTTGACCGTCTGCGCGAGGATCACCGTGGGCTGGCCCTTGTGCATCTTGGCCGCCGAGAACGCCGCGTAGATCTTCTTGTGGTCGTGCCCGCCGCGCCCCAGGTGCAGGATCTGGTCGTCGGTCATGTTCTCGACCATCGCGCGCAGCCGGTGGTCGTCGCCGAAGAAGTGCTCGCGGATGTACGAACCGGTCTCCGTGGCGTACGTCTGGAACTGCCCGTCCGGCGTGGTGTTCAGCCGGTTCACCAGCACGCCGTCGCGGTCCTGGGCGAGCAGCGGGTCCCAGGTGCGGTCCCAGACCAGCTTGATCACGTTCCAGCCGGCGCCGCGGAACTGCGACTCCAGCTCCTGGATGATCTTGCCGTTGCCCCGCACCGGGCCGTCCAGGCGCTGGAGGTTGCAGTTGACCACGAAGGTCAGGTTGTCCAGGCCCTCGCGGGCCGCGATCGACAGCTGGCCGAGCGACTCCGGCTCGTCCATCTCGCCGTCGCCCAGGAAGGCCCAGACGTGCGACTTCGAGGTGTCGGCGACCCCGCGGGCCTCCATGTAGCGGTTCATCCGCGCCTGGAAGATCGCGCCGAGCGGGCCGAGGCCCATCGAGACGGTGGGGAACTCCCAGAAGTCCGGCATCAGCCGCGGGTGCGGGTACGAGGACAGCCCGTGGGGCGCCTTGGACTTCTCCTGGCGGAACGCGTCGAGCTGCTGCTCGGAGAGCCGGTCCAGGAGGAACGCGCGGGCGTAGATGCCCGGCGAGGCGTGCCCCTGGAAGAAGATCTGGTCGCCGCCGTCGCCCTCGTCCTTGCCCCGGAAGAAGTGGTTGAAGCCGACGTCGTAGAGCGAGGCGGAGGAGGCGAACGTCGCGATGTGGCCGCCCACGCCGATGCCCGGGCGCTGCGCCCGGGAGACCATCACGGCCGCGTTCCAGCGGGTCGCGTTGAGGATCCTGCGCTCGATCTCCTCGTTGCCGGGGAAGAACGGCTCGTTCTTGGTGGCGATGGTGTTGACGTAGTCCGTGCTGCGCATCTCGGGCACGGCCACGCGCTTCTCGCGCGCCCGCTCGATCAGCCGCAGCATGAGGTAGCGGGCGCGCTCACGGCCGCGCTGGTCGACGGCGGCGTCGAGGGAGTCGAGCCACTCCTGAGTCTCCTCAGGGTCGAAGTCCGGGACCTGGCTGGGAAGGCCGCCAATGATGACCGGGTTGCGATCGGATCCGGAAGCCACGCTGTTCCTTCGCTGTCAGAGGGCTGTCTGCGGTGGGTTTTCCCCGTGTTCGCACCGTTCCCCATCGTGTACCTCGGGAACCCGTACGTCATCTCTACCAAGGGGTAACCGAGACGTTCGTGCGGAGCACCGGGACGGGCCCGACCAAAACGCAACGATACGCTCAGTACGTGACGCGTCCCGCAAAGCCGTTCGGTTCACGGAGGCGGCGATGGTTCCGAAGCCCTTAAATGGGGCAGAAGGGTGTGGTGCGCGTCACGTGGCCGGATCATGGCCCTGCGGGAGTTGCGTCGGCACTGCCGGGATCGTCACCGTTTCGGCGGTCTCGACGGCCGGGTACTTGCGCGATCCGCTCCGCCCGTGTGGACTACGGCCAATGCTGCGCGCACGCGCGTGGCTGAGACTCTCCCGAGCTCTGGACGAGCGGGGGGAGACCCCAATCCCGAAACACGATCAGGAGGCAAGCCGTGAGCGCGACCGCGGACCACGCGGAGGAGCGGACCAACCCGGCCGCCAGGCTGGGGTTCGAGCCCGGACAGGTGGTCCAGGAGATCGGCTTCGACGACGACGTTGACCACGAGCTCCGTGAAGGCATCGAATCGCTGATCGGCCAGGACCTGGTCGACGAGGACTACGACGACGTCGCCGACGTGGTGCTGTTGTGGTTCCGCGACGAGGACGGCGATCTCACGGACGCCCTGGTGGACGTCATCGGTCTCCTTGAGGACGGCGGCATGATCTGGCTGCTGACCCCGAAGACCGGCAGGGACGGTTACGTCGAGCCCAGCGACATCAGCGATGCCGCACAGACAGCCGGCCTCTCCCAGACGAAGAGCATCTCCGTCGGCAAGGAATGGTCGGGCACCCGCCTGGCCACCCCCAAGTCGAAGCGCTGAGCCGCAGGCCGTCTGCGAGCAGAGCATCCGTGAGGCCCCCGCCGAGCCACCTCGGCGGGGGCCTCACGCGTGCCCGGGGCCGACCCGCGCCCCGCCCGGGACGGACCGGGCCGCCGCCCTCGTCGCCACCCCCGCGCCCCGCCGCGGAGCCCCCGGCACGTCACCCGGCGGGCCGTGCCGGGGACATCCGGAGGTCACTGCGTACGCTGGTCGTCACCCGAACAGACCCGTGGAAGGGAAGCGCGTGACCATGACCGTCGAGGTGGGCACCAAGGCCCCGGACTTCGAGCTGAAGGACAACCACGGCGCCACCGTGAGGCTCTCGGACTTCCGTGGCGAGAAGAACGTGGTGCTGCTCTTCTACCCGTTCGCCTTCACCGGTGTGTGCACCGGCGAGCTGTGCTCCCTGCGCGACAACCTGCCGCGCTTCACCGAGCGCGACACCCAGCTGCTCGCGGTCTCCGCCGACTCCGTCCACACCCTGCGGGTCTTCGCCGAGCAGGAGGGGCTGGAGTACCCGCTGCTGTCGGACTTCTGGCCGCACGGCGAGGTCTCCCGCGCGTACGGGGTCTTCGCCGAGGACAAGGGCTGCGCGGTGCGCGGCACCTTCGTCATCGACAAGGAGGGCGTGGTGCGCTGGACCGTCGTCAACGCCCTGCCCGACGCGCGTGACCTGAACGAGTACGTCACGGCGCTCGACACCCTGTGATTCTTCGGTTCCAGCCCTGCGGGGCACGGGAACCCGTTACTAGGATCGAATCGTTGATCCGATACGAACGCACCGACGGGGCTCCCCGCCCCTGAACACCATTGGGAGGACTCGTGGGAGTCAGCCTCAGCAAGGGCGGCAACGTTTCGCTGTCGAAGGAGGCCCCGGGACTGACCGCGGTCATCGTCGGACTGGGATGGGACGCCCGGACCACCACCGGCGTGGACTTCGACCTCGACGCCAGCGCCATCCTCACGAACGCGGACGGCAAGGTCAGCACCGACCAGAACTTCGTGTTCTTCAACAACCTGAAGAGCCCGGACGGCTCGGTGGAGCACACCGGCGACAACATCACCGGTGAGGGCGAGGGCGACGACGAGCAGATCAAGGTCAACCTCGCCGCCGTCCCCGCCGACGTCACGAA
Organism: Streptomyces sp. NPDC048566; assembly: GCF_043199735.1. Taxonomy (NCBI): domain Bacteria; kingdom Bacillati; phylum Actinomycetota; class Actinomycetes; order Kitasatosporales; family Streptomycetaceae; genus Streptomyces; species Streptomyces sp. NPDC048566. Next base: position 19,468 of record NZ_JBICWL010000033.1, read on the forward strand.
GATCGTGTTCCCGGTCTCGATCTACGACGCCGAGAACCGCCAGCAGTCCTTCGGCCAGGTCCGCAACGCCTTCATCCGCGTCGTGAACCAGGCCGGCGAGTCGGAGATCGCCCGCTACGACCTCTCCGAGGACGCCTCGACGGAGACCGCGATGGTCTTCGGCGAGCTCTACCGCAACGGCGCGGAGTGGAAGTTCCGCGCCATCGGACAGGGCTACGCCTCGGGCCTGCGCGGCATCGCGCAGGACTTCGGCGTCAACGTCTGAGCCGTACGGCCTCAGCCGCACCGGCCCGGCGCCGCACCCCTTCGGTGCGGCGCCGGGCCCGCTGTACCACGTGAAGATCGACCTCGGGGAGGAACAGCATCATGGGTGTCACACTCGCCAAGGGGGGCAATGTCTCCCTCTCGAAGGCCGCACCGAACCTCACGAACGTGATGATCGGGCTCGGCTGGGACGCGCGCTCCACCACCGGAGCGGATTTCGACCTCGACGCCAGCGCCCTGCTGTGCAACGGCGGCCGGGTGCTCGGGGACGAGTGGTTCGTCTTCTACAACCAGCTCAAGAGCCCGGACGGCTCGGTCGAGCACACCGGCGACAACCTCACGGGTGAGGGCGAGGGCGACGACGAGTCGATCCTGATCGACCTCTCCAAGGTGCCGGCCGAGGTCGACAAGATCGTCTTTCCGGTCTCCATCCACGACGCGGACAACCGCGGCCAGACCTTCGGCCAGGTCAGCAACGCCTTCATCCGCGTGGTGAACCAGGCCGACGGCCAGGAACTGGCCCGCTACGACCTGTCCGAGGACGCCTCCACCGAGACGGCGATGATCTTCGGCGAGGTCTACCGGTACAACGCCGAATGGAAGTTCCGCGCGGTCGGTCAGGGGTATGCGTCAGGACTGCGGGGGATCGCGCTCGACTTCGGGGTGAACGTTTCCTAGGCCCGTCTGTCTCGGCCGGGGGCGGCCCTCTACACTGCGTGGTCAACAGTAGGTAAAGACGAGTGCGGCGCGGAGGAAGCTTTCCTCCGAGCGACCGTTGGGGGTGCCCCCACGACACGATGATTGGGTAGCCAGTGCTTCTGAAAACCTTCGGCTGGTCGTTCGCGATCACCGCGCTCGGCCTGGTCGCAGCGGCCTTCTACGGAGGGTGGACCGCCTTCGGCATCGTGTCGATCCTGGCTGTCCTGGAGATCTCGCTGTCCTTCGACAACGCGGTGGTCAACGCCGGAATCCTGAAGAAGATGAACGCCTTCTGGCAGAAGATCTTCCTCACGATCGGTGTCCTCATCGCCGTCTTCGGCATGCGCCTGGTGTTCCCCGTCGTCATCGTCGCCATCAGCGCCAAGATCGGCCCGATCGACGCGGTCGATCTCGCGCTGAACGACAAGGACCAGTACCAGCAGCTGGTGACCGACGCCCATCCGTCGATCGCCGCCTTCGGTGGCATGTTCCTGCTGATGATCTTCCTCGACTTCATCTTCGAGGACCGCGACATCCAGTGGCTGCGCTGGATCGAGCGCCCGCTGGCCAAGCTCGGCAAGGTCGACATGCTGTCGGTCTGCATCGCCCTGATCGTCCTGCTGATCACCTCCTTCACCTTCGCCGTCCACGCCCACCAGCACGGCGGCGGGCACGTCGACAAGGCGCAGACGGTCCTCATCTCCGGCATCGCGGGCCTGATCACCTACATGATCGTCGGCGGTCTCTCCGGCTACTTCGAGGACCGACTCGAAGAGGAGGAGGAGCGCGAGCACGAGCAGGAGGAGGAGGCCGAGCGCACCGGCAGGAAGAAGCCGGCCGTCGTCCTCGCCGGCCAGGCCGCGTTCTTCATGTTCCTCTACCTCGAAGTGCTGGACGCCTCCTTCTCCTTCGACGGGGTCATCGGCGCCTTCGCCATCACCAACGACATCGTGCTGATGGCGCTCGGCCTCGGCATCGGCGCCATGTACGTCCGGTCGCTCACCGTCTACCTGGTCCGCCAGGGCACCCTCGACGACTACGTCTACCTGGAGCACGGCGCGCACTACGCGATCGGCGCCCTCGCCGCGATCCTGCTGGTCACCATCCAGTACGAGATCAACGAGGTCATCACCGGCCTCGTCGGCGTCGTCCTGATCGCCTGGTCCTTCTGGTCCTCGGTGCGCCGCAACAAGGCGCTCGCCGAGGCGGAGGGAAAAGCCCCGGCCTCGGACGACAAGACTGAGATCTCGTCCGGGGTCTGACACCACCGCACCGTCCGGGGTGTGACAGCCCCCCGGACGCGGAACGCTCTGAACGGGGCGGCCGTCGAGGACAGGTCCTCACGGCCGCCCCGCGGCACACCGAGGAACGTGGGGGGCGAACATGGGCATCTGGCAGGACCTGTGGCGGGGACGTTCGGCGGACTTCGACTCCGGCAGCGCGGCCTCCAACTCCATCGAGCTGACCAAGCGCAACCACACCGTCTCCCTCACCCGGCAGGGCGCGGCCACCGGCAACCTGCGCATCAACCTGTCCTGGCGGATGCGCAGCTCCGACATCGGCGGGCCGCAGCGCGAGAGCCTGCTGCGCCACCCCTTCCGCACCTTCAAGCCCGACGTGGTTCAGGCGCACACCCAGAGCATGGTCAACGTCGACCTCGACCTCGGGGTGATGTACGAGCTGGCGGACGGCACCAAGGGCGTCGTGCAGCCGCTTGGCAACTTCCTCGGCGAACTCAACGCGCCGCCCTTCGTCAAGCTCAGCGGCGACGACCGCTTCGGCTCTGCCTCGGGCGAGACCGCGTACGTCAACCTCGACCACCGCGACGACATCAGGCGGCTGCTGGTCTTCGTCTACATCTACGACCAGACCCCGGCCTTCGACCGTACCCACGCCATCATCACGCTGTACCCGAGCAACGGCCCGCGCATCGAGATCGGCCTCGACGAGCGCCATCCGCAGGCGCGCTCCTGCGCCGTCCTCCTCATCGAGAACAACAAGGGCGAGGTCACCGTCCGCCGCGAGGTGAAGTTCGTGTACGGATTCCAGGCCGAGCTGGACCGGCTGTACGGCTGGGGACTCCAGTGGGGCCGCGGCTACAAGTCGAAGGCCGACCGTTAGGGCCGCCCTGGCCCGCCGCGGCGCCCCCCGGAGGCCGGGCCGGGCGCCCCGCGGGCGGGGCTCAGCGCCCGATGAACTGCGGACCCTGCGGCGGCAGCCGGAAATCGGGGTCCGGGCCGCCGCCCACCGCCTGCGGGAAGCCGTATGCGGGCGGCGCGGCGGGCGCGGTCTGCGGCGGCGGATACCCGTACGCGGACTGCTCGTCCGTCCGGCCCGCGGGCTGCGGATAGCCGTACGCCGGTTCGGTGAGGGCCGCGGCCGGCTGCGGGTAGCCGTAGCCGGGCCGCTGCGGCACCGGAGCGGGCTGCCGGGGGAGCGGCGGCACCTGCTGCTCGGGCGGCAGCGGCCCCGAGGTCTCCGCGGCACCCGCGGGAGCGGCCCACGTCTCGGCCTCGGGGCCGGAGCCGGCCGGCGCCGCGGCCTCGGACTCGTCCACCGAGATCCCGAAGTCGGTCGCGAGGCCGACCAGGCCGTTCGAATAGCCCTCGCCGAGCGCCCGGAACTTCCAGCCCTCGCCGCGCCGGTACAGCTCCCCGCAGATCAGCGCGGTCTCCGCACCGGTCTCCGGGCGGACGTCGAAGTACGCCAGCGGCTCCCCGTCGGCGACGGCGGCGTCGTACAGCACGATGCGCAGGTCGGTCACGCGGTCGAAGGCGACGTCGTCCGCCGACGCGACGAGGAGAATCTGTCCGACACCGGACTCGACACCCGCCAGATCCGTCTGGATCGTGTCGGTGAGACCCTCGGCAGTGCGCTTCTTGCCGAGCCGCCACACCGAGCCCGACGGATGACGGGGCTGGTTGTAGAAGACGAAGTCCTCGTCGGATCGCACACGACCCTCGGGGCCGAGGAGCAGCGCCGAGACATCGACGTCGGGGACGTCCTGGCCCGGCGTCCAGCGCAGGACGGCGCGCACCGCCGTGGCGTCCAGCGGGACGTTCGACCCCTTCAGCATGGCGTGCGTCATGCCGCCATCCTGCCCCCTCGGTCCTGGTCACGACAATGCGGGGTCGCCCCCGACCGAGCGGGTGTCGGACACCGCCGGGTTACCTGAACTTCACGCCCGGCGGGAACCTCCGACATTGATCCATACGTACTATTACCGGCCACATCCCATCCGGCCCACCAGCCGCAGCCCACTAGCCGCCACGGGGGAGTCTCATGCGTCATTTCGGTCACATCGCCCCGCAAGAGCGGCAGCGCCTCTTCCACCGGGAGCCCGGCGACTTCACCGCCGACTCCCCGGCCCGCGTGCTGGCCGCCGCCCTCGGGGCGACGCTCTACAGCCCTGCCACCCGCCCGCGCCTCGCCGACGACATCCTCAAGCAGGCCGCCCGCGGCGTGGTCTCGATGGTGCTCTGCCTGGAGGACTCCATCGCTGACGCCGAGGTCCCGGACGCCGAGGAGAACCTCGTCCGGCAGTTCGCCGAACTCGCCGCCCGCCCCGCCGACGGAGGGCTCCCGCTGCTCTTCGTCCGGGTGCGCCGCCCCGAGCAGATACCCGACCTCGTCCGGCGCCTCGGCCCCGCCGGCCGGCTGCTGTCCGGATTCGTCGTCCCGAAGTTCACCGAGGAACGCGGCATGCCCTTCCTGGAGGCCCTCGAAGCCGCCGAGGCGGCCGGCGGACGCCGGCTCTTCGCCATGCCGGTCCTGGAGTCCCCCGAACTGCTCTACCGCGAGTCGCGCGTGGAGACCCTGGAAGGCATCTTCCGCGCCGTCGACAAGTACCGCGACCGGGTCCTCGCGCTGCGCCTCGGCGTGACCGACTTCTGCTCCTCCTACGCGCTGCGCCGGGCCTCCGACATGACCGCCTACGACGTCCAGGTGGTCGCCTCCGTGATCGCCGACGTGGTGAACATGCTCGGCCGGGCCGACGGCACGGGCTTCACGGTGACCGGGCCGGTGTGGGAGTACTTCCGCGTGCAGGAGCGCATGTTCAAGCCGCAGCTGCGCCGCAGCCCCTTCCTGGAGGGGCGGGCGGAGGAACTGCGCGCGACACTGATCGAGCACGCCATGGACGGTCTGCTGCGCGAGATCGCGCTCGACCAGGCCAACGGCCTGATGGGCAAGACCTGCATCCATCCCTCCCATGTGCTGCCCGTCCACGCGCTGTCCGTGGTCAGCCACGAGGAGTACAGCGACGCCCAGGACATCCTCCGCCCCGAGCGCGGCGGCGGCGGCGTCCTGAGGTCGGCCTACACGAACAAGATGAACGAGGTGAAACCGCACCGCGCCTGGGCCGAGCGCGTCCTGCTGCGCGCCGAGGTCTTCGGCGTCGCCCACGAGGACGTCGGCTTCGTCGAGCTGCTGACGGCCGGACTCGCCCCGTGAGCCGGTCCGGCCGGCCGGACCGCACCCCCACCCCCGAGGAACGGATGGACACCCCCGTGCAGGACCAGAACGACCCGGGCGAGGGGCGGGGACCGGACGGCGCGGCCGCCCCGGCCGCCGGAACGCCCTGGAGCGGCACCTGGGTCGCCGAGCGGCTCGGCGTCGAGCTCTCCGGCGACCCGGGGCTGAGGGAGCTGCTCGGCCTCGCGCTGCGGCGCAACCCCAAGAGGGCCCACCTGCTCGTGTCGAACGTGCTGGGCAAGCACGTGCCCCAGTCGCCGTCCGTCGTGCACGGCCAGGGCGTCGCCCTCGGCCGCAGGGTGCGGGCCCTGCTCGGCACCGAGCAGGCCCGCCGCGCCGTCGTCCTCGGCTACGCCGAGACGGCCACCGGGCTCGGCCACTCGGTCGCCGACGGCGTCGGCGTCGCGCCCTACCTGCACTCCACCCGCCGCCCGGTCCCCGGGATAACGCCGGCGGGCGGCTTCGAGGAATCCCACTCGCACGCCACCTCGCACCTGCTGCTCCCCGAGGACCCGGACCTGCTCGCGGGCCGCGGGCCGCTGATCCTCGTCGACGACGAGTTCTCCACCGGCAACACCGTCCTCAACACCATCCGCGACCTGCACGAGCGGCATCCCCGCGAGCGCTACGTGGTGGTGGCGCTGGTCGACATGCGGTCGGCGTCCGACCTGGCCCGCTTCGAGGAGTTCGCCGGCCGGATCGGCGCCCGCGTCGACCTCGTCGCCGCCGCGTCGGGCACGGTCCGGCTGCCCGAGGACGTCCTGGACCGGGGCCGGGCCCTGGTCGCCGAGCACGAGCGGGCCGACGCGCCGGCTCCCGCCGCGGCGAGCGCCGGCCGGGCCGCGCGGGTCGACCTGGGCTGGCCGCGCGGCCTCCCGGACGGCGGGCGGCACGGATTCACGCCGCAGCAGCGCCGGCGCCTGGACGCCGCCCTGCCCGCCATGGCGGCGCGCCTGGCGCAGGCGCTGCCCCGCGACGCCCGCCGGGTGCTGGTGCTCGGCTTCGAGGAACTGATGTACGCGCCGCTGCGCCTGGCCCGCGCACTGGAGACCTCGGCGGCCGCCGAGGTGCGCTTCTCCACCACGACCCGCTCCCCGGTCCTCGCCGTCGACGACCCCGGGTACGCGATCCGCAGCCGCCTCGCCTTCCCCGCGCACGACACCCCCGGCGACGGACCCGGCCCCCGCTTCGCGTACAACGTCGCCGGAGCCGGCTTCGACGCCGTCGTGGCCGTCGTCGACTCCGCCGCCGACACCCCCGCCCTGCACGCGCCCGACGGCCTGCTGGCCCGGCTGGCGGAGCACACCGGGAGCGTCCTGCTCGCCGTCGTCCCCTCGTACGTCCCCGCCCGGCCGTCCACCGAAAGGCCCTCCATGCTGCCCGAGCCCCTCCGCGGCCCCGCCTTCTCCTCGTACGCCCCCGACGAGGTCGGCTGGCTGCTGCAGGACCTGTCGGACGTGACGCTGGAGGCGCCGACCGAGGAGCGCGAGGAGGCGATCCAGAGCGGCGGCGCCCACTACGCGGAGTCGCTGCCGGTGGAGTACCAGCCGAGCCGGCAGTACCAAGAACTGTTCCAGGCCGCGCTCGGCGCCTCCGCGGCCCGCATCGCCGAGGCGGTCGGCGCCGTCACCGAGGTCGTGCTCGCCGAACGCTCCCCGCGCCCCGTCCTCGTCTCGCTGGCCCGCGCCGGCACGCCGGTCGGCGTCCTGATGCGCCGCTGGGCCCGGGAGCAGCACGGCCTCGACCTCCCGCACTACGCCGTCTCCATCGTCCGGGGCCGCGGCATCGACGCCAACGCGCTGCGCTGGCTGGCCGCCCACCACGACCCGGCCGACGTGGTGTTCGTCGACGGCTGGACCGGCAAGGGAGCCATCACCCGCGAACTCGCCGACGCGGTCAGGGAGTTCGAGGAGGCCGAGGGCATCTCCGGCTTCGACCCGGAGATCGCGGTGCTCGCCGACCCCGGCTCCTGCGTGCGGACCTACGGCACCCGCGAGGACTTCCTCATCCCCTCCGCCTGCCTCAACTCCACCGTCTCCGGGCTCATATCGCGCACCGTGCTGCGTTCCGACCTGGTCGGCGAACACGACTTCCACGGCGCGAAGTTCTACCGCGAACTCGCCGCCGCCGACGTCTCCGCGGAGTTCCTCGACACCGTCTGCGCCCGTTTCGGGGACGTCGCCGAGTCCGCCCGGGACCGGGCCAAGGACCTCCTCGCCGCCGACCGGACCCCCCGCTGGGAGGGCTGGGCCGCCGTCGAGCGCATCAGCGAGGAGTACGGCATCCACGACGTCAACCTCGTCAAGCCGGGCGTCGGCGAGACCACCCGGGTGCTGCTGCGCCGGGTCCCCTGGAAGATCCTCGCGCGCGCCGGAGCGGGCGCCGACCTCGACCACGTGCGGCTGCTCGCCGCGCAGCGCGGGGTGCCCGTCGAGGAGGTCACCGAACTCCCCTACACCTGCGTGGGGTTGATCCACCCGAAGTTCACGCGCGGTGCGACCGGCGCCGACGGCCGGGCGGTGAACGCCTGATGTCCGCTTCCAAGACGCTCGTGGCCAGCGATCTCGACCGCACGCTCATCTACTCCTCGGCCGCGCTCGCGCTGACCATGCCGGACGCGCGCGCACCCCGGCTGCTGTGCGTGGAGGTACACGAGAGCAGGCCGCTGTCCTATCTGACGGAGACGGCCGCCGGGCTGCTCACCGAACTGGGCTGGCTGGCCCACTTCGTGCCCACCACCACCCGCACCCGCAAGCAGTACCAGCGCATCAACCTGCCCGGCCCCGCGCCCGCGTACGCGATCTGCGCCAACGGGGGCCACCTGCTCGTCGACGGCGTCTCGGACCCCGACTGGCACCGCGCCGTCACCGACCGGCTCGCCGCCGAGTGCGCGCCGCTCGCGGAGGTCCGGGAGCACCTCGCGAAGACCGCGGACCCGGCCTGGGTGCGCAAGCACCGGATCGCCGAGGACCTGTTCGCCTACCTGGTGGTGGAGCGGGAACTGCTGCCCGAGCAGTGGGTGAAGGACCTGGCGGTCTGGGCGGAGAACCGCGGCTGGACGGTCTCCCTGCAGGGCCGCAAGATCTACGCCGTGCCGAAACCGCTCACCAAGAGCGCGGCGGTGCGGGAGGTGGCCCGCCGCACCGGTGCCCCCCTGACCCTCGCGGCGGGCGACTCGCTGCTCGACGCCGACCTGCTGCTCGCCGCGGACCGCGGCTGGCGGCCGGGCCACGGCGAACTCGCCGAGGCCGACTGGACGGCGCCCGCGATCACCGCGCTGCCCGAGCGGGGGGTCGCGGCGGGGGAGCGCATCCTCCGCGAGTTCGTGGGCGCCTGCGGCGGAACGCCCTCCGCCTGATTGCCGCCGGTGTGCCCCGGATCGTCCGGTCCGGGGCCTCCGCGCGCCCCCCTTCGCCGGGCTTCGCCGTGCGGTGCGGGCGTGACGGGATGACGGACCGCGAGACGTCCGATGAATGAACGTTCGGGCGGTATGCCGGTTTCGGGCGTGCCGCGTCTCACATCGTGCGGCGCGCTCCGGGCAAACCTGAAGATCTTCTGAGAAATTGTCCGTGCTCAGCCGCAGCAGCCTCCGCCGCAACACCCGCCCCCGCCGCCGCCCGCGCCGGGTGCGGGAGCCGGCGCGGAGGCCGGGCCGCCGGTCGCGACGGACACCGTCGACAGGAGTTTCACCGTGTCGCCGTGACCGGCCGGACAGGCCGCCGGAGCAGCGGATTCGGCCATCGGGCGGCTGACTTCGAAGGTGTCGCCGCAGGTCCGGCAGCGGTACTCGTAGCGAGGCATGCCGACAGGTTAGCGGCAGGCGGCGGCCCGGGCGGAGTGTCGCGCGACCTTCGCCGCGAAGCGGTCGCACCCGGGACGGACCGACCGTCCGCGACCGATACGGGGAGGATGCGTGCGCCTCCCGCGAGGCCGGTGCGTCGCCCTCTGCGCATTTTTGTCGGCTCATTGATCGAAGCGATCTGGGAGACCGCTGATAATTTAATAGTGCCGCGACGAGCCGCAAGGTCGGGGATGGGGGAATCGCAGTCGCGTGAGCGGCCGCTGCATCTACCCGCGCGCGCAATTCGGAAGTGCGGAGGGAGACGCAGTCGTGACCCAGACTCGGCATCGAGCCGCTGCCCGGCGTCCCGTGGCCACGGGGGACGAGAGGGCCGCCCGGCACGGAGGGGCCACGGCCGCCACCTCCGCGGGCCCCGGTTCCCCGCGCCCGCCGCGCTTCACCCCCGGCGCGGCATCCACCCGCTCCGCCCGCGTACCCGGGCACGAGGCGACCGCGGCGTCCGCCGGGCGCACGGCGTTCCCGCGGCCCGCGGAGCCCGCCCGCCGCCCGCGGCCCGCGGAGCCCGCCCGCCGCCCGCGGCCCGCGGAGCCCGCGAGGTCCGGGCAGCGTCCTCACCGCGGAGCGTGCCGTGGTTGACCCGATCGGAGCGCACCGCCCCGGCGGCACCCGCCGCAAACCGCCGCAGCCCAACGCCCTGTCCCGCGGGCTCGCCCGCGGGAAGTCCCTGGCCCGCCGCTGCCGGCCCGCCTACCCCCGTCCCGGCCGGGCCGGCTGGCGGCGCTGGCTGCCCTCCTGGCGCCAGTGGCTCGGCGCCGTCGCCGTCGCCGTCGGCCTGAGCGGCTCGCTGCTCGCCGTCGCCTACGCCGCGACGGACATCCCGCGCAACCTCAACACGTACGCCACCCAGCAGGACAACGTGTACTTCTGGGCCGACGGCACACCGATGGCCCGCACCGGCTGGGTGCGCCGCCAGGACATGCCGCTCAAGGACATCCCCGTCGACGTGCGCTCGGCCGTCCTCGCCGCGGAGAACGAGAGCTTCTACAGCGACCCCGGCATCTCGCTCAAGGGCATCAGCCGCGCCCTCGTCCGCACGGTCGGCCAGGGCGACACCCAGGGCGGCTCCACGATCACCCAGCAGTACGTCAAGAACGTCTACCTGAACCAGAACCGCTCGGTGAGCCGCAAGTTCACCGAGGCCATGATCGCCCTCAAGCTCGACAACAAGATGAGCAAGGACAAGATCCTGGAGGGGTACCTCAACACCAGCTGGTTCGGGCGCGGCACCTACGGCCTCCAGCGCGCCTCCCAGGCGTACTACGGCAAGGACGTGAGCCGCCTCAACGCCAGCGAGGGAGCCTTCCTCGCCTCCCTCCTCAAGGGCGCAGGTCTCTACGACCCCACCCTGAGCGAGTCCAACCACAAGCGGGCCGTGCAGCGCTGGTCCTGGATCCTCGACCGGATGGTCAAGACCGGCAAGCTGTCGGCCTCCGAGCGGGCCACGTACACGAAGTTCCCCGAACCGCTCAAGCAGGGCGTGGCGTTCGACACCGGAAAGCAGAGCGACTACCTGGTCGAACTGGCCTCCCAGTACGCCAAGAAGGCCGGGCACATCTCCGACCGGGACTTCGACCTCGGCGGCTACCAGATCTACACGACCTTCGACCGCAAGCGGGAGAAGACCCTCACCGACACGGTCACCAAGGCGCGCGCCAAGGCCAGGAAGGACGACCCGGACGGCGCCGAGAACGTCCACTACGGCGCGTCCTCGATCGCCACCGACGGCCGCATCCTCGCCGTCTACGGCGGCCCCGACCACCGCCGGCAGGGCTACAACGAGTCCAACGCCACCACCGTCCCCGCCGGCTCGGCCTTCCTCCCGCTGGTCTACGCCGCGGGCCTGGAACACGGCATCCACAAGACCCGTGAGGGAGCGGCCACCCCGGTCACGCCCGACTCCGTGTACGACGGCAACGACGGCGTCCCCGTGACCACCCCGGAAGGCCCCTACTGGGACCGCAGCGGCAAGAAGGTCGCCGCGCACAACGACGGCAACAAGGACTACGGCCAGATCACGCTGCGCCAGGCGCTCGCCTCGTCCGTGAACACCCCGTTCATGCAACTCGGCATGGACGCCGGCCTGGACAAGGTGCGCGAGACGGCGGAGGCGTCCGGCCTGCTCTCCTCCAGCATCGGCCGGCAGGTGCCCACCCTGTCCCTGGGCAGCTCCACGCCCAGCGCCATCCGCATGGCCAGCGCCTACGCCACCTTCGCGGCCGACGGCCGGCACACCGAGCCCTACTCGGTGCGCCGCATCACCCGCAACGGCTACCGGGTCACCCTGGACACCCCGGCATCCCGCCGCGCGATGCGCGCCGAGGTGGCCGGCCAGGTCACCGAGGCGCTCACCGACTCCTTCCGCACCGCCCACCCCGGCGCCGCGCCCGCCACGGCCCAGGTCGCCGGCAAGAAGGGCACCACCCCGGACGACAAGGCCGCCTGGTACGTCGGCACGAACCGCTCCGTCTCGACCGCGGTGGTCCTCTACCGCATCGACCTGTCCAAGAGCCTCGAACCGCTTCCGCTCGAAGGGATCGCCGGCACACCCGAGACCGACGTCCCGTACGGCATCTGGTCCGGCGCGATGAGTCCGCTGCGCTGACCTCGTCGGCCGGCCGCACGGACCGGCCCCCGCCGACGGTCTCCCGCCGGCCGCGCCCCCGCCCCTCGAACCCCCTCGCAGAATGTGCCCCGTATGAACTCGAAGCACAGCCGGCGCCGACGCCGCGAGCCCGAACGGCCCTCCGAGGCGACGTCCGCACGCCAGGGCCTCGCCGCCATGACGGCGTTCCTCGTCGTCACCTCCCTCACGGCCACCTACCTGGCCCTGAACACGGACAACACGGCACCGGCCGCCTCCACCCGCGCGCACGCCTCCGGCGATGCCAAGGCGCGGAAGGAACCGGCGTGGGACGGGAAGACGAAGATCCTCGGCGACGGGTCCACGTCCTACACCGGCCCGCAGAAGGGCGAGTTGAAGGCCGTCCCGCTCAAGCCCGGCCAGAAGCCGCCCCAGTTCGTCGTCTTCTCCTGGGACGGCGCCCTCCAGGGCGACGACCAACTGTTCTCCCACTACCGGGAGATGGCCGAGCAGTACAACGCGCACATGACGTTCTTCCTGACCGGCATCTACCTGCTGCCCAAGGCCAAGAAGACGCTCTACGACCCGCCGATGCACGATCCGGGCGCCGCGGCGATCAGCTACCCCACCGACGAGCACATCCGCACCACGCTCACCGAACTCGGCAAGGCGTGGAAGGCGGGCAACGAGATCGGCACCCACTTCAACGGCCACTTCTGCGGCGAGAAGGGCGGCGGGGACTGGAGCGTCGAGGAGTGGCGGAGCGAGATCGACCAGTTCTTCGCGTTCGTCGACAAGTGGAAGACCAACACCGGCTACACCGACCTGCCGGCGCTCCCCTTCGACCCCGCGAAGGAAGTCAACGGCGGACGCGCTCCCTGCCTCGAAGGGCAGAAGAACCTGCTCAAGGCGATGAAGGCCACGTCGGACAGGTACGACTGGCGCTACGACGCCAGCTCCGCGGGCGACTTCCAGATATGGCCCGTCAAGAAGGAGGGCGTCTGGGACTTCCCGCTCCAGATGCTCCCCTACGAGAACGGCAAGTACCAGGGCCTGTCGATGGACTTCAACTTCCTCTACAACCAGTCCGACGGGGAGACGGACGGGGACGCGGCCCAGTACCCGCAGTGGGAGCAGGAGACCGTCGCCTCGTACATGGCCGGCTTCAACCGCGTCTACTACGGCAGCCGGGCGCCGCTGTTCATCGGCAACCACTTCGAGGACTGGAACGGCGGCATCTACATGAAGTCCATCGACCAGGTCATCAAGAACGTGTGCACGAAGAAGGGCGTTCGCTGTGTGTCCTTCCGTGAACTCTCGGACTGGCTCGACGTGCAGAAGCCGGGCACCCTGGAGCGCCTGCGCAGCCTGGACCCCGCCCAGTCGCCGGACTGGTCGACGGTGGTGAAGTAGCCGGTCACCCCCGCCCCGGCGAGGTCGCCCCGGCGGCGACGAACATCAACTTACCCGGGACATAAGGGACCTGGTTGCACTCCCGCCCAAGTCTTCGCAGGACCGACACGGGTGGGGGGAAGGTGTGAAGGTTCCCCGCGGAGACGGGGCCGGCAGGGCGCCGAGCCCCGGGTGACTGGCGCGTGGTGACGGGGCGGGCGGGGTGCGGCCCGGTTGACTGGCGCGTGGTGACGGAGGTCGGCCGGCGCGGAGATCCGGGTGGCCGGGGCGTGGAACGCACTCCGGCGTCGCCCCGGCGCCCGGTGCGACGCAACCGGTCCGGCCCCGGTGACCCCGCCGTCCGCCGTCCCTCTCGCGACGTCAGACGCCGCCGCGTTCCTCCCGGATCAGGGCGACGACCTGCGCGGCGGTCTGCCGCACGGCCTCCGTCTCGGTCAGGAAGTGCCAGTAGTCGGGATGGCGGCCCTCCAGCGTCGCGACGGCCCGGTCGAGCCGGGCCACGGAGTCGTCCAGCGGGCGCGCGTGCCGCGGGTCGGGGGTGCTGCGGCCCGACATGGCGAGCCGCTGGGCGTCCCGGACCGCGAAACGGGTCCGCTCGATCTCCGCCTGCGGGTCCTTCTGCACGGCGTTCAGCCGGCGCAGCCGGTCACCCGCCGCCGACACGGCCTCGTCCGTGTCGTTCAGGAGCGCCCGCACCGTCGCCAGCAGGGCCGTCGCGTCCGGCCAGCGCTGGGCCTCACGGGCCGCGCGCGCCTCCTTCAGCTTCGCCTCCGCCTGCCGCACGCTCTCCTCCGCGACCTCCGGAACATGCTGGAGGTCCTGCCAGCAGGCCGCGGAGAACCGCCGCCGCAGCTCGCTCAGCACCGGTTCCACCTGCCCGGCGCGGGTGGTCAGCGCCTGGGCGCGGGTCCGCAGCGACACGAGCCGCCGGTCGATCTCCGCGGCCCGCTCCGGCAGCCGCTCCGCTTCGGCTCTGACCGCTGCGGCCTCGCGGGAGACCTGCTCGGCGCGCTCCAGCGTCTCCGGCACGCCGTGCCGTCCGGCGCCCTGGTTCAGCCGTGTCAGCTCGGGCCCGAGCGCGGCGAGCCGGGCCGCCAGGTCGTCCGCCCCGAGCCCCGAGGCCCGGGCGGCGTCGAGCGCGTTCGAGGCGGCGAGCAGCGACTGGCGGGCCCGCTCCACGGCCGGGGCGAGCCGGGCGAGCTGGGTCTCCGCCTTGCCGAGCAGCGGCCCGAGCCCCCGCTCGAACCGGTCCAGCTCGATCTTCACCCGTCCCAGCTCGTCCTTGGCCGCCGTCAGGTCGGTACGGGCCCGCGCGGCGGCCGACGCCTCCAGCTCGTCGCGGTCCAGGTCGTGGGAGTCCACGGCGGTGATGTACCGCCCGCTCGCCTCGTCGATACGCCGTCCCAGCTCCTCGAAGTCGGCGACCACGCGCCGGGCCGCCGGGGAGTCGTCCACGGCCGTGATCGTCTCGATGGAGATCCGCAGATCGCGCTGGGCGGTGTCGAGCTCGTAGAACGCGGCGGCGGCGGCGTCCTTGGCGGCCTGCGCCTCGGCACGCTGCCCCTCTCCCCGCCCGCCGAACCAGCGCCGGGTGCCGCCCCCGGCGAAGGCCGCGGGCAGCGCGAGGGCGGCGAGCACCGGCAGCGAGACGAGGAGCAGGACGTCACGGGCGCCCGCGCGCGGCCGGCGGCGGCGCCGTGCGGACCGCTGCGGGGCGGGGCGCTCGCGCGGCGGGCCGGAAGGGCGCGGCTCCGCCGGCCCGCCGGCAACGGTCCGGAAGCCCGCCACCCTCGGCCCGGCAGCTCGACGGGGGCCGCCCGTCGGCGCTTGGGGCGGACACGGCATCGCAGGCGCCGCGACCGGCGGACCGGGATGCGCAGGCCCCGCGGTCGCTGGACCGGGATGCGCAGGCCCAGTGATTGCTGGACCGGGACGCGCAGACGTCGCGAACGGCGAGTACGGCCTCGAAGGTGTCGCCGTCACATCCCTCTCCCGTGCAGTCATCCGCTTGCCCGGCTGTCATTCTCCCACCCGACAAGGACGAACACACGGGCCGGTCAGTTCGCGGTTCGCACCGTGATCCCTCCGTCGGCGGTGTGAGCCGAGACACGGTGCGGGCTGGAGGCGTCGCGCTCCACGTCCACCCGGACCGATCCGTCGCCGGTGCCGGCCGCCACCCGGTAGCGGGCCCGGGGGAGCACGATCGACACCGAGCCGTCGTCGGTCCGCGCGTCCACGAGGTCGGGAACGGCCGCGAGTTCGAGGTGTACCGAGCCGTCCTCGGTACGGGCACGCACGCGCGGAGCCGCCGTGCCGAGGACCTGGATGGAGCCGTCGGCGGTACGCAGGTCGAGCGGCCCGGAGGAGTCGCCGACCCGCACCGAACCGTCGGCCGTGCGCACGCTCAGCCGCTCGGTGAAGCCGCGCGCGCTCACGCTGCCGTCCCGCTCCCGCACGATCACGGCCACACCGCGCGGCACGACGATCCGGTGGCGGGCGGAGCAGTCGGCGATGACCCCCGAGCACTTCATCCGCAGCACCAACCGGTCCTCGTCCTCCATCGCCCACGTCACCCTCGGGTCCCCGCCGACGGTGACGTGCCCCTGGAACCACCGGGTGACCGCCACCCGACCCGGGTCGGCCGTCTCCGACGTCACGATCTCCAGCGCGGAGTCGTCCGAGTCGACGGTCAGCGTCCGACCGTGCAGGGCGAAGGAGCGGTGATCGGGGTGCCGGTCGTCCGCCGCCGACGCACCGCACCCACCGGCGAGGCCGACGACGACCGCCACGGCACCCGCGACACCGAGGCCCCGACGAGCACGACGGAGGCGCCCGGCGCGGGAGG
Organism: Streptomyces sp. NPDC048566; assembly: GCF_043199735.1. Taxonomy (NCBI): domain Bacteria; kingdom Bacillati; phylum Actinomycetota; class Actinomycetes; order Kitasatosporales; family Streptomycetaceae; genus Streptomyces; species Streptomyces sp. NPDC048566. The sequence continues at coordinate 35,605 of NZ_JBICWL010000033.1, forward strand.
CCGCGCCGGAGGAGTGCCCAGGGGGTGGCGTGCACGCCGAGGTGTGGAACGGAAGGGAAGCGGGTGCGGGCGGGGGAGTGTGGGCGGGAGAGGAAGAGGGTGCGGGCGTCGGGGTGCGGGCGGGAGCAGAGGGGGGTCCGGGCGGCGGAGTGTGGGCCGGAGGGGAGGAAGGGCCAGGCGGCGGAGTGTGGGCCGCGGTGCGCTCCGGTGTCCCGGTTGGCATGGAGGCGGTCGGTGTACGGGCCATGGTGTCGTCTCCCCCTGAGAGGTCCGCGAGTCGCTCCGCACCCTCGGCCGGACCCGGCCCGCGAAGCCGTCTCCGAAGCTATGCGGCCCCGCCGCCCAGGGGGATCCGGCCCGCTCCCGGACCGCAGGTGGGGCTAACCCCCGGACCCGCACACACCCGCCTGCGCACGGGATACGGGTTTGCAGGTCGGGCCCCCGGGCAATGTAGGCTGTCGACTCGTTCTGGGCGCGTAGCTCAGGGGTAGAGCGCCGCCCTTACAAGGCGGATGTCGGCGGTTCGAAACCGTCCGCGCCCACCAGTCTCAGGACACGACTAGGGCTCCGGACCTCCCAGCTCAGGGAGGGCATGGGGCCTTGTTCGTGCGCCCGCCACGCGTCTCTGGTTACGCAGTGCCTACACCCTCACGACGTGCGCACTATCTAGGGGCGTCCCTAACTCTCCCTTAGAGGATCACGGCCATTGCGCATTTCATGGTGGGGATGCCGCAACTCCCGCGCTCCTGATCGGAGCGCTGGGGTGCGCGCGGAGGACAGATCAGGCCGTACCGGTCGAACAGATCCTCGGCGAACTCCGTCGGGTGGATGGGGGCACATCGGCGGGGTCGGTCGAGTCGCGCGCCGCCCCTGCTCACGGGGTGGATGCAGGCGGCGCTGTCGGCGGCTCCGTGGCCGCAGACGACGCGGACGTCGGATGCGACGAGGGTGCGGGCGCGGAGCTGGTACCAGTGGGACATCAGCTCCCGGAGGTTGGTGGCCACACGTGCCTCCAGATGTGCCGTGGTCCGGCCTGTGTGGCGCGGGCCGGGCCGGGCTCGCGTCGGGGTGTCATCCAATCGAGGGGCAGGCGTCCCAGCGCCACGTGCCGCCTTCACGAGTCCATGCCTGCGACTCGCGATTGAACTGCGGGATGTTCCCGGCGCCGTAGCTGACGCGAGCCAGGTCGCCCGCAATCTGGTCGATGTGTACGCCGGTCGCCTTCTGGCTGCCGTACTGCTGGTGCGCGTCCTTGGCCAGGGTGGTGAATGCGGCCGCGCTCATCTGCTTCTGGCAGCGTGCCGACACCAGGTTGTAGCCGGATGCGTCGCCGCTGAAGAGAGCCGCGGTGTAGTCCCTCACCGCCTGTTCGAGGGTGGCTTTGTCGGCGTCGGTCTTCTTCTTGGCTGCACTACTGCCAGCGGGCGCGGCGTTGGCCTTGTCGTCACTGCCGGATGAGCAGCCGGTGAGCGCGAGCAGGAGTGCGGCGATGAAGGCGAGGGCGGTTCGGGTGCGCATGGTCCCCCTTGGGATGGCTTGCCTGAGGGGGCATCATCGACGATGCGGACCGGCCCCATGCTCGCGTCCCGGATCTGTGACACGTGTGGGTGACGGCCGGATTGTGGGGCGCGGACTGTTCGCCGTCCGTGCTTCCGTCCGGCGTCAAACGTGCACGGCGGCGCCTGGCCGTGCGTTGTCGTCCCTTTGCATGCGTGGTGAGGCTGGCACGGAGAAACCCCGGGCCTGTGGGCTCTCCGGGGCTTCTTCGTGTGTCTGTGGCATCCCGATTCGGGGCGCAGCTGTTCACCGAGGTCGCGACACGGGCCTGACCTGTAGTCAAGTTGCCTTGCTTGTCTGGCGTGCGGCGGCGTCGGGACCGGCGTACCGGGGCTGGTCGGGTGTGCCGCCGGAACGCTTCGGGCGACCGCGTCGGACGAGCTGGCGGGCGCCGTCAAGAGTGAGCCCGAGGTGTCGGGCGGTCTGGTGGGCGGTGACGTAGCCGTGCGGGATGACCTGCGACTGCACGAGACCAGTATGCCCGGATGCGGTTTGCTTCGGCTGGTGGTGCAGTTGAGGAAACGTCTGGTTGACGACGCGGGGTGTTGCGATGGCCGACGGCGGAGGACGGCGCATGCCGGTTCGGAGGCGTTGGGCCGCCCTGGGCATGTCGGCGAAGGTCCTGACCGTTGTGGTGGGCCTGGTGGTCGGGTTCTTGGTTCTGGGCGGGCTCCTGGAGGCGTGCGGAGGCGGTTCCCCGGAGCCTGGGGGCCAGGCGCCGAGCAGCAGTGCCGTGGAGTCGTCTCCGACGGTGGAGGGTTCGCCGAGCGCTGCAGAGCCGGAGAGGGAGGACCCTAATCGGCCGGTGGTCACGTTCACGGAGACGGTCACGGCATCGGAGCCGGTGGAGTCGGCGACGTCAGCATCGGGGGAGCCGGAGTCGTCGTCGAGTGCGGAGGGCGTCTACTACGAGAACTGTGATGCCGCGCGCGCGGCTGGTGCGGCGCCTCTGCACCGGGGTGAGCCGGGGTACAGGGATGGGCTGGATCGGGACGGGGACGGGGTCGCGTGCGAGCCCTACTCCCGGTGACTCGCGCGGGCGCCTACTGCTGCAGCCGCACCTGTGGTGAGTGGGCAGCCACTTGTTGAGTCGTACATGAGTGGGAACATCACGCTTGTCGGTCTGCGGGGCCGGGCGGCGGGGCTGGATGTGCTGCAGAGCCGGATCAGTCAACATTCCCGCAGGTAGAAGCCTCGCCAGCGGGGGGAGGGGAGAGAGATCTGCAGGGCCTGCCGGCGCCGCTGCACGCAGTACCGATGTGCCCGATTCCTGCCCACTCAAGCTGATCTGCCTTTCGGACGAGGAGTAGAGCTTCTCCCTGCGCGTCATCGGAAGAGCGAGCTTCTCCGGCACCGGCCAGTACGATGCCATCCATGCTGAGATTGTGGTCAGTACCGAATTCGTCAGTGGTCGCGGCGAGCTGTTTCTCAACGCGCATGACTTCGATAAGGAGTGTGAGTCAGGAGACCGAGGAGAAATCGATGTAGGTTTGTCTTATGTTGGCCCATTCTGGATGTACGGCATAGTCCCACCGGTCCGCGATATGTAAGCACTTCGCTACCACCTGCCTATAGAACTGCGGTTGCCGGAGGTCGGGAAACTTCCAGACGGTTCCCCCTGCGTCTGTGCAGGCCAGATACGGCCCTTCGGGCGCAGAATCTATGAAGTCGGCCCACGAACGGTACTTTTCCACGCGGCCGGGCGTGGCCCCGGCCAGGTCGTACACCCCCGGAACAAGGTGGACGTGTGCATGGGCGATGCATGACGAATCGAGGGGATCTGATGCGCAGCCCCCGTGCTCGAACATGGTGACGGGACGGCTGTAGACGGCAGACAGGCAAGTGTTGACCGATAGGACGAAGTCCGCGAAATCGCCCCGTTCGCTCGAGGGCAGTAGCGATGCGTTGGGGACATGGCGTAACGGCAGCGCCAGCAGGTAGCCGGGAACGAGCGAACCGACTGCGGGGATCGCGAGAGCAGATCCGGATCTCATCAAAGGATCGTTGAACCAGTGCTGCTCAAGCTGACCCGGGCAGAACTCGCAGGATGCGTTGGTCGACTCGGCGTGCACACGGCTCCTGTCAACCTGTGCCGGATTCCGGACGTATTTTTTCACAGAACGCCGCGAGAAGCGAAAAACCTAGGCATGGCTCATGGAGAAACCTGCCTCGGCATCTTCGAGAGAGGCGAAAAGACGGTCGAATCGGTCGATGTACTCGGATACCAGTCGAGCTCCGGACAGTGACTGCGCATGAACGGTCAGCGGATCGCGTACCGTCGCGTGAGCGGGCTCAGCCGAGTTCGGATGAAAGAGGCCGTCGATAAGGAACTTCGAATCGAATATCGCCGTGTACTGCGTCGGGAAAAATTTGTATCTGCGTACCTCGAGCTGCTTTATTTGACCGTTCGTCACGGCAGCCTTCCACGATCTGAGCTGAGACTCGATCTGCGTCACGAATGCTGCCTCTTCGGCAGGGGGAAGATAGACAAGCAACTGGCACTTCTCGACCGCGATGCCCGAGTGTTGCAGGAAGCTGCTCATCTGGACCCCGCTCAGCGCGTGGAGTCGTAGTACGCCGACACTCGGAGTCAGGGTCGCGGCCACCTGGAATGCGACGGATATGGGCCGAATCTCGAAATTCGAGCTCGCTTCTCCGAGTAGGCGCGGCTGTTCCTGTGCCAGGCTATCCACTGCTGTTTTCAGTTCGCCGAAGACCGTCTCGAATCGTTGGATGCGACTTTCGAGGTACCAGGCGAGAAGAATGAAAGAAAGGGCCAGAGTGGCGATGGCGGCATTTATTTTCATGCCGGCCAGAAATCCTTGCATAAAATTCTGGACCAACAGAATGACGGAAGTGCCGAAGAGTGGGATGTAGGCCGCTATACGTTCGAATCGATGCAGTGTCGACCGCATGTATCCCCCATGATGCCGTCACGGTATTCCATGGCGTCACTCAGGGGACCAACTGTAGCCTCGGCGATGTTGCACTGGGAAGGCTCGTTCACTCCTGCGGCGACTCCAGTACGGAGGACCGCAGTTCGTGCGGGGCGCGGGCCGTCGCGTGGGGGACGGTTTCGTTCCACTGTTCGGCTGCGCCGTCGATCGACTTCTCGAAGGTGTGGCCGAGGCGTCCGCGGAACGCGGGCAGGCCCACGGCGGCCAGCGGGCGCAGGAAGGAGCGGCCGCGCGCCGACAGGACGACGCGTACGTCCCAGCGTCCGTCGGGGCGGGTGCGCGGCCAGGCCCGTACGGTCGCCTCGCCGAGGCGGTGGGTCAGCGTCGCCGTGAGGGGTGCGTGCACGGGGCGCCGGCTCTTCGCGGCCCTCCACCAGGCGTCCAGATCGACGCGGGCGCGTCCCTCCAGTCGCAGGAGGGACTCCCACCGGCCCGGGTACCGAACACAGCCCCGTATCTCCGCCTCGCGCGGATGGTCGACGCTGCGCAGCGCCGCCTCGACGCCAAGCGTCATCTCCTCGTCCGTGACCACCTGTTCGACCCGGAGCGTCGATCCGCGGGTCCAGGAGCGCAGCGACAGCGTCGTGCGGGAGCGTTCGTCGGCGGTCTCGTACACCGCGCCGGGCGTCAGGTGAGTGCCCTTCAGCAGCCGTAGGCCGGGCACGTCGCGGCCACCGGGGAGCAGAATCCGTTCGCCGTGGGCGCGGGTGTCCTGCGCCAGCAGGTAGAGCTCGGCGAGCATCTGCTCGAACCAGCGGCGCGGCACCGGCTCGACGCACACGGTATGGCTGATACGGACCATGCGGACAGCCTGGCCGAGGCCCGGCGGGCCGCGTAAGGGGGTCTCGTCCGCAGTGCGGACGGCGGCTCGCTGCTGGTTTCCGGCAGCCCGAGGCCCCGCTCGTCCGGTGGCGTGGCGGGACGTGCCCCCGTGCGCCCGCCCGCGCCCCGCGTCCGCTGCGTTCGTGCCCGACTGGCAATCGAGGCCGGGGCCGGGGCCGGGGCGGTGCGCCTCGGGGTGAGGGGCCGCGTGGTGAACTACCGCGGCGGATGTCCGGGAGCTCCCGGCGGTCGGGCGAGCGCGAGAGGCTACCGGCGCGTTCCGGCGGGTGCGTGCGGGCGCTCGGGGCTCCGCGTACGCGCTCGGGTGCCTCGGGTGCTACGCGGACGCGTCCCCCGCGTGCTTCAGGCTCATCCGCGCCTCCACCTTCTCCGGCGCGGTCACCTCCGACCAGAAGCGGTGACCGGAGACGAACACGGCCAGCTCCCGCTCCCGTTGCCGGAGTTTCTCGACCTCGGCCTGTTCGTCCGGGGTCCAGCCCGGGGAGGCGGGGCGCTCCACCTTGCGCCAGCCGCCGGTGTCACTGAAGCCGTCCAGCGGTTCGACCGACCAGGGGAGTCGTTTCAGCAGAGCCAGCAGCTCGGCCCGGACCTGATGCAGCTCCTCCTGGCCGGCCAGGAGGTCACTCGGAAAGTCGTAGGTCGCAGCCACATGACAATGCTACGCCTGTTCGATTTTGCGAGGCGAGTTTCTTCCGGGACTTCACGCGAACGAGTGTTCCTCGCCCCGTCTGGCCTGCAAGGGAGGGGTGGGTGGACAGGTGTGCAGGGTCAACTGCACAGGTTGAACTGGACAGTTTCACCTGACTATTTTACGGTGGCGGAATGGCTCAGGACAGCACGCCTCCGTACGACCCGGGCGTCTCGGACTCCGCCGCTCGGGCGGCGCAGGATCTGCGGGTGGCGTTCAGCCTGCTCCGGCGGCGCATCCGCGAGGTCTCCGCGAAGGAGGACCTCACGCCCTCGCAGGTGTCCGCGCTCACGCTGGTGGGCAAGAGCGGCGCCGCCACCGCCAGCGCGCTGGCGGCCACCGAAGGGGTGCGGCCGCAGTCGATGGCCGCCACGCTCGCCGCCCTCGACGGATACGGCCTCATCCAGCGCGCCCCGGACCCCGGTGACGGCCGGCGACAGTTGATCACCCTCACCGAGGCGGGGCGGGAGCGGGTCGAAGGCACCAGGGAGGCCCGGTCCGCTTGGCTCGCCCATGCCCTGGAGGAGCGCTGCACGGAGGAGGAGCGGCAGACGGTCATCGCGGCGATGGCCCTCCTCGAACGGCTGGCCCGTCCGTGATATCCACGCTCCGCAGGCGGTTCCGGCTGCGCGTCGCCCCGGGCGCCCGCACCGGCACCGCCTCCGGTGCAGATCCCGCCTCCGGCACCGGCCGGGGTGCCCGCCCCCACGCTCCCGCTGCCGGCCCCGAGGTCCCCGCTGCCGGTACGGGTCATGTCGCTTCGGGTGCCGGGTCCGCCGCGGCCGGTGTCGACGCCGGCGTCTCCGAGCCGACCGGCCCCGCCTCCGGCGCCGGCCCCGCGTCCGGTACTGCCGGCCGGGGTGCCCGCCTCCACGCCCCCGCTGCCGGTACGGGTCATGTCGCTTCCGGGGCCGGGTCCGCCGCGGCCGGTGTCGACGCCGGTGTCTCCGCGCCGACCGGCCCCGCCTCCGGCGCCGGCCCCGCGTCCGGGACTACCGGCCGAGATGCCGGTCCCCAGGGTCCCGACGCGGGGACGGGGCAGGCTGCTCCGGGCGCCGCTTCCGGTGGCGGCTCCGATCCCGCTCCCGGGGACGGCACCCGCGGAGGCCGTCGGCCGCCCGACCGGTTCGACCGTCGGCTCATCGCGCCGATGGTCCTCGGTTCCGTACTGAACCCCGTCAACTCCTCCATGATCGCTGTGGCGTTGGTGCCGATCGGCGGCGCGCTCGGCGCACCTCCCGCGCAGACCGCCTGGCTGGTCTCCGGCCTCTACCTCGCCACCGCGGTCGGGCAGCCCGTCATCGGACGGCTCGTCGACCTGTTCGGCCCGCGCCGCCTGTACCTCGCCGGCACGGCCGTGGTGGGCCTCGCCGGTCTGCTCGGCTCCCTCGCCCCCACCCTTGGCGTCCTGGTCGCCGCCCGGGTCCTGCTCGGGTTCGGCACCTCGGCCGCGTATCCCGCCGCGATGCACCTCACGCGCGGCGAGGCCGAGCGCACCGGGCGGGACAGTCCGGCCGGTGTGCTCACCGCGCTGGCGGTCTCCGCCCAGACCGTCGCCGTGATCGGACCCACCCTCGGCGGGCTGCTCATCGGGCTCGGCGGCTGGCGCACCATCTTCCTCGTCAACGTGCCGCTGTCGCTGGCCTGTCTGGTCCTCGGCGCCCGCCGCCTGCCCAGGACGCCCCGTGCCGCCGCGTCCGCCCGCACCGCCGCGGCGCGCACCCCCGCGCCCCGCGGCGGCCGGGGCGCGAGGCCGCACGGCATCGACCCGGCGGGGATGGCCCTCTTCGCGGCCCTGCTCGTGTGCCTGATGCTGTTCCTGATGGAGCCGAGCCCGGCGGGCTGGTATCTGCCGCTGCTCGCCGTCGCCGCGGGCGCCGCCTTCGTCCGCCGGGAGCTGCGGGTCGCCGAGCCGTTCATCGACCTCCGCGTCCTCGGCGGCAACGGCCCGCTGCTCGCCACCTTCCTGCGCCAGTTCCTCGGCTACACCACCGCCTACGCCTTCCTGTACGGGTTCACGCAGTGGCTGGAGGAAGGGCGCGGACTGCGCGCCGCGGCCGCCGGGCTCGTGCTGCTGCCGCTGTCGCTGAGCGGCCTGCTGGTGTCCGCCGTCACCGGGCGGCGGGAGGCGGTGCGGGGCAAGCTCGTGGCGGGCAGCCTCGCCCAGATCGTCGGCTGCGTGGCGATGCTCGACCTCCGGGCGGGCAGCGCGATCTGGCTGCCGGCGGCGGTCGCCGCGGTCATGGGCGTACCGCAGGGCCTCAACGGGCTCGCCAACCAGAACGCCCTCTACCGGCAGGCCGATCCCGCCCGGATCGGCTCCGCGGCCGGGCTGCTGCGCACCAGCATGTACCTCGGCGCGATGGCCGCGTCGGCGGCGGACGCGGCCTTCTTCCCGCACGGAGCCGACACCGCCGGCCTGCACCACCTGTCCCTGTTCATGCTCGCCGGAGCCGTGCTGCTCCTGGCGGTCACCGTGCTCGACCGGGCACTTGGCACCATCACCCCCCGAAAGGCCTGACCATGGCAGTCACCACGCTCGACCCCCGCACCGCGCTCGTCGTCATCGACCTCCAGAACGGCATCGTCGGCAACCCGGGCCTCGCCCCGACCCCCGCGGCCGACGTCGTGGCACGCTCGGCGCGTCTGGCGGACGCCTTCCGCGGTCACGGCCTCCCCGTCGTCCTCGTCCGGGTCACCGCCGCCGCCGACGGCGCGGACGCCGTCCCCGGCCGTACCGACGGCCCCGCCCGCGGGCGCAGCTTCCCCGAGGGATGGGACGTCCTCGTCGACGACCTTCCCGTGCACCCCGAGGACATCACCGTCACCAAGCGGAACTGGGGGGCCTTCTTCGGCACCGACCTCGATCTCCAGCTGCGCCGCCGCGGGGTCACCCAGATCGTGCTGACCGGTATCGCCACCAGCATCGGCGTGGAGTCCTCCGCCCGTGCCGCCCACGAGCACGGCTACCACGTCACGCTGGCCACGGACGCGATGTCCGACCTCGACCCCGAGACGCACCGCAACAGCGTCGAGCGGATCTTCCCGCGCCTCGGCGAGACCGGTACCACCGAGGAGATCCTGGAGGTCCTCGACAGGTCCCGTGCCTGACCCGGGGGGTTCGGGCGGGCGCCGTCCGCGGTCGCGCCGGCCCGGCCCACGGTGCCGGGCAGGCCGGTCGGCGCCCGCGCCCGCCCGGGCCGTACGGGCACTAGCGTCCCGCCGGTGCCGGGGCCGGCGCGTCTCCGGAGACGCCGGAGCCCACGTGACACCGCCACCGGGACCGCCACCGCCGGCGGGTGTCGCGTGGGCCGGGGTCGGGGCCCGACTCCCGTCGCGCCCGCCTGCGGTGGCGACGGGCGCCTCAGTTCCGCGTGCCGGCAGTCGGGGTCAGGGCCCGGACGAGGCCGGCCGCCACCGGGACCGGCACGCCCGCCCGCTCGGCGGCCCGCAGCAACGCGCCGCCGATGGCGTCGAGTTCGAGGGCGCGGCCCGATTCCGCGTCGCGCTGCATCGACGACTTGGCGCCCGGCGGGAACGCGTCGTAGCGGGCCAGGGCGGCGGCCGGGTCGACCGGCGCGCCGGATGCCCGGCTGACCGCCGCGGTCTCCTCCACGAGCGCGGTCAACTCCTCGCGATGCAAATCCCGTACGTCCCCCAGGGGCAGTTCGTGGCGGGTCGTCAGCAGGGCGAAGGGCGCCAGGAACGCCATCTTGGCCCACAGGGTCGCCGCCTCGCCGTCCTCGACGCGGACGCCGACCCCGGACTCCTCCAGCGCGCGGGCGAGCGCGTCCACCCTGGTGCGGGGCGCGGTCTCGCCGGTCAGATCGACCTCGGCGAACGGGCTGCCGTGCTCGATCACGCCCGGCGCGACCCGGGTCGACTCCACCCGGATCACCGCGGGAGCCACCCGTTCGGCGCCGTAGCGCTCGCGGAGCCGTGCGGGGTGCTCGACGCCGTTCAGGAAGGGGACGACGAGCGCGTCCTCGCCCGGCGCGTCGGCCGGGACGCGCTCCAGGGCGGCGTCCAGCGACGTCGCCTTGACCGCGACGAGCAGCGCGTCGACGGACTCCCGGAGCACGGTGTCCGTGGACACCCGTGCCGTGAAGTCCCCGAAGAGGGCGCTGCGCACCGTTATGCCGTCGGCGGCCAGCGCCCGCGCGGTGTCCTCCCCGGCCAGGCAGATCACCCGGTGTCCCGCGCGCGCCAGCAGCGCCGCCAGCAGGCCCCCGACACCGCCCGGACCCAGTACCGCCACCGTCAGCCGGTCGTTCGCCATACGTCCTCGCTCCTCCGTCGCAGGGGACCCGGGAGGGACCACCGGGTCGCGCTCAGGACAATCCGCCGGACCGGCGGCCCTATTCCCGGTCCCCCTTCCGCGTCCCCGGACGGTTCCGCGGTGCGGTGCCCGCCGTCCCCGAGCCTCTCGTCCGGCGGCCACCGGGGCCGCCGCGCTCCTCCCGCCCGCCGCCCGCCCGCGCGTTGGTCCGCGCCGTCCGCCCCCGCCCTGCGGCCCCGCCCCCGCCCCTGCCCCGTGCCCGGGCCCGGCGCCCCCGCCGGCCGCGGTCCGTGGCCCGTGCGCGCCGCCCCGGCGCACGCTCGCCGGGGCCCGCGGTCCTCCGGCGCCGTTCGTCCGCCCGGCGCCGGGCGGAGTGTTCCGGCGGCGGGCCGCCGCGATCGCGTCGGGGGCGTCACACTGGAGTCATGTGCCGCAGTATCAAGACGCTCCGTCCCCCGGCCATCCCCGAGGAGGCGACCGACGAGGAGGTCCGCGCCGCCGCCTTGCAGTACGTGCGGAAGGTCTCCGGGTTCCGTGCCCCGGCCGCCCACAACAGGGAGGCGTTCGACCGGGCCGTCGAGGCCGTCGCCGCCGCCACCGCCGACCTGCTCGGCAGCCTGGAGGTACGCGGCGCACCGGCCCGTCGCGCCGGATAGCGGGGCCGTGCGCCGGCCCGCTCGGTGCGCTCGCGTGCTCTTTCCTCCCGGCGGCCGGGCGCCGCCGGGACGGAAACGCACGCCCGGATGGCGCGCCGGGCGGTCAGACGCCGGAGTGCTGCTCCCGCAGGCCCGGCCGGCGGACGAGGTAGGCCGCGCCGGCGCCGGCGATGAGCAGCGCGCCGAACGAGACGCCCGTCGCCAGCCAGGTCGCCCCCAGCCACTGGCCGCCGAAGTAGCCGAGCCCCACGCTGTAGCCGGCCCAGGCGCAGCCGGCGAGCACCGACCAGGGCAGGAACTCGCGGATGCGGCGGTGCGCGGCGCCCGCGCCGAGTGAGACGACCGAGCGGCCGGCCGGCGCGAAACGCGCGACGACCACGAGGACGCCGCGTGCCGGTCCGCCGCGTGCCAGGACGTCGCCGAGACGTTCCTGCGCTGTGGTGAGGCGGCGCGAGCGGGCGATGGCGCGGTCCAGGCGCTCCCCGCCGCGCCAGGCGATGCGGTAGGCGACCAGGTCGCCGAGGACCGAGGCCGTGGCCGCGCAGAGGGTCAGCACCAGCAGGTCGGGGACGGCGTGCGGAACGGCGCCGGCGGCGGAGCCCGCCGCGGCCGTGGCCGCCGTGATCACCAGGACACCGCTCGGCAGGACCGGCAGGAACACATCAAGGACGACGGACACGGCGACCGCCGCGTAGATCCAGGGGCTGCCCGTCAGGGACCCCACACTCTCCAGCACCGAAACTCCCCCGGAATCCCCCGTGGACGCGGACCATGCCGCGATGTCGCGGGGAGCGGCAGGGGCGGCCGGTAACAGCCATACAGCGTACGCCGGGAGAAGGCCCGGAGATCCACGGGGGCCCCATGTATCGGTTACATCACGCTCACGTTCGCGCACGGTCCGGCGTCCGCCGCGACCGGCGGCGCCGTCCCCGGAGGGGGGCGCCGCCGGCGCGGACGGGGCACCGGCGCGGGCGGCGGGGGTGCCGCGCGGCGGCCTGCCCGGCGAACGCCGTGGCCCCCGGCGGCCCGAGGCCCGCGCCGTGCGCCGCGGATCAGGCCGTGATCGGCTCCGCCGGGCGCTGCTCCTCGACGGCCGCGGTGCCGCGGGTGGCGAGCAGCCGGTCGAGACCGAGGGCGCCGGAGCCGGTGAAGACGAGCAGGAGCATGGCCCAGCAGAAGAGGGCGGCGAGTTCGCCGCCGTTCTGGATCGGCCAGAGCGCCGCCGACTGGTGCACGTCGAAGTACGCGAACGCCATCGAACCGGAGGCGACGAACGCGGCGGCACGGGTGGCGAGGCCGAGGAGGACGAGCGTGCCGGCGAGCAGCTGGATGACGGCCGCGTACCAGCCGGGCCAGGTGCCCGCGGCGACGGTGCCGCCGTCGGTGCCCGCGGCACCGCCGAGCACACCGAAGAGGGAGGCGGCGCCGTGCACCGCGAAGAGCAGGCCGACGACCACGCGGAACAGGGCTATGGCGTACGGCTGGGCGCTGTCGAGGCGTCCGGTCATGTGGGGGACTCCTTCGGTCGGATCCGGACCGGGTGGGCCGGACCGTGGGGACGGAACCGAGTGGGTCACCTACGTTAGGTGTGCCTAATCTATACTTGCAAGTTCAACATTCGGCCATGAGTGAGCCCCCGCCGGCGGTTCCGCTCCGGGTGTCGCCGCACGTAGCGCGGCCCGCGCCAGCGCGTCGGCGTCCGACAGCGTGACCGAATCCACTCCGGGGCGCGCTCCGGCGGCCGTCACCCAGTGGACGCCCTCCGTGGGCACGCCGAACGCGAACCGCCGTGCGTGCGCGCGACCGTGACGGTCTATCAGGTGGTAGGGGCGCGCGGACACGTCCAGGCCCCCGGTCTCGTAGCCGTCCACGCGGTGCGGGCGGCACTCTCCCGTCTTCAGCAGCCGGGCCAGCAGCGCGTCACCGGTCCGCCGCACGTCCGGTTCCGGTAGCCGCGCCTCCACGAGGGTCGTCGCGCGGACGGCCGACCCCGGGACGTCGGGCGAGCGGGCCACCCACGCGCCGTCCTCGGCCCGTACGTCGAGCCGCGGGCCGACCACCTCCACGACGCCCGCCTCGATCAGCGCGGCCAGCTCCTCGATCCGGCGGCGCGGCGGACCGATGGAGAGGAACGCGTTCAACGGCGTGTACCAGCGGTCCAGATGCGCTCTGCGGGACTCGCCCGGCAGGCCGCCGTGGTCGACGATGCGGCGCAGTTCGTTGCGCAGGTCGCGCAGCACGTCGAGCGCCGCCTTGAGCGGACCCGCCACGTTGCCGAGCGCGGCCTGCGCGGCGTCCTCGCGCAGATGGCCCAGCAGCCACCCCCGCCAGTCCGCGGGACCGGCGAACTCCCTTCCCGCGTACGGGCGCGAGACGCGGTCCCACGACCAGCGGTCCTCCTGCGCGATCCCGAAGGCGTCCAGCACGCCGGCCTCCTCGGCGCTGCCGTGCGGGGCGGCCTCGAAGCGCTCCCGGAAGCGGTCCGCCCGGCCGGAGGAGGCCAGCAGCCGTTCGTAGTAGACCGTCTCGACCTCCTTGGCGACCAGCGGCCATATCTCCCGCAGGAAGTCCGGCGCGTCCCCGCGGTCCGCGCGCTCGCGGAAGCGGCGGACGACCTCGTCGGTCAGGAAGAGCGGCACGTGCCGCCCGAACGGGCCCTTGGCGTTGTCGCCGCGCGCCTGGTAGGGGATGCCGCGCCGCGAACCCGCGTACACCCGCGGCTCGTCGCCCGAGGGCAGGTAGCGCAGCCGGCCGCCCGCGCGCACGAACCGCCCGCCCCGGCCCTCCGTCAGCAGGGCCACGTGGTCGAAGAAGTTGAGCCCGAGGCCGCGCAGCAGGACCGCCTCTCCCGGCGCGACGGGGGAGAGGTCGACGTCGGCGGGGCCGGCGGGCGGGACGTGCCGCAGACCGTGCCGCCCCGCCTCCGCGGCGAGTTGCTGCTGCGCCGCGTCCGCGAGCACCGGCAGGTGCCCCTGGGCGAGCACCACGGCGGCGAGCCCGGTGAGCGTGCGGCCGTCGGACAGGGTGAGCACCTGACGCCCGCCGGGCCCGTCGGTGAGCCGCAGCGCCCGTGCCGCGTGCACCTCGACCCGCACCCCGGGCGGTGCGCCGCGCACCACCTCGTCGAACACCCACTCCAGATAGCGGCCGTACCGGGCCCGGGTCGGATAGGCGTCCGGGCCGAGGGCGCCGCCGGCCCAGGCGTGCAGGCTCGGCCCCGGGCGGACCGGCCCGGCGCAGTCCACGGTCTCGTCGGTGAACAGGGTCACCTGCGAGGCCACCGTGTTCATCAGCAGGTGCGGGGACTGCCCGGTGCGCCAGACCCGGCCCGCGCCGGGCGGGTAGGGGTCGACGACGTGGACCGTCAGCCGTGCGCCCGGCGTGAGGAGTTCGGGCGCGGAGGCGCAGATGCGCTCCAGGACGCTCGTGCCGCGCGGGCCCGCGCCGACCACGGCCACGGAGACCCGGGGCGGCCCGGCGGGCGCCGGGAACCCGGTCGTGACCGGCGCGGCGGGGCGGTGGGGGGAGGGCTCTGCGGACAAGGGTGTGACTCCCGGGCGTGGGGGCGCAGGACGGCGGACCGCCCGCGGAAGCGGACGGTCCGCCTCATCATGCCGCCGGGCGCCGCCTGAGCGGAGCCCCGGAGCGAAGGAACGGCACCCGGTGTGGGATGCGTCACGACCATCGGGGGCGATCGGCGCGACAACCGGGGAAAAGCCGCTATTGCGGGGTGAGTACGGACTCCTGGACCGTCCGCAGCCGCACCTCCCCTTCCGCCGCGCCGTCGCGCCCCGGGACCGCCTGTTCCAGGCGCAGCGAGGCCGAACGCCCGCGCAGGGACAGGGTCATGAGCTGGTTGCCGAACCACGGGCCGCCCGTCCGGTCCCAGTCCACCGACGCGGGTGCGCAGCGGCCGTGCCGGGCCAGGCCGCGGCCGAGCCGTCGTGCGAGACGGCTCCAGCCGAAGCGGAAGCCGAGCCGTATCTGCGGTGGCACGGAGTTGTGCACGGGGGAACAGGTCAGCTGCACGACGCGCGCCGCCGGCTGCCGGGCGGGCTCGGCCCAGACCGGTTCGGCGACGTAGGCGTGGTGCACGTCCCCCGACAGCACGCACACGGTCGCCGGCGCGTGCTCCCCGGACCCGGCCTCGGAGATCAGGTCGGCCAGGTCCTCGAACGACGCGGTGAACGCCGCCCAGTGCTCCAGGTCGGCGGCGCGCCGCAGCCGCTCGCCGAACCGGGCCCAGCGGGCGCCCCGTTCGCCCCGGCACAGCGCGGCGTCCCACACCTCCGCCTGGTGGATGAGCGGGGGCAGCAGCCAGGGCAGCGACGTGCCGATCAGCAGGTGGTCGCAGGACTCGGGGGCGTCCAGGGCCTGTTCGCGCAGCCAGGCCGCCTCGCCCGGATCGAGCATCGCCCGGTCCGCTTCGTCGAGGACGCGCGCTGCCCGGCTGTCGACCATCAGCACCCGCGTCCGGCCGAAGTCGCGGCGGTAGCTCCAGCGGACCGAGGCGGGATCGGTGTCGGCCTGCGCGGCGAACGCCCGCAGCACGTCCGTGCCGTCCGGAGTCTCGCGCACGGCCGCGTAGAGCCGGTCGGCCGCGAGGTCGTCCGGGGAGAGGTTTCCGAGGTGCTGGTGGACCCAGTACGACATGAGGCCGCCGAGAATCCGCTCGCGCCACCACGAGGTCGCGCGGATGTCCTCGACCCAGGAGGCGCTGGTGTTCCAGTCGTCGATGACGTCGTGGTCGTCGAAGATCATGCAACTGGGCACCGTGGACAGCAGCCAGCGGATCTCGGGGTCGAGCCACGACTCGTAGTAGAGCCGGGTGTACTCCTCGTAGTCCGCGACCTGGTCGCCCGGGGGCCGGGCGGGGTCGCGGCGCGCGGCGATCCACGCGCGGGTCGCGTCCGAGGTCTCGTCCGCGTACACCTGGTCGCCCAGCAGCAGCAGGACGTCCGGGCGTTCGCCGTCCGGCTCGGCGGCGACGCGGCCCGCGAGGGTGTCCAGCGCGTCGGGCCCGACCGGGTCCGTCTCGTCCGCGGGCGGCGCAGCCCAGCGGCAGGAGCCGAAGGTGACGCGGACGGCGGCGTCCTCGCCGCCGAGGGTGCGGACCACCGAGGGCGGGAAGGCGGACTCCGGCGGCGGCCAGACGCTCACCTCGTCGAGCAGCACCTCGTACGCGGTCTCCGTCCCGGGCGTCAGCCCGGCCACCGGCACCAGCGCGTAGTGGTGGCCCGCGATGGTGAACGTGCGGGCCGATCCCGAAGTCCCGTCCGCGCAGCGGACCTCGGCGGTGCACGGGCGGCTGGTCTCGACCCAGAAGGTCGCCGACGAGTCGTCGACGTACCGCAGCAGCGGCCCCAGGCGTAGTTCGGCCATGTGATCACCCTCCTCCGTCGCACCGTACGGTACGGAACGACGGAGGCGGGTGGCGAGATCCCGGTCGCCGCGGGGGTAAGTGGGGGGAGCGGCTCGGGGATCTCCGCCGGCGGGCGGCTCGCGGGGCGCCCCCGCCCGCGGGGATCAGCAGCCGTTCAGGACCGAGCTGAGCTTGGACTTCTCCGCCGAGTCGACCTTGAGGCCGTAGTAGTACTTCACCTGCACCCAGGCGCGGACGTAGGTGCAGGCGTACGAGCTGAGCGGCGGCATCCACTCGGCCGGGTCCTTGTCGCCCTTCGACTGGTTCACGTTGTCGGTGACGGCCAGCAGTTGCGGGCGGGTGACGTCGTTGGCGAAGGCCTGGCGCCGGGAGGTGGTCCAGGCACTCGCGCCGGAGTCCCACGCCTCGGCGAGCGGCACGAGGTGGTCGATGTCGAGGTCCGAGGCGGCGGTCCAGGTGGCGCCGTCGTACACCGAGTGCCAGGTCCCGCTGGTGGCGGTGCAGGCCGAGTTGGTGACGACGTTCGATCCGTCGCGCTTGAGCACGTACTCACGGGTGTTGCAGGTGCCGCTGATCGTGATCCAGGTGGGGAACAGGTCGCGGTCGTACCCGGTGCGGTTCTCGGCCGCGACGGTGAGGGACGCGAGGTAGGTGCGCGCGGTGGCCGCGCTGACCGGGGTGGGCAGGGCTGCGGATGCGGTCGGGCCGTTGAAGACGCCGGCCAGGGATATGAGTCCGGTGACGGCGGCGAGTATGCTCAGCCGTCGACGCGCGTAGACCTTGGGCATGCCAACTCCCTTGGAGTGTGGGGGTGTTGAAGTGCGAGCGACCGAATGCTCGCGGCTGCGTGTTGCCGGGAGATGAGGGCGCGGTGAGAAGCTAGTGACGCGTTCATGACATGGCAAGGTCCGGCGCGGAAGTTTCGCTCCGGGCGGCGCGCCCGGAGCGCGTCCCGGGCGCCCGGACGGTGTGAGCCGGAGATGTGAGGGGTGTCTCGATCGGCCCGGTCCCGCGGTGGCGGCACCCCCGGTGACCTGCCCGGACGACGCGGCCGCCGCCCGCGGTCCCGGGGCGGCGGGGTCGACGGCCCCGCGGGTCCGCGGGGCCGTCGCGTACCATGGACGGCGCAGAAGGGGAGTAGCTCTTCGCCGGACCGTCGACATACTGCTCAGCTCGCCTGAGCCGGCGCCCGGAGGCGGACCTCGTCCAGAGGTCGGCCAGCGAGACCTTCGGCAAGCAGTGCACCGCCCGTGCCGGGCCTTCCGGCGGGGGCTTCATCGTTCGCGCCTCCCGGCGCGTGCGACGCCGTGCGCTGCCGTGCCGAGGTGTCGCGCCGTCACAGCGCGCAAGCGCAGCACTCTCGGTGGGGCAGCCCGACCGATTGAGGAATCTTGATCAGCTTCAGCGTGATGGCGCTCGTCTTCGGTGTCGTCTTCCTGGCCGAACTGCCGGACAAGACGGCCCTCGCGGGCCTCGTCCTCGGTACGCGCTACCGCGCCTCGTACGTCTTCGCCGGGGTCGCCGCGGCCTTCGCCGTCCACGTGGCCCTCGCCGTCGCGGCGGGCAGCGTCCTGACCCTGCTGCCCCAGCAGATCGTGCACGCGGTCACCGGTGTCCTCTTCCTCGGCGGCGCGGCCGTGCTGCTGATGCGCAAGGACGAGGACGAGGAGGAGGTGCGCAGTCCGGAGAACCAGACGTTCTGGAAGGTCTCCGGGGCGGGTTTCATGCTGATCCTCGTCGCCGAGTTCGGAGACCTGACGCAGATCATGACCGCGAACCTGGCGGCACGCTACGACGACCCCCTGTCGGTGGGCCTCGGTGCCGTGCTGGCGCTGTGGGCCGTCGCCGGACTGGGCATCGTGGGCGGCAGGGCGCTGATGAAGCGGGTCCCGCTGGCCCTGATCACCAAGGTGGCGGCGCTGCTGATGCTGGGGCTGGGGATCTGGAGCCTGTACGAGGCCGTCGCCGGCTGACCCCGCGCCCCGCCCCGTCGTGGCCCGCCCCGTCGTGCCCCGCCACGGCCGGCCGGCCGCGGCGGGGCGTGTGTCCGTGACGGTTCGGCCGCGGCGGTCGCCGCGGGTGCCGGAGCCCGCGCAGGCCGGCGGGCGTCCCCTCGTCGGCGAGGGCGCCGGCCGGGGCGGCGCAGGGCCGGGTCGGGGGGCGGTGGCGCCGGGGCGGCCCTGTTTTGTATCGTGAACGAACAAAGTGGCTCCCGCCCGCATCCCCTGACCGGCGGGCGGGGCCGCCTTGTTCCCCGGGGGACAGCTGAAGCCCCTCCTCGCACCCTGGAGCCTGCCGATGACGGCCACGACCGTTCTGACCGCCCGCGCCCTCCTGCTCGACATGGACGGCACCCTCGTCAACTCGGACGTCGTCGTCGAGCGCTGCTGGCGCCGCTGGGCCGACCGCCACGGGCTCGACGGCGACGAGGTGATGAAGGTCGTGCACGGCCGGCAGGGCTACGCCTCGATGGCCGTGCTGCTGCCGGACCGGCCCATGGAGCAGAACCACGCCGACAACGCGCGGATGCTGGCCGAGGAGACCGCCGACATGGACGGCGTCGTCGAGGTCCCCGGCGCCACGGAGTTCCTCGCCTCCCTCGCCGGCGTTCCCCACGCGCTCGTCACCTCGGCGGACGTCGCCCTCTCCACCGGGCGGATGGCCGCCGCCGGGCTCGCCCTTCCCGACGTGCGCGTCACCGCCGAGTCCGTCGGGGCCAGCAAGCCGGACCCGGAAGGGTTCCTCAAGGGCGCCGCCGAACTGGGCGTCGCGCCCGAGGACTGCGTCGTCTTCGAGGACTCCGGAGCCGGGATCGCCGCGGGGCGGGCCGCCGGGATGCGCGTCGTCGGGGTGGGGCCCCGGGCCGGTTTCCACGCGCCGGACGTGCTCGTAGCCGATCTGACCGAGGTCCGGGTCGAGCCCGCCGGGGACGGGACCGTCCGCCTGCACATCGGCTGATCGGGTCCGCCGGGGCGCGGGGCCGAACGGGCGGGACCCCGGCTCAGGGCCGGTACGTCTCCGCCTCCAGGCTCGTCCGCGTCGCCGCTCCGTACACCCCGGACGGGTCCGCCGTGATGCCCCGCGCCCACTGGTACCAGCGCACGGAGTCTTCCAGGCGACGGTCGAAGCGGCCGTTGATGCTGCCCGTGTACATCCTCAACTGGGCCATCCGCAGCTGGAGTTCGGTCACCTCGGGACCTCTGTCACCGCGCTGCAGCGTCGTTGCCGGACCGAAGCCCTGCTGTTCCTGGGTGGCTGCCGGCGAGCCGGTCGCCGTGGCCGTCGGGCTCGGAGCCGCGGACGTGCGGGACGGCGAGGGCGACGCCGAGGCGCGGGCGGAGGGGGAGGAGGACGCGGACGCCGACGGCGAGGGGCTCGCGCTCGCCGACGGCGCGGAGGCGGCCGGGGCCGACGCGGCCGTCGACCCGCTCGCCGACGGCCGTGCCGACGCCTCCTCGGGCGACACGTCCGGCACGCTCGCCCGAACGTCCTTCGGCGACGCCTCGTCCCGCGCGGGCGTGTCGTACGACAGCAGGCTGCCCGCGAACCCGGCGGCGGCGGCCACCGTCACGGCGACGCCGGCCGCGGCCAGCAACCCGCCGCGCCGCAGGCGTCCGGGCCGGTGCGGCGCCGGCGCCGCCGGGGCGGCGGAACCGGCGGGGCCGCCGTCGGGGAAGAGGCGTACGTCGGCGGCGCGTGGCTCCGAGGGCAGCGCCTTGAGGCGCATCGTCGCGTCCGCCGCCTGCACCGGGCCGTCGGATATCGCCGCCAGCCGCATGGTGGACGCGGCGTCGTCCGCTCCCCGCTCCGGCCGGGCCCCCGCGGGGGATGCGGCGTCGGCGCCCCGCCCCGGCGCCGTGCCCGCTCCCGCGTCGTCGAAGGCGCCGTCGTCCCGGTGCCCCGGCGGTGCCGCACCGGCCGCCCCCCGTCCCGGCGCGCCCCCGGACGCCCCGCCCGTGCGGCCCTCTCCGCTCAGGTCCACGTAGGGCCGGATGCGCAGCGGGTCGAAGTCCTCCGTCGCCGCGGCCTGCGCCGACCGGGCGTCCCGCAGGGCGTCGGCGGCGTGGGCGGTGCAGGCGCAGGACGGGGTGCCGTCCGGTGCCCGGCGGGCGGCGCACCGGGGGCAGACATGCCCGGTCTGGTCGGTCACGAGTGGGTCCCCTCCCCTGAGAACTCCAGAGATTATCCGGAAGTCCTTCACACGATTTTCGACGAGCTCCCCGGAACGCAGGATTCCGGCCGTCTCGACAGGCCATAACCGGACACACCGATCAGGATGGAGGGTGATCGAGACCCTCGGGGCGCAGGGAGGCCGGATGACCGGGGACGCGCACGGCTCGCGGAAGCCGGCCGACCGGGGCGCGGGCGGCCCGGCCGGCCCGCAGCGCGGGAGCACCCGCGCCGGACCGCACGAGTCGGTCGAACAGAGCGAGTCCGCGGTGCGGCGCCGCACCGCGGCGGCGGCGGACGCCCGGGAGAGCGTGCACGGCAGCGTCTTCGTCTCCATCGGCGCGCTGCTGCTCGGCATGCTGCTCGCCGCGCTGGACCAGACGATCGTGTCGACCGCGCTGCCGACCATCGTCAGCGACCTCGGCGGCCTGGAGCACTTGTCCTGGGTGGTCACGGCCTACCTCCTCGCGTCGACGGCCGCCACGCCGCTGTGGGGCAAGCTCGGCGACCAGTACGGCCGCAAGCGGCTGTTCCAGACGGCGATCGTGATCTTCCTGATCGGTTCGGCGCTGTGCGGCATGGCGCAGAACATGGGCGAGCTGATCGGCTTCCGCGCCCTCCAGGGGCTCGGCGGCGGCGGGCTGATGGTGCTGTCGATGGCCATCGTCGGCGACCTCGTGCCGCCGCGGGAACGCGGCAGGTACCAGGGCCTGTTCGGCGCCGTGTTCGGCGCGACGAGCGTGCTCGGGCCGCTGCTGGGCGGGCTGTTCACCCAGCACCTGAGCTGGCGGTGGGTCTTCTACGTCAACCTGCCCGTCGGCGTCGTCGCCCTCGTCGTGATCGCGGCCGTGCTGCACATCCCGAGGAAGTCGGCCCGCCACGTCATCGACTACCTGGGGACGTTTCTGATCGCGGCGGTCGCCACCTGCCTGGTCCTGGTGGCCTCGCTCGGCGGAACCACCTGGGACTGGAACTCCCCGCAGATCATCGGGCTCGCGCTGCTCGGCGCGGTCCTCGGCTTCGCGTTCGTCGCCGTGGAGCGGCGCGCGGCCGAGCCGGTGCTGCCGCTGAAGCTGTTCCGCGTCCACACCTTCACGCTGTCGGCCGTCATCAGCTTCATCGTGGGATTCGCGATGTTCGGCGCGATGACCTACCTGCCGACGTTCCTCCAGGTCGTGCAGGGCGTGACGCCCACCATGTCGGGCGTGCACATGCTGCCGATGGTGTTCGGCCTGCTGCTGTCGTCCACCGTCTCCGGGCAGATCGTCAGCCGGACCGGCCGCTGGAAGGTGTTCCCCGTGGCGGGGACCGGCATCACCGCCCTCGGCCTGCTCCTGCTGCACCAACTCGACGAGAACAGCGGCACCGGCGAGATGAGCGCGTACTTCTTCGTCTTCGGCCTCGGCCTCGGCCTGGTCATGCAGGTCCTGGTGCTGATCGTGCAGAACGCGGTGTCCTACGAGGACCTGGGCGTCGCCACGTCCGGCGCGACGTTCTTCCGGTCGATCGGCGCCTCCTTCGGCGTGGCCGTCTTCGGCACGGTCTTCGCGAGCCGCCTCGGCGAGAACCTGACGAAGGCGCTGGGCGGGCAGCAGCTGCCCCCGGGCATCACGGCGGACTCGCTGAAGGCGGACCCCAAGGGGATCGGCTCGCTGCCGCCCGGACTGCGGCCACCGGTCCTGCACGCGTTCGCGACGTCGATCACCGACGTGTTCCTGTACGCCGCTCCCGTCGCCGTCCTCGGCTTCGTGCTCGCCTGGTTCCTGCGCGAGGACAGGCTGCGCGGCTCCGTCACCGCCCCCGACGTCACGGAGACGCTCGCCAGCAACCCCGTCGAGCGGTCCTCCCGCGACGAGGTGTGCCGGGCGCTGTCGGTACTCGGCACCCGGGAGGGGCGGCGGGAGATCTACGAGGAGATCACCGCGCGGGCGGGCTACGACCTGATGCCCGCGGCGAGCTGGCTGCTGCTGCGGATCAGGAAGTACGGGTGGGCCGAACCCGCCCTGCTGGCCGAGCGGACCGCCGTGCCGCTGAACGTGGTCCTCGCCGCCGCCCGGCAGATCGAGGAGCGCCGGCTCGCCCGCCGCGAGGGGGTGGACCTGGTGCTGACCGACGAGGGACGGGCCGCCGCGGGCCGGCTGTCGCTGGCCCGCGAGCAGTCCCTCGCCGCGCTCCTCGGCGACTGGTGGGGGCCGGACCGGCCGACCGACCTGACACGGCTGGTCGAGGAACTGAACGAGGAGATGTGCGGCTCCGACGCGGAACGCCCGCACGCCGAGGGCGCCACCCCGGTGCGGCGGCTGGGCGAGCCGGCCTGAACCGGGGCCCCGCTCCGGGGCCTGCGTGTCCGGCCGCGGGCCCGCGGCCGTCCCGCGACCCGCGGCCAGGCGCGGGCCCCGGCCCTGCGGAGGCGGCGCGGAGCACCGGGCACCGCAGGCCCGGTTCCGGCCCGCCCGGGCCCGGGCGCACGGGCCCCCCGGCGCGAGGACCACCGCCGTTTGAGGGACGACTTCCGGGCAACCCGGGTGAAGAACCGGCCCGTTGGGTCGAGAACCCCGGAAGGCATCCATGTCCACAGGCGTGATCATCGCTCTGATCGTGATCGTGGTGGCCGTTGCCGTCGGCGCGGCCGCCCTCACCCTCCTCAACCGCCGTCCCCCCGCGGGGCGCACCCTCCGGCGCCGCTTCGGACCGGAGTACGACCACGCGGTCGCCCGGCACGACGGCGACACCAAGGCCGCCGAGGCGGAGCTCGCCGAGCGGGTGAAGCAGCACGGCGGGCTGCGCCTGCGGCCCCTGGACTCCGCGGACCGCGAGCGGTTCACGGCCGGCTGGACCGCGGCGCAGGAGCGCTTCGTCGACTCCCCGCGCGAGGCGGTCGCCGAGGCCGACCGGCTGCTCGGCGACCTGGCCGGCGCACGCGGCTTCCCCGGCGTCGAGCAGTACGAGGAGCAGGTCTCCGCTCTCTCCGTGCACCACGGGCACCACGTCCACGGCTACCGCACCGTCCACCGGGCGGCGCAGGCCCCCGCCGGGGAAGGCCGGGACGGCGCGGCCGACACCGAGCAGATGCGCGAGGCGATGCTGGAGGCCCGCGCCCTGTTCGAGGACCTCATGACGTCGGCCCGCGAGGACGCGTCCTCCGCTCCCGCGCGCGCGGCCCGCGACGGCGAGGCCGACGGCCACCGCCCCGCGGACACCCGCCGCCTCCGCACGACCAAGGACGACCGGCACGCCAAGCCCGCGTAGCCCGCGGACCGCGCCGCGGGCCGGCGAGCCCGCGGCGCGCCGCCGGGACGCCGCACCGCCGGACCCGAGACCCCCGACCACGATGCTTCGCTCCCACCCGCCCCGGTGTTCGACCGGCTCGGGCGAGGGAGCCCAGGAAGGTGAACGCGATGAAGCCCGAACAGGATCCCGAGCGCACCCCGTCCGGTGAGACGGCCGTGAAGGGCCGGGTCACCCCCGTGCCCCCCGAGCGTCCGCTGGACGACCGGGCGAAGGCGGCCGACGGTGCCGCGGCCGACGACGTGTCGCGCCGGGAGGCGCTGAAGGGCCACCTGGACCCCGCCACGGACGACCACGGCATGGACGACCGCGGCACGGCCGGCCGGACCGGCCACACGGAGAGCGACGCCGCCGCCGCGACGGCCGGCGCGGCCGGGACCCGGGCGTCCCGGACGGACGACGGCCTCGCCACCCCGACCACGGCAAAGGACCAGGACTCCGCCGCCCGGACCACCGGCACCGCCGCGCCCGGCCGCGAGAGCACCGCCGCCCGCACCGGGGAGCCGGCCGCCGGCCACGGCGGCCCGGCGGGCCGCACCGGCACGGCCCCGTCCGGTACCTCGCGCTCCGAGGACCGCGACGCGACCCGCGGCAAGGACCTCGCGGGCACCGCCGGGTCGGGTCCGGCCGCGCGTGACGGCGCCGCCGCCCGCACCGGCACCACGGGAGCGCTCCCCGACAGCGGCCGGCCGGGGTCCGATCACCGCGTGGACGGCAAGGCCGCCGCCGGGCACGACGAGCGTCTCCTCCCGGTCGACGAGTACGACACGTTCTCCGAGCGGATGCGGCACGCGGTCGGCGGATTCGTCGACGGGCCGGCGGCGTCCGTCGAGGAGGCCGACCACGTGCTGGAGGAACTCGCGGGCCGGTTCACCGAGGCCGTCGCGCAGCGCCGGCGTTCCCTGCGCACCGCCTGGCAGTCCGGCGGTGACGGCAAGGCGTCCGACACCGACACCGAGAAGCTGCGGCTCGCGCTCCAGGACTACCGCGAGATGACCGAGCGGCTGCTGCACGTCTGAGCCCGCCGCCGGCCCCGCACGAACCGTGAGGCCGCGCCCCGGACCATGTTCCGGGGCGCGGCCTCACGGCGTTTCGCGCGGCCTGGTGGAGGCCGCGCCGTCCCTGCCGTCCGCGGCGGCGGACCGCGCCGGGCACGGGCGCGTCGCCCGGCCGCGGTACGGGCCCCGGGCGCCGCGGCCCCGGGCTGCCCGAGGGCCCTCGCGCCGCGTCGGGTTCCGGCGAGCGCCCGCGGGGCCGGGGGCGAGTGCCCCGGCCGGCGGCGTCCGCCCGTCGAGGATCGGCGTGCCGTGCATCTCCCGGCGTGCCGGGTGCCCGCCCTCGTCCCGGGCGGAGCCGGGCCGACACCCCGTGCGGCGGGCGTGCCTGCCGGGCGCCGAGACGGGGCGAACGCCGCCTGCCCCGAAGAACCGGTGCCGTGACCGGAAGGGTTCGCCGGACGGTTCGCGGTGTCCGGTGCGGTGCAGCGCACGGCGGAGCGTCTCCCGGCTACGGGATGTGCTCGGGTGATGCGACGACGCGGCGAGGTGCCGTGCCGGGCGCCGCGAGCCGGTGAACCCATCCGGCCAGGGCACTAGGCGTCCGGCGACGGGCCGTGGGCGCGCGTGTCGCCGCGCCGCTCGTGCCACTCCCGGACGACGCGGTCCACGTCGTACGGCTTGAGCCCGAGGGGCGGTCCCGGCGGCGGTTTGAACATGACCTCGCGGATCTTGGCGTTGACGTCCTCGACGATCCGTCGCACGGCCCGCTCGGAGGGGGCGGCCGCCGCGGCGGCGAGCGCGTCCTCCGCCTCCTTGCGCAGGGCCAGTGTCGGAGGCAGCACCGACAGCCCCTCGCGGGCCATCTTCCGCTTGATCCACCAGAGTTCGTCGTACGCCGTGTCCGTCACCTCCGGCAACGGCTTTCCCGCGCCCGGCAGTTCGGAGAACTCGCCGCGGGACTCCGCCTCGCGGATCTGCCGGTCGACCCAGGACTCGAAGCTGACACCGGGTGGCTTGCGCTCCGTCATGGGTCCATTGTGCCGGAGGTCGCACCACGGCGGGAATGGTCGAATTATCATGCGGCGGCGGCGGGGCAATCACGCCTCGCGCCGGGTCCCGTCGTCGGACCCCCGTCGCCGTCCGGGAGGGCGGGCGTGGCGAGGGTGTGAGGACGCGGGCCCGGGACAACGGGTCCAGCACCCTTCACGAAGGAGCACGCGTGCTCGAACTCACCATGGCCGCGATGTCCGGTGCGGACGCCGGCGCGACGGCCGGGATGCTGATGGCCGACGCGCCGAGTGATCCCGGGGCCATGCTGCGGGTCGGCCGGGACCGGGCCGTGTGCCGGCTCGCCACCCCCGACGACTGGCTGTTCGTGTCCCGGGTGCACCTGGAGTTCCTGTGCGGCCCCGACGGTTCCTGGCAGGTCACCTGGCTCCAGGGCTCCCACCCGGAGCCGTCCTCCGAGGTCCGGCTGGCTCTGGAGGGACTGCCGCCGCGGGCCCTGCCGTACGGCGGCACGGCTCCACTGCCCGCGGGCGGCTCGGGCGAGCTGGTCATCCGCGACCGCACCGGCCCCCGCACGGTGAACGTGGGCTTCTACCACGAGCGGTAGCGGGCGCGGGCACGGCCGCCGCCTCGGTGCCCGTGCCCGTGCCGGGTGCGGGGTCCGCGGGAAGCCCGGCCGGGAGAGGGGGCCGGGGCGGCGGCCGTGCCGGGGTCAGGCCCGGACGCGGGCCAGGGCGAAACCGTCGTAGCCCTTGCCGCCCACCGTCTGGACCGCCGTGCCGTCGAGAGCGGGGTGCTCGGCGATGAGGTCGAGCGCGGCCCGGGTGCCCCGCACGCTCGGGTCGGTGCTCGCGGCGTCGGTGACCGCACCGCCCCGGACGACGTTGTCGAGGACGATCACGCTGCCGGGCCGGGTGAGCCGGACCGCCCACTCCAGGTAGTGCGCGTTGTTCGCCTTGTCCGCGTCGACGAAGACGAAGTCGAACGGCTCGGGGGCCTCCTTCGCCAGGTCCTCCAGCGACGCGAGGGCGGGGCCGACCCGCACCTCGGCCACCTCGCCGAGCCCGGCGCGGGAGAGGTTGGCGCGGGCCACCTCGGCGTGCCGGGGGTCGTACTCCAGGGTGAGCAGCCTGCCGTCGGCGGGCAGCGCGCGGCCCAGCCAGATGGTGCTGTAGCCGCCGAGCGTGCCGATCTCCAGGATGCGGCGGGCGCCCTGGATCTCGGCGAGCAGCTTCAGCAGCTTGCCCTGGTTCGGCGTGACGTTGATCGGGGGGAGGCCGGCCGCGTCGCTGTCGCGCAGCGCGGCGGCCAGGGCGTCGTCGGCGGGGGCCAGCAGGGCGGTGAAGTGGTCGTCGACGTCGTTCCAGATCTGCGACGCGGTCATCCACGGGCCTTTCGTTGCCTGGTGCCGTGACCGGAAGGGTTCGCGGGACGGCTCGCGGCGTCCGGTGCGGTGCGTCGCACGGCCAGGCGTCGTCCGCGTGCGACGACGCGGCGAGGTGCCGTGCCGGGCGCCGGCGACCCCTTCCGGTCAGGGGCACTCGTGAGGTGCGCTCAGTAGTCCAGGGGCAACCTAGCCTCCCGTTCTGCTGCCTGCCAGCCGTTTTCGTGCCGGTCCCGCGCCGTCCGGCCCGCGGGGCCCGCCGCGTGCCGGACGGCCCGAAGGAGATCCGGTCGGCGGCCCCGCGGGGCGGCACGGCGAAGGCCGCGGGGGGGCGGGGGGGGGCCCGCCCGCCCCCGCGCCCCCCGGGGGCGGCGGCGGGGGGGGGGCGCCCCGGGGGGGGGGGCCCCCCCCGGGGGGGCGGCCCGGGGGGGCCCGC
>NZ_JBICWL010000034.1:0-61047 GCF_043199735.1 Streptomyces sp. NPDC048566
ACGAAGGCGGGCGCGGCCTCCAGCTCGTCGGGCTGCTCTCCGCGGCACCTCCTCGAACGTCTGCGCGCGAAATACCTGCCTCCGGCGGAGCCCTTTTCGGGGATGGCCTCCGGCCATTCCCGAAAAGGGTGCGTGCCTCCGGCACGAAAAGCAGTGTGGGGGTGGGGGGTTGAGGTTTTGGGGTGGGTTTTGAGGGGGTGTCAGGCCGGTTTATAGGTGCCGGGGGCGGGAGGAGCCCTCCGGGCACCTCCCGGTGGAGCGGTCGGAATTCTCCGAATTTCGACCGTTGAAGAGAAAGAGAATTCACGGAATTCCGTGGAATCATTACATCACGGAAATCCGGGAAGAGTTGAGCCCTCCGGGCCCAACCACCGGCAACACGGCTTTGACTAAGGAACGGTCAGGAGGCCGTGAGACAGGCGGGGATGCCCTCCGGGCACCCACAAACACCCACCACAGCGTCAGGCGCCCCCACACGAGCGCCTGACACACCCCCACCCGTAGGAGCGCGGCGGCGCCGCCCGCCGCGCAACCACTCACCAGACGAGCCCCATCCCCGACGCCGCCGCCCGACCACACCCCCTTTCTTTTCCTTCTCTTTCCTCTTTCTGTGCGGGATTGTGGCTGCTGAGGGGATGTCAGCAATCCGACCAAACCTAAAATGGCCTCTGACCTGCGGTTTTGTCGAAGCCGGCTGATTGGTCGCGCAACCTTCAACGCAACATCTAACGCAACGTCAGAAAGCAACCCGGTACGCAACATCGGGCACAACAGAGGGGTTCCATCCCAACTCAACATGCACTATTATTTGAGTCCTGGGGGAGGCGACCCCCGGAAACCGCAAGGATCAACGAAGGGGAAACCGTGGAAATCAAGATTTCGGACGGCATTGTCAGCCGCGTACGCGGAGCGGACGCGCCGATGACCGGCCTTGCCATTCAGGCCCGCAAGGTCGCGAACTTTCTTCCGCTTTCCGTTCGGCGCGCGGGGGCCGATATCCTCCACAACGTCGACGACAAGTACACGGGGATTCGCGTCAACACCAATCGTGGACCGGTCGTCCTGGAAATGCCGACGGGCGACAGTGCTTACCGGCTCGTTCACCAGCTTCCCGAGCCGAACGAAGACGGACAGACCGAAGTGGAAATGTGCCACTTCCCGCAGATCTACAAGCCGCAGGGAATCGCCCACATCATGGGCCAGTTCCTCGAATCGCGCGGTTTCCTGAGCTAGCCCGTCACTCCGGGGGAGTGACGGACAGGCCCGTCACTCCCCCGGCAAGTCCACACAGAATCAGAACCCGTGATCGGTAAAGGGGAAAACGATCATGAAGCTCATTTCGTGTGCGACCGGCCGAGAGGTTGAGGCGGGCCGGAAGCTGTACGGGCAGTCGGGCGACGCGGCCGGGCTGGCATGGAAGTTCGAACGGATCACTCAGCACCGTTCGGGCACGCACCACGTGCACGTGTCGCGTCCCGGCGGGAAGTTGGGGCGGGTTCACCGCGAGTTTCACCCGAGCGTGTTCGGGTGCGAGGTCACGGTAGAGATCACCTGGCGCCGGGCCGTGCGCCGCACGGCCGTCCGCGCGTGGGCGAAGGCCGATGACTACCTGTTGGCCGGGGTGTTCGCGCTCGTTCCGCTCGCGTTCTTTGAGCACTTCCACTGGGGTGAGGCCATCGTGTCCTTCCTGGGGATGGACGGAGACTAGGAAAAGCCGCAGGTCAGGGGCGGGTTTACTCACTCCTAATTTACACTATTATTGACGTTGTTCGGGGGGCGGTGGCCCCGCCCCCCGAACCGCAGAAGCCAACAGCGAAGGGGAACATCGCATGACTCAGCAGTACGCAGAGCGCGCCACCGCAGCAGCCCCGCGAGGTGCCCGGAACGCCGATCTCCGGGATCTGGTCACCATCCTGGAGGACCACCGGGACCGGAAGTTGGACGTCGTCACGGCCGCATCCGCCCTGTCGTTCCGGGACGGGAACGTCCAGGTCGAGGGCATCGAGCAGCAGATCACGGCCGACGGGGTCACCACCGTTGACGGCACGTACCGGCCCACCGCCGTTGCGGACGAGGGCATCGCGGAGAAGCTGAAGATCCCGGTGGGCTACCTGCGCCGCATGCGCGAGGAGAACGTGCCGCTCCTGGACGAGAACGTCAACGCGTGGCTCCGCCAGGACCCGCACCGCCGGTTCATGCTCCGCGCGCTCAAGGGCGACAGCGCCCCCGGCGCCGCACCGGCCGAAGGCGTGGCCCGCGCGCTGATGTCCGACAGCTACAAGGTCATGGACAACCTGGACATCCTCTTCGCCGCACTGGAGGGCGTGCAGAAGGCCGGGCACCCGACCAACGTCACGGGGTGCGACCTCACCGACCGCCGCATGTACGTGCGCGTCCAGTCCGAAGCGGTCGCTGTCAGGGCGCCCGAGCTTCTCAGCGGCTACCGCTCCCCGTTCGACGGGCGCACCGGTGACCAGCTCCCGATGGTGTCGGCCGGGTTCGTCATCACCAACAGCGAAGTCGGGGCCGGGGCATGGTCGGTCACCCCGCGCGTGGTCATGCAGGTGTGCACCAACGGCCTGACCATGCCCATGGACGTCATGCGCGCCGTGCACGTCGGTGCCAAGCACGACGAGGGTGTCGTGTCCTGGTCGGTGGAGACCCAGCGCAAGGAGCTGGAGGTCATCACGTCCAAGACCGCCGACGCGGTGAAGACGTTTCTTTCCCGGGACTACGTCGAGGCGAAGCTCCGCGAGATCCAGGCCGCAGCCGGTAAGCCGGTCGCCGAGCCGACCAAGACCATCGAGCACGTCACGACCGCGCTGAAGATCAGCAAGGAGACGAAGGAGACGATCCTTTCCCACTTTGTGCGGGGTGGGCAGATGACGGCCGGAGGCGTCATGCAGGCCGTCACGTCGACCGCGCAGACCCTCGGCGACGCCGACCAGGCCGCCGCCCTGGAAGCACTCGCACTGCCCGCGCTCACCGCAGCCGCCGCACACGGCTGACAGACCCCCGTGCGGGCCGGGTGACCCCGACACCCGGCCCGCACGGGCCCAACACCCCCAGCGTTCGAAGTAGTCGCCCTTCCCGGCGACCGACGAGCCCCCGTGTGGGTCGGGACCCCCGCCCGGCCCACACGGGCCCCGGGAGCGCGGAGCGCTCCCCGAAGCGCCGTACACGGCCCGGAGACTCCGTGCGGGTCGGGAAATTCCCCGACCCGGCCCGCACGGCCCCACCCGCCCTAAGCGCGGAGCGCTCCCACCGCCCAGGAAGCGCGGAGCGCGACCTCCCCGCCACCGCCGCGTAGCGGCAGAGAAGCGCGCCTGCGGAGCAGAGCGCGCGCCCACGAAGTCTCTTGCCGTGACGGGCACGCACGCGCCGTATCGCCCACCGCCGCCCCCGGGCGGCCCCGCCGGCCTTTTGCTGCTCACCTCCCGCCAAGGAGCAACCCGCCATGTCCGCACGCCCGGAACTCATCCGCCCCGACGACGCTTCCATCAGGGCCGCCGAGAATCGCACCTTGGACGTACTCGCCTCCCTGTTCCAGGCGATCGGCCCCGGACAGCACACGCTGAGCCTCGCGGCTGTACGCACGGACGGCGCCGCACTCTTCCAGTCCGCTGATCTCTCTCTGTCGGCGAACCCGATGCGCATGGCCGTTCTGGACCCGGACGACTACAGCACGCTTTCGATGCTGCTCCTGTTCGCGCTGGAGGGCAGCACCGTCACGACGGCAGGGCTGATAGTCACCACGGCCGCCGAGCCCCGCCCCCGCGCGTACGGCTGGACCATCGAGCACGGGTGGCTGCACCCCATGGACACCGCCGCCGCCCAAGAGGCCGTCACTCCGGCCCCCGGCAGCTCCGCCGTAGACCGCGAAGTCCTCCCCGCCCCGACCCTGATCAAGCCGTCCGGTATCAACGAGGAGAGCCCCCGTGGCTGAGACGCCCACGCCCACCGCGGACCCCGCTGACATCCCCGCCCGGCAGCCGCTCCCCGGCACCCGGCTCATCGCCTACCGCATCCCCGACCGGGGGACCGAAGGCCCGTACCTCCACATGGACGCCGCCGACATCCACGCCCGCTACGCCCAACACGCGGGCCGGGCAGGCGACTACCCGGCCCGCACCGCCGAGTTCGGCCACTGGACCAACGGCGAGGGACTGGACCGCTTCCTACGCGGCAACCTCAACTTCTGGTTCTCCAGCGAAGCCACGATGACCCCTGACGGAGTCGTCCGCTACCGCCAGACCCGCAACCACTGCACCGCCACGTTCACCCCCGACCGGGCATCCGGCGTCCTGATCAACCGGCCCGACGAGCAAATCACCGCGCCCGCCTACCGCGTCACCGGGCCGACCGGCGCCAGCCAGCTATGGCGCGGCCGCGCCGTGCGCGACGCCATCGCCCGATGCCGCCGCAAACCCGTAGTCGGGTGGCCCGCAGGGTGGGCCCACCTCATGCCGGACACCTCCGTCCGGTTCGACCCCGGAGGCTTCCCCTGGAGCACCCCGGACATCTACACCGCCGAAGTGGCCGACGAGCCCGACACCTGGGGCCCGCCGTGCGGTGAATGCGCCTACCCCGCAGCCGAACACGATCTCTCCCGCCTGTGGCCCCGCTCGCGGGCCGACGGCACCGGCCACACCTGCTGGAACCACGTCCCGCAGCCGTAGCCGCCCACCAGCCCCGTGCGCCTTCCCCGACCTCCCCTGAGGGGAAGGCACACGGCCCCGAGGCCGGCACGCCACTGGCCGCCGCCGAGTCTCCCCGCGCCCGCCCCTCCCCTTCGTCGGGCGTGGGGAGACCCCGAACCGCCCACCACACCACCGCCACCGCCACCGCATCGAGGAGCAGCCATGCGCGGCCACGCCGACGCCTACACCTACGAGTGGACCCACCCGCCCTACGACGAGGAAGGCAGCGCGCCCATCCTCGGTGACCGGCTGTTCACTGTCGCCCGCAAGGCCGTTCTGCGTCTCGGCGACCAGTGGGGCGCCGCAGCGGGCCCCGGAGGCCGCACCGGCCACCTCCGCATCGGCCACACGGTGTTCACCATCGGAGTGTGCGAGGCCGGAGACATCTACCTGCGCAACGACACCAACGGCGACGTCCGCCACCTCCCCCACGTCGACGCCAACTGCAACCCCGACGGCATCACAGACGCCGTCTGCGACCACATCGCCGACCTGTACTAACCGCCCCGTCCCCGTGCGACCCAGGCATCAACCCGGGCCGCACGGGGTGGCATCCTCCGCGCGTCACTATCACCAGGAGCAGCAGCCCATGAGCCCGAGTCTGAGCGTCGAGACGCCCGCCGGCACCGTGCACGCCACCGCCCGGCCCCGGGATCACGACTCCGTCGTGTTCGACCTGGGCGGAGTCATGCGCGGATGCGTCCACGTCACCGGCACGCATCACGTGCGGCACTGGGACCAGTTCACCGCCGTGCGAGCCTGTCTCGGCGCCGTCAACGCCTTCCAGGAGGCCAAGCCCGCGCCCGACGAGACACTCCCGCGGCTCGCCCGCAGCCGCACCGGCTACCGGGGCAGTCTCACCCTCTACCGTGACGCGCCCGCCGACCGCCCCCAGATGTCCGTGTACCCGATGGAGTCCGTCGCCGGACACCAGCCGTCGCCCAGGACGGCGGAGACGCTCACCGCCGTTCTGCGCGCGTGCGCCGAACACGTCGAGCAGCGCGCGGACTTCCCTCAGATCTGCACCGCCGCCCGGAGGCGCGACACCCCCGCCCTGCTGCGGTTCCTCACCTGGTCGGCCGACTACCACCGCAGCGCGGCCGCCCGCCTCGAAGACCAGGCCCGCGCCGCCCGGCCCGCGCTGCGCGCGGCCGTGACCGCGTGGTGGACCGTCGCCCGCTGGTTCACCGCCCACCCGCACCCTGCCCTGTTTCTCATGCTCGCCAACCGGGACGGCTCTCTGGCCCGAGACGTCGACGTCCAGGCCTGGCTAGGCCCCTACTGCCTCACCGAGGCCGCCGGCGAGCACGACCGCGCCCGCAACGCCGAGGCCGAAGCCGCTTCCCTGCGCACCCAGCAGCGGCCACGGCGCACCGCCCATCGCCCGCAGACCAGCACGCCCACCACTGCACGGATGGAGAACGCATGATGCGCTGGCTCATGACCCTCGGAGAGCGCACCGACCCCGACACCCCCACCTACGCCGAGTGCCCGCCCCCCGGCCAGGCCCGCGCCGCAGCGTTGGTCGACGACTGCGGGCAGCTCTTCCCCATCCTCCTGAACTGGCGACGGCAGTTCGGCGGTGACGTGACCGCATGGGCCGCCCAGGTCGAGGTCGACGACATCGAGCACCTCCCGCGCCACGTGTCCGAGGACTGGGGCCCGGACGCCCTACGACTCGACACCGTGCCGGGCGGATACGTGGTGGTAGCCGACTACCGGGACCATGACGAGCCCGCCAACAACGCGCTCCAGCAGCAGGCCCAACGTCGCGCCCTGGAAACTGCGTTGGGAGCACGTCCATAACTGCGCAGCTCAGGGGTGGGTTCACCTACCCCTGAGGCTGCACTATTATTGCGGTTGCTGGAGGGGGCCCCGCCTCCTCCAGCAATCGGCGCCCACCGGCCAGGCATCCGACACCGAGACCCACACCCCCGCAACTCGCCGTCCAGCCGAGCAGGCCGCACCCCCAGTCGGCTCATCCATCCCGACCCAAGGAGAGCTCACATGGCCCACGCATCCGCACAGTTGATCGGCGACCGTTCCCACCAGTGCGACGCCACCGCCACCCACACCCACAACGGGACCCGCGCGTACGTGCTGTGCGACGGGATCGGCTCCAGCGACGAGGTACAGGCCTGGACCCGCACCGCCGCACGCCGCATCGCCCGGGCCGCCGCCCGCAGCGGTGACGCCGAGGCCGGCCTGCGTGCCGAGTACGACCGGTACGCCGCCGAGCCCGAGCGCAAAAGCCCGTTGGCGGACCTGCCCAACGCGTGCGCGGCCGTTGCCGTGGCCGTGCCGGGCAAGCCGCCCACCGTCGCGTGGTGCGGCGACGTCCGCGCCTACGCCCTCACCCCCGGCGGCACCCTCCGGCGTCTCACCGCCGACCACAACGCGCGGCGCGTGTTCGGCGGCAGCCGCAACAGGGTGACGTCCTACCTGGGAGCGGTCGAGTCCGACGACGAGTGCAAGGGCCGGTACAACCATCCGGCGATCGAGTCCGCAACCGCCCCCGCGGACGCCTGTCGTCTGCTGCTCGCCAGCGACGGCGCGTACGAGCCCCTGGAGGACTCCTGCCGCGACCTCACCCGCTACCTCGGCTGGAGGAACCCCCGGCGGGCCGCCGACACCTTCGTCACCGCGGCCATCGACCACGCCAGCAGCCACGCCGACAACGCCACCGTCCTGGTCGCCGACCTCCCCTTGACCCCGCCGGAGTAAGGCGCAGGACAGAGAGGGAATTACACTTCATCCATTTACACTATTATTTACGCCGTGGGAGGGGGTGGCCGCCCCGTGGGGCGTCCCCCTCCGCCGCGTGCGACCAGAAGGCCGCCAGCGCCGAAGAGGCCGCGGCCGCCGCACGCCGCGCAGCCGTCGAGACCGACGAGCGCATCGGCCGGGACCGGAAGCGGCAACGGGAACGGCGCGCCGCCGCCTCCCGCCGCCGGAAAGTTGCCCGCTACACGTAGCGCGCACCGCAGCCGCCAGCCGGGCGCGAGCGCCGGACGAAGGAGAACCCCCGCCGTGGCCACGTTCGCCCACATCACACCCGCCCGCTGCACTCAACTGGGCAACGCCCTCACCGCCGCCGGCCTCACCTGGCAGGACAACGGCAACCAGGACCGCCCCGAACTGCTCACCTACACCGTCACCGACCCGCACGGCCGCCGTTGGACCATCGAACCCGCCACCAGCAACCAGATCACCCCTTCACGCCCGGCCAGCCTGTGGCAGACCACACACGTAGAGGCGTTTCACACCAGCGGTGTCCTGTCGGCACGCGCAATCGCCGCGCTCATCCGCGACCACGAGCAGGGAGCGGATTCGTGAACGCGGCTCTGGTCGTCGATGCACTCCCCGACGCCGTGTTCTTCGGCCTGTCCCTCGCCGCCGTACGCGCGTACCGCGCCGGGAGACCCGCCCTTCGTAACTCACGGGGGAGCGAAGACCCCGCCACAACGAGACCGGAGAGGTGAACACCACCCCATGCCAACGGAGTTGAACACGCAGAGTCAGTTCGCGGCTTTCGCCGACGAGGTGGCCCGGGAGTTGGGCACGCACTGCCGCACCGCCCCCGACTACGACCACATGCTGTCCCGCCTCATCATCGATGACGAGGGGCGCGGCCTGAGCCTGCGCCAGTACGACGGCGCCCAGCCCACCCGCCTCAAGGTCTCCGCCGCCCTGCCGGATGGCTCCCGGGTCCGGATCGGGGTCACGGCGATCAGCGCCCGGCACGTCGCCCAGGAGATCACCCGGCGCCTCTACCCGCTGCACGCCCAAGCCTCACAGCGTGCCGCCGAGCTCACCGCCCAGGACGACGCCGAGGCCCACAAGCGGCGCACCGTGACCGAGGCCGTGGCCGGCGCCCTGCCCGGAGCACACATCGAGGAGAACTACCGCGCCACCAAAGTGACCTGGCAACGCCCCTCCCCGCCGGACGGCCACGGCCCGGTTCAGTACGACACCGTGTGCGTCGGCATCGGGCCCGGCGGAGGAGATGTAGACGTCGAGATATCTGGCAGCCCAGCATGGATCGTCGCCATGCTGGCCGGCTTCGCCGAGCAGTAGCGAGCCATCACCCGCGCCCGCCCCGGCACGCCATCCCCGTCAGTCCACACACCTCACGATGATCCCCAGTGGCGGCAGCCGTCTCCGCGCCAGATCCCACCGACTCGATCACATTCCATGTGCAGATCGGGGTCTCTTGCGAAAGCCGCTGGTGCCCTAGTTCCGCTGGAGATCTCGTGAACCGCGTCGGCAACGTGTGATCATGCCGATATGGCATCCGGTCGGATCATCTTCCTCAACGGCACCTCCAGCTCAGGAAAGTCGAGCATCGCCCGGGAGCTTCTGAACATCCTGGGGGGCGGCGTCTTCTTCCACCTGGCAGTCGACGCCTTCAACGCGATGCGCAGTAAGCGGGAGCTCAGAGCGGAGGAACTCGCCGCCGCGCTGCGGCGGACCAGGATGGGCTTCCACCGCTCGATCGCGGCCATGGCAGAGGCAGGCAACAACCTCGTGGTCGACCATGTGCTGAGCGAGCCGTGGCGGCTGCTCGACTGCCTGACGGTGCTGCGGCCCGAGGACGTGCTGTTCGTCGGCGTCCACTGCCCGTTGGACGAGCTGACCCGCCGCGAGCTCGCCCGGGGTGACCGCCCATCGGGCCTTGCTGCGCACCAGTACGGCCTGGTCCACGCACACGGCGACTACGACCTGGAGTGCGACACCAGCACGGCAAGCCCACACGAATGCGCGCAGCGGATCAAGGCGTTCCTCCCGCACCGCCCCATCCCCACCGCCTTCACCCGCCTCCGCCAACGCCACCTGACGGACGGCCGGGAACCGCTGACGACGTGAGGCACGCTTACTCGGCCGTTGCTTCGTGGCCGGCACCGGAGCCCCGGGGTAGATCCTTACAGGCAAGAGCGTGTGCATGAAGCTCCACATCTACGGCTGGAGTACGGGAGGCAGCCGCGTTTCGGCAGGTCAGAGGTGGGTTCACACGTGAGCAATAAGCACTATTATTTATGTAACAGGTCCGGGGAGCTATCCGGACCCGTCCGATGAGGGCAGTGCCTCAGACCCTCGCACCCTTCCAGCCCCAGGAGTTGCCTTGTTCGCCTCGCTGCTCCGTACCCTGCTCCCGCCTCTGATCCGCGTGACAGCCCGCGCGCTCGAACCGGGCAGGCCGCCGCTGCCGCCGATCGCCCGCGACATCTTCGGCCCCGACCTCACAGCGGTTCAGGCCGTCACCTACAACCGGGGCCGCGTGGCCACGGCCACCGCCGTTGCCCTCTACCGCAGCGGCCAGGAGCTCGATGACCTGAGCGACGACGAACTCGACGCTGCTGTACGCACGCTGAAGTTCCCCTACTCACGCCCCAGCGAGGAGACCCGCGCCGCCATCCGCGCCGCCCTCGCCGTTCTGGAGGCCGACCCCACGATCAGCGGCATCTGACCCACAGCACCGACCGGACCCGACCAGGCAACCCCGCCCGGCGCCGCCCCCACAGGCCGCCCGGCGGCAGGACATGCGACCGCGCCACGGCGTACCGACTCGCTTCCTGCTGCCGGGCCCAGGACCACCCAACAGCGCACACGAGGCCGATTACTCGCCCCGCTACCCACCCGGAGGCACCCCGTCGATCGAGACGACCTTGCCCACGCTCACGACCGGCGACGTGACGGTCACGATGGACCACATGGGCCGCCTGTACGTCGTCGTTCCCGACGAGGTCGCCCGCCTGCTCGCCCTCGCCGCGCTCAAGGGTATCGATCCCGCAGCGCCCGGTATCTTCGTCGAGTCCGCCCCGCACCCCGCCGACTCCTGGGTCGCCGCTACCGTGCGCGCTGTCTTCGAAGCCGTGCTGTCCTCACCCGCCGCGGACCACCCCGACGCGTGGGGACTGCGCCTGTACCGAACGCACGGCGAAGGCACCCTGCTCGGTTTCATCGTCGGCGAGAGCGGATGGAACCCCGATGCCCGCTGGTGGCGGGACTACGAGCGCACCAGCGACCTACGCGTCCGGAGCTGCGCATCCATCGTGCCCGTGAGCCGCCCCAACCTCGCTGGTACATGCACCTTCTGACCCTCCGCAGCACCGGGCCTGCGGCATGTACCCCCGGGCCCGGGCCGCTGAAACCCCGCCTCGCAGGAGAGTCAGCCATGAGCGAAGCCCCAAACAGCCAGCCCCGCCCGTGGCTGCCCTCCGTGGACTTCCAGGAGCCGTGCGAGTCCTGCCACGCGCCCGCCGGGCAGTACTGCCGAGCGCACTGCGACACCGGATACACCGCCCGAGACGCACAGCGCGACGCCGAACGCCGCGAGCAGCGCACCCCCGGTGGCCCGCCCGGCTGAGTCCTTGCACCGTCCACCGGGACGCGGTCCCGTCAGCGCCTCACCGAAGGAGCGCACCACCCATGGATCTGACCACCCCCGCCGGCCTGGCCTCCCTCGCCCGCGGCGTCGCCAAGCTCCTCCAGGCCGAGCGGGCCGAGCCCGGCGACGGCCCGGACCGTCAGCGGATCACCTACGCCGACGGCCGCATCCTCGAACTCGTCTTCAACCGCCCGCCCTCCACACACGTGACCATCACCCCGGTTCTCCCCGACACCGCGCGCAGGCACGGCATCGGAGTACCGCCGATCACGGTCTACCTGCCGACCCGTTCCCGTCAGGGCGACCCCGGCGTGCAGACGCCCGCGCAGCTCCTCGCCGACCAGATCCGCGCACGGACCGAGACGGCGCACACCGTTGCAGTGGCCGAACTGAGCAAGCACACCGCCCCCTGAGACGAGACCGAAGGACTGCGCCGTGTCCGACCTCATACCCCTGCTCGCCACCGCGGACCTGTCCCCTCTCGCCGACCGCGAAGGCGTCTGGTTCGCCACCGGCCGCGGGCCGGTCTTCGTCAGCCGCTACGCCCCGCATGGCAACTTCATCCGGGCCGCCGTAGGGTCCGGCGACGGCCAGAACCGTGCCGCCCTGCTCCATTTCCACCCGGACGCATACGCGCTGGCCCCGGCGTGGCTGACCGCGATCGCCCAGGCCGCGCCGGCGGCCGACCACCGCCACCCGTCCGTACCCACCAGATCGGTGCGACTCCTCGCGAAGATGAGGCCCGACCACCGCCTCGGCATCCCCCGCCTCAGCGACGGATCGGCCGGCTGGAGCATCCCCGGCGCCACCGCACGCGTCTGGCCCGCCGGCCGCATCGAGCTGCGCAGCACCACCGGCCGCGTCCTAGCCGGACAACTGGAGGGCTCACAGTGGAACCAGTTCCAGGTGGCCACCGTGGCGGACGCCGGCCTTCGCCTGCTGTGCGTGCCCGAAGCCCAGCACATCACCCGCACCGGCCAGCCGAGCGGCTGGTCACGCCCCTACGACCGCCCCGCGCACACTGGCAACGGCCGCGGACGCAAGGGCGGCCAGATCTACGACGACTCCACCAGGTCCTCGTGGGCAGCTCTGCGGGCAGGTCAGAGCACTGCCGGAAGGGCCCAGCTCGGGCCGTCGGTGTCCTCGTAGTGCACGATCTGCCTGGTAGGAGTAATGGTCAACAGGAACGCGTCACGGGCCGGTTCGTCCGTGAACACCTTCGCCAGGTTCTCGACGGCATCCCAGAGCCGTTGAGGGCCGACCTGCCGCACAGAGCCTGAGACGTCCGCCACCGCAGTCGAGCCGTCAGGAGTCCACAGACCAACCGCGTCGAGCTCCCCCTGATCGTTTCGCCAGCTGCACGACGTATAGCCAGGGAGCGCCACGGAGGCCGCGAACTTGAGCCGGCCGAGCACGTCCGCCGGCGGGACGCTCGTCGTGGACGGGCCCTGCTGCGCCGCGGCCTCGAACTGCGGCTCCGCGCTGCCCGTGCGCCGGGCCATGAAGTAGGCGGTCGTGGGCAGAAAGCGGCCGGTAGCATGCCCGCGGCCCGTCATGGTGACGCGGATGATGCCGTACCCGAGCGGGGCGACAATCACGGCGCCAGGCGCTGCCTGCTCCAGCAGCGGTTTCGGGATGGCGTGGAGGCCGACGGTCGCGATGATGCGGTCGTACGGCGCGTTACCGGGGTAGCCCCGCGCACCGTCCCCAACCACCATCGTCGGTGCGAATCCTGCGCGCAGAAGACGCGCGGCCGCCGCTTCGACGAGTCCTGAGTCGATGTCGACGGTGGTGACCCTGTCTTGGCCTAGTCGGTGGCAGAGCAGTGCCGTGTTGTAGCCGGTCCCGGTACCGAGTTCGAGTACCCGATGGCCGTCACCGACCTCGAGCGCGTCGAGCATCGCCAGCATGACCGACGGCTGACTCGAAGAGCTGTTGGGAACGCCCTGGTCGTCGAGCTGGATGGTCAGCGCGGCATCGCTGTAGACCACGTCAAGAAAGCCCGGGTCTCCGGACGCAATCCCTTGCCAGGCTCCGGTGCGGTCCTGTTCGTAGAAGCAGGGCACGAAAGGATGGCGCGGAACGGAGGCGAACGCGTCCGCCCACTCGCTCGGGTGGCCTGCGGTGAGTTCTGCGGCCATGCGCTGGCGGGCTGCGGCAGTGGCGCCGTCGTCAGGCAGGGTCATGCGCTGTTTCCCATCAGGTAGTCGGCGTGTGCCGCGGCGATCGGAAGGCCGGTTCGATTCTCGACCCACCCCCAGGTTCCGCACGGGTTGTTCTCGAAGAACACCCACTGCCCCGTCGGAGTGACGGCAAAGTCGAACGCTCCGAAGACGATCCCGTAGGAGGCGAGGAACCTGCGCACGGCGTGCGCGACTGGCTCGGGCACGTCCACGGTGTCGTACTCGATGTGGTCGTAGTCGGTTCGCCAGTCGATTCCGGCGGCCTCGCTCGTCGTTGTGAGCTTGCCTCCGAAGAGCTGACCGCCCACGGAGATCAGCCGCACCTCGTACTCCTTGGGGATGTCCTCCTGGAAGTAGTGGGCGGTGGTGGTGATGCTGTCGTCGAAGTCGCCCGGGTCGACGCGGTGCGTGGCCACCATCAGACGCTGCTCACCGCCGACGTCGAGTCGTCCGCCGAGGATCGGCTTGCAGATCAGCGGACCGTCGACCTCTTTGGCGAATGCGCGGGCCGCGGCCGGGTTGTTCGTGATGATGCTGCGGGGCACCGTCAACCCGGAGCGCGTCGCGGCGACGAGCTGCTGCGGCTTATGGGCCGCAATCCGGTCGTGGTGCGGATTGTTGATCCATGGCACGCCCGGCAGGGCAGCGAGCAAGTTGAGCATCGCCGCGTCGGCCTGGTTCTGCGCCCAGGTGGCGTACGGCTCGGGGACGGCGTCGGCGATGCGGGGACGTGCGGGCCGCCTCCAGTAGACGGCCCGCACCTCCTCAAGCCGCGCCGCCCGGCGCCCGTCGTCTATGAGTCCCGTCCAGCCCGGATCCTTCGGCTGGTGCGAGCCCGTCAGCGTGACCCGCTGGGGGAACTCGGCGACGTCGAACCGCACCACGGGTACGCCACGCTGGTTCAACTGATCAACGACCATGTCGGCCGCAGCATCGAGCTGTTCAGCGACGACGAGCACAGGGCGGGCGGCCGTGGTCATGACGCCGGCGCGTAGTACGGGTCGCTGACGTCGTCGCCCTGACCGTCCTGGTTGGTGTCGGTGGTCGACGCGGCCTGGGCCTTGGTGTGCCAGGGCTCGCCGTCCCCCGCCACGTTGATCTGGCGGACCCCGTCCCACTGGACGCCCGCGATCGACGTCTTGACCAGGTGCGGCGGGGCTGCCGCGCGGGCGGCGAACGGGATCGTTGCTGTGGACATCGCATGCTCCTTCGGATCGGTTGGTTCCTGACAACCTGCCGGGCCCACGGAGGCCGAGCAGGGGCTTGCTACCTGGTGCCGGGCCGCCTGGACAGGAGAACGCCGTCCGGCATCAGGAGACTTGGGAGGGGAGGTAGGTCAAGAACAGGGCGCGCTCGTTCAGGAAGTCGAGAACGTCCCGGTAGGCGTCGTTGTCTATCGTGATCGCGGGCCGGCCGATGGCGATGATCCCCTCGGCGAACCCTTGGGCGGCGTACTTGCAAGCGGCGCCGAACCCGGACCGTCGAGCGATCGGCAGCGGCGGCCCGATGTCCCCGAAAGTGCTGCGGGTCGGGAGCCACCCCTGTGTGCGTACATGGGTCGCGATGGGTTCGAGGTCCGCACACCGTTCGGCCCCCGGGCAGGTCAGCGTGTACGGCGCCACACGGATCGTGCGTCCGTACAGCGCTGCCCTCTCGACGGCTTCCCGTTCGAACTGCTTTCGGAGGGCTTCCAGACGCTCATCACCAGGCCGAGGAGTGGTGAGACGTCCAGAGGTTCCACTGTGGTGGGTCACGTCGTTGTCCCTCACGGTTGAGACCCCGCCGCCAAGGGGAGGCCAGGCCAGACTTCTCGGCGGCAGGAAGTGGAACCGCGTGCGACGGAGGCTCCGAGGAGTGAGAGCAGCACCCCCGCCGCACGCGGAGATCAGGAGATGGAGCCCAGGAACATTCCTAAAAGCTCCTCATGAGGGATCGGGCCAGGCTGAAAGCGGTCGAGGAAGTCATGCAGCGGGTGGGCCGGCACGAGGCGGTCTCCTCGGCACGGGCGCAGCCAGTACGGACCAGGGGGCTCCGTCTGGGCCAGCGGGGGGAGTGCCAGTTCGTACGGGGCGCCCAGGCACGTGCCGTATCGGTTGGGCTCCCACACGGCGTGTGTCCCCGGCGGGACGAACCAGATCAGCCACCCGCGCTCGTGGTCCTCTATCACCGGGCCGCAGGAAGGAACGTGTGAGCGCTGGCCGGGAATGTGCTGAACCTCGTCCATCAGGCTCACGCACGCGTGCGCCTCGGGACCGTTCGCGGTGACGACGATGTCGAAGAACCGGCCGCCTAAGGGCAGCTTCAGCGGTGCCCCGCGGTGCAGGTCCAACAGATTTCGCACCCGAGCCGCGAGATCACCCATGTCCGACGCGACGTCCTCGGCCGCGAAGTTCGCCGAGCTCGTGGCGAACGTGGCGCGCTCGGCCGGCGCGCGACCATTCCACGTGGCCGGACGGTGAGGGAGAGGGGCATGCGTCACGGGGCACCGTCCCAGGTAGCGGGGATGAGGGCCTGCACGGTCTTGCCGACGACTTGACCGCAGTCGTCCTTCGTCACGTCCCAGGACAAGCCGCCGTGATAGTGCCCGACCCACCAGAGCCCGCCGGGCGGGCCGTGGACGTCACTGCTCTGTGTGGCGTGCTCCTCGAACCCGGGGAACTCCGGGAGCGCATCCTCGACCCCGATGGCCAGCTCATTGGTGTCCGGGAGGACGAACACCCGCAGGAAGACGAGGTTGCCCGGCTGAAGCGGCTCACCGTGGCG
Source organism: Streptomyces sp. NPDC048566 (assembly GCF_043199735.1). Taxonomy (NCBI): domain Bacteria; kingdom Bacillati; phylum Actinomycetota; class Actinomycetes; order Kitasatosporales; family Streptomycetaceae; genus Streptomyces; species Streptomyces sp. NPDC048566. The sequence continues at coordinate 16,035 of NZ_JBICWL010000034.1, forward strand.
CACAGCGTTCTCCGCGAGATGGCCGGCCACACGTGCGCCTTGGTCGACGTTGCCGTCCCACGTCATGGTGAGCCACGTGCGCAGGAGGACGCGCGCCTTCGACGCGGCGGTGGCATCGGCGTTGAGCGGCCACGACTGTTGGAAGCGGGGCTGTTCCTCCGTGTGCGGCAGCAGCGTGACCGTGCTCGCTCGCGGTGGTTCAGCCGCTGGTACTGCGGCAGTTGTGGGGCGCTGCTCCGACGAGTTCACGAGGGGGGACTCCCTGTCTGGCTGTCGTGCTCCGTGCATCCAGACAACCGCCGTAATGGCGTCGGAGGCTATGCCGTATGGCAGGCGAGTTGAGTGCGACACCCCCGCCGTTTTGACTTTCCCTTTGCTCCTCTTCACCCTCGCCAGTCCTAACGTTCAGTCATGTCAAGGACACACAACGATGCCTTCGCGGCGTGGCTGAAGGCGCACGGGATGTCCAAGAGAGAGATGACTTCCCTGCTCAACGAGGCCATCGAGGGGTTAACTGGCCGCTACGGCACAGTCAACGAGCGGCACGTGTATAAGCTACTCAGGGGGGACCATGCGTCACCGAACGCGCTCCTGAAAGAGGCTCTGCACGTAGTGACGGGTCTAACTGCCCCAGAGTTAGGCTTCGTTCTCCGGGGGAAACAGACGACAGGTTCCCCAGCACCCGAGGACGATGACGTGTACCGACGCACTTTCCTCAACGCCGTCACAGCCGCAGGCGCCGCCTTGACCGCCCCCTCAGCTACACAGCGCCGCCTCGGCTCGGCCGACGTCGACCGGATGAACGCCAAGTTGGCCGCGGTCGTCGCCATGGACAACAAGTACGGCGGAACACGTGAGTTGCAGTTCCACGCCGCGGCCCTCGCGCAGGAGACCGTAGAGCTCCAGAACAGACACGCCGCATCGACCCGCATTCGATCCGAGCTATACGGCGTCGCCGCCGCCTTCACCGCGAGCGCCATGTGGGCCGCGGTCGACGGCCGGCGCCTGGACGAGGCAGAGCCGTACCTGGACCGGGCGCTGACCCTCGCGGGTCTGGCCAACAACAAGTTCATCTTGTTCCGCGTATGGGGCCACGCCGGCATCATGTACCGGCATCTCGGCCGCCCTGCCGACGCCATTCGAGCTGCCGAGATCGCACGCCAGCAGTCCATCACCCGCAGCGACCCCCTGTACTCCTCGCTCGCCCTGGCCCGCCTCGCGACGTTCCACGCCGACGCTGGAGACGTACGGAGCTCCCTGCGGGCGATCGGACTCGCGCAGGCCAGCTACGAGCGAGCCGACAAGGCCAAGCACCGGCCGTCGTGGATGGGCTTCTACGACCAAGCCGAGCTCGACAGCCTCGCCACCTTCGCGCTCCTGCGCCTGCGTAAATGGGAGGACGCGGAGCGCAACGCGTACCGGTGCCTCGCCGGACTCAGGCCGGAACTCGAACGCAACCGCGGCCTGACGTGCGCGAACCTGGCGCTCGCCCAGCTCGGACAGGGCGATATCGAGCCGGCCGTCGCCGCGGCCCGCAGCGTCGCCCCGAGCATGGCCCGGCACGGTCGCGTGGGCATGCTCCTCGACAGCTTCACCACTCAACTCACCGCAGTCGCACCGCGCAGCTCGGAGACCGCGGCGTGGCAAGAGCACCGGAGGGCAGCCGCATGAACGGCACCACCACCTACCACCGCACCAGCGACGTCGAGCCAGTTGCCGACTTGATCGTCGACATTCACGTCGAAGTGCGCGGCGAGTTCGGGCTGATGGATGACCCCTTCTACGCCCCCGACCGCTACTGTGAGCGGCTGGAGGGCTACGCGGCCCGGCCCGGCTGGGAAGCGGTCGTTGCCTACGCGGGGGACGAGCCGATCGGGTACGTGTTCGCCGTGCCCCTGGACGCAGACACGAAGTGGTGGTCTTCAGAGAAAGAGCCGCTTCCCGCCGAGTACACCGCTGAGGACGGTGTCCGCACCCTCGCGCTGAACGAGATCCTCGTGCGGAAGCAGTGGCGGGGTTCCCGCGGCAAGGGTGCAGCTCAGGCCCTGCATGAGGCGCTGCTCAGTGAGCGCCAGGAGAAGCGGGTCACGCTGCTGGTCAACCCGCTCCGGTCCGGCGGTCGACTCAAGGCCGTGTACGAGTTGTGGGGGTACAAGCAGGTGGGTTGCCAGCAGCCCTTCGCCGACTCTCCAGTGTTTGCGTCGATGATGCGCGACCCCCTGCGCTAGCCTGCGTCGCCCACGCTGGACTCAGCCCGGGCCTGCTGTACGGCAGCGTGGGCAGCAGGCCGTACAGCCGCACCGCTGCGAGCGGTGCGCGAGGCTCTGAAACTGGAGCCCCGCAAAAAAACCCGACCCGGCCCGCAAGCGCGGCCGGGCCCTGTGCAGGGACTGCGCCGCACACCAGTCAAGGTGGCCATCCAGGTCCGCGCCTCGCGTACTACTGGTAGCAGCCGCTCACGCACAGCACGGAGACGGTGCCGAAGCCGTCAGCCGCCCCTTGGGCAACCGGTACCCTGTGCGAGTTCTAGTAGGGCTTGGTCAGGTCGGTTGTGGTGGCGCGTGTCCTTCGGGACGGGTGCGGCGTTGAGGGTGTGTGACTCCGGACGAGATTGCTGTGGTGCGTGGTGAGTTGGAGAGGTTCGCGGCGGAGGTGTTCGAGCCGTTCGCGCGCAAGGATCAGCGCCGCTGGGGGCAGGTCTATCTGCGGGGTCTGCTGACCGACGGGCAGCGTAAGTCGGTCGAGCCGATGGCCGCCCGGCTCGGGGAGGACGGCAACCGGCAGGCACTGGCCAACTTCATCACCACCAGCCCCTGGGACCCGGCCCACATCCGGGCCCAGCTCGCCTGGTGGATGGAGGAGGCGATCGGGCCCGAGGCCCTGGTCTTCGACGACACCGGGTTTTTGAAGGACGGGACTGCCTCGGCGTGTGTGTCGCGGCAGTACACCGGCACCGCGGGCAAGGTCACCAACTGCCAGGTCGGCGTCTCCCTCCACCTCGCGTCCGACCACGCCTCGGCGGCGGTCAACTGGCGGCTGTTCCTGCCCCAGACCTGGGATCCCGCCTCGCCGAAAGCCGATGCGGACAAGGTCGCCCGCCGCACCGCGTGCGGCATCCCGGACGATGTCGGGCATGTGGAGAAGTGGCAGCTGGCCCTGGACATGCTCGATGAGACCCGCTCCTGGGGACTCGACGTGCCGCTGGCCATCGCCGACGCCGGATACGGCGACGCCGCCGCCTTCCGGCACGGACTGCAGGCCCGCGGCCTGAACTACGTGGTGGGGATCTCCACCACGCTGTCGGCCCAGCCCGCCGACGCGGCGGTGGTGGCCGAGCCGTACTCCGGGACGGGACGCCCGCCGGTGGCGAAGTATCCCGACAAGCCGCGCTCGGTGAAGGAGCTGGTCATCGCGGCGGGCCGGAAGGCGGCCCGGCCGGTGCAGTGGCGGGAGGGCTCCCGGCCCGGCACCGGCCGCTCAGGCCGCAAGCGGATGTACTCCCGCTTCGTGGCCCTGCGCATCCGGCCCGCCGGCCGCGAGGTCCGCCAGCACACCGGCGGCCCGGAACTGCCCGTGTGCTGGCTGCTGGCCGAATGGCCCACCGGTGAGAGCGAGCCGGTGCAGTACTGGCTGTCCGATCTGCCCTCCGGCATGCCCCTGACCACACTGGTCCGGCTCGCCAAGCTCCGCTGGCGCATCGAGCACGACTACCGGGAGATGAAGCAGGCCCTCGGGCTGGCCCACTTCGAGGGCCGCACCTGGAACGGCTGGCACCACCACGTCACCCTCATCTCCGTCGCCCACGCCTTCTGCACCCTGCAACGACTGGCCCGGGCCCCAAAAGACGCGGCGCCGGCCTGAGCCTCTACCAGGTCGTCCGCGAGCTACAGACACTCCTCGCCCTCTGGACCGGTGCCTGCCCCACCTGCCACCGCGACATACCTACACCGATACCGACCTGACCAAGCCCTACTAGGGCATCGGCGCCGCCGCGGCGGGTGCCCCGAGAACGGCGAGAATCGCGATAGCCATGAGAGCAGCGGAAAACGCTCTCCTTGTCCTGCGCATCTGAACTCCTCGCAAGATCGTCCAGCCTCGTCGGTCGTGCTGGGTCTGGCACGTCAGTCTCGTGGTTCGGCCAGCCGGCCCCCATCTGTTCGACGAGGTCCGAACTGTCTGACTCAACTGCCCGGCACGCCTGCCGCGGGCCAGGTGCGCCCGATGTCTAGCTCCGCCCCCCGGCCCCCGTGGACCGCACCTTCCCGCGCAGACCTGCTGCGCGGGACGTTTCCTCTACTCGATTGAGAAAGGCACACTGCCATGGTGACCACAGCTACCCAGCGACTCCTCGACCTCGCCTCCCTAGCGCCGACTAGTCACGATGAGGACCTGCTGAGGCTCTTGGAAGAAGCAAGCGCGCTCTACCAGCAGGGATTCGACGCCCTCCGCGTTGTCGTGGCGAGGCGGGTCGACGGATCATCGCCCGAGGCCCTGGTGACGGCCGTCCAGGCGGCCGGCCTGCCATGTGACGCGTCGCAGGACCGGGATGAGCTGGTCTTGCTGCTCGCCCTCACAGAGTGGGAGATGACTCCCTCTGCCCTCGCCTACTCCGAGATGGCCGAAGACGCCGCCCGTCGCGGTGTGTGCCTGGTCCCCGAGCTCTGAGACCCGCTGCCCGGGGAAATCCGGGCAGCGGGCTGGACCAGCCTCTAAATCTTCTGCCATTATCTGAGTTGTGAGCCGGGCAGGCCGGCCCATCGTCGACTGGACGGACGGTCCCGCCATGACCTCGCGACGTACGCCTCGCCTGGCTGACGCTGCCGAGATCGCGGCCGGGCAGTCCCTGACCTCCGCGCAGATCACCAATCTCTACAACAAACGCTCTGAGAACGGCTTCCCCGAGATTGCCGACATGCGCCGCCGCGCCCGCCTGTGGGACCACGCCGCGGTCACCCAGTGGTTCGCCCAGCGGAAGCTGGCAAGGATCACCGATCACACGCCGCCCTCGCGGGACCCCGAGGACCTTCTCAACGCCGCGGACGCCTCGAGGTTCCTCGGCTACAAGAACATCAGCCAGGTCAACAACTTCCTCCGCGACCACCCCGGGTACTTCCCCGACCCGGATGTCGTCGAGGAGATGGGTTCCCCCGATCGTCCGTACCGGCGCAAGTTGTGGCGGGTGCAGACTCTGCTCGACTGGCAGGAGAGCCGGCCCGGCAGCGGTCAGCACTTCGGCTCCACGCGCAGGGCGCCGGCGCTGCCTGATGTTCCTGTCGACGGCGATCCCGAGGAGCTCCTGGGCGCGTCCCAGGCCGCGGCGCTGCTCGGCTACAAGAGCGTCGGCTCGTTCTCCAGCAGCCTTGCCCAGGGCAATCTCCCCCTGCTGCAGACTCCGGACGCCCTCACTGAAAAGGGCGGCCGCCGGCGGTGGACGCGCAAGCGGATCCTTGAGCAGGCCGCACGACGCAAGCCCAGAAGGTAGGACCCGGCGGTGCGGCCCTGCCCCACCGCCCCCTTGAACGCGGCACCCGGTTACGGGTCGTTGGTCCCTTGCGGACCGGGTACCGCAACGATGGCCGGCATGGCGTGGCTCGCCACCACGCCCCCGCAGCAGCCGTAGCTGCTGCGGACCGGCCATCGCCCCTTTCTGCCAGGTTCCCCGCTCCAGCCGATCTGGCTCTGAGAACGCAAAGCCCCGCCACCTCCCGGTGGTCGGGCCCGTGGTCGGCGCCCCTCCCCGAGACCAAAGCCCGTTTCGCATTCGTGACCGTGGTCGGGGCCCATGGTCGGGGATCTGGTCGGGGATCGCTGGTTCCCTCGTCAGCACCTGGTCCCCACCTGTGACTCACAGCCGGGCGGGCCATGCCTCAACAGGCCTCGATCCGCGTCGAAGGGATGCTGCGTGAACCGCCCCGAACAAAAAAGGTCCGCCCCGCCGCCGCATTCAGAGCCGCTGCGCCACCAGGCGCTGGCCGCGATCGCACAGCACCGCATCGCCACGTCCCACCACCTGCACCAGATGCTGTGCCCCCTGAGCACACGACAGGTCATGTCCCGGGTCCTGAGCAAGCTGCGCGCCGACGGCTTCATCGACTGGACGACACTGCCGGAGGCAGGAAGATCGCACACCAAGGCCTGGTACCTCACCCCGCACGGCGCCCGCCTGACCCGGGACCTGCCCGTCCTCCGGGGCCGACAGGCCTACCCCATCACCTCGGGCACCGCAGCCTCGCTGAAGACCTCCCACACGCTGGCTGTCGTGCGCGCGCACCTGGCCTTCGCGGCCGATGCCCGCCGACTGGGCCACGAGCACGGCCCCTGGGACTGGACACCGGAGGTCTCGCACGCAATCGGCGACGGCGAGCGGATCGTGGCCGACGCCCTCATGTACTACACAGCCGTCGACGGCGACGAGCGCCGCAAGCTGCGCGCCTTCGTCGAGGTCGACCGTACGACGATGAGCAGTGAGCGGCTGGCCGTGAAGCTGATCGAGTACGCCCGGCTGTTCCGGTACGAGGCGCAGCCGGTCGGCCGTCGCCGGCAGACGGTCTCTGCTGGTCCGTCGTGGTTGCGCTGGTACCCGGTCTTCCCGCGTGTGCTGTTCGTGCTGACTGGAGCCTCACGATCGCGACTGGACGATCGGGTGAGCGATCTGCAGGCGATGGTCACGCAGCATCCGCTCGTCGCCGCCTTCTCCCGCGAAGTACCGCTGGGGGCCGGCGTACTGGAGGACATCGAGGAGCAGGGGCCTGCTCAGGGCGTGTGGGTACCGTTGGGGGGCGGCACCACGCGTACGTGGACGGACCTGTGAGCTGCCACCGGCGGCCTCAGTTACGGATCGTGCGGGGTGCGCGGACCCCGCAGCAGTTGCGGCGAACAGTTACGTGTACGGGTGAACGTTGAGCCAGTTGTTCAACTTGGACGCTGGCTCGATCATGGGGGCGAGGCGGGCTTGCCCGGTCAGACCGGCGGCCGTGGAGAACCCCTTCTCCAGCTCGGCGAAGAGACTCATCGGCTCGGCGTAGGTGCCTTTCGGCGCCCCTGATTTCGCCATCAGTTTCTTGAGTGCCTGTCTGAGATCTCTGGAAAAGGGGCCCGTCGGTTACTAGATCATGACCAACCCAGAAAACTTCAGTAGTGTGAGGCACTGGCCGCACTTCTGTCCTATAGCGTCCCCATGCCGAGATCATCCGGCTCGATGCCGGTTGGCCGATGGAGTGAGACGGCCCGTGTGCCGGGCCACCTCACGAACTGGAGAACGCCTTGCCCAGATGGGCCATCCTGCGAGCTGCGGGCCAGTCGGAAGCCTTCACCTACGGCGTCTACCGTGAAGTCGAAGGAACCGAAGCTGAAGCTCTTGCCGTGATGCGGGGCCTCATCGACACCTTCGATGAGGCTAGAACCGAGAGAAAGCGGAAGCGGCAGACGCGGCAAGTCTTCCGGCTCTCCGAGCGCACCTACTTCGTCCGCGTCCAGTATCCGTGGGCCTCCGACGAGAGTGCCCAGTTCACGCTCGCCGAACTCATAGCGGACACCAGTTCCGACGATCTCCCGGATATTGTTGGAGGCTAGACCTCCTACGAGTCTGCCTCCTTAGCGTCTGGCTGAGATCCCGGCTGGTTGATGGTCCGTGGGCGCGTTCAGCCACAACAACTGTGGAGGCACGTGCGTTCGCGCGGGCCAGCGCCAGTTGAAGCACCTGCTGGAGGTCCTGCCCGAGCGGTACGCGTACGCCCAGGAGCGGGAGGAGGAACTGCGTCAACTGCTCGGCGACGTCAGCATCCTCCGTCGCCGCCGTGGCGGCGAGGGCCGGCCCCTCCCGCTGAGCCTGCTGCGCGAGGAATAGCCGGTGCTCAGCACGACGCCCCAGGCAGGTGGCCTGGGGCATCGCCGTTCACGGGTCAGGTGGGCCGCCCGCACGGCAGCTGATGAGCCGATGCAGCATGCGCCGCAGTTCTGCCCAGACGGCGCGCGATTCGTATCCGAACATGTCCGCTCCCCCTCACTGCGGCCGGGCTCATCTCCCTCAGGCGCGCCGGCTCACCAGCGGGAGCAGGAGGCTGTCCCCCGGCCAGAAGGGCTGCTCGGTCGCAATGCCGGTGAGGAACATGCCGACTTCGTCCAGGACCGCGGCGCGCTCCGAAGACCCGTAGACAACGAAGTCGTCGGCCGCGGCGTCATAGGCGCGGACGTGGCTGTGCGGGCCCGTGCAGACGAGGGCGCGCGCGATCTCGGGCAGGCCGAGGCTGAGGGCATCGCAGTCCCCGGAGCGTACGAGCTGCAGCAGGTCGGTGGTGACGCTCTCCCAGTCGCCGACAGTGGGCCAGTCAGCGCCGCCGTTCAGTTCGTGGGTGAGGGTGGCCAGCGGGACGATCTCGCCCGGCTGCCTTCCTTGGGTGAGCAGGTTGTGGATCCGGGAGCCGTCGGGCTGCAGCAGCCGCGGGTGGAGCAGGGTGTCGGCCGCGACGACGGTGGTGTTGATCTCCTGGGTTCCGGGGCCCGGGTAGTACGGTTCGTGCGCGAAGAGGAGATAGACATCCGGAGTGTGGTCGGCCTGTCCGGATTCGGGCTTGGGCATGAGAACGGTTCCCTTCAGAGGTGGAGCGGTCATGGGGCGAGGTGTCGACGGCGGGACGCTCGGTGAGTGCAGGCCGGGGGTCCGCCCAAGGTTGCGGGTCTGGTCCTCGTCGACGGTGGCGGCCTCGTGGGCGGTGCGCTCGATGATCTGGGCGACCTGGTGGGCGAGTTGCAGCATCAGCCGCTCGCGCGCGATGAGGCCGTCTGAAACGGCGCGGGTGACCGGGGCCTGGAGCAGACTGGCGGCGTCCCTCAGCAGGTTGTGACCGATCTCGGCAGAGCGGCGCAGTTCGTAGCGGTCGCTGCCGGCGGCGGCCTGGACGAGCAAGGTGTGCAGGGCGGCGAGGCGCTGCAGGTATCGGCAGGCATCGTCGCCTTCGACGATGTAGACGTGTTCGCGGGCCCGGCTGTCCAGCCGGTCGGGCAGGTGTTCGGCGAGCAGCGGGGCGAGGAGCATCGCCGGCAGGGCGACGTCGACGGGGACTGCGTGGCTCATGGCGAACAGGCCGGCGACCAGACTGACGAATGCGGCGGCCACGGTGGAGAACCGCAGGGACCCGGGGATCCTGTCCGGGGCGATGCGCTGGGCGGGGCGCCTGGTCAGCCAGCGCAGGGCAAGGCGCTGCGTACGCGTCGCGCCGGGAGTGAGCACCGCGATCCGATGGGGGATCTCGGGCAGGCTGCCGTCGCCGGGGACGGTCCAGGCGAGCCAGCCCCATGGGGTGCACTCGTGGACGAGCACCAGTTCGCAGGCGGCCGAGCAGGTGTGGTCGCGGACGTGGCCGGCCCGCAGGGCACGGGAGCGTTCTCTGTCCCACCGCCGCGGGTCGCGGGTGAAGGGGCGCTCGTGGTGCGCGGGCGCGGTCGGCGATGGTGTGTGGAGCGTGGCTGTCACGGGCTGATTCCTTCCAGGTAGTGGGCTGTCAGGGCGGAGGCGCACGTGGTGCATTGGCCGTCGCCGTCGGGGTGGGCGCGCCGCGGTGTGGGACCAGGGCAGGTGCGGCAGAGCGGCCAGCCGAGGCAGGCCGGGCAGAGGTCTTCGCCGGGCACGGTGGCGGGGACGCCGCAGCCGGCGCACTCGGTAAGGGCCCTGTAGGTCAGCGCCTCGGTCACCGTGCGGGCCGCGGTTGTCGCGCCACGGGCTTCGTGCGCGTCAGGCGGGGGCCAGGCGGGCGTGTAGTCGTGGTCGGCGACCGTGGCCGGGGGTGGGTAGGCCTGGGCCGCGCGCAGCCGGGCGGCCACGATCGCACCGATGGAGGTGCGGACCGGATGTGGCAGCGGCCGGTCGGTGATGAGGTGGCGTACCTGCTCGGCGCTCCAGCCCGCTTCGAGCATCACGGTGGCTACTCGGCCCTGGTCGGTGAGCGCCTTGCCGGTCAGGAGGAGCTCGGGACGGCTCGCGCCGAGCTCCAGCAGCAGCCGGATCCCCGGGTGCATCTCGTCCGGCACAAGGGCCGGCGCGGGGCGAGCGGCAGGCTCGTCGCGGCACGGACGGAGGGGGTTGGTGTTCTGCTTGTTGGTCTTCTTGAGGATGGTGTTCTTAGTGCCGGGGTCAGCCAACCCTGGCTGAGCCAATCCTGGATAACCCGACTCTGGGCGTGAGCTGGGGCTTTCCAGGGCCGGTAGGTCGGTGATGCAGTACACGGCGTGGCCGAGGGTGCCGTCGGTGTTGCGAGTGCGTTCGCGCAGCAGGAAGCCGTGCTCTTGGAGCTCTGTCAGACCGGTGGTCACGGCGTCGACGCGTTCGCGGCCGCGGCGGGCGAGCTGGGCGACGGTGAGCTGCCAGCCGTCCCGGTGGGTGCTGATGTTCCCGAACAGGCCCTTCGCCTTGAAAGAGAGGCGGGGGTCACGGAAGAGGCCGTTGGCGACCTGGGTGTACTGGTCGGCCGCCATCACGCCCCGGCGGATGCCGGCGTCGCCGAGCCCGGTCATGTCGTCTGCACCCGCATCGGGGGTCGGTGTCGGGGACCTGGTGAGCGGGAAATCCTGGACCGCGGGGCGGTCAGTGATGCTGTAGATGATCGGGCCGAGCGTGCCGTTGGGGCGCCGAACGCGGTCGCGGATCAGGTAGTTGTGGCTCTCCAGTTCCTTCAGTCCGGCCCGGACCGCGTCACGCCCGTCGGGGCCCACAGCGACCAGAGCGGCGACGGTCACCACCCAGCCGATCCGGTGCGTGCTGATGTAGCCGAAGAGGCCCTTCGCGCGGAAGGACAAGCGCGGGTCGCGGAACAGGCCGTTGGCGATCTGCGTGAACTGGTCGGCCGCCATCACGCCCCGGCAGATGCCAGCACCGACGCCGCTCACCGAACGGCCCCCAATCCTCGCCGCCGAGCGCGGCAGGAACGCACCCCAGTGCCGACCTGGGTCGGTCGGCGAGCGGTCTCCCGTGCGGTGTCGTAGGTGCGATTCATACCGTCAGCACACTCGGCAGACCCGACCAGGTCGGCGTCCATGAGACCCGACCATCGGTCACGATCCGGCAACTCCGACCGCTGCCTTCTGCTGTCGACTGTGGTCGGGTCACTGCTTCAGGAGTTGCGCAGCGGCCCTGCGCAAACGGCCACTTGTGCACTGCGCAGCGTCAAGGGGCACGGTGTAGACGCTGCGCAACTGGGCGCTGGATTGCGCGCAGGGGAGACCTCACGTTGCGCACCTCGCCAAACGCACGGTCCCGTATTGCGCAGTCCGGCGTCCCCTGGTGCTTGTCCGTGCTGGGGCGGGATCTCGATCGAGTCGCTGGCCGGGATGTTGCCGTCCGGAGGTTCAGGGGCGTGGTCGGGTCTGTGGTCGCCCCGGCCAGACCCGACCACAGACCCGACCACGGGATTCGTGTCCCCTTCGTGACCGTGGTCGGGGTCTGGTGGTCGATGGTCTGGTCGGGGCCGACCGGTTGGCTCAGGGTCAGCAATCACCCTTTCTGACCTGGGAGTTCGACCATGTCTATTGGCAAGCGGGCTTCGGGCGGCGGCGCTGCTCCGATGGCTGCGGGCGCGAGCCTGGAGGCGATGCGGCGGCGCGTGCGGCTCTCACGCCTCGCGGTCTGGACGGTCATCGCCGCCGGCCCGGCCGCCCTGGCCGTCGCCCTCGCCTCCACCCCGACCACGGTCGCGGCGGCGCCCGCCACCCCCACCGGCGTGCGCACTACTGCGGCGGTCACTGCCGACCCGGCAGGTTATGCGCAACTGTTCCTCAACACCTGGCTGCGCAGTACCGCGGACGACGACACGACTGCGCAGGCACGGCTTGCGCAGTCGCTGGCGCCGGACGTCGACCTTCCCGACCTGGCGCCCGGTGTGCAGTCGAAGCCTGCATCCGTAACGGCGGTGCGCAGTGCGCAGCGTGGGGGCGGCACGTGGTCGGTGACGGTCGCTGCGCAGTCGGCGGACGGCTCGGTGCGCTACTACGCGGTGCCGGTGGCAACAGGCCGTGCGGGTGCGGCGCTCACCGTCACTGGCGCGCCGTCGGTGGTGGCCGGGCCCGGCCGGGCCAAGGTCGCGGCGTCGCCGTACGGCGTGACGGTCCCGGACGGTGATCTGTCGTCCGCTGTCGGGGAGTTCCTCAACGCGTATCTGACGGGCGGCGGCGAGGTGAGCCGCTACCTGGCGCCCGGCGTCGCCCTCAGCGCGGTCGCTCCTGCCCCCTATACGGCGGTGAGCGTGGAGCGGGTTCTGGCGGTGGAGAAGGCGGCGGCCGCCGAGCAGATGCCGGGCGACGGCACCCGGATCCGGATCGCCGCGCGGGTTCAGGCGCAAGACGCGGCGGGGCGGTGGCCGCTGACGTACGAGCTCGTGATGCGGGCCCGCTCGGGCCGGTGGGAAGTCGCCGCCCTGGAGTCGGGGGCCGCGCAGGCCGGGGGTGAGCTGTGAACACGGTGCACAGCGTGCTGCTCGCCGGCCAGTTGGACGATCTCGGCAAGTCGTGGATCAGTATGTTCCAGGGCTGGGCGACCAAGGGTCTGCAGGCGGGTCTGGTCTGTCTCGTCGTCGTGATCATGATTCAGAAGTTCAGCCTCAAGGCCGGGATCGGCGCCCTGATGCTGATGATCATCGCGCTCGGTTTGTACAACTCGCGCGAGGACCTGGCGAACATGTTCGAGGACGAGGTGAAGAACCCCTCGAAAAGCGCCCCTACGTTTCCGGGCGTCGTCGAGCAGGTCGGCTCCGTCGCGCCTGTTGCCGTGGCATCGCGAGGGACTTTGTGAGCGCGGCCGAGGCGCGGGTGGGCCGGTTCTACACCTCCGCGCGCCGTCACCCGTGGGTGCTCGGGAAGGTCGCCGACTGGAAGATCCCGCTCGGGCCCTACACCCCGGCGCAGATCGCGGTCGCGGTCGGCGGCTGCTTCCTCCTCGTCAAGACCGTCAGCTGGTGGTCGTGGATGGGGCCCGTGCCGATCGCGGCTTGGCTGCTGGCCATCTGGATGGTCCGGCGGTCGAAGATCGGAGGCCGCGCGCCGATGCAGGCGGCTCTGGGATGGCTGCTGTTGGGCTGGCAGCCCCGCGGCGGCCGGATCGGCGGCCGCGCAGCACGCGACCGTTCCGCCCGCCCCGTCCTCGGCGGCTTCACCATCGAGGACGCACTCCCCCGCACCCCGGCAAGCCGGCCTGCACCGGCAGCCCGCGAGCTCAGCCGCCCCGCACGGCGCCGACGTGCACCGCGCGGACGGGCCGCCGCGGCCCGTCCGACCGTCCCTCGGGGGCCGGCGTCGGGCGTGCAGCAGTTACTCGCCCTCGCCGAGCGGAACGGAGGCACACTGTGAGGATCCCGGTCCGCCACATCGCCGGTCATCTGGTCTGGTCGACGCACGGCAGTGTGTGGGCCCTGTACCGGCTGCACCCCGGCCCGGACGCCGACGGGCGGCGCGAGGAGACCGTCCAGGGCACCCACATACCGGCCGCGGTCCGCGACGAACAACTGTCGAAGATCACTCACCTGGTGCGGTCGCTGTCCGGAGCGCCACGTCTGTACGGGCTGTGCGCGCAGGTCGATACCGGTGAGGTCGCGCTGCGCATGCTCGACGGTGTCGAGCCCGGCGACGGCCAGGAGAGCGGGCCGCATCCCTGGGTGGAGAACGTCGAGGCGACCCTGGACCTGCTGGACGGGCAGGAGATGCACCGCCGCACCCTGTGGCTGGCCGTCCCGCTGAAGACCGAGACGGCCGGCCTTCAGGTGTCCGCGTCCTTGGGCGCGATGTGGGCCGAGCTTGCCCCGCTGCTGGGCATCCGGCCCGCGCCGGTCGCCCGCCGTGAGGTCACCGCATACCGCGAGCAGGCATCCCAGGTCGAGGCGGCGCTCGCCGGCGGCATCGCGTTCCGTCCCGCCCGCCCGGCCGAGGTCGTGTGGATGCTCCAGCACGCCCTGCACCGGGGGATGCCGGAACCGCTGCTCACCGATGCTGAACGCAGCACCCTGTACGGCGGCCATCTGCGGGACGGGGTGCTGCACTCCCCCAGCTACGCCGACCTCGGACAGGTGCGCCTCCAGGAAGGCGGCATCGACTCGACCGTCGACGACGCGAAGGGGACAGGGCAGGTCACTCGCTCGGGCCGGAACGCTTGGTGGCGGCTCGACTCCGGTTCCCCGCTGCGGCGGCGCTGGCTCCAGGTCGAGTCCGACGCCGGCACCGGCTATCAGGCTCAATTGGCGCTCGCCGAGTGCCCGCCGACCGTGGGCCAGGCGGCCGCGGACCTGTTCGCCCAGCTGGAGTTGCTGGACTTCCCCGTCGACTACACCGTGGACCTCGCGCTCGTGCCGGCGGAGAAGGCCCGGGATCAGGTGCGGCGCAAGAAGAACGAACTCATCGATCAGGCCGACCAGTACGACGCCCGCCCCACTGGCATGCCCGCCTCCCTCAACGACGCGGCACGCGACCTGGGCGAGCTGGATGCTCGGCTGTCGCGGACGTCGGTCGAGGTCGAGGTGCAGTCCGTCACCGTGCTGACCGTGTGGGGGCCCACCGCGGGAGTCTGCGACGCGCGGGCCCGGGCGCTGACCGCGCTGCTCGGGGGCGCCGACTACCGGGCCGTGCGTCCGGCCGGCCTCCAGGAGGCCCTGTTCACGATGGGTCTTCCGGCGACCGCCCGGCCGGGTGTGGTGCGGGAGTTCACCCAGCACCAGGTCTCCGAGGACTGGGCCCTGTCGGGGGCGTTCACCACGGCGGATGTCGGTGACCCCAGCGGCATGTTCCTCGGCATCGACCTGGACTGCGGCACTACCCGCCCGGTGATGATCAACGTGGCGGATGCGCCGAAGCAGGATGCCTCGGCGTCGATGGGGATCGTCGGGGACCTCGGGGCGGGCAAGAGCGTCCTGGAGAAGCTGATCGCGGAGTCGGTGTGGGCGCGGGGCGGGTGCGCGATCTGTATCGACCGCACCCCGGTCCGCGAGTGGGCGACTTTCGCGCGCAGCGCCGCCAAGGGCCGCGTACAGATCATCGACGCCGCGCAGGCCGAAGTATCGATCGACCCGCTGCGCATGTTCACCGGCCCCGAGGGGCGCCACTACGCCCTGTCCTACCTCACCCTGCAGCTCGGGATCGGGCCGATGAGCACCAACGGGGAGGTCCTGCACCACGCCGTGGAACAGGCAGCAGCGAGCGAGGCGCCATCCATGCACCGTGTGCTGGAGGTCCTGGAGGAAATGGCCGGTCGCGAGACGGGCAAGCGTCAGGACGCGGCCGCCACCCTCGCCGGCCTCATCCGCGTGGTCGCCACCAACTCGCTGGCGGCGATGGTCTTCGACCCCGAACTGCCGCCGGTCCGGCTGGACGCGTCCAGCAGCTCCGACATGATCGTCATCACCACGACCGGGCTGAAGCTGCCGCCGAAGGCCGCGTTCGACAAGCCCGAAGTCCTCCACCAGCAGCCACTGGAGGCCCTGATCGGCCGGGCGGTCCTGTATCTGATCGCCGCGATCGCACGGCAGACCGCGTTCGAGGACCCCGAACGGTTCACCGCCGTGGTCCTGGACGAGCTGTACTGGCTCACCTCGTCGGCCGAAGGCACCGCCCTGGTCCACGAAATCCTCCACGACGGCCGCAAGCACGGCGCCGGTCTGCTCGCCGCGTCCCACGACGCGGCCGAGCTCGGGCCCGACCGCGGCCTGATGGCCTACCGGGCACTGGCCCGCACCGCAGACCGGGAACGCGCCCGCCGCGGCCTGGAGTTCGTCGGGCTCGACGCCGACGATCCCGAGCTCGTACGGCTGGTCACCACCGGACTGTCCCCGGTCGGGCAACGCGGCCGCGAGGGCGAGTTCCTGTTGACCTGCCCGCGGCAGAACACCGGCCGCGTCAAAGCCGTCATCCCCCGTATCGCCCGCATCACCTCGGCAATCACGACGACTCCCGGTCGTCGCGCAGAGCAGCTCACCGGCGCGAGCGCCCAGGCCGGCCCGAAGGAGGCCGGCTGAGTCATGGTGCGCCCAGACCGCAGTACCCTGCGCTCGGCCGGATTCGTCCTCCTGCTCACCACCGTTTTCGTCGTGGTGAACAGCCAGGTCGTCTACGCGGCCGACACCAGCAGCAGCGAGACCGGAGACCTGCTGGCCCCGTTGAACATCACCTCCTCGGAGGGGGTGCCGATCAACGGGTACGAGCTGAACGCCTCGGGCGGCTCCATCGTCGCGTTCAAGACGCAGGCCCTCGCCTTCGCCCTGTCCGGACTGTTCACGCTGATCCGGCTGCTGGTGGGACTGGCCGGGTGGGCGATCGAGCTCGCCTTCCGGTTCCCGCTGCTGAAGATCCTGACCCGGCCCGCGCAGAAGGTCTCCGACGTCTACAACAGCGTGGTCGTCGACACGCTCGGGCTCAAGGGTGTGCTGCTGGCGTGGGCGTTCGTGTTCGGCGCCTTCATGCTCGTGCGTGGCAAGGTCGGCCGCGGCCTGGGCGAGATCTTCCTGACGCTGCTGATCGCGGCGTTCGCGGCTTCCGCGTTCGTGCGCCCGGACTATCTCCTCTCCGCGGACGGGCCGCTCGGGCAGGGACAGCAGGTGGCCGCCGAGGTCGCGCAGCAGTCGGTGAACTCCTACGACTGGGGCGGCAAGCTCGCCAGTCGCGGGCCGTGCGATGGGTTGGCCGGCAACGCTGAGCTCAAGTGCCTGCAGCGTGAGGGCGAGGGACCGGTGTCGGCGGCTGAGGTAGCCCGTCCGATCCAGGACTCCATCACGAACGCGCTGGTCGTCAAGCCGTACATGCTGCTGCAGTACGGACGCATCCTCGACCCGGCGAAGGCTTCTGACACCAAGGCCTACGCGATCCACCTGAAGTGGGTCACCGGCGGCTACAAGGCGGGCGCGGTCAAGGACGACAAGGACGACCCGTGCGGCCTCGTTCACGGGTCGGCGAAGAAGTGGTGCGAGCGGGAGGAGGCCGGAGGGTCCGCGAGGGACTCGCTGCCCGACTTCACCCCCGGAGGGCAGCTCCTGGGCACTGCGAACCCGGTGGTCAGCGAAGAGGACCAGGAGTTCGCCGCAGTCCTCTCGGACCTGCAGAAGGCCGGGCCCGTCGGGAAGTCGTGCGCCGCGTACGCGGAGAAGCCCACCTGGTGGCGCGTCGGCGGCGCCGGACTGCTCATGGTCGCCGCACTGTTCATCTGCGGCATGCTCCTGTCGGCCGCGATCGTCCTGCTCGCCACGCAAGGGATCTGCGCTGCGGCCGCGGCGGTCGGCGGGATCACTTTCGTCGCCGCGATGCTGCCCGGCCCGCCGCGCCAGAGCGTGTGGAAGTGGCTGTCGGTGTGGGGGATCTCTGTCCTGACCCTGGTCGGGATCTGCGCGTTCATCCCGTTCTTCGGCATCGCCGTCGACGCCACCATCACCAACGGGCCCGACCTCATGGTGGAGCGGATCCTGCTGATCGACGTGCTGGCCATCGCCGGCGCGGCGGGGCACCGCCGCCTGCTGACCGGGATCACCTCGTTCGGACAGCGCATGGCGATGCGGATGCGGTACGCCAAGGTCGGCGGCACCCACATGCCCGGCGACACAGGCGAACTCGGCGCCGCCCTCGCTATGAACGTGCCGACGGGCATGAGCGGTTACGGCGGAGGCCTCCGGGCCTTCGCTGCCGGCGGGGGCGGCCGGTTCGGGCTGCTGGGGACCCGCGATCGTCTGATGGGCGCGCTCACCTCGTTCACCGACGGGGCCGGCATGCCCGTCGACACAGGCCAGGTCCTCGCCGATGCGACGGCGGAGGCCGGACGGGGTCTTGCTCCGCTCACCGCGGCGGCCGCCGTGGGTGGCCTGGGCGCCCGGCTCGGAGCGAAGGGCACCGGCTGGCTTCTGATCGGCAAACGCCCGAACGCCGAGCAGCTCGCCAGGTGGCGCAAGCCGACAGCCGGCGGGGACGAGGGTCCGGAGAACGGCGGCCCCACCGACGGAGGTCCTCTCGCTGGAGGCGGCATCGGTCCGCGCAGGCCCGGCGGGCCGCCCGACCGGTACCGCAACGAGGAGGGGCAGGTCATCGACGGCACGTCCGGCAGGGTGCTGCACGACCAGAACACGGACCGCACCCTGCTCTCCACTCGCGCCCACAACCGGCTGGTGCGCTTCCGCGGCTACCGCATCCTCAACCGGAGCGGGCGCGCCGTCTACGGGTCGACGGTCGGTCTGCCGGCCAGTGTGCGCCGGGCCGGGTCGGAGGGTTCTCAGCTGAAGCAAGACGCTCGCCAGCAGCGGGAGGTGTGGGGCAACACCGTCCGCGAGGACGTCCGCGCCTGGGGCGACACCGGGCGGCACGTCTCCCAGGTCCTGCGCACACGCACCGACGACAGCGGCGGCCCCGGCCCCTTCGCCAGCCGCCGCCTGCCGACCGCGACAGCCGGCGCCGGCGCCATCCGGTCGGTGAGGCGTACCGCTGCGGCCGCCTCCTCTGGCAGCGGCAGCTCCTCGACGGCGAGCGGTTCGGGTGCGGCAGCTGCGGCTCCGCAGTCGTTGGGAGTCGGGAGCGCGGTGCGGCCGCCGGTGAGCAGCCGGCGCCAGGGACCGGTGCTTCCCGGGATGGGTAGCGCCCGCAGTGCCACGCGGGAGGAGGCGAAGGTACGGATGCAGGAGTTGATGCGGCGCACCGCGCCCGAGGCCGAGCGGATTCGCCAACGGCGGGAGATGGAGCGGGCCCGCCGGCAGCGCAGGGATGACGACGAATGAGGCGGCGAGGGCGGCGGCTTCGCAGGTGGGGATGTGTGGTCGGCCTGCTGATGTTCGCGGCCGTGTGCTGTGCAGCACCGATATCGGGCGCCATCGGCGCCGTCACCGCCCTGCAGATCGCCGCCGACGACGGCGGAATCGCCGAGGGCGGCAGCGCGTCCGACATCCCGCCGCGCATGCTCACCGCCTACAAGGACGCGGCCTCGCTGGTGGGGAAGCATGTGCCGAAGTGCCGGGGCATGGCCTGGCCGGTCCTCGCCGGGATCGCCAAGGCGGAGTCCAACCACGCCGTCGGACACAGCATCTCCGCAGGCGGTGACATCCGCCCCCGGATCTACGGCGTTCTCCTCAACGGCTCCGGCGCCGGCGGCAACACCACGACCGTGCCGGACACCGACGGCGGGAAGTGGGACGGCACCGCGAACGGCGAACGGGCCGTCGGTCCCTTCCAGTTCCTGCCCTCAACGTGGGAGCACGTCGGCAAGGACGCGAACGGCGACGGCAGGGCCGACCCGCACAACGCCGACGACGCCGCCCTCGGAGCGGCCATCTACCTGTGCGGAAACGGCCGCGATCTCACACAGCGCTCCCAGCTGAGGGCAGCGATCCTGCAGTACAACCACTCAGGCACCTACGTGGACAACGTGCTGAGCTGGATCGACCAGTACACCGCGGCCGCCACGGGGCCGGACCTCGGCCACGTGACGGGGAAGGCCAAGGACGTCCTGGCCGCGGCGCTCTCCCAGCGCGGTGTCCCCTACTCGTGGGGCGGCGGCAACGCCAGCGGCGCGTCGTACGGGATCTGCTGCTCACCGAGTGGCAAGAGCGGCGCCTCCATCAAGGGCTTTGACTGCTCCGGACTGACCATCTACGCCTACGCCCACGTCGGCATCCGCCTCCCCCGCACAGCAGCCGCCCAGGCGGGCGTCGGACGGCGGATCCCCGCCAGTCTGGGCACCGGCGCACTCAAGGCCGGTGACCTCGTTTTCTACGCCTACTCTCCCGGCCGCGATGCGACGATCTACCACGTCGGCATGTACGTCGGCAGCGGCCAGATGATCAACGCTCCCCGCCCTGGTGCGGTGGTGCGCCTGGACGCCGTCGACGCCATGTCCGGCTACGCAGGAGGGACCCGTCTCCTATGAAGACCCTCGCGGACAGCGACTACGTGACCTCACCTAGCGAGCAGCCGACCGGCAGCGCGGTCGGGTTCGTCGCGCAACAGTCAGTCGGCGCGCCACCAGCCCTGGCCCGTGTGCCAGTCCTGCACCCACTCCAAGAAGCCGCCGGGCGGCGAAAGGACGGGTTCGCCGCCCGGAACCCAGACGTAGTGGCGATTCGTGACGTAGGGGGCCGCCCCGGCGTCGCTCAGAGTCCAGATCTGACCGCGCTGGGGGCCAGCCACCACAAGCGTCCAGAACGCTGCGGTGCAGTTGGGTCCAGGCTCGTCACGGCCCAGCAGCACCGAACCCCACTGGTAGGTCTGGTGCTGCAGCGGGGACTGGCGAGCGTCGTAGTCGTACTCCCACTGCGTGTCGTCCTTGAGGGGAAACGGGAGAGCGGGGCTGCGGGCGGCGGTGCCGTCGAACGGTTCGGGGCTGAGCCAGTCCTGCGGCTTCTATCCGACCCAGCTGGCCGGTGTCTCCCCCAGCGTGAGCAGACCGTGCTCTTCGGAGGGACCGACATCGACGCCGTTCGCGATCTCCGCGACGAAGGTGCGGTACGGCTCGGGGAGCACGACGCCATGCCGGTCTTCCCAGGACTGAAGCGCCCTCCAGCCCAGAGGCTGACGCCGAACCTCGGCAGGAAAGGCCGCGTTCAGGAGGGTTGTGGCCGAGGCCGTGTTGGTCATCGTCCTGTCATATCACCGGCTACCGACACTCCAAGTCCCAGCGAGTACAGGGCCGCACACCCTCGGTGCGCCGCGTGCGCAAGCGGCCAGATGCCCGTTTCACCCGGAACACTCATCCAGCCAGGTGGGCAGCCGCGATGACATCTTCCCCGCCGCGCTCACCGCGTCTGCTGCTCATCACCGCTCTGCTCCTGGCGCTAGTCGGCGTAGTCGTCCTGTCGATGCCCTCCGGGAGCGGCCCGACGCCGCTCGCGGCCTCGCCGACCCGGACCATGGCCGTCGCGACCCCATCCCTGTCCCGACAGCCTAGTTCGGCCAGTGTGAGCCGGCATTCTTCCCGCGCGAGCTCCTCATCCGCCACACAACCGCGGGAGCCGGCCACCACGGCGGCGGTGCCTCCCCACGGCGAGGGCCCCACCGGTGACCAGGCCGTTCAGCAAGCACTGGAGACGGCATGGCCCGCCGACCTCTCCCCCGTCGACGAGCAGCAGCTACGTGTGCTGGGCATCTCCTTGCTGCGCGCGGATGCCACCGGTGTCGGCCGGGCGAGATGGCCCCGTCTCTTCGACAGCGCAGAGCAGGCGATCGCCCCGGCGTTCGCGACGGCCCGGTTCCGTGTCCAGGCCGTCATCGCACGCCGAGACGGGCCGGCCGACCAGGCGGTGCTGCACCTGGTGTGGGCGGGCCTCGACCGCGGCGGCACCTACACCGACGGCCGCATCAGCGACTGGTACTTCACCCGCACGACGAGAGAAGGAGGTCCCACGTGGATCCCACGACCCCGTACCTGACCGCAGCCGACACCACGGCGGCCGCGCAGGTGCTCGGCATGGTCACCGATCTAGTCGACGCCGTGGCATGGCTCTATGACCACTGGTACCTGCTGGCCGTCGTCATCGGTGCCGGGTGGGCGGCCAGCCAGCACGTGGTGCGGCGCCTGGCCGCCAAGGCATCGGAGGAACGGATGGCGCTGGAACTGGTGCCCAATCGGCACTTCGAGCCGAGTCTGGAGGAGATCTTCCGCCGCGGCGTGCAACTGTCCCGTGCGTCCACGGCCATGCCCTGGTGGGCCCCCCGCCGTTCCAAGACGGTGCAGATCCGGATGCGAGCGGACGGCTCCAGCCCGCTGCGCTATCGCATCGAGGGACCCGCGGGCGGTCAACGTCTGCTGTCGATCGACCCGTTCGGGCCGGACGTCACCGTTACCAGAGGCCTGCCGACCACCGACAAGCCGCGCCAACACACGGTGCGGGCCGAGTTCATCCTCCGCGGGAAGCCCACCGCGCCCCTGCGCGAGGTGCCCCTGATCCCCGACCCGCTCCAGCCCCTCATCGACGCCGTGGCGGACCTACGGGGCGATCTCGGCGATCTCGCCGAGATCAGGCTGGACATCCAGCGCGCCCCCAAGTGGGCTTTGAAGGCCCGGCGGCTGCATCTGATGAGCGCCGCCCGCCGCTCCGAGCACAGGGAAGCACGGCGGGCGGCTCGCTGGCTGCGGCAGGACGCTGCCGGTATCGACGACTCGCTCAGTTGGCACCTGCAAGAACTCCTCAGCAGCAAGCCCCGCGGGAGCGGCTCCGGTCGCCGCCTGGTCATGCCGCCGGTCCCCCGCCGCGTCGAGCCGGCCCAGGCGCTGGGGAAACTCGCCGACGACGACCACCTCGTCCGCGTGCAGCTCCTCGTGATGTGCGCCTCGAACATCGAAGGGCGGGCCCAGGCGCGTCTCTCCCAGCTTCAGGCCGCGTTCGACGTGTTCGGCGGCCGCTCCCGGTGGGCGATGCGCGGATGGCGGCTCGGGCCGTGGCGTGTGGGGGCCGACCACTGGCCCACCCGCAAGGGCTTCGAGCGCCGCTGGGACCTCGGGCACTGCCAGCCGCCGCGGGCGAACTGGGTGCGGCTGGAGGAACTGACCGGCCTGCTCAAGCCGCCAACCGTGCACTGCCGTCTCCCCGTGCTGGCCAGTGATCTGCCGACGTTCGAGTTCGGCAACCCGGACCTGCTCCTGCAGGGCATCTACCAAGGCCCCGACGGGCGACACCGGGTGGTGGCCACCTACGCTGAGGAGACGCTGTTCGAGGTCGGAGTGGGCAAGGCGGGCGGCGGCAAGACTGAGCGTGCTCTCGCGCAGGCTATCGGCTGGGCCCACGCCGGTGGCGGCCTCCTGTTCCTCGACCCGCACCGGGACTCCTGGCCGCGGGCCGTGCCCTTCCTCGCGCACGAGGCGCTGATGGAGCGCATCGCGCTGATCGATCTCAACGGACTGGGGCCGACTCCCCGGGTAAGTTCGTGGAATCCGCTCGGCATGCACAACGGACAGGCGGCGCACGAGGTCGTCGAGGCGATCACCGACGCGTATGCGTCCGCGCTGGGCTGGGACGACGAGAGCGCTCCCCGCGCCATCACCATCCTGACCTGCGCGCTGGCCGTCCTGGTCGCCGTCAACGAGACCGCCTGCCAGGCTGGCCGCGTCCAGGACCAAGCGACGATTTTCCAGGTGCGGGCCTTGCTGACCGATGCCACGTTCCGCCGAGCGGCGCTTCTGGCTGTGGCCGGCCAGCTGGATGAGGAGACGCGCTCTTGGTGGGACGTAGTCTTCCCAACCCTGCCTCCGGATGCCTTCGCCGTGGTCCTCAACCCCATCGCCCGCCTGTCGTCGAACCCCGTCACCAGGGCGTTCCTCGGCCAGCCGGTCGGCGCGTACAACATTCGTGCCGCGATGGACTCACGCATGATCGTGTGGGTGTGCCCAGGCGGCAGCGGTCCCACCGACCGGCTGATCACTGCCCTGCTCGCACGGGATCTGTTACGCGCGGTGCGTTCACGCCGGGACACCCCGGACGTCCAACGGGTGCCATTCCGAACGTACTTCGACGAGCTGATCACGCTGACGGGAGCCGCACCCGAGACCATCGCCGCCATGTTCGAGGACTTCCGCAAGTACCGCTGCCAGGTCCACGGCATGACACAGCTCCTCACCCGCCTGCCCTCGGCAGTCCGCCTATCGCTCATGCAGAACGCATCCACATTGGCCACCACCGCGGGATCAACCTCCGCGATCGCACCGATCACCGCGGAGTGGGGCGGCACTCCCAGCGCGGAGCGGGTTGCCACCATGGAGCGCTTCCACCACTACGTCTCTCTGAGCGTGCACGGTCACCGTGTAGGACCGGTACGGCTGCGTGGGCCCCACCTCGACACTGTCTTCGCGGCCTACGCCCGTCCCCGGCAGGTGCCCGATCTGGAGAAGGCTGCCCTCGCCACAGCCGCTGTCTGCTCACTCACGAAACTGACCGAACACGCGGCTGCACAGTTTGGACGGGTCGGCGCCTTCATCACGGAGTACGCCCCTGCCCAATTCCCGCTCTCCAAGGAGAAGGGGTACCAGTGACCATCGCCCAGACACCACACGACGACCGGTCCGCGCCGAGTCCTGTCGAATACGTTGCTCGGCGCGGCATGGCGCCGACCGCCCAGCTGTATGAAGTGCTGCGCACCCACCGCAGCCGGCAGTCGATGTCACGGCAGCTCGACACTCTGCGCCGAGAGAACCTCGCCGTTCCGCCCTCGCCCCACCGCTCCCGCGTAAGGTGCGTCACTCCGACGACAGCCCAGCCAACCCGGGGCTGGTCAGCGCTGCATGACCAGCCGTCCCACCCGATCGTCTCGGGCGCCGCAGCGTCGCTGAAGGCCCTGCACACCCTCACCGCGTTCCGGCAGACTCGGAGTCTGTCGAGAAGGCCGCCCACCGCGACGACCACACCGCCGCCAACGGCGAGCATCGTCAACTCCATTGCACTTGGGGTGTTCGTCGAAGTCGACGGCCTGAGCATGGGGCGCGGCGAGCTACCAGGCCGCACCGCTATCCGGTCTCCCCGCGCATCCTGCTGGCTCTGACCGTCACGAGCGAGACGACTTTGCGCAACCGGAGCAACGGCCCTGTCCGCCACTGTTACCAACACGCTCTGGTCATCGACGGGCAACGTGTACGCAAACAAAAACCGTAAAGCCTTAGAACCACATATCGACTTACCGGACCGGATGTGACCAGAAACGTACTGAGATGCGCAAGTGAACTCGCATATCCGGCTGAGAAGTTGACTGGCATATGCGTAATCTTGCGATCACGGAAAAGCATCACCGCAGCTCGACCAAGCCGCGGAGGGTGCACCGCCGCCCTGCCCCGGGCTTCGAGCGGCGGCCATCTCGCACCGCGTCACACGGGGAGACAACGTGACACGAGCATCCAGCCCGCAAGGGCGCACCACTGTTCGCAACTGGAAGTCGACAGCAGCACTGCTGGCCACCGGCGCACTGCTCACGCTGTCCGCGTGCAGCAGCGACGAAGGCCCCAGCGACAACCCTAGGCCCTCAGCGCCGCCACCTTCTGCCGCGCCGTCCGCCTCGGCCTCGCCGTCGCCGACTTCCTCGGCATCCGTAGACCAAGCCGCCGTCCTTGAGACGTACAGCCGTATGTGGGCCGAGCAGACCAAGGCGTATGCGAAGGGCGACGTTAAGGGCACCAAGCTCAGCACGTACGCCGCGGCGCTAGCCCTGTCCGGCACCGAGGACGATCTGAAGGACCTGCGCTCGAAGGACATCGTGACCACCGGGGCGCCCACGCACAAGGCGACGGTGACCCTGCTGGATATGGACAAGAAGGTCCCGCACGCGAAGCTCACCGACTGTCTGGACAGCACCGGCTGGAAGTTCGTCTACCGCAAGTCCGGGAAGCGCGTGGAGATGCCGAAAGACCGCCTCGTCCGGTACGTGACCAAGGTCGAAGCCGAGAAATGGGGGAAGCAGTGGAAGATCGTGGACGTCACTCCGCAGCAGCACGCCTGCTAACCCAGACCGGCCTCCCGCTGGCCGCCGCGGTCGCCTTCTCGCTGACAGCTCCGACGCAGGCCTCCGCCAGCCCATGGGATGGCGGCAGTTGCGGGAGCGCAGGCAAGTGGGTGGTGTGCAAGGCCGAGGACGACACAGCCGCCCCAGGGTCAGGCTCTCACCACACCAGCTCCGGAAGCGGCCACACCAACAAACCGGTGTGCACCGTGAAGAAGATGGAGCCCCCGCCCCCGCCGGACAGCATGTTCTGGGAGGGCAAGTCGTCCAAGGACGGCGCGGTGTATCAGCGGACCTGCCAGAACGGTCCGGACGGCGCCCCCATCAGCGACACTTTCGTCGCCGACACGCCGCCCGGCGCCGCGCCCGTCGATCCCGCTGTGGTCGCGGCTCAGGCCGTCGCCAAGATGAAGCTCGCCGGTCCCGCGATCGCCAGCCCACGCGCGGCCGGCTCCTACATCGTGGGCGTGCCGATGTGGATGTGGGTGCACAAGGGTCCTACCACGTACGGGCCGAACAGCACCTCTGTCACCGCCCGGGGCGTGACCGTGACCGCGATCGCCGAGGTCACGAAAATCGTGTGGCGGATGGGTGATGGCGCGACGGTGACCTGCAAGGGGCCCGGCACGACCTACACAGCCGCGTACGGCAAGCAGGAGTCCCCGACCTGTGGCCACACCTACCACCGCACATCTGCCGCGCAGAACGGCGGAAAGTACGCCGTCGCGGCGACCGCTACCTGGTCGATCAACTGGCAGGTCGAAGGAGGGGGCACGAACGGCCGGTTCACCGAGACCAGACAGTCACAAATCCAGGTGGGGATCGGCGAGCTGCAGGTCGTCCGATAGCGCCGCTGGAGGGATCAAGACATTGAGCAAGACGAAGGAAGCAATAGCGGTCGCCGAGCGCGGGCTGCCGCAGCAGACGGGGGTGGCCGGCCCCGTGAGCCCGCCCCGGGTGTCCGCGCGCCGTCGCCGTCCGGGCGTGATCGCCCTGTCGCTGGGACTGATCGCAGCGGGCGGGGCCGGTGTCGCCGTTCTGCTGTTGCAGGTCGGGCACCGCACCGACGTTGTCACCGTGGTCCGCGATGTCCAGGTCGGCCAGGTCCTCACCGAGCAGGACCTGGGCAAGGCCTCCATCTCCCTCGATCCTGCGGTCAGGGTGGTCACCGCCGCGCACTTGGACCAGGTCGTCGGCAAGCGCGCGGCCGTGGAGCTGCGGCCCGGCTCCCTGCTGGCCCCCTCGCAGGTGACAAAGGACAGCCTGGTAAAGGCAGGCGAGCAGCTGGTGCCGATCGGCCTGAAGCCGGAGCAGATCCCGGCGACCGCGCTGGTGCCCGGGCAGAAGGTCGAGCTGGTCCACGTTCCGGCGCAGGGTGAGACGGAGACCGACAAGCCGTCCGGCGACGGGCCGAGGACGCTTGCCGGGCGGGTGGTGAAGGCTTCCGCCGCAGCGCCGGGCACCGGAGTGGTGGTCGTCGACGTCGCCACGTCGGCCACCGACGGGCCGATCGCCGCGGCGTGGGTGTCGTCCGGCACCCTGCGCCTGGTCCTCGCGGCCCCGGACGGCCGCTGATGGCTGTCATAGCCCTGGCCGGCTGCAGTGGCGCGCCCGGCGTGACCACCAGCGCGCTTGCCCTGTTGCTGACCTGGCCGCTGGAGCCGGGCCGCAAGATGATCCTCGCCGAGTGCGACCCCGACGGCGGGGCCGTGCTCCACGGCCTGCTGCAGGGTGCGCTCGGTGACCGGTATGGGCTGCCCAACCTCTCGGTCGCCGCACGCAAGGGCGAGTTCGGCGAGGCGTTCTGGCGTCAGCTGATCGACCTGAGCGGCGAGGACAAGGGCGCCGACTCGCCGGCCGACCGGCTGCTGCTGCCCGGCATCACCGACACCGGCCAGGCCGCCAGCCTCGGATCGGTGTGGAAGGGCATGGCGCAGATGTTCCGCGGCATCGAGGCCGACCACGGACACGACGTCCTGATCGACCTCGGACGACGCGGCGCGTTCGGCCCCTCCGCTGTCCTCGCCGACCAGGCCGACACCGTCATCGTCGTCGTCCGCAACACGCTGCGCTGCCTGCAGTCCGCCCAAAGCCGGGTGCGTCAGCTCGAGGAACGCGTCGGGGACGTCGGTCTGCTCGTCATCGACCAGGGCCCCTACCCGGCGGGCGAGGTGCAGCGCGTGCTCCGGGCGCCTGTCGTGGCGACCCTCCCTTATGCGCCGGATGACGCCCGGGTGCTGTCCGACGGCGATGCGCAGCCCCGCCACTACACCCGCACGAAGCTAATGAAGGCCTTCCGCACGGCCGGGGCGTTGGTGGTGCAGCGGGCGGCGGTCCGTCGCTCCCGGCTCGATCCGCGCGCCGCCCTCGCATCGGGGGTGCCCAGTGCGCGGTAGACCCCTGCACAATGACCCCACGGTGGCCCCGCCGCCCGGGCCCCGGCCCGCCAATCCGCGGCGGGGCGCCGCATCTGGCACGCGCGCCCTCGGGCCGGACGTGCCGCAGGTGACGGTCGACTACCGGGTGGCCCGGCATATCGCCGCCCAGGTCGCCAAGCAGCGCGAGGAATTGCTGAAGACCACGCCGGACATGGACCGGGCCGGTGAGGAGCAGCGCTGCCTGGACTGGATCAACGAGGCCGTGGCCTTGTGGTCGGACGCGCAGGCGATGTCGCCGCATCAGGACGAGGCGCTGCGGCGTGCCGTCTACGACCTGCTGTTCCGGGCGGGCCGGCTCCAGCCATACCTGGACGACGACCGGGTCGAGGACATCATCATCCAGGGCCCGGGCGAGGTGTGGCTCGACTACGGCGACGGCGAGCGCCGCATGGTCGGCCCGATCGCCGACTCTGAGGACGAGCTCCTGGAACTGCTGCGGGAGTTGGCCCGTGGGTCCGGTCACAACGAGCGGACGATCTCCACGGCGAACCCGACGTTGGCGCTGTCGCTGCAGGACGGTTCCCGTCTGCAGGCGATCACCGGCCTGGGGCCGATGACGTATGCCGTCATCCGCCGGCACCGGGTCTCCCACGCCGGACTGGACGACCTGGTGCATCTCGGGACGATCGATCCCGTGCTGCGTGAGTTCCTCGGCGCGTGCGTGCGCGCTGAAAAGAACATCATGATCGCGGGCAAGCAGAAGGCGGGCAAAACTACGCTCCTGCGGGCGATGCTGAAGGAGTTCGACGCCGAGACCCGGTTCGCGACGATCCAGACCGAGGACGAGCTGTTCGCCCACGCCAACGGCTACCACCGCCAGGTCGTCTCCCTGGTCGGGCGCGAGTCCAACGGGGAACGCGACGTGACGGGGCGCAGCGCCGGCGAGGTGACACTCCTGGATCTGATGCATCCGGCGCTGCGGATGTCGCTGGAGCGGATCGTGGTCGGCGAGGTCCGCGGCCCCGAGGTCGTCGCCATGATGCAGGCGCTCACCAACGGGTCGGGCGGCAACCTGTGCACGATCCACGCCCGACGGCCGGACATCGTCTTCGACCGCATCGCGGAACTGTACGCGCTCGCCCAGGACAACCTGTCCGAGCAGCTCGCCTACCGGCAGACCGCGAACGGTCTGGACTTCATCGTCTACGTCGACATGACCGATGAGACGCAGATCGGCGGCCGCCGTCACCGCTACGTCTCCCACGTCCTGGAGCTGACCGGGATCGGGGAGAACGGGCGCCTGGCCACCAACGAGGTCTTCTCCCCCGGCCGCGAGTTCGCAGAGCTGCGCGCCGTGCCGCGGATGGATCCGGGCTGCGTCGACGACCTGCGCCGGGTCGGCTTCGACTCCGCCCTGCTGCAACAGCCGTACGGGGCGTGGGCGGCGCCGCTGCCGCTCAAGGTGGTGGCAGGGCGATGACGCTGCTGTTGGCACTGCTGTGCGGGATGACCCTGGTCGCCGGTCTGATCGGTGTCGTCGCCGGTGTCGTGGGTACGACCGCCCCACTGCGCGCGCCGCTGCGCCAACGCCTGCAGGCCCGGCGGGCCGGTGCCGCGCCCGGCGAGGATGTCCGGCTGCGCCGCCGCACCCTGTGGGCCTCGGCCGTCGTCGTGTTCGTCGTGGTGTGGCTGGTCTCGGGAAACTTCGTGGGCGGGCTGCTGCTCGGTGCGGGCGTGGTCGGTGTTCCGTGGCTGATCAGCCCGGCGCAGCTCGCGCAGGACCGCATCGGCCAGTTGGAGGGCTTGTCCGAGTGGACGCAGCGCCTCGCAGGTCTGCTGCGGCTGGGGATGGGCCTGGAGCAGGCGATGATCACCAGCCGGCAGGGAGCCCCCGAGGAGCTCACCGGGCAGATCGTCAACCTCTCCGACCGGCTGCGGCTGGGCTGGCGCCCGAAGGAAGCGCTGCGCGCGTTCGCCGACGAACTGGGCGACGTCACCGCGGACAAGGTGGTCGCAGCGCTGATCCTCTCTGTCAACGACCGGGGCCCGGGGCTCGCGCAGGCGCTGGAGGACCTGGCGGGGGCGGTGCGTGAGGAGGTCGCCAAGAAGCGGGCGATTGAGGCCGACCGGGCGAAGCCGCGGACCACGGTGCGCTGGATGACGATCATCACCGTCGGTGTCGTGGTCGCCGGGTTCTTCGTCCCCTCCTACACCCGCCCCTACTCCACGCTGCTCGGGCAGCTCGTGCTCGCGTTCCTGACCGCCGGTTTCGTCGGTGTGCTGGCGCTGATGCGGCAGCTGGGCAACTTCCGCCGCATCCCGCGCTTCCTGGTCACCGACCCGTCCAGCACCGTCCACCTGCCCGCCCCCGCTCCCTGCCCCGATTCCGACCCGGCGGCGCCCGGCCGGCTGCCCGAAGGAGCTGTTTCGTGAACCTGCTTCCCGTGGTGGCATCCGGCGGCACGGTCGGCGCCGGACTCGCCTTGATGATCCGTGAACTGCTGCGCCCCCAGCCCGCCCTGGCGGCCGCCCTCGCGCGCAGTGCACCGGCCACGCTGACCATGCCCGAACCGGATGTGAGCCGGGACGAAGTGTGGGGGCGGTGGCTGCTCGCCCGCCTCGAACGGCTGCCGGGCGTCCGCGTGCCTGCCGTCGATCTGGCGCTGCTCGGTCAGGGGCGGGGCCAGTTCATGCTGAAGAAGACGGCGCTGGCCGCAGCGGGGCTGCTGTGCCCGGTCATCGCCACTGCTCCGTGGATCATCGCGGGCATCGGCGTGCCGTTCTACGTCCCGGCCGTGGCCGGCCTGCTCATCGCGGGACTGCTGTTCGTCACCCCCGACCTCGCCGTACGCGACCAGGCCAAGCGGGCACGTGAGGAGTTCGCGCACGCCCTGTCCGCTTACCTGGACCTGGTGGCACTGAAGCGGGCCGCCGACGCCGGCCCTGCGGAGGCGCTGGAGAAGGCCGCCGAGGTCGGGCGGGGCTGGCCGTTTCTGTTCCTGCAGGGCGCGCTGCGCCGGGCCCGGCTGGAGAAGATCCCCCCGTACCAGGCGCTCGCAGAGCTCGCCGCCGAATACGACCTACCGGGCTTGAGCGATGTCGCCGACATCATGCGCGGCTCCGCCACCGACGGCGCCGCCGTCTACAAAGCCTTGCGGGCCCGCACCGCGGCGCTGAACGCCGAACTCCTCGCCGATCAGGCGGCGGAGGCGAACGCGGCCAGCGAGAAGATGACCGCCCCCGGTGCCCTGCTCGCCGTGCTGGTGATGCTGCTGATGGCCTTCCCCGCCGTGATCCGCATGCTCACCGTCTGAACCCGCACCACTCCCACCCACGTCGCAGAGAGGAATGAGGAACAGATCATGAGGAACACCGCCGCCCACACCTACCGGGCTCTGTACTGGCTGACCACGCGGGTGCAGGACGGCCTCACCGAGGCCAGGCGCCGGCCGGACCGCGGCGACATCAGCACCACGACCGTCATCATCTGGGTGGCCGCCGTCACCGGCGCCGTCCTCATCGCCGGAACGATCGCCGTGGTGATCTCCAAGTACAACGGCAAGCTGTCCGGCCTGTAATGCGCGCCGAACGGTTGCAGGAGTGGTGGCAGGGGAGGCGGTGGGGAGACGACCGGGGGGACGCGTCCATCCAGATGGCGATCGTCTTTCCGTTCATACTGCTCGCCACCATCGCGGTCATCCAGGCGTCCATGTGGTACTTCGCCCGGCAGATCGCGCTGACCGCTGCCCGCGAAGGAGCCGCCGCCGCTCGCGCCTACCAGGCCGGCCCGAGGGACGGGGCGGCCCGCGCCCGCGACGTTTTGGCCCGCACCGCGGGCGACAGCCTCGCCGGATACACCGTGACCGCGGGCAGCGACGGACAGCGGGTGCGGGTGCAGGTCAGCGGCACGGCCATGTCGATGATCCCCGGCGTCGCGGGGCTGCAGGTCCACCAGAGCGCGTCCGGTGCGGTGGAGCGCTTCACGACCTCGGGAGAGTGAACAGGATGCACAGAGGCCGATGGTCCGCACGGCGCGGACCCGATGAGGGCAGTGTCGCGATCGAGGCTGCCATCGTCCTCCCATCGCTGATCATGTTCCTGTGCCTGGCGCTGGCCGGCGGGCGCATCGTCACCTCCGAAGCGAAGATCGACGCGGCCGCCGAGGACGCGGCACGGGAGGCGTCCATCCACCGCACCGCGGCCGCCGCGCAGTTGGCCGCCCACGCCGCGGCAGCCGAGTCCCTCACCGACCAGGGCATCGCCTGCTCGTCGACGAACGTGCACGTCGACGCCGGCGGCGTCAGCGTTCCCGTCGGCCACCTCGGCACCATCACCGTCACGGTGGACTGCACCGTCCAGCTGTCCGACCTGCTGCTGCCCGGTGCCCCCGGAGCCCGCACCTTGACCTCCACGGCCACGTCCGTCGTCGACCTCTACCGGCAGCGGGGGGCGTGATGACCTGGCCGAAGGCAGGACCAGAGGGGACCGACCGGGGCGGGGTAACGGTGTTCGTCGCCATCTGTGTCCTGGGGCTGATCGGCATCATCGGTGTGGCCGTCGACGGCGGAGCGAAGATGGCCGCCACCGAACGCGCCGACTACGTCGCCGGTGAGGCGGCGCGGGCCGGCGGACAGGCCATCGACCCCGCGAAAGCCGTCACCGGCAAGGCTATCGTCACCGACCCGCAGGACGCGGCGGCGGCCGCCCAGGCCTACCTGCGCTCCGCCGGCGCCAGCGGAACGGTCAGCGTCTCCGGCGACGGCAAAACCGTCACCGTCACCGTGCACGGCTCCAGCAACACCACGTTCCTGTCGGCCGTCGGCATCGGCTCGCTGCCGGTGACCGGCCACGCCACCGCCACCCTCCTGCACGGCGTCACCGCACCCGAAGGACCCTGACGTAACGATGCCAACCAGCACCCCGGCCCGCCTGTTCAAGGCCTGCGTGAGCCTGCTCGTCCTGGCAGCCGCGATCGCAGGCCTGCCGCTGCTCCTCGCCTGGGCCACCCCCGTGATCTGGGCGACGACCCACGACGACCTGGCGCACCTGCTGGACCGGCAGGACACCGGATCCGCTTTCCTGCTCATCCTGGTCACCGTCGGCTGGATCGGCTGGGCACAATTCACGTTCTGCTGCCTGCGCGAGCTCGCCGCGCAGCTGCGCGGCCGCCACTGGCACGCCCCGCGCGGCCTGGGCGCCTCCCAGCGCGCCGCAGCCCTCCTGGTCGGCAGCATCCTGGTCCTGCTGCCCGCCAACTCCGCTCTCGCCTCCGACGCCCACGCCGCGACAACCACCACCGCCACCCGCAGCCCGGGCCACAGCACGGGCCACCCCGCCACAGCTACCCGGGACGCAGCACCACAGAACAGGGCGCAGGCCACTTCCCTGGATGAAGGCCGGGTGTACACGGTGCGCGAGGTGCGGCCCGCGGAGAGCCTGTGGAGCATCGCCGAGCGGGAGTTGGGAGACGGGGAACGGTGGCGGGAGATCGCTGCTCTCAACGCAGGCCACACCATGGCCGGCGGTACGACCTTCCGTACGGACAGCTTTCTGCAGCCCGGCTGGCAGTTGAAGATGCCCGACACGTCGGGAGGGGGAGGCCTTCGTGCGCGGTCGGGTCAGGGCGCGCCGGCTGTCGGCGAGAAGGGCGAGCATGTCGTCACGGTCCACTCGGGCGACTACCTGTCGAAGATCGCGGAACGGGAGCTCGGTGACGGCGACGAATGGCCCGAGCTGTTCAAGGCCAGCCGGGGCCGGGAGCAGCCGCATGGTCTGCCCGCGATCACCGATCCGAACGTCATCTATGCGGGGCAGCAGGTCACCGTGCCCGGCGCCCAGCCCGGCCGGCCGTCCCGGGACCGTGACCAGGGTGATGAGGCGGGCAGCCAGGAGACCACCGACCCGGCCGGCCAGAAGCCGGGCGCGGGCACCGGCCAGCCGCCCGCGCCGAGCCAGACCACCCCGCCCGCGCCCCTGTCGCCGGCCCCCAGCGCACCGGCCAGCCGCCCTGCCGAGCAGCCCGGACAGGATCAGGCATCGCCGTCGGCAACGGCCGCTGCGAGCCCGCAGCCCAGCGTCAGCGCGTCGCCCTCTGCCGCCTCCCCTTCGGCGTCGGCTGAAGCGTCCACCGCTGCCGGCTCCTCCCCCGCCGCCCCGGCGTCCCAGACCCCGGCGACGGCGCCGGCCGGCAGCCCGCTGGACCTGCGCACCGTTCTCGGTGCCGGCGCGCTGCTGGCGGCCGCCATCACCGGTGCTCTCGCCCTGCGGCGTACGCTGCAGCGCCGCCGCCGCAAGCCCGGCGAGACGATCGCCATCGCCTCGGAGACGTCCGCGGCAGAGGCCCGGTTGGCGGCGGCCGCCGAGCCGGGCAGGGCTACCCGCCTGGACCTGGGCTTGCGGACGCTGGCCCACCAGGCGGCCCGCGAGCACGACGCGGTCCTGCCGCGCCTGCGGGCGGCCCGGATCGGTACCCGCACGCTGGAGGTACTGCCCGAGGACCTCACCGCGGACCCCGCCGCGCCCTTCGCCTCCGGGCAGGGCGGATGGTGGGCCCTGCCCTCCGACGCCGTCCTCCTGGACGAGGACGCCGCCCGCGAGGTGCCGGCACCGTATCCGGGGCTGGTCACCATCGGCCACACCCAGACGGGCGATCTCCTGCTCCTCAACCTCGCGCAGCTGCCCGCGCTGCTGCTGGACGGCAACTGCGTCCACATCACCGAGGTGTGCACCTCACTCGCGCTGGAACTCGGCATGAGCCCGTGGGCCAGCGAAGTCGAAGTCGTCACCGTCGGGTTCGGCGAGGACCTGCCGCAACTGCTGCCCACCGCGCGGATCGCCCACATGCGCCAAGCCGCGCACGCCCTGCGCGACCTGAGCGAACGACTCCTGGAAGCGCACCAGATGCCCGAAACCGACCATCAGCCGTATCTGCTGCTGTGCGCGTCGTCTCTGGACGCGGACACCGCCTGGCAGTTCGCCGATGCCATCGACAAGGCGGGCACGGTCCCCGTCACCCTGATCGCCCCCACGAATACGGCAGCCGCGCACTTCCCCGAGGCAGAAATCCTCAACGCCTCCCTCCACACACCCCAAAACCTCGACCACGCCGGCGTCGCCATCACACTGCAGCGCCTGGAACACCCCGCCTACCTGCAGATCACCACGGCACTGAAGGTGTCCGGGCAAACGCCCCACCCCGCCGAAGGGCCCTGGAAGGACATCCCGGACGAACCCGACCACCTGCAGCAGCCCGACCACACCGCGCCGGCCACGGCCCCGGACGCCGCCGTCCCGAGCATGTCACCGGCCGCCGCATCCGACCCGGGCAGCAGCGTGTTCCCGGCACTGCTGGCCGCCACCGCCGATCCGACCGCACTGCGACTCCCACCCACCCCCACACCCGCGACCGCGCCCGCGACCGCGGCAGGCAACAATCCCGGCCCGGGCCCCGAGGCAATGCCTTCACCCCCAGCGCCCGCACCCCGAGCCGCCGCCGAGACCACAGCCGGCGACGAGGCCCCGGAGACCGACACCGCCGAGACCTCGCTCGAGGAGCGCGAAGCGCCGGCGGCGGAGGAGCGCGAGGCGCATGACCTGCACACGCCCGAGATAAGGGTGCTGGGCCCCGTTGAGGTGACCGGCGTGGACAGCACCGGCCACGGTCCGCGCATGGCACAGCTCGCCGCACTGCTCTTCTTCCGGCCCGGCCGAAGTGCAGACGCGCTGTGCACCGACATGGACCCCGCCAATCCCTGGTCCTCGAGCACCCTCAACGCCCGCTTGCAGGGCCTGCGCCGCTCCCTGGGCAACGACCCCGCCGGCAACCCCTACGTAC
Organism: Streptomyces sp. NPDC048566; assembly: GCF_043199735.1. NCBI lineage: Bacteria > Bacillati > Actinomycetota > Actinomycetes > Kitasatosporales > Streptomycetaceae > Streptomyces > Streptomyces sp. NPDC048566. The sequence goes on from NZ_JBICWL010000034.1 coordinate 51,657, forward strand.
CACGCCGCAGTTCCCGCCAGGACCCATACCAGCTCGCCCCCGCCGTACGCTGCGACTGGAGCCGCTTCCTCCAACTCGTCGAACACGCCCTCCCCATGGGCCCCTCCGGCCTGACCGATCTGGAGAAGGCGCTCACGTTGGTGCGCGGCCGGCCCTTCGGCGGCAAACCCCTGCCCTGGGCCGAGCCCTACCAGCAGGAAATAGTCACGCGCATCACCGACGTGGCCCACACGGTGGCCACATACCGCACGTCTGCGGGCCCGCACCACGACCTCAGCGCGGCCCGCCAAGCCATCACCACCGGACTCGACGTAGACAACACCGCCGAACTCCTCTACCGAGACTGGCTCAGGATCGAGTATGCGGCCGGGAACCGACAAGGACTCCACACAGCCATCTCCCGCCTCCAAAAGGTCAACCAGACACTCGACTGCTCACCGGAGATGGAGACTACCCAGCTCATCAACGAACTCCTCACCAACCCCAACCCGGGCACACCCATGTCCGGACTACGGCGCTGAGAGAGCGCGCTGTGCGGTGAGCACGGGCTGGTAGTACCCGCTGGAGGTCGGACTGTGCCAGGCGATGTTGGTGAAGCCGGCTTCAGTCACAAACTCTGTCAACTGCCGGGGCGTCAGCGCCCAATAGGTGCTCCGGCGGACTCGGACATGCCAGGTGTTGTCCGCGGGGATCAACTGGAAATGCTCCAGGTCGTAGCGCTCGCCGTCTTCATGCCAGTGCCACAGCTGGAAGGTGATCACTTGACCGTCGCGTGTCTGTGAGACCTGGGGAGGTGTCGCAGTGGGTCTGGTCTGACGCGTCTCGGCATAGGCCCGGACAGTGACCATCAACAGTCCGTCGTCTCGGAGCACCCGTCTCATGCCGCGAAGTGCCGCCCGGAGATCTTGCCCGGAGAGCAGGTGCGGGAGTGAATTGTCCGCGCAGAGGACAGCGTCGAATGACCTCTCCTTGAACGGCAGTTGGCGCATGTCAGCCGCAGCGGCCGGAAGCCGGCTGCCTCGGGCCGCCGCCTCGGCGGCGGCGCGCGCGGCGGCGACCGGGCTCAGGTCGCTGCCGACGACCCGGTGCCCGGCCAGGGCCAGCCCGATGGCCTGGGTGCCGATCCCACACGAGCAGTCCAGGACGGTATGCGGGCCCGCGCCGAGAGACCGGCGGACGAGCCCACCCAACACCTCGGCCTGGCAGGCCATGCTTGCGTCCCAGTCCCGGAACATCAAGTGGTAATCGTGGGCCAAATCGTCGTAGAAATCCCGCACGGAGGTCCCGGACATGTATCCCACCGTAGTACGTGGCCACCGGAAAGTACGGGCAGATTCAGGCAGCGACTGCCCGACGTCGACCGCCCCGACTGATGCCTTCTCCCCCGCGGATACGGGCGCGTTCGCGACGTTGGGCGCCCGGCACGTCAGGATGGCGGGCCTTCGCGTCGCGCCAGCGGAGGAAGGCGTGGACGGCTCAGGTCCGCGCGGTGTGGATACGGTGGTGGGAGTTGGCGACGGCGACCTGCCGCAGCGGTCCGAAGTGGGCCCCGATCGGGGTTGACCCACGCGTCGGTCGGGGTGAACACAGCTGAACCCGGTTCTTCCTTGCCCAGCGCCGGACGGCATCGCCCTTGTGGGCGGACAGATTGTCCAGGAAGACATAGATCGGAGCGCCATCCAGGCGTGCCCCCGGATCGACCCCAGCGCCCTCAGCGTGTCCGCAGCCCCCTCCTCACGACCGCTTGACGCCCCACAGCGTGTCGCCGACCAGGTAGCAACCGTGAAAATAACGCACCCCGTGAATACAGTGACAGGCCACGGGATGCCCCTCGGGCCGACCCTGTCCGACCCACCACGACCCGGCAGTAGGCCTGATGCCGAACGGACCGAACCCGTCGAACGCGACAACACGGTCCACGAAATACTCCAGCACCCGCTCGATCCGGTCGACCTTCGCGCCACACTCCAGGCCGGGAAAACCTTCCACGCCCTTGGCGCCCTGGAAGGTGATCCCGCGGCGGACCAGCAGGCACCGCAACGCCTCGCCCCCCACCACCACCCTTGCAACCATCCCCGCGCGTACGGGGAGCAGGGCGGCCCGCATTCCTTCGATCATGGCGTGGAGGGACCATCCCCGCGCGTGCGGGGAGCAGTCGGGTGGCGGGGCGGGGTGCACCTGTCGACTGGGACCATCCCCGCGCGTGCGGGGAGCAGCCGGGCGATCGCGGTCTCGGCCTGCTCGGCGCGGGACCATCCCCGCGCGTGCGGGGAGCAGGCACTCACAATGCACATCGCTTTCTCGTCCCGAGGACCATCCCCGCGCGTGCGGGGAGCAGAGAACGATTTGAGTCAGGAGTAGGACCCTCGTGGGACCATCCCCGCGCGTGCGGGGAGCAGCGTCTATGCCCTTGATCATCTGCCTACTCCTCGGGACCATCCCCGCGCGTGCGGGGAGCAGGGCTGCTCTGGCTCGCCAGCGCAGCCGCGTTCAGGACCATCCCCGCGCGTGCGGGGAGCAGGCCCGCGGTTGTGCCGGCGACGAAGTCCTGGAGGGACCATCCCCGCGCGTGCGGGGAGCAGATCGCCCCCGAGCCCAACTCCTCGGCCAAACCGGGACCATCCCCGCGCGTGCGGGGAGCAGTGGGTGTCGCCGTCGAACCGGGCGGCGGCCCGGGGACCATCCCCGCGCGTGCGGGGAGCAGTGAGAGGGGTGGACACCCGCGCCGCCCGGCGAGGGACCATCCCCGCGCGTGCGGGGAGCAGTGTCCGAGCCCGCTGGAGGGATCACCGATGTCGGGACCATCCCCGCGCGTGCGGGGAGCAGGTGGACGTTGTCGCCGCCGATGTAGCCGGCGATGGACCATCCCCGCGCGTGCGGGGAGCAGGTGTCCGCCATGTCCGGCGTGTCGATCTCCTGGGGACCATCCCCGCGCGTGCGGGGAGCAGAGACGAACTGGCGCAGCGCGTCGGAGATCCCGGGGACCATCCCCGCGCGTGCGGGGAGCAGACTGCGTGACCTGCACCTTCACTCGGGTGAGGTGCGATTTTTGAGCAGTTTCGCGAATTCCGACATACAGCCCAAGTTGTTCATCTTGATCTCACTTTCGTCCAAAGCGGCGACGTTTTGAGGCATTGCTCCAACCGGTCGGCGGTGATCCGCTTGTGCTGGGTGAACCCGCTGCTTGGGCGATGGCGTTGGGCCGGCGGATAAGCGTGACGCCCTCGTGGTCTATGGGGTGCCAGGCGTGGTCGTAGGTGCGGAAGGTGAAGCCTTGCTCAGAATGGTCGGTGTGGGCCAGGAGGGCGCGGCCCTCGCCCGCGTACTGCTTGACTTCGTCCCAGAGCGTGTCGCGAATCCGGGCCGAGGGGTTGCCGACGAATACGCCTGCGGAGACTTCCAGTAGCCAGCGGGTGAGGAAGCCGCGGAGGCCGGCGGGGCAGTTGGTGAGAACGATGACGGTCACCAGCTGACGTCCTGGTAGTCGTCTGGGCCGTCGTAGTTGACTCCTGAAGCGACTTTCCTGCTGCCGTCGCTGTGCAGGGTGACGATGTCCCGGTCGGGGTCGATGGCGGCTGCGGGGTTGGGCGCTTCCGCGAGCAGAAGGCTCTTGATGTCATCGACGCAGCGATTGAGCAGGGACGTCTCGTTAACGCGGTTGCGGAGGGCGCGGCGGGTGCGGGAGCCGATGTCCTCTGCTCCTTCTGCTGCTGTGTCGAACGCTACCGGGATGCCGATCTCGGTCTTGTAGAGGTCGGCGATGTCGAGGACGAAGGAGAGTTCGTGACCGGAATGCACGAAGCCGAGTGCCGGGCTGCAGCCCAGTGAGGTGATCACGGCGTGGGCGATTCCGTACATGCACTGGGCTGCGGCGGTGATGGCCTGGTTGACGGGGTCGCCGTCGGCGTACTTTCCGGGCGTGTAGCGACGGCCTCGCCAGGACACGCCGGTTCGCGCAGCTTCGGCGCGGTAGCAGTCTTTGAGGCGGCGTCCCTCGCAGCCCAGGAGTTGGTGCCGGGTGAGGCTGGAGGGGTCTTCGTCGGGAAAGCGCAGGCGGTACATGTCGCGGGCGACGGTGAGGCGGTGGCGTGGGTTGGCCCATTGCCGGGCTTGGGCTTCCATGAGGGCGGAGGAGCGGCTGAGTGCGCGGCCGGAGGCGTAGTAGCGGATGCCGCGCTCGCCGACCCAGCAGACTGCTGCACCGGTCTGGCCGAGCACGGTCATGGCCTGGTGTGTGATGCGGGTGCCGGGGCCGAGCAGGAGAGTGCCGATGGTTGCGGAGGGAATGTGGGTGGTGCCTTCGGCGTCCTGTGCGGTGATGGCGTTGGCGTCGCGGTGGACGGTGCAGCGTTCGAGGTAGATGAAGGAGAGGCGGTCGCCGGTTCGGGTGAGTTGTCGGGGTGTCAGTGCTGGGCGTCGGGTCACCGTCGTCATGCGGGGTCCTGTGCTGGGGCGGTGTGGGGAGCGAGGGTGAGCAGACCGCAGCCGTATGCTCGGGCCCGTCCGATGCCGTGGGCGGGGTGGGGTGAGCCTGTGTGGGTGGTCCCGGCGGGCTGGAGGCGTTGGGTGTCGGGCTTTTCGAGGATGTGGAAGCCGCAGCGTTGTTGCCGGTGTGGGTCGAGTAGCCAGCCCATCTGGTGCAGGGGGGTGGTGTGCGCGGTGATTTTTCGGGGTTCGTCTGCCGTGCGGCGGATGGAGTGGACCGGGTTTGCGGTGAGTCGGAAGGCCCACCGGTCGCCTGCGTTCAGCCGGTCGAGGAAGGGTTTGTAGGGGCGGGTGTGCCAGCCCGGGTTGTCGGGGGTGGCGGCGGCCGGCCAGCCGGCCTGCTCGACCAGGTGTGTCATGTCGGGCTGGTCGGGGCTGGCGATGTAGAGGAGGAGTTCGGCGCGGGCCTGCTGGTCCAGACGCCACAGCACGCGTGGGGAGTCGGGGTCGGGCTGGTGGGTGGGCAGGAGGTGCGGGAAGGAGGACATGACGGCGGCGTGCAGGGCCTGCGGCGACGACAGCAGGCGGCGGGCTCCGGGACGTGCGGTGTTGATGCGGAAGCGAGAGAGGTACATCAGGCGCCTTCTTCATCCAGGACGTCGAGGTCGTCGGACAGGGCGGCGAACGGGTCGTGCTGGAGGGGGTTGTGCCTGGTGTCGGTGGGGCGGGGCACCTGGCCGGTGATTACGTCGCGCAGGGCGTGGCGGCGGTGTGCGGCTGAGAAGCTGAGTGGCTGGTCGCGCAGGCTGTCGGCGGGGCTGTGATCGCCTGTCTGCTTTTCGTGCAGGACGGTCAGGTGGCTGGGCAGGGTTTGGCGGTGGTGTGTGCGGTACCAGGCGGATGCCTGCCACGGCACGGCACGCAGGATGGCTTCCAGGCGGGCGTTCGCGTGGAACTCGAGGTCGAGGGGCCCTGCCGGGGGGCAGGAGCGGCGTCCGAGGAACGGCGGATACATCGGCCTTTGGACGGCGGTGTGCAGGTGGTGGAGCAGTGCCGGGTCGCCTTCCAGGGCGGCGACGAAGATGGCGTCGGCGAGGTAGAAGCGCTCCGAGAGGGGCATGGCTTTGCCGGTGATCGGGTGGTGGGCGGTGTGGAAGTCGCGTATGCGGGTGCCGGGTTGGTCGATGCGGACCCCGAAGCGCAGGGCGGCGAGGGGGGCGAGGGCTTCGTCGTCACCGCGTTGGATGCCTGCCGCGGAGGCGAGCAGGCCGATGACGCCGCTTTTGGTGGGGGCGGATTCGGTGGTGCGGCGGGCGGCGAAGCGGGAGGTGGCCCCCCAGGACTGCAGGGGTCCTGCCAGGCGCAGCACCAGCACGCCGAGGGTGCTCATGCGGGCTGGTCCAGGAGGGTGGTGACGGCCTGGCCGACGGCGGCGACGAGGTCGGTGAGGGTTTCGGACTGGGGGCCGAGGTCGGCGAGCTTGAGGGTGTTCGGGCCGACGCGCAGAATCCAGGTCTGGGTGGATGCCTGGTCGCCGTAGGTGTGTTCGAGGTCGGGTGCGTAGGCGGCGAGTCGGTCGCAGGCTTCGCGGACGTGGCCGCCTTGGTCACCGCGGATGGGGTCTTCGAATGCGGCGACGTAGCTGACGGGCCGGGTGGTGCGGAGCTTGACGATGACGGCGTCGGGCAGGGTGTGATGCCCGAACGTGTTGATCTTGCCGGTGGGGAGTGAGGCGGCGAAGCTGTGCAGGAATGCTTCGACCGCGCGGCGCACCGGCTCGGTTCGGGGCTCGTCCTCGCGCAGGCCCTCGCCGAGGGTGTCGGCCAGTTGGTGGACGTTGAGGGCGGCGTAGCGGTAGAGGGTGGAGGAGTTGAAGTCGATCGTGCCGATCATTCCGGCGCCGGTCTCCTCCTCTTTGGCCTCGTCGTCGACGGCCGTGAAATAGTCCGACTCGATCTCTACGCGGTGCACGCCGATGGCGTGCGCCACCTGGACGGCCGCATCGACGCTGTAGTCGGTGGCGTCGGCGACCATCCGGCCGAAGAGGGCGATGTCGACGGAGTGCCGGGTGTCCGCGATCTGGCGGGCCTGGTCTTTGTTCTCCTTCTTCTTCCAGTACGAGGCGGGGTCGGGGGTGCTGTCTGCGGCGAGGCGGGCCAGGCCATCGAGTTGGCGGGTGCTGAGGAAGACCAGGTACTTGGCCTCGGGTGCAGGATCGGATGCCCCGTCGGTCGCCTTGGCCTCGTCTGCTTTGCGTTTGGGGACCTCGGTCTTCAGGCCCGTCGCCTTGATCGTCTCGTCGGCGAGTGCCAGTGCTGTCTCCCGCCCGAGGGACGGGTCGCGGCCTTGGAGGCGGTCGGCGAGGAGCTCCACGATCTTCTTGGTCCGTACGCCGAGTTCACGGGGGTCGAGTAGATGCTCGTCGGAGAAGTATGTGCGGATGGCTCGTTTCCACGCCTGGCTGGAGACGCGGGCGCGCGGTACTCCGCCGTAGATCGCCGTTTTCGGTGCGCCGGTGTCATCGCGGTTGAGGTTGCTGGGCGGAACGGTCTGCAGGGCGTGCACGTCCAGGAAGATGCGGTTCACGAGGCGTCCTTGGGGTTTGTGTCGAAGTCGGGGCCGGTGCCGGTGGTCGGCTGGGTGTCGTATTGGGCGCGCGGCGCCTGCCGGCTGTGGAAGGAGCGGCCCCACGCGCGCCGGACGCTCTGCGCGCCGCCGGGCCACTGCCAGGCGTACATCTCTCCGGCCAGCAGTCCGTAGTCGAGCGGGATGTCCGCCCGCCGCAAGAGCATCACGATCTCCCGCAGCCGCTGCGCCAGCACGACGCAGTCCGGTGCGTTCGCGGCGCGCACCAGGCGCTTGCGGACCGGCTCGTCGATGCCGTGGGCCGGCATGAGCCGTCGCACGGCGGCTCCCAGTCCGGTCGGCTGCTCAGGTCGGTGGGCACGGTGCATGGCGGCGGCGCGTGACTGCTGATGCAGTGCCCACAGGGTGCAGGCGGTGTAGAGGGCGTCCTCGGCGCGGGTGAGTTCTCCCTCGCTCAGCAGACGGAGCCCGCCGGTCCGCTCGTGCAGGGGGCCGGTGTCGACCAGGCTCCACAGATCGGGCATGCCGGCTGCGGGGCGTCCCGCTCCCCGGCGTAGCCGGGCCAGCGCGGCGCGTGCCGTGGAGTCGTCACGGAGGTAGCCGTGCTGCCAGGTTGTGATCCGGTCAGCGGCGAGTTCGGCGACTCGGTGGCGGACCGAGGGTGGGGCGACGGTGGTGGTCATGCGGGCACCTCTGGGTCGCGGGAGCGGGTCGGGGCGAGTGCGGGCTCGGTGTCGGGGCCGGGGCCGGGGCCGGGCCGGGGAGAGGGGAGGGCAGGCTCCGCGGCGGTGGGCGGACTGCTGCCGTCCGTGCGGGGTGCGGTGATGCCGAGGGCCTTGGCGAGCCGGGCCCGAAACCATGTGTCGGCCAGGGCGGCGTTCAGCCAGTGGATGCCTTTCGGCCCGGTGACCGTCCTGCCCTGCCAGGCCGCAGCACCGGCGGCATCGAGGAGGCCGGCGCCGAGGCGGGTGAGCAGCCGCCACACCTGGTGCTGCCACATCTCGCGCTGAGCGAAGGGGTCCGCTGTGTCGGCCAGTGAAGCCAGCCAGCGCCGGAAAGGCTCTTCCAGCAGGTCGAAACCGCCGGCGCAAGCCGTCTTTTGGGGGCCGTCCGCGTCGGCCCCCGCCGCGCGGGCGAGATCGGCGGCCAGATCTCCCACCGCCCGCACGGCACGGTCAGCATCCCCCGCCGCAGCGACGGCTTGTCGGGCGTGCGTGCGCTCACGCCGGTGCAGAAGCACCACGGGCATCGCCAGTCGGTCATCGACGATGTCGTCGATGACCGACTGCTGTGTCCCGTAGACGGCACCGACGGTCCGGGCACGCACCAGATAGTTGCGCTCCAGGTAGCCCTCGGACACCAGGCGGGCGATCCAGTCCAGGACCCGGGGCCGCAGATAGGCGGCCGCCTGCTGGCTCTGCGACATCTGCGTCCGGTCGGCCACCAAGGCCTCCAGGCCCCGCCACGCAGAACGAGCCGGATCGTGCTCCCGCGGCAGATAGACCGGCGACGTGCCCAGCTTCTTCTCCTGCGCCTCACTGCGCCGCCACGGCGTCATCGGCTCACGCCGCTGCATGTTGCGGGCCGCAAGGGGATCGCCGTAGCCCAGGACGACGCCGTGAACACCGTCGCTGTCGTAATGCAGGCGCACCCGGCGCGACTGCCAGGTGTACAGATCCACAGGCCCGCTCGCAGGACGGGGGGTGCTGTCCGGGCCACACGGCTCGCGCCGCCAGGCCGGCCGGTCCTCGGCGTCCCTGTCGAGGTCGTCGGTGTCGAAGGCGATCAGATTGAGCAGCAGGGTCTCGCGCAGCGTGTCCCCCTCGGCGAACACGCCGCCCAGGGCGCCGGCCCATCCGGTGCCCAGCGGGTAGACCTTGCCGCCCTTGACCCGACTGTCGCCGACGGTGCCGGTCTTGATCCCGGACGTGTCGAACGCGTGCGCGTGCACGACCCAGCGAGCCGCCTCGGCGAACGACAGACGTTCCACCGACGGCATCCTGGCGGTGAAGAACGCCTCGCCGTTGGGAACATCGGCCACGATGCGGTTGAGGGAGAACACCTCGCCCTTCACCGTCCGCAACCCTGCCGTCTGGAAGAACGGGGTCTGGGGGTGCAGCAGATCTAATCGATCCCGGTGCCTCTCCAGGTAGGCCGCGACGCAGGGCTTGATCAAGTTCCGTAGGTGTCTGGATCGTTAGTGATGCCCAGGATGGGGAGTGCTCGCTCGGGTTCGTTATGAATTGCGCGGGTGGTCTTGGCGATGTTGTCGGCTCCGAGGATTCTCAGCACGCCGATGGCGAGGTTGCGGAAGGTCGCCATGGCGCGGGGTGCGGTCCCGGTGTGGACGGTGGAGGCGTCCTCGGCGAAGGTGACGTCC
>NZ_JBICWL010000035.1:0-394 GCF_043199735.1 Streptomyces sp. NPDC048566
AGGTACAGCAGCCGGGACAACTGCACCACCTGACCGTCCCCGCGGCGCACGAGGTACTTCGGCTCGGTGAACCCCGACCCCTTGTACTCCCCCAGGCACTCCAGACCGAAACTGCGCCGCGGGACAGGAAGAACCACAGGGGCAGGCGAGGGAACACGAAGCCGCATCGTGCGGACATCCGCCTGCAGCGGGATCGTCGTGTCACTGCCGTAAGCGGTCAAACCCTGATCGCCCAGGGGCTGGGTAGGCGACAAACCGACAGCGTCGGGACCGCGCTCTCCGGACACTGCCAACTTCTCTCTCCTCCTGAAAAGGGGCGGGACAACACCACACGCCGACGTGAAACATCCGCCGAACACCCGACAACCCCGAAACCCCGGAAACCCGGAAAGCC
>NZ_JBICWL010000035.1:491-58729 GCF_043199735.1 Streptomyces sp. NPDC048566
GCCCGAGAACCCGGCAGGCCCGAGAACCCCGGGAAGCCCCGAGCGCCCCGAGAACCCCGGGAGGCCCCGGAAAGCCCCGAGAGCCCGGGAAGCCCGAGAACCCGGCAGGCCCGAGAACCCCGGGAAGCCCCGAGCGCCCCGAGAACCCCGGGAGGCCCCGGAAAGCCCCGAGAGCCCGGGAAGCCCGGAAACTCTGGGAAGCCTTGGGAGAGGGGTTGTTTCTCGGGGTGGGACCGGCCACTGGGTCGGGCCGGGCCCACCCGGCGGTAGAACCCAACGAGTTGCGGCGGGGTTCGCGCCGGACACGAACCCCGCCGGCAGCGAACAGCCCACCCAGAACAAGCGGACAGCCCACCGAAAACCGAAAGGAAGGACAGGCCGAAGCCACCCCGCAGGCGCGACCCCACCCGACCCAGACCCGACCCACCCCGAAGCAAGCCGAACCCACCGGGACCAGAGCCCCTCAAGGACCGATCCGATCCCACCCCAGGAGCGAGCCAGGCCGCCGGAAGCGAGCCGGACCCACCCGAGAGCGGACCCGACCCATCGGGGGAACGGAGCCACCCGAGAGCAGCCCCCGACCCGAGGACCGGAGCCAGCCGAGAGCAGCCCCCGACCCCGGGAGCAGACCGGACCCGCCAGGAAGCCGAAGCCACCAGGGAAGAGCGAGTCCCACCGGGAGCAGACCGGACCCACCCGGGAGCGGCCCCGAACCGAAGACCGCAACCACCCGCGAGCAGACCCAACCCACCGAAGACCGGAGCCCGCCGGGGATCGGCCCCCGCCGAGGGCCGATCCCACCCCGGGAGCCAAGCCGCCGGAAGCGAACCGGGCCCGCCCCGGACCGGAACCCCACGGGAACCGGACCGCCGGGAACGAGTCGGACCTGCCCGGGACCGAACCCACCCGGAAGCGAACCCGACCCACCCGGGCACCGGAGCCCGCAGGGAACCCGATCCCACCCCGGGACCAGACCCACCCCGGGACCGGAGCCACCCAGAGCGGCCGATCCCACCCCAGGAACGGGCCGCGGGCCGGGCCGCCCGGGGGCGGGTCTAGCCGGAGCGAACGGTTCGCCGAGGGTAGGCCCCGCCAAAAAATGGGGGGCCGGCCACCCGGGGAGGGCGTGTCGGGGCCCGACGGAGCCCGCGCAAAAGAGCGGGGCCGCCGGAAGCGGGGTCGGGTCTGCCGAAGAGAGGCCGATCCCACCCGCCCGGGGGGCGAGCCCGCCAAGGGAGCGGGCCCGCAGGGGGCCGGGTCTGCCCCGGGCGGGTGGGCCGGTCCCGCCCCTTTCCGGTGTGCCTCCCGAAAGGGGCGGGTCCGCCGAGGGGGCGGGACCGCGACCTGTGCCGCATCGCCGCCGGCCGGTACGGCCTGCCCCTTTCGGCAGTCCTGTGACGGAAAGCCCCTGGCGTCAGGTGGTCCTCCCGCAGCGGCCGGGCCGGCGAACATCGGTCCGGCGCGCTGCGGGCACCGGCCCCCTTTGAGGGCCGATGCCGCCCCGGGGCGCGGCCGGGCTTACTGGTGGACGCTGATCGCCTGCGTGGCCTGCGACTGGGCCACCGCGAACGGCGAGAAGGAGTTCGCCGCCAGCGACTCGTTGTGCGCACCGACGGCCGCGGCCTTGTGCGAGATGTTGGTGGTCTTGGCGAAGCTGAACGACAGCTTGCCCAGCGCCTCACGACCGGGAAGCAGCTCGGCGGACTCGGCCTCAAGCTTTGCGATGTCCATGATGAAAACCTTTCAGATGTCGATACAGAGGAACTCCGGACGCCACAGCCCGCGGGAACGCCCCGTCCATGGACGTGCGGAACCCGAAACGGCACGGACACCCACCCGCGCTCAGCCCGAAAGGCTGAATCGCGGACGAACACCTGCCGCCAGGCCCGGGACAGGGAGTAGAACCGTTCCCTGACCATTCACGTGGGCCGCGGCCCCTCCCGCTCCTGGCAGAGAGCGGGAAACAACCACAACCGTTGTCCGGAGTTACCGGACAACCCGTCCGATGACGTTGGACAGTAGCGGACGGACACACGACTACGCAAACTCCCCAACACGGACCTACACCCGTAAAACGCACAACAGTTCACCCCCTCGACACACGGCACCAACACCAGGAACCCCACCCACCCCGCAGTCCACCCAGAACAACCACCCCAAAAGCCCGCGGCCCAACACCCGGCCCCCACCCCCTCGGACCGTCACCCCACAAACCCCCCGCCTCCCGCCTCCCGCCAAGGCCGCATCTCACTTGACGCCAGGCGCACATGACAGGCCGTCAACACGACTCGGCAGGCGAACCACACAGCTCAGCACCTGACAGGACATCAACGCCGATCAGACAGCCGACAGAATCTGCCGAGCAATCAACGCCCCGCGGCAGCCGACCCGGCAGCACCTGACGGGAGATCAATCCCGGGCGGGATCGCCAGCGAGGACCTGACGGGCGATCAACGCCAGCGGACGGCCGGCAAGCCCCGGCGGGTGGCACCCCCCGCCAGGCGGCGTATCGGATCAACGAGCCCGAATCCGCCTGCCATTACCGCCTCAGCCCGGCTCGGGCCCGGCTCGCAAAGTGGCTGACCTGCCGTCAGCTCCCTGCGCGATCCCCGCATCCCTCTGCAGACCCACCACGGACGCCTGCGACAGCAGCACCGACGATGCCGCCACGACCTCGACGTCGTACGACTCCTACGGTGCGGACAGGCTCATCGCGTCCCGCGTGGCCTACGACGCGTTCGCCGAACCACCGCCAGCGGCAACAGCACGCTTCCCGTCAAGGTGGAGAAGGTGGCCTCGACCTACTTCCAATTCCTCTACCCAAGGGAGCACTTTGAAGGACCCGGCAAGCGTCTCAGCTTCACCTTCAGCAAAAGCTGGGGAATGATCTCCGTGAAGGTCAAGGCATGGGGCCCCAACACCACCAGATGCAACACCCATAGGATCTGCTCGACAGCCAACAAGATCGCGGCGCGGACCGGATTCGCAGTGTTCGCTTCAATATCGCGTTCTCCACGTCGCTCTACGGGATCCGGTGATCACACGATGAACGCACAGGTTCATGAACGGGCGAGGCCCGTCCTCACCTCGCTGGTGATCACGACGCTCGCGGCGGTTCCCTGGATCCTCGCCGTGCTCCCGCTCACCTTCAACGGCATACAGCAGGTCGAGGAATCCGGCAGTTCCGGAACCGGATCCGCCGGACTGGGCATCACCATGCTGACGCTTGCAGCACTGCCGCTCGCCGCCTCGGTGCTCGTCCTCACATATGGGCTGACCGCCCGAACGCAAGTCCACAAGACGGTGCAGACCGCGGCAGCGGCCCTCTTCTTCGGAGGCCTGGTGTCGTTCCTGTTCGCCGTCCTGCTCGCTATGGCGTAAAGCCGCGCCCGACGACAGCTAAGGCCAGGCCGCACGAACCCGGGACCGCAGCGAGCCGGGTAGAGGACCTGGTTGCGGGCCGTAGCGGCAGCCTGGGGCCCCGGGGTCAATGACGGGCCAACGATCATGAGGAGCGGCCGGTTCCGCGGGGTTTCTCTACTGGGGGACGTCGATCAGGACACGGCCCCGGCCACCGGCGTCGATACGCTCGTGGGCTTGGGCGATGTCGGCGAGCGGGAAGCGGTCGCCGACATCGACCGTGAGGGCGCCGACGGCCGCTGCGGCGGTGAGATCCCCGGCGGCCTGGCGTTTGGCCTGGTCGCAGAAGTCGTCGCTGCCGAGCAGGCGCAGGGTGACGTTGTTGAAGAGCAAGGTCCAGAACGGGATCTCGGTGCGGTCCTCGCGGGTGGCGTACGCGGCGATGACGGCGCCGTTCGCCACGACGGCACCATCGAGTTCGGCATTGTCGGACAGGGCGACCTCGATGATCCGGTCCACGCCGCCGGGTGCGTGGGCACGGATGTCCGCGGCCGGGTCACCGCAGTCGAGAGCGACGGCGTGGGCGACGACTGCGGGATCGATGCGGTCCAGGTCGGCGCCCCGTCGCACGGTGGCGATGACCGTGGCCCCGCCCCAGCGGGCGAGCTGGGCGGCCAGGGAACCGACGCCGCCCAGAACGCCGTTGACGAGCACACGCCGGCCATCGACGGAGCCGTCGGCGAAAACCGCGCGGTGCGCGGTGATGCCGGGGATGCCCAGGCTCGCGCCGAGGTCATCGGACAGGTGGTCGGGCAGCGCGACGGCCAGATCGCCGGGGACCACGGTGTACTGGGCGGCGGTACCGAAGCAACGGTAGGACTGGGCGCCGTACACCCACACCCGCTCACCCACACGGCGCGCCTCGACGCCCTCACCGACGGCGTCGATGGTCCCGGCGGCATCACTGTGCGGGATCACCCGCGGAAACGACATCGCCGAACCGGTCCAGCCACGCCGTTTCTTGGTATCGCCGGGACTGGCGCCGGAGACAGCGACGCGAACCCGCACCTCACCAGGGCCCGGGAAGGGATCAGGCAGCTCACCGTACTGGAGCACCTCGCCGGCAGGGCCCTGCCGCTCATACCAGGCCGCAAGCATGTTCAGTCCTTCCCGCCACGAACACGGATCCGAGGGCCGAGCGGCCCGCAGCACCCCTGCCACGGCGTCAGCGTTCAAAACCCCGAGGAACCAGCCGCGCTCGACACGATCAATGGCGGCCGCGTTAGCGGCAGCCGCGTTCCGTGGCGCGGGACGGTGAGCATCATGCCCCGCCGGAAGAAGCCGGCGACCTCCCCGGCGCACAACGGCGTGTCGCCGCCGCAAGAAGAAATCCGCGCAGACGGCAGACGGCGCCCATCCACGCTCCGCCGACATGCCGGAGTGAGGACGGGCGGGTCGCCGGCCTCTCCCGGTGCCGCCTGTACTCCGACTCAGACACAAGCGGATGCGGGCCCCGGCACCACGGGACCGTGCCCACCCGCCGACATCGACCGCGCCCGCATCGCCTCGCCGCAACCGCATGCCAGTGTCCTGAACGGGCACGGCGAGTGCCGGTAGGCGGTAGCCACCTCAATTGCGAAGCCGGCCGCGAGTTGGGCGTACGCGTGCCGGCAGCGTAGGTGCGCCAGGGCCAGTAGGGCCTGTCAGTCCGCGGTCAGGCGGTGCCAGCGTCTGCCACGCTCACGGCGCCTGGCTATCCACAGTTCGGACAGGTTGATCTTGGTCGACAATCCACCCACCAGGAGCGTCACCTCTTCCCCTAACTGCCTGTTCTCTATCCGTTCGCGCGGTCGGGCAGGTTCGAACGGGGGCCTGGTTCGGGTGAGTTGTCCGGGGCCGGCGCATGAAGGAAGGGCCTCTTGGTAGCTCGCGGATGTCGAGTCCAGCGAGGAGCAAGAGGCCACGTTGCTGCCGGTCGTGCCGCGCCGTCTGGATCACCCGGGACGCAAGCGTCTGGAAGACCGGAAGGTCCTGTCCGGCATCCTGTTCGTGCTCTACACCGGGATTCCGTGGGAGTTCCTGCCCCAGGAACTGGGCTTCGGGTCGGGGATGACCTGCTGGCGCCGCCTGCGTGACTGGAACGACGCGGGTGTCTGGCAGCGTCTGCACGAGTCGCTGCTGGCCGAACTGCATGCCGTCGGCGCGCTGGACTGGTCCAGGGCGGTGATCGACGGCTCCCACGTGCGGGCCATGAAGGGCGGCCCAAAACCGGACCGAGCCCGGTCGACCGTGCCCGAACAGGCTCGAAACACCATCTGATCACCGAAGCGCACGGCATCCCGCTGGCAGTGTCACTGACCGGCGGCAACCGCAACGACGTTACCCAGCTCATGCCCTTGATCGAGAGCGTCCCGCCGGTGCGGGGCCGACGTGGACGGCCCCGCCGACGGCCGCACACCATTTACGCCGACCGCGGCTACGACCATGACAAGTACCGCAAGCAGGTCCGGGCCGCCGGAATCACCCCGGTCATCGCACGGCGCGGCACCGAACACGGATCGGGGCTGGGTATCCACCGGTGGGTCGTCGAGCAGAGCTTCGCGCTGCTGCACTGGTTCCGCCGGTTACGCATTCGCTGGGAGATCCGCGACGACATCCACGAAGCCTTCCTCACGCTCGGATGCGCCCTCATCTGCTGGCGCCGTTTGCGCGCTCTGGCCAGCGATGCCGTGGGTTAGTCAGGCGCCCCCAGTCGATTGAGGACCTCCCCGGAGGTGAAGCTCCAGCCGACCAGGCGCGGTCCACTCCAATTTGTCGGCGACGCTTGAAAAGTGAGCCGAGTCCGGCGGGTGAAAAGTGACCCCCACTGCGTCAGTTGATGTTGGTCATTCCCCGGTATTGGCGGCCGGAACCCGCCCGAGGTCGCGGCCGCGCATGCGGTAGCTGTCGCCCTTCAGCGAGATGACCTCGGCATGGTGGACGAGGCGGTCGATCATCGCGGCGGCGACCGTGTCGTCGCCGAAGACCTCGCCCCAGCGCCCGAAGGGCTTGTTGCTGGTCACGATCACCGAGGCGCGTTCGTAGCGGCCCGAGATGAACTGGAAGAACAGGTTCGCCGCCTCGGGCTCGAAGGGGATGTAACCCACCTCGTCGACGACGATCAGCGGGATCCGTCCCAGCCGGATCAACTCGTCGCTCAGACGCCCTGCCTGGTGAGCCTCGGCAAGGCGGGTGACCCACTGGGCGGCGGTGCCGAACGCGACCCGGTGGCCGGCCTGGCAGGCCCGGATACCGAGCCCGGTGGCGAGGTGGGTCTTGCCGGTGCCGGGCGGCCCCAGAAAGATCACATTCTCTTTCCCAACAACGAAGTCCAGCGTCCCCAGATGGGCGATGACCTCGCGTTTCACGGACCGCTGGTGATCGAAGTCGAAGTCCTCCAGCGACTTGCGGGAGGGGAAACGAGCCGCCCGGACGCGTCCCTCGGCGCCGTGGGAGTCGCGGGCGGCGACCTCCCTCTGCAGGCAGGCGGCCAAATACTCCTCGTGGCTCCAACCCTCATCACGGGCCCGCTCGGCGAGCCGAGCGGCAGCATCCCGCAGGGCCGGGGCCTTCAACGCCTTGGTCAGATAGATCAGCTCGGAGCCGACGTCGCGGCCGGTCCTGGCCTGGTTCGTGTCGTCCTTCGTGCTCATCACGCTGCCCCTTCACCCGTGCTCAGTCCGCCGTCGATGACGCCGAAGATCCGGTCGTAGGTGTCCAGCGACCGCTCCTCGACCTCCGTCGCATCCGCCGGCGCCGGTTTCGTGCCGGCGGCCGCCTTGCGGGCGGCCGCGGCAGCGGCCGCGTGGTCCGGGTCGGTGATGGTCTGGTGGCGAGCCCAGCTGCGGGCATGGCGGGCGACCTCGACGCCGTCGCAGGTCACCAGGACCTGGTCCAGGTCGGCGGCGACCTCGACGCGGCGGCCGACGGCCAGCGGATGCACCGAGTAGTCGCAGGTGTCCAGGCGAACGTAGTGATCCCGCGGCAGCCGCAGCGATGCCTTCCACCAGCCCGGCGGGGCAATCGGCGGCAGGGCCAGCATCCGCGAGCGGTCCGCTTCCAGCCGGTCCGCCGGGCGGGCCTGCAAGGTGCGGTGGATGCGCCGGTTCGCCTTGGTCAGCCAGTCGGAGGGCTGGATGTTGAAGTCGGCAGGCGAGGTGAACACCCGCCCGGGCAGAAACGACGTCTCCAGATAGCCGTTGGCCCGTTCGACCAGGCCCTTGGCTTCTGGGTCCCGGGGCTTGCAGAGCAGGAATTTGACGCCCAGCAATCCGGCGAACGCCGCGAAGTCGTCTGTCAGTTGAGGACCACCGGGCCGCCAGGAGCCGACGGCTCCCTCGTTGTCCCAGACCAGCACCCTGGGGACAGCACCCAGCTCGGTCAGCAGCCGCCAGTGCCCGGCAATCAGATCGGCCCCAGACCTCGAGGGCAGCATCCGCGCGGTGATCCACCGCGAGTAGCCCGCGACCATGACCAGCACCGGCGGCCGCCCGACCTGGCCGAAGCCGAGCGGGATGTCGGCCGGCGGGAACCACAGGTCGCACTGGCCGATCTCACCCGGCTCATAGACCGTCCGCGAAGCCGGATCCGCGGGCCGATAAGCCGGCCGCAGGTCCCGCACCCTGTCCTTGAGCACCGTCAGGCCCCGGTCCCACCCGATCCGCTCAGCGATCACCGTCGACGGCATCTCCGGCCACTGCTCGAGCAGCTCACGAATCTGCGGCTCGACCGCGTCCACGATCGAACCCTTCGGCGCCCGCTGATACTTCGGCGGCGCATCGTCCGCGATCGCTCTGCGGACAGTGTTCCTCGCGATCCCCAGCTTCCTCGCGATCGCCCGAACCGGCATCCGTTCGGCCCGATGAAGCCGGCGGATCTCCGCCCAGTCCTCCACGCTGATCACCACTCCTCCCGGCCTGACCCAACGAGCCAGACCCCCGGAGGGGGTCAACTTTCAAGCGTCGACACTGGTCCACTTTTCAGCCGTCGCCGACACAATTGACGCCGATCACGAGCCCATCCCGTGCGGCATCGGGCAGTACGTGCTCGCACCAGGTGTCCAAGGGCATCGATCCAACGCGTAGCCCACGCCCCCAGATCTTCGCCGCCCGTCGGGCGCGGGCCGAGGTCGACCAGAACGGAAGACTTCGCGCGCCGTCCGCAGAGAGGTGAGTCGGGCTGCCCTCGTCACCCCGCACGAGCCAGACCACCCGGCTTTGGCGAACATCTCGGAAGAAGGCTGCCGCTTGCGAACCGCTCTGACTCATGACCACCGAGCCTACCGATCCCTGCCACTCATTTCGTTAGGAGTTCTAACGCCACTCTGGACCAACCGGCATGCCGAGCAGCCAGGTTGGAACAGCCTCGAGCATCGAAACGTGGTCGAGAGATGCTTCAACGGGTTCAAGCAGTTCCGTGCGTGAGCGACCCGCTTCGACGAGCTCACGGCCGGCTACCCGGCCGGACTCCGACTTTCCTAGCTGATCCTCCGGCTACGCGAACCCAGGCCACAGGTTCTCAGCGCCCGGGCGCCAGAACGGTGAGCACACCCGATGAGATCCCCAGCTGACCCAATCGGGACAGAAGCGCTGCTTTCTGTTCCTGCGTGACCTCAATCCACAGCGCCGTTCCCGAGTCACTGGCGCTGAAGACCAACCGGCCCTTCCCCCAGCCTTCGGCGTGGATGGTGTAGGGCGCCAAGTCCGACAGGACCTTGAACTGCCCGTCGTCTCGGACATCGAGGTCGATGCCCATCCCAGGATCGGAACGCCTGGACCGGGTACCGCTCATGACCTCCTGCCGAGCCAATGACAGCGCATGCTCATACGAGTGCATGACTTCGGCCGGCCAGTCGCCATCACTGTAGGCGTCGATGTGGGCCGCGTCGATGCTCGACCGCAGCACGTGAAGCGCTTCGCGATGAACACATACAACGTCCGCAGGGCGAACTCCCTCCACAAGTACGAGCTTGCGGACCCGGACGCCATCCTGACTGATCACATGCAGGACCCTCTCACGAGAAGTCGGCCGATTCCACAGAGAAGACCTGCCACAACACGATCATTGGCAGACAGGGGCCAGGGTCCCTATGGCAGCGGCTCAGCAGTCATAGCGATGGGTATACGGGGTGTCCGGGCAGGCGCGGCAGACGAAGAAGTACATGCCGCCGAGGTCTCCCAGGCTCATGTCGTGGCCGAGGCTTTCGAGGACGGCGGGGTCCGCCTCGGCTTCCCAGGATGGGGCGGCCTGATCCTGGCCGGGGTCCCGCTCGTCCAGGGGCAGCCAGCGGCCCCGGCCCGCCTCGGTCGCGGTGACGCTGAGAAGGTGCTCCATGCGCGTGCCGCAGGTTGTGCAGTCAGGCCAGTTCGGCGGCTGTGTCCAGCTCGGATAGCCCCCGACTTTGCTCTGCTGGGTGGTGGCCACCTCGAAGTAGTCGAAGCCGCGTTCCTCCTTCAGGGCCTCGAAGCGTTCGGCGAGCTGCCCGGCGAGTCCCTCCGCCAGGTCCCAGTTCGGGTACTCCACAGCAGGTGTGGGCGACAGCGTGCACGGCCGGGGCAGGTAGTCCTCCTCCGCCGTGTGCGGGAGAGGCGGTGTGCCGGCGCGGGCATCGACGACCGTTACCGCCGTACTACGCCAGTAGAGCCGGGGGTTGGCCGCGCACTCGCCGTCCTCGTGCACGAGCGGGCACCACAGGATCTGCAACAGGTCGGTACCGGTGGGAAAGACCAGGCCGGGCACATCGCGCCCGTACAACTGCACCACCGGGACCATCGCGACCGGCTCGGGCCCGACAGCCGCGGCCAGCGGCTTGTAATGGCCCGGCTCGGCACACACCGGCCAGGACTCACCGGCCGGCCACAGCAAAGGTCCACCGATGGAACTGTCCCCCGTCCCCGGCCGCCCGGCCCGGGGATAGAGCAGGACGACGTCGCGAGCCATCCCGGCCAACTCCGGAAAAACCGACTCCACATCGAAGGGAATCGGCGCCAACGCGCGCGGCCCGACCGGACCGGGCAAGAAATCGCCCTGCTGCACACGCCCCGACGACATGAACTCCCCCACCACAGACAGCCCGACCCGCCGACCTTAGCGCGTTGGTCGTCTTCGGTAGCCCGTGGCCGGGCAGGACAGGCCCACGGAGGCATCCAGACCACGACGACCCTCCGGAATCCCGCCCCCGGTTGAAGATCAAGCCGGGGCCTGTCGCGGAACTGCACTGCCGGGCAGCTGAGTCCTGTCGGTCGGTACAGTAGCGACAAGGACTGCAGGCAGAGGTTGCTGACCTCGCGGGGAAGCCTCGCGAGGTGGTGTGGATCAACGTGCCCGCGTCGTCGGTGAACAGCTCGTCGCTGCGGTCAGCAAGGCCGAGATGGTGCTTGATGCAGCTGGCTGCCTCCGTCGGGGTCATGCCCGGCATCGTGTAGCGCAGGGGGCCTGGCCTCGCGAAAATGGACACGCTTTCGGGTGGCTATGCGGCCAGCGTGAGCCTATCGGACTCCTGCTGGTGCTGGTCTCCGTAGGCGGTGCGTCGGCAGAGTTCCATTCCTGGGTAGTGGTGGGCACCGCGGAGGGTCTCCCGCCTGAGGGTGGCGTGGAAGCTTGCGCAGGCGGCGTTGTCGGCAGAGGTGCCGACCGCGCCCCTGGATTGGGCCACGCCCAACTCGCAGCACGGGTCCGCGAATTCGCGCGCTGCGTACTGGGCGCCGTGGTCGGAGTGGAAGACCGCGCCGTCGAGACCGCCGTGGCTGGCGGCTGCCATCCTCAGGGCGTCGGCGACGAGTTCGGTGCGCATGTGGACGGCGATGGACCAACGTGGCCGGCACCTTGGGCGGCGAGGCGCTTCTCCACGGCCACCTCCCGATCGCTCGATCCGATCGAGCGATCGGCGAACGACTACAAAGCCACGGACGCCTCGGACTCCCGCTCGGCCGGCCTGGCATACGCGCTGCGAGTCCTTGGCCAGTCACACGCCGAGCACCGCGACCAGGAGGAATGGCGCCCGTTGCCTTTCAGGGCGACAGTCTCTAGCGTCGACGATCTGCGTGTAGTCCACGGGCAGCGTTCTGCCGACGTCGTTTCCCGGCCCGGGCCAGGAGGCAGGTTCAGGGAACGGGTCGCTTTCGGGGCCGGGAATCGCGAAGGCGGCTTGCTGTAGGTCTGCCCGAGCGAGTTGCACCATGGCATCCCGCGAGCGCAGCATGGAAACGGAACGATCTCTCGACGACTCGATTCGGGATGGTCCGATGTCCGACAACAGGCAGCCGGCCGGAGGTCCGCGTTTCGACGAGCTGCGGGCCGTCTTCGTCAACGCCACACTGAAACGCTCACCCCAGGTGACCAACACCGGCGGCCTGATCGACATGAGCAGCGCGATCATGCGCCGCCACGGTGTGTCGGTCGAGGTGATCCGGGCAGTGGACCACGACATCGCCACCGGTGTCTGGCCGGACATGACCGAGCACGGCTGGGAGAGCGATGAGTGGCCGGCCCTCTTCGAGCGCATCATGGCCGCCGATATCCTGGTGCTGTGCGGCCCGATCTGGCTCGGTGACAACTCCTCCGTGATGAAGAAGGTCATCGAGCGGCTGTACTCGTGCTCGGCGCAGCTGAACGACAGGGGCCAGTACGCCTACTACGGGCGGGTCGGAGGCTGCCTGATCACGGGGAACGAGGACGGTGTCAAACACTGCGCGATGAACGTCCTCTACAGCCTGCAGCACCTGGGATACACCATCCCGCCGCAAGCCGACGCGGGCTGGATCGGCCCGGCAGGCCCGGGCCCCTCCTACCTCGATCCCGGCTCGGGAGGCCCCGACAACGACTTCACCAACCGCAACACCGCGTTCATGACGTACAACCTCATGCACATGGCAGCCATGCTGCACCGGGCGGGAGGTATCCCCGCCTACGGCAACCAGCGCTCCCAATGGGTCGCCGGATGCCACCCCGGCAGCGACAACCCCGAACACCGCTGAACCACACCGCAGAACCACCGAACACGGTTGCGTTCAGCGCCCTCGCTTCGCTCAGGCGGCTCCCTCCCCGGTGCTGACGCTTGCGCCCTCGATCACCACGGCCTGTCCGCTCACCCGCACACAGGGGTCCGCAGCGGATGCCTCGACCCGGTGCAGGCTCGGCCGACCGAGATCCTCTCCCTGGCGAATGGTGAAGGCACCGGAGGGCGGGAGGGCGCCGAGGGCGCGCAGGTAGCCGCCGAAGGCGGCCACAGCAGCGCCGGTGGCCGCGTCCTCGACGACACCACCGATCGGGAAGGGCAACGATGGCACTCCTCAGTCGGGCGAACTGATCGCTGCAGGGAAGGCCAAGGCTGGAACGGCCGCTCTCCCGGGAAACGGAGGGCGAAAGCCTCGCTGTCGGCAACGGCTGCGGAAACTCGCTCTGGCCACCGGGAACCGCACTACCGTCCGCCGCAGACGACCTCGACGCCATGTGGAAGATCGCCTCGCCTCACACCGGCCGAAGCGATCCGGCAAATGGCGCCACCAACGGGCCAACGCCCCAACGACGGGGCAGCAAGGGCGGCCGGCCCACCGGCTTCCACGCAGCGGTCTACGCCTTCCGCGAGAGGGTCACGGTCGCCGCAATACGCCTCTGGCTCCGCCCGTTACCGCCACGTCCTCGCCTACCGGACTCCCGGGGCCAGGGCGCCGAGCTCGACTTCCTCGAACACACGAGACCACCAGGACTCCTCGTCCTGAAAAAATTTCGCATCGCACTGCCGGGCCCGTTCGATCACGCCTTCGACGTAGTCCTCGTAGTCGTCGTCCGCGTCGCTCCTCCCGAACCGGCGAACGCCTCCCATACCTCCAAGACGTTCTGCAGACCGGCAACCGAAGAGTTGACCAGCCCGTACTGCTGGCCCCCATCCCCGTCATAGCCGCGGACCATCCAGACTTCGGCGCTGCCGATCACCAGCCAGTACGTGTTGACGCCGTCCTCGAACGCACCGAGGAACACCGCTCGCCCCGGCGGAAGGTCACGGACCTCCAACTCCCGACCCAAGTCCCGCACGAACATGCGACGGCAGTCGACCGGAAGGCCCTGCTCGCCCAGCCCGGACACCGCCTCGCGGCCCACCCCCAGGCGCACGAGAGAACTCGCGTCATACGACAGCCACTGCCCGCTCGACAACCGGCACCCCCTACTCGATCCGTCGCACCGATCCTCTCAGACCTCACAGATGACCCATCCGACAGGAACGAGCCCGCAGCATCCCCGGTGCCCTCGCCAGCCCTCATCCATCCGGCGGCGCTCCCGCGATCTTCTCACCAGCCCGCACGGGCCGCGACCCCGCTCACCGGGCTTGCGGCCCCGCCCTCGCCACCAGCCTTCGACCCGGCTCCGCCCGCGACACCACCCCCGCACAGGCATCCCGCTCCCACGGTTCCGCTTTTTCCGAGATCCCACCCCCGATTCCGGATCGACCGAATACACGTAAAAGAGGGGTTTCTATCGCTATCCTCATGGTCCATGCGGAGCCGTGCGGACAGCACGCTGGAGCGTCGTCGTCAGAGGAGTCCCCCGTGCTCGTCGTCCACGGATCACCCACCACGGCCGTTGTGCGGGGCACCACAGGGGAACCGGTGATTCTACTGTCGGGCGAACTCCCCGAAACCCTCACCGCCACCGCCCTGCAGGATGTAATGAACATGGCCTTGGCAGTCCTCGACGCAGAAGAGATGACCCTGTTCAGAAGATGCCTGACAGCCCTGCAATGCGGCGAAAAACTAGAGGAACGTTACATCGAAATCAGCGGCGCAACACTCACGATCTTCAGAAGCGAACCCCGCCGCCCCGCAGACAATTGACCACCCAACCGGAATGAAAGACTCCACCGAACACGCGCCGGAATCCACCGACCCCGACCCAGCCCATCCCGGACCGTGAAAACCCCGACACGCCCCACACCCCGCCACCCGGCACACAGACAGACACACCCGCCGCGCATTGCGCCGCCACGAGGCCCCCCGCTCCCGGGTGCACCCGCATGACACTCGTCCCCCGAAACCGGGCACACCAGACGCGCCGACCAGGCCGGCGAAAGGGCGAGCCCGCCCCGGCCCCGGACATCGAGCCCTGTCCACCACCACCGGCCACGCAGGCACTGCCCTACCGCTCAGCGGATCAGAACAGCACCCGGCCCAAGGCTCCCCCACCGCCGACCACCCCGGGCCCACAACCTGGGCGGCAAAGCGACAGTGCCACAGCACACCGCCAGGCCTGACGGTGTGCTGTGGCACTTGAGGCCGGTGGTACCGGAGGCCGGCAGGCGCCACCCCGTGTCCCCGAGAGTTCCGCCTACCGGCCCGGGGTGGGGCCGCCCGCCACGAGCGGGCGACACCACTCCGGAAAACGGGAACTAGCGCAGCCAGCCCGACCGGCACACCCAGTGACCCCGGCCGTGGTGGTGCCCCCAGCCGTGGTGGTGCCCCCAGCCGTGGTGGTAGACCCGGCCGTGGTGACGCACCACGTAGCAGTACCGGCCACGACCCCGGTCATCGAACCGGTCCCCCACCCAGCCCCGGTCACGACCGCGGTCCTCGGACCGGCCCCAGTCCCCGACCCGGCCACGACCGCGGTCCTCGAACCGGTCCCGGTCATGGCCACGGTCCTCGAACCGGCCCCGGTCCCCGTCACGGTCGGCGACCGGAGCACCCACACGCGCGGGCACCGCGACGGAACCCCCGCCCGGCGCCGCCGCCGCCACACCCGCCAACGGCACCACCACAACCCCGGCCGTCAAAACCGCAGCAGCCAGAGTTCGAGCAATACTCTTCACCGATTCATCCTCCTCCGAAACGACAGGACGGCCCTGCCGCGACAACGGACATTACCCACACATTTCAGCGACCCAATCCCCGAACCACCACCGAACCAAAAGCAAAACACCCACCCCGACACAGCCAAACAGCAGGTCAGAACCCCCAAACCCGCAACCGGCTCAACCCCGCACCCACGACAAAAAGAAACGCCGACAACACCCGACTGGACGACCCGATAACCGGCACCCACAACACCCCCACACCACATAAACCCACCCCGACAAAACCCCTATTTATCAAAACACCCGGCCCGAAATGCCCACCCCTCGAAAGACACACACGCTCCACTCCCCCCGCAAACCACCTGCACACACCAGGAAAACAACACCAGCCCATTCCAACCAAAACGCCCTCATATTCCTGGAGAACTCCCCCACCTCTCCACCCCACCCCAGGCCCACCACAGCGAAACCCGCCCCACCCACGACCGGAACCCGCCCCCCACCTGGCCACACCCACCACCAATCCGGCCACCACGCCCCGCACCCCACCGCACACCACGACCCCAGACCCGCCGGAACAGAAGCCGAAGTCCACACGGGTCCGGCCGAGACCGACCCGACGGACGACCACCCTCCTGGACGAAGCCCCCCACCCCGGGAACGCAGCGTCTCTCGCCCGGATGCCGACGACCAGGCAACCCAGAAGGCGGCCAGGAGACGCAGACCCCACCGCCCTGCACGCGAAAACACCAGCACACCGACCCTCAAGCCCCCGGCCAGAAGAGCTGGCCATACACATCCCGCGCACGACGCCCGCGCCAGACCAATCGCCCAACAAGACAATGCGATCACCGAACTTCCGTCCGGCAAAGCCACGCTGACCGGCCCGCCGCGCCCAACACGCCGCGATCGGCACGCCCATCAGGCCATCAGTACGATCACGAGATGTTCGAGTACCACGGTTGGATCACAGTCAGGGACAGCGCGGCGGGCGACGATGAGGTACGTCTGCTGCGCATCGTCGATGAGCTTGAGCTTCACATCGCCCAGATGGACAGCCCGTACCTACTCGACCTCCGGTGGATGAACGGTGAACCCTTCATCCACCTTGGCGGCTCCTCAAATCACCGTTCGTCGCCCAACGTTGTCGAACTACTGGAACACGTAGCGGTAGTTGCCCCTGGCTCCTACGGGCTCCTCCACATCCGCGATGACGAGGATCCCGGCCACGAAAACGAGGCAATCGTGCTCAGGCTGGTCCGCGGGGCAATCACACAGCACACCGAGACACTGCTGTCTCCGTGGATGCCAACAGTGGAGGACCCCTGACCCACTTGAGACGCCCTCGCCAGGTCACCCTCGACCGCGCGGCCCGGCCGGCACGCCGGTTGAACCCGCCCGGCGACGCGGCCGACCGGGCTGCGGACGCGCACGCCCTCTCCGAGCGGATCCCCGCCGAAGCCTGAAGAACGGGCGGGCGGCCAAGGCGGTCAGCTCTTCCTCGGCACCCAGGAGCATCTCCTTCACCTTGGGAAGCTGCTTGCCGAAGGCGTCGGCGACGGTGTCGAGCGGGTTGCGGACCGAGACGGCGTCGGGCCGGGCGGAGATCGTGCGGATCGTCGCGGCGGCCATCTACTGCTACCGCATTCACTGGCAGCGCTGCGTGCCGATCTCGGACTGACCGCCGGGCAATACCCTCACCGTCTCGACGACGTCCTCGGCGGAGCACAGCTTCGCCAGAGCGCCGTCGCCGAATGGAACTCCTCAACGGCCTTGCCACCAAGACAGGCCAGCACGGCCTCCTCGAACACCGGCTGCTCTCCCTGCTGGCCGAGTCTGACAGCGTCCGTGCAGGACATCGCCGATCAGCCTGATCGCCTCCGGGCCTGCGACCTTGACCGGGAGGCCGCTGGCGTGGAGGTAGGCGTAGGCGACCTGGGCGGCGAACAACTCGTTGCCGCTCTCCAGGGCTGGCACCCGGACCAGGCTGTGCAGGAGCGCGGCAGCTCTGACGTTCACGCGGCCGGCCCGAGGGTGTCGCGCCAGGCGGGACTCGGTGTGGTGAGGCGGCGGGCCATGTTCGCAATCGAGGCACGTTCGTGGAAGGTTTGATTTTCCCTCATCGACCACAACGCGAGCGACAGCCCGACCCTGGCGAGCTACACCAGCCCGACACCCACTTCTCCACCCTCGACGACGCCCTCGGTACAGCAGGTGTCCCCAACGAGCTGCTGCCCTACTCTTCGCCTACCGTGGTGAGGACCTCTCGCGCCAACTGCCGGGCACGTTCCCACCCGACGTCGGTGGGCAAGACCTCCCTGGTCCACCGATCCACGGCGGAGACCTTGGACATCTCACTGAAAAGGTCATCGATCATCTGCAGCGAGGGCAACACCTCACGTGGACCTTCAGGCTTGCGCCGAAGTCGCCAGCTGGATCGCTGCGGGCAGAAGGCGGAGACCGACCGTTCTGTATCCTCACCGGGCCGACGAACCACGGCCTGGGACATCGGGACTACAGGCTGACGAGCAGCCTCAAGTTCAGGACCGGGCGCTGCCGATCGTGCGGTCGGCGCTGGAGCCCTGGAGCATCAGAGTGGTCTCCTCGATGCGGCTGAACCGGCCGTCACCCGCCAGGTCGGCGAACACGTACACCTCCATGCGCACGCTCGTGCCGTCCTTCTTCGTGATGTGGGCGGTGTGCCGGTCGGCGTACCTGCTGCCGTCATACAGCTCCTCGTGGACCTCGACGTGACCATCGGCGACGAGGGTGCGCAGGTGAGCGATGTGCTCCAGGAACTCGGTGCGGTCCGCCCATTCCCCGTCGGTGCGCTGGCGATACTCCGGGGCGAAGTGGCGGTCGGCTGCCTCCTGCAGCGTGAGGTCGCCGTTGAAGAGCAGGTCGTTCAGGGCGGCCTTGATACCGGTACGGGTCATGGGACTTCCTTTCGGGCAGAACAAATCGATGATGCGTGCGCCACGCACGCTTCTGCTACACCGTAGCACCCAGTGCGTGCGCCACGCACGCTAATGTTGCGGGGTGGAGAAAGAAGTAGGACACGAGATCGCGGACGCACTGGGCATCCTGTTGCGGCGCACCACCCGCAAGCAGCTGCACAGGAAGCTGACCGAAGGTATGGGCGAGGCGGTGGACGAGCTGACCTACCCCGTCCTCAGCGCACTCGACCGGACCGGTCCCTGCAGCGCGGCCGACCTGGCGCCCGACGTGGGGCTCGACCGGTCCGGCGTCACGCGCCGGGCCACCCGGCTGGAGGACGCCGGCCTCATCCGACGCGAACGGGACCCCGACGACCGGCGCGCGCATCTCCTCGTCCTCACCGAGCAGGGCAGGCTCACCGTGGCCGAACTGCGCGCACGCCTTGCCGCCCACATCATGGCGAGCCTGTCCTCATGGCCACCGGGCCAAGCCGAGGCGTTCGCCCGCCACCTGCACCGCTTCACACACGACGGCCCGTTCACCTGACAAGCCGACAGGGCGAGTGCGACGGTCCGCCCCAGGCCCCCACGACGCCCAGGTGAGGCTCGTAAATAATCGAAGGCGCCCTCACCCGGCTTCCTGACCCTCCCGGAGAACACCACCCAGCCCCTGACCAGCCTCGCCACCGAGCAGCGTCAGCACACCGCGCTGCTCCTCGGCGCCTGCCCCGCCACCGTGTCGAACCGATCGAGCACGGCCGCTTCTTCCTCGCGACCGGGCGCCACCGGCACACCCTGGCCGCCTCGCTCGCCCGGACCGTGGCCGGGCACCGCTTCGACCTCGGCCAGCACGCCCCCGACAGCCAGCACTGGGTCGCCGCCCCGCACAACGTGCACGCCGACGCGACATGGGAGCCGGCCTCCTGGGCAATCTCGCCTACCAGGCCGCCCGGCGCTAGGACCACACCAGTGCCGCCAGCATCCTGGGCCATGCCCTGACCCGAGCGCAGAACCCCGCCGCCCGCAGCTTCCTCCAACTCCGCCTCGCCCGCCCCCTCCCAGCGCAGAGCAACCGCAAAGCGGTCCCGCGCGCCCTCGGCGCAGGGGAATAACACCTCAGCGAAGACTGCACCGACAGACCCGTCTGGTGCTCCTGAGTATCCAAGGCAACCTCGGCGTCGACTCCGGCCAGGCCCTTTTCGACCTCGGCGACACCGGCCGTGCGCACCAGCCCGTCGCCCATGGCCAACAACTCCTCACGGCCGCACGCGACAGAACCCGCGGTGTGTTCCTCGCCTACCAGGCAGCCGGCTACCTCGGCCAGAAGGCATCCAAGCCCGCCACGGCCGCCGCCACCCAGGCCATGCTCCTGGCACGCCGCATCGTCGCGCCCCGCTGCACCGGCCTCGTCGAAGGCATCCGCCCCCGTTTCCAGGCCTATTTCCAGGAGGTTGTGGGCGGGTGAGCCATGCCTCGCTTGAGGGATCTTGAACAGATGAGGGCCTACCGGTTCGGTGCGGATTGCGACGTCTACAGCGAACAGAAAGGCCCTCGCGGTCAGGCGTAATGCACCCCTGACCGAGACCGGACGTCAGGTAGGGCGATGCCGGACCTGCGGCTGGCACGGTCGGACACCGATACCTCCAAGAGCGCGGTCTCGCGGATCTGCGCCACCCATCCCTGACAGCCTATGCGGAGAGGGGCTCGAAGTGGGCGCCACATCCGATCCCCCGGGGTGCGCCTCATTTCAGCCATGCCTCTATCGCGTCTGTGTACGGAAAGGTACTTCCTCGAAAGGCCATGCACCTGACATCTTGCAGCAACCACTCGTTTCGTACGGCCCGGCCGGTGCCCTCGGCACGGCCGGGCCGTCTTCGGAGGACGCATTGATACCCCACATATCCAGCCGCTCCAGACGCACGCTGGTGCTGGCCACCGCACTCGGCGCCGCACTCGCGTTCGGCGCCCCGGGCGCCCTCGCGGGCACGCTCCCCGTCGTTCCCTCCACCTCGCCGGCCGCCAACGCCCGCGCTCAGGCCGCCGTGTCGGCCGCCCGGACCACGAACTGGGTGGCCGGTATCCGCGCCTACCTCGTGATCACCACCCCCGGCGACAGTTCTGCGGTCCGCTCGGCGATCACGTCCAACGGCGGCACCGTCTTCTCGACCTTCGACGCCATCGGCGTGATCGTCGCGCACTCGGCGTCCAGCACATTCGCCACAACCATGCGCGGCGTCGCCGGCGTACAGAAGGTCGGCGCCACTCGTACCTCGGACGTTCCGGCCGCCGCCTACGACCCGGCACTCCCGCCCAATCCGGCACAGGCCTCCACCCCCGCCGGAGAACCGGTCCGGGCCGACATGAGCCAGATCAAGGCCGACCAAGCCTGGGCCGTGAACCCGGGCTCCGCCTCCGTCACCGTCGGCATCCTCGACACCGGTGTGGACGACCAGCACCAAGACCTGGCGCCGAACTTCGACGCGGCCGACTCTGTCTCCTGCGCCTACGGCAAGCCCGACACCCGGACCGGGGCGTGGCGGGACGTCGACTCACACGGCACCCACGTAGCCGGCACCGTCGCTGCGGCCAAGAACGGCAAGGGCGTCGTCGGCGTGGCACCGGGGGTGAAGATCGCCGCGGTCCGGGTCGCCGAGCCCGGCAACTCCTTCTTCTTCGCCGAGAACACCATCTGCGGCTTCGTCTGGGCCGGTGACCACGGCTTCAAGGTCACCAACAACAGCTACTACACAGACCCGTGGCAGTTCAACTGCCCGGACAACATCGACCAGGCCGCCATCATCGAGGGCGTCAAGCGCGCCCAGGAGTACGCCGAAGGCAAGGGCTCCCTTCAGATCGCCGCCGCGGGCAACGAGAACTACGACCTCGCCCACAAGACGACCGACTCCGCGAGCCCGAACGATTCGACGCCGGTCACCCGCACCATCAGCAACGCCTGCCTCGACATCCCGACCGAACTGCCGGGCGTGGTCACGGTCGCGGCCAACGGCACGGGCGTCAGCAAGGCTTCGTACTCCAACTACGGCCAGGGCGTCATCGACATCGCCGCTCCGGGCAGCAGCGTGTACTCGACGGTCCCCGGCGGCGGCTACGGCAGCAAGAGCGGCACCTCGATGGCCACCCCGCACGTGGTCGGCGTGGCCGCGCTCATCGCCAGCGCCAACCCGGGCATCACCCCGGCGCAGCTGCGCGCCAAGCTGGCCGCTCAGGCGAACGACATCGCCTGCCCCTCGGACAGCCGCTGCACGGGCACGACGGCCAACAACTCGTTCTTCGGCGAGGGCCAGGTCGACGCACTCAAGGCCGTCGGGACCACCCCGCCGCCCGGCACGTACTTCGAGAACCTCACGGACTTCGCCATCAACGACAACGCAACCGTGGAGAGCCCGATCGCCGTCACCGGTGTGACCGGCAACGCCCCGGCCACCCTCAAGGTGGGCGTGGACATCAAGCACACCTACATAGGCGACCTGAAGGTCGACCTGGTGGCGCCGGACGGCACCGTCTACACGCTGCACAACCACACGGGTGGCAGCGCCGACAACATCGCCCAGACCTACACCGTCAACGCCTCCTCGGAGGTCGCGAACGGCACCTGGAAACTGCGCGTCAACGACAACGCCACCTTCGACACCGGCAAGATCGA
Source organism: Streptomyces sp. NPDC048566 (assembly GCF_043199735.1). Classification (NCBI taxonomy): domain Bacteria; kingdom Bacillati; phylum Actinomycetota; class Actinomycetes; order Kitasatosporales; family Streptomycetaceae; genus Streptomyces; species Streptomyces sp. NPDC048566. The sequence goes on from NZ_JBICWL010000035.1 coordinate 22,276, forward strand.
CGCCTGGAACCTGACCTTCTAGCACAAGACCAGCCACGCCCGGTTGGTCCGGTCCCGCGCAACCACCACCAACCGGCAGTCGAACCTCCCGGCCCGACACACCGCACGGCCGCCGTCCGCGGCCCCGGAACGGGTCGCCGCCGCCCTGTTCTTGAACCGCCGACTGCGGCGGCCCCGAGCAGGGCGGCACCAGCACCCCGAGGCCACGACCACCTCGAACGGATCATCTGCCCCTTGTTCGTTGCCTATGTGTTCGCCTCGCTGCCGCGGCGGGATCAGCGGCGGTGGGGCGGATGATACCTGCGGGGTCTGGTGCTGGAGGGCCGGCGCAAGTCGGTCCAGCCGATGGCCGGGCGGCTGCCGGACGGGAACATGCAGGCCCTGCAGCAGTTCGTGAACCAGTCGCCGTGGGATCCGCTGCCGGGTGAGGCGGCGGATCGCCGAGCGGCTGGCCGAAGTGATCACGCCCGAGGTGTGGGTGGTCGACGACGTGTCGTTCTCCAAGTGCGGCACCGCGTCGGTCGGGGTGGCCCGGCAGTACTGCGGAGCGCTGGGGAAGCGGGCGAACTGCCAGGTCGCGGTCAGCGTTCATTCCGCCACCGACACCGCGTCCTGCCCGCTGAACTGGCAGTTGTATCTGCCACGGGAGTGGACGGACGAGCCGGAGCGATGCCGCAGGGCAGGAGTGCCGGACGGCACCGCCCATCAGGAGAAGTGGCGCCTCGCGCTCGGTCTGCTCGACACTCTCGGCGAGTGGCAGCTGAAGGCGCCGGTCGTGGTGGCCGATGCCGGCTACGGCGTCAGCACAGCGTTCCGGCTCGGTCTCGAGAAACGCGGACTGTCTTACGTGTTGACGCTGACCGGGAAAGAGGTCGCCCACCCGGAGGATGCCGAACCGTACCAACCCGCCTACGGCGGGCTCGGCCCGCCGCTGCGGCCTGAGGGGCCTCCCCACAGCTACTCGGCGCTGGCAGCCTGCGGACGTCGATGGCGGCATGACGTCCTTGACGCCGCCCGGCCGCTTCCGCGCCCACCGCCCCGCACTCTGCTCGCTTGGTTGATCTTCTTGCCGCCGTCGTAGCCGCGCGGGACCGAAGCGGCGGCCTTGACCGACTGTGAGTCGATGATCGCCGCGCTCGGCTCCATCGCGCGTCCCTCCGAGAGACGGACCTGGCCGCGCAGTCGATCGTGGAACTCGCGGGCCAGGCCCGGCTCCCGCCACCTGCGGAAACAGGCATACACCCGGTCCCAGGCGGGGAAGTCGGCAGGCATCGACCGCCACTTGATCCCGTTGTCCGTGACATAGAAGATCGCGTCGAGCATCTGCCGGTGGCAGTAGCCCTCGGGCTGCCCGCCCCGACCCTCCAGTCACGCCGGGACCGGCAACGCGTCACGCACCACCGCCCACTGCGCGTCCGCCATGTCCGACGGATACCTGCGCATCCTGTTCGGACGGTCGGCCGCATTCCCGAACCGATGCGCGAGGCAATCACACGATGGAGCAGGCGAGTTGAACCCGATCGACGGCACAGCATAGAACTGCATCAGCAGGGCCTCCCGGGCTCACGAGTTGGCATCGCAACCCTCTTGCTGCACCAGAGGCCCTGTCTTCGTGCACGTGACGGCGAAGTTCACCCGCCCCGGCCCCCGCGTTCGATCCCACCGCGCTCATGATCGATAGCACAACGGCTTCTGATCTGCCGGGCAGGCTTGGTATCCGAGGTCGGGGCACGGGCGGTTCACTGGACGGCCGTGTCACCGCACAGCCTGCTTCGCAGCAGGAGCAGGATGTGCGGGTCAGCCAGCGGTGCTAGCTGCTCCAGCAGGAGACGGATGCGGGCGTCATCTGCCTCCCGCACGGCCGCGACGATTTCTTCGACCAGCCTCCCGGCGTCTGGCTGCGATTGCACCGGACCGGCTGCCGGCCCAACCTGGCCAGCCGGTCCGGCACGATCGCTGGTCGGGGCACGGATGTCCGGACGCTGCACCTCAGTCCTCCCGGCCACAACAACGCGGCCTCAAGGGCTCTCGTTACGGTCCGCAACGGCAGGAACGTCCCTCCGTAAATCCGTGCACTCGTTTCCGGTACGGGCCGGCAGCCTCCTCCGCACCCGGTCGTGGTTCAGCATCGGGCCGGTGGGGATGGTGAGCCGAGTCGCTTGGTGTCATTCAGGGCGGTTGAAGCGGTGGGCGGCCCAGAGCAGGGCCATGGCGCCCGTGGTCAGGAGGACCCCGGCTTCGAGGAACAGCGGAGGTTGTCGGCCGAACCATTCGAGGCCTGCCTCGGCTGTCTGGTCGGGTACCCGGAGGGCGATGCTGCGGCGGAGCAGGTCCACGCCGTAGGCCAGCGGGTTGGCGGCGGCCAGCGTGTGGGCCCAGCCCGGCAGGTTCTCGATCGGGAAGAAGCCGCCGGAGAGGAACAGCAGCGGCATCATCACCAGGCCGAGCAGCATGTGGAACACCTCGGGGCGGCGCAGGGTCACGGCCAGGGCCAGGGAGAGGGCCGTGATGGTGAAGGAGGCCAGGATCATGCCGGCGAGGAGCAGCGCCAGGAGGAGTGGATCGCAGGGCAGGCCGACCGCGCCGGCGAGGGCGAGCAGGACGGCGCCCTGGACGGCGGCGACGGTGGTGCCTCCGGCACAGCTTCCGAGGAGGAGGGTGGAGCGGTGTACCGGGGCCATGAGCAGTTCGCGCAGGTAGCCGCTCTGGCGGTCGGTGATCAGGCGGATGCCGACCATGATGGCGGGGGTCTGGACGGTCATCATCAGCATGCCGGGGAAGAGGTAGGTCTGGTAGCCGACACCCAGTGTGGTGTGGGGGATCAGAGCGGCCAGGCCGCCTCCGAGGATGAAGAGGTAGAGCACCGGCTGGATCAGCATCAGTGCGGTGTGGGTGCGCTGGGTGGACAGGCGCAGCAGGTCGCGGTGGATGAGTGCGTGGACCGCGCGCAGTTCGCGGCGCAGGCGCGGTGGCGGGGCGGGGACCGTGGCGCTGGGGGTGTCAGGAGGGGGCGGGGCTCCGGGTGTCCTGAGGGCGGGTGTGGTCACAGGCCCCCCTCGGTCGTCGTGGTTCGGGTCGGCTGGATGGTGGCTGGGGTGGGGTGGGTGCGTGCGGTGTGGATGCTGCGGCCGGTGTGGTGGAAGAAGACGTCGTCGAGTGTCGGCGGGGTCGCGGAGGCGGCCTGGACGGGGATGCCGTGGGCTTCCAGGGCCGCGCAGAGGCGGGGGATCCATGAACTGCCGTTGGGTACGCGCAGGCTGATTCCGCCGGTGTCCAGGGTGATGATGGTGCCGGGGGGTGCGGTGCGGCGTACGACGGGGTGCGCCGCCGGGTCGTCGCCGGTGCGCAGTTCCAGCCGGTCGTCGCCGATCGCGGCCTTGAGGGCGAAGGGGCTGCCTTCTGCGACCAGGCGGCCGCCGTCGATGATGGCGAGGCGGTCGCAGTTCTCCGCCTCTTCGAGGTAGTGGGTGGTGACGAAGAGTGTGGTTCCTTGCCGGTCGCGCAGGGTGCGCAGGTGTTCCCAGACCTGGGTGCGGGCGTGGGGGTCGAGTCCGGTGGTCGGCTCGTCGAGGAACAGGATCCGGGGTTCGTGCAGCAGGCCGCGGGCGAGTTCGAGGCGCCTTCGCATGCCGCCGGAGAGGGTGCGTACCGGGGAGCGTCGCCGGTCGGCGAGTGCGACCGCCTCAAGTGTTTCGGTGGCGCGGCGGCGGGCGTGGCGGCGGCTCATCCCGTAGAGGCGTGCGTGGATGTGCAGGTTCTGTTCTGCGGTGAGGTCGGTGTCCAGGGCGCTGTGCTGGAAGAGCATGCCGACCTTCCGTCGCACCTGGTCGGGTTGGCTGAGTACGTCGGCGCCGGCCACCGTGGCCTGGCCGGCGGTGGGGCGGGCCAGGGCGCACAGCAGGGCGATGGTGGTGGACTTCCCGGCGCCGTTGGGGCCGAGGAAGGCGAAGGTTTCCCCTTGGAGCACGTCCAGGTCCAGGCCGCGGACGGCGTGGATGCTGGTTCCGTCCGGGCCCGGGTAGCTCTTGACGAGACCGCGCGTGCTGATGGCGTACGCCGGCTCGGGAGCTGGCCCCGTGGTGGTGTGCGGGCTCGTCAGGGCGGCCGTCAGGAGGGTTGCCTGGGCGGGGGCGTCGTCATCGGCGTGTGGCTGCATGGTCGGGTCCTCGTCTGCGGGTTGTCGTCTGCGGACTCGGGCGTGGGGCGGTTCGGGGGGAGCCCGGCGCGGGTGGGGCCTTGTCCGGCGCGCGGCTCCCTGATGGAGGGGGGGGTGGGGCTTGTGCTCCGGCCGGCGGCGCCGTGGGGCAGCCGCCGGCCGGAGGTCCGTGGAGCCCGTTCCGTCTTGTCCCGTCGGGTGTCGACCAGGGAGCACGGGGTGCTCCCTCCCGGCGGGTCCGGTGTTCAGCGCCTCGTCAACGAGACCGCCGTTGTTCTGGCCGCTGAGACGTACCGGAGCCGAAGGGCCCTAGTGCCTGGTCAGGCGCAGCTGACGCCGACACAGACGGTGTTGAGGAGCGTCAGCAGGCCGACGCACTCGCAGGTGTTGGCGAACGCCGCTCCGTCGGCGCCGATCGGGTCGGTCTCCGGAAGGGCGTGCAGGTGAGCCAGCAGTTCGAGGTCGCGGTTCTCCATGGCTTTCTCCTTCTCTGTGGGATGGCGGCAGACATCCTGCCGCTCAGCCCGGCTGCTGGATCATCCAGTGCCGGGAGTCTGTGTGGTGGGTCCGCAGGAGGAATGCCAGGATTCCCGCGGATCCGTCGCTCCAGCCCGTCGAGACGTCCCCGTACTCGTTGGGGAAGACGACGTGACCGTCGCGGTGGGCCCGTTCGGAAACGATGAGGCGGGCCAGGTCCTGGGCCATCGTGTGGTGGGCGGTATCCCCCGTGGCCGTGGCCATGTCGAGGAGGAAGTCGCCGTTGCCCGCCAGCCCGTGGCACTGGGTGAGGGGGGCGCGGGACGCCCGTTCCACGACGGCTCGTGCGGCGTGGCGGGCGAGTTCACCGAACCGGTCGTCGCCGGTGGTCTGCCACAGCCGGACCAGGAAGGTGCCGATCCCGGCCGATCCGTGGCACCAGTACGGGGCGGTGGGCACGTCCGCGGCCTGGGCCGGCCAGTGGGCCGCCTCGCCGACCATCACGGCGCTGGCCACCAGTTCCTCACCCGCTGCCACGGCCAGGTCCAGGTGCTCCTGCCGGTTCGAGATGGCTGCGGCGGCGAGGAGGAAGCATCCGATGCCGGATGTTCCGTGGGCGAAGCCGAGGTAGCGTTTTCCGGCTTCCTTGGCGAGGGCTTCCGCGGGGACCGGCCAGCTCACGCCGGACGGCTCGGTCCGCACGACCGTTGCCAGCCGGTCGGCCGCGTCGGCGACCAACCCGGCCAGGCGCGGGTCGCCGGTTCGGTGCCACAGGTGGGCGGCGGCCAGTCCGCTGCCCGCGGTGCCGTGGGTGATGTCGTGATGGGGCGTCGGCTCCTGCGGGGCCAGGGCAAGGGCCATCGCGTGATCCATGAGGGCGCGGTCATCGACGGCGCGTCCGGCCTCGTACAGGGCCCAAGCGGTCCCCCTGCCGCCGAAGTGCAGGCCTGGGCGGGTGGAGCGGGTATCCGTACGCGCCGCGATCCAGTGGCCCGCGGTGGATATCAGCTCCGGAAGGCGCGGATCGCCGGTGAGCTCGAAGTACCGGGCCAGAACCGCCAGGACGCCGGCCGCGCCCTGCTGCACCGTACACGGGTCGGTTTCCCCAGCCATGGTGGAAACGGGCCACAGCCGCCGCTCGTCCTTTGGATTCATCGAATCGACGAGGTGGTCCAAGATCCCGGCCACCGCGGCCGCCGTCGCGTCGGCCTGAGGGTCCTCGTCCGCCGGCCCGGCAGGGTGCTCGGAGAACGGCCTCGCGGTTCGGCGCAGTGCCGCACGGGCCCCGGCCGGGTCCCAGCGCTCTGCCGGATCGTCCTTCATCAGCCCGAGGATCATCTCGGGCAGGCCGTCCGGCAGGCGGAGCGTTCGCTCGCAGGCGGCCAGCCACTCGGCGAGCCGCTGCTCCGCGGATCTGGTGGCGGGCTCCTCGGGCAGCAGATTGGGGACCTTCCCGGCGAGGACGAAGCACACCGTGGCGCCGAGGCTGTAGTAGTCGGCCGTCGGGGAGACGGGCGCGCCCCGCAGTCGCTCGGGGGCGCTGAATCCCGGGGTTCCCACCGTCGTCGGAAGGCCGGCATGGCCCTTCAGGACCGCAAGCTCCAGATCGATCAGACGCAGTTCACCGTCCGGCCGGACCATGATGTTGCCAGGGGTGAAATCCCGTAGGACGCAGCCGTGGGCGTGGGCCGCGGCGACGAGGGCCACCAGACGCCCGACCTGGTCCAGAGCGTCGGCGCCATAGCGCTCACTGCCGACATCGCGGAAGCGCTCGGCGACCCAGTTCCGCAGGGGGACTCCTGGTATCTCCTCCTGCGCCAGGAACAGATGTCCGCCGTGCTCGAACATCGCGAGGAGCTCCGGCGCCAGGCCCGTGCCGGCGAGGTGTTCCAGCGCCCGGGACTCCGCACGCAGCCAGTCGCGTACGTCACAGCCGGACGCGTCGGCCTCCACATGCGGGCGGGCCTCCTTGATGACCACGGGTGCGCCCGTGGCGACGTCCGTTCCCCGGTAGACGCCGCCCTTGTTCGTGTGGCGGATCGCCTCCCGTACCGAGAAACGGCCGCCCAGCAAGACCGGGCCCGTCGGCGCCTCCTCCGTACGCGGCGCGGCTGGTACCGGTGCGGGGAAGGGGCTGAGCGCCCACGAGGGCGGGGAATACTGACCGGTGCGCATGTCCTCGACGGGATTGCCGTCGGGGTCCTCGTAGAACCACACCAAAAGCCCCTGCTCCGACAGCCTTCGTCGGCCGACGAAGGCCCCGTAGCGGTAGTGCACCAGGCTGTTCACCGCGTACGGCTGGTCCGACAGGATCCGGGGGCCGGCCAGATTCGCCGTCACCTTGTGCAGCTCCAGCGCGATCCGGGCCGCGTCGGCATCGGAGCACGGATAGACGGTGATGAACTTGCCCGAGCTTCCCCGCGGTGTGGCACGGGAGTTGAGCGCACTCACCTGCTCCAGGGACCGGGCGAACTTGAACGCCGACTCCTCCCGCAGCAGCACGTCCAGGGCCTGCGCGAGGACTGCCGGCGCGGAGGCGGACGTCGCCGACACGTGCAGCTTCCAGCCCTGCTTGCGCTGAATCCCGGACAGGGTTGCGAGACGGCACCACGTCTCGTCCGCGTCGGTGGTCCACCGCGCGCCCTCACCAGAGGCTTCCAGCGCCCGGCGCAGCAGTTCCTCAAGGTCGACTCTGGTTGCGTGGCTCGTCATGCCTGCCCCTCTCAACGGCGAGGACCGCTGGTTGGAATACGCCCTGCATGAAAACGTATTACTCGTGCACGATGGACGCGCGAGCGCACGGTGTCGTTACGATGCCGAATGATGCCAACCGGCGCGAAAAAGGAGCACGCAGGCGCACGCGCGGGGGGCTGAAATACTCTTACAGTCGGCTTCGTGGGACCTGACGCGGCCAAAGAGAACAAATGCGGCCTGGTCTGCTCCGCCCCGAGCCCCGAGGATCCTGCTCTGTATCGAATCCGGTCGAACCGTCAGGTCACACTTTGCGGACCTACCGCAAAGATCTTCACACTCGGCATCGATCGGCGCTGACCTGCACTTCACCGTCAGACGGGCCCTCACTTTCGGTTCGAGCGCTGCATGCACCAGGAACAACCGATTCGAACACAACGAACCCCGTCGACGCGATGTACCCCCAAAGCTTCCCCCTTCAGGAAGACCTCGGTAAAGAGTTCGATTAGGCCACTTCCCTGGACAGGCACGAGATAGATTCGATGCGCATCCGATATTCACGATCAAGCAGCTGAGCTGCACTGTGGCGAGAATAGGAAAGATGAAGGCCGCGACACACCCCGGAAGTCGGCTCGAAATATCAACCCGGACCCCTCTTGGGATTGGAGGGAATCCAGCGCCCCCGTGAGGCAGGGCTGACGCGTCCTCAGAGGATGTTCCGGTTGAAAACCGGATAGTCCATGGGTTGTGCCAGTTTATGAGTGTTTAGCTGGTTGTCCGTTTCGAGACGTTCGAGATCATCGCGATGCGGATCATGCTTTCGGAGTGTGCGGGTTGGTCTCGCAGTCGCGGGCGAGGCGGCGATGCATCATGATCCATCCGAAGCTGCGCTCGACGACCCAGCGCCTCGGGGCCACGGAGAAGCCTTTGACCTGCTCGTTTCGTGGAACCACGTCGACATCGATGCCGAGGCCGGCACCATGCTCGATGGCCTTGGTCTTGTAACCAGTGTCGACTCACGCCTTGGTGATCGTGCGGTAGTCCGCGGCGAGCTGGGTGAGGAGCTGTTTGCCGGCCTCTCAGTCACGGCAGCTGTAAGTCTTGATCGTCCGGCTCCGGTCATGTGGTCGCCGCCACGGTGACGTTGTTCCATCTGCGGTGGGCCTCAGTGGCCTGGTGCCGGTGCTGACGACGTCAGGCAGACCAGTGCAGGGCGTGCTCGAGGTCGCGGCGGGGCGTGAGGAGTGCGGTGATCCGCAGGACGGCCAGGAGTTCGCGGCCGCTGGCCGGAGCGAGTTGAAGGCCGTGTTCGGTCTTCTCGACGGCGCGGGTGGCAGCGTGGGGGACGGCGAGGACGGCGGCGGCGAACAGGCTGATCAGGCTCCAGCGCATCCAGGAGGTCCAGCAGGTCACCTGGCCCTGGTCGAGTCCGGCCAGGCCCTTCGCGGCTTGGAAGTCCTCCTCGATCTTCCAGCGGATGCAGATGATGTTCACGAGGACCGCGAGACTGACGGGGGTGGTGGAGTGGCAGCGGTACAAGGACCGTTCACGGGCGTATCGGTGGCGGCGCACGACGAGGAACGCATGCCATGCCTCGTCCCGCCTGCGGGGGCGGCGTCGGCCAGGACATCGATCAGGGCCCAGTCGTAGTGGCGGTCGCCCTTGGTGCCGTTGCCACCCTGCACGGCTGTGGTGGCAACGGAGTCACCGGTGTAGCCGGTGGCCGTGGCCCGCTTCTTGACGCCGCCGACGTACAGGGTGCTGGTGGTGGGCCGGCCGGCTCCGTCGAAGACCGTCTCGGTCTGGATGGGGGACTCGCCGTATTCGGCTCGGGTGTATGTGGCGTTGGGAGTGCTGGTGGTGTCGAAGATGCCGGCGTACGTCTCGTAGGCCAGGCCGCGGGTGTGGGCCGATGGGCTCGCGGTGGCCCAGGACTATGCGGCCGTGCACGGGCATCTGGTGCCGCCCACGAACGCGGTGTGGGGCGGGGACGGGATGGCGCTGTGGTGTGGCTGAAGAATCAGCGCGCAGCAGCCCGTAAGACGCGTGAGAACGCCGAGCTGCGCGCCGCCGGGGAAGCGGGCACCTCCGCGGCTGGGGAGCTGACTGAGAGCCGAATGGAGGCGCTGGACGCGATCGACCCTGCCTGGTGTCCAGGGTGGAGGATCGACTGGCAGCGCGGCCTTCACCTCACCCTGCAGTACCTGCGCACCGCCGGCGTCCTGCCGAGAAGTCGGGCGAGGTGATCGTGCACGGCGAAGACCTCGGCGCCTGGACGATTGCGCAGCGGATCGGCTGGGACAAGCTGACGCACGCACAGCAGTGGCTGCTCGACAGCGTCCTGGGCTTGGAGCCTGCGGGCGACGGTGAGCTGCAGCCGGTCCGGAAGACGCAAGCCGAGCGGTGGGCCACCCATCTCGCGGCGGCCCGGCACTTCCCCGCGCGAAGGCCACTTGCGCGTTCCACGGTGGCACCTCGAAGAGGTGGCCGGTGAGGGCAGTCAGGCCGTTGGTCTGCGGCTTGGTGAGTGGCTCGACAACACCCGGCGCAGGGCTGACAAGCTCGCACCGGAGAGTCGTGCGGAGCTGGATGCGCTTGGTATGCGCTGGTAGATCATGGGAAGGGTGGGCCGTCGCGAGCAGGGCATTCATGCTGCGTGAATCGCCAACTCAACGCACTGCGGGACTCAGGCGCTGTTCAGTTGCGGACGGACGAGCAGGAGCGCGATGTCGTCGTGGCGGGGAGCGGACGATTGAGCATGCCGGATGAGGGTGTCGGCGAGACGTTCCAGGTCCTGGGTCTGAGCCTGGGTGAGGTGCTGGGCCAGAGTGTTGGTGGTGTCGTCGATGTCGGCGCCCGGGACTTCCACGAGTCCGTCGGTGTAGAGGGCGAGTACGGCGCCGGGCGGGAGGGCGATCTCGGTGGTGGGGTAACCGGCCTCCGAGTCGATGCCGAGCAGCAGGCCGGGGGGAAGGCGGAGGACTTCGGTGCGTCCGTCGGGATGGCGGAGCAGGGGTGGGGGGTGTCCGGCGGTGGCGAGGCGGACGCGTTGGCGGGATTCGTCGAGCTGGGCGATCAGGGAGCTGGCGAACAATCCGGGGTCGAGGTCGGTGAGGAGGCGGTTGGTGCAGGCCAGGAGGTCGCCGGGGGGTGTGCCGATGGCGGCATAGGCGTGGACAGCGCTGCGGACCTGTCCCATGAGGGCGGCAGCGGTGGTGTTGTGGCCCTCGACGTCACCGATCGCTGCCACGGTGGCGTGGGGTGAGTGGATGAGGTCGTAGAAGTCGCCGCCGATGTTCATGCCGTGGCCTACGTCGGCGGGCAGATAGCGGGCTGCCACGTCCAAACCTGGGACGACGGGCAATGTCCCGGGGAGCAGGCCGGTCTGGAGTGTGTGGGCGAGTGTGCGGGTGGCGTCGTAGAGGCGTGCGCGGTCCAGGGCCTGGGCGATCAGCCCGGTCAGGGAGGTGAGGATGGCGCGCTCAGCAGGGGGAAAGGGCTGGGGCTTGTCATAGGAGAGGGTGAGAGTGCCGATGTGGCGGCCTGATGCGATGAGGGGAAGGAAGGCCCAGGCGCTCCTGCTCTCGTAGCGGGGCGCGTCGGGGTAGGCGCGCTCGAAGTCGGCGAAGGTGGAGAAGAAGGTAGAGGTGCCGGTGGCCAGGGCGTGCGCGGTCGGGGTGCGCGAGGCCGAGGGCGTTCCGTCGAATCGGTTGATGAACTCGGCGCTGTAGCCGCGGTGACCGATGACGTGCAGTCGCTCTTCCTTGGTGGTCATGAGGACCAGGCCCTGAGGTCCGAAGGCGGGCACGATTTGGTCGGCCACGACGTCGACCACATCTTGACAGCTGACGGCCTCGGCGAGGACGACGGCCAGATGTGTCAGGTGGTAGAGCGCCACCGCGCTGACCAGTTCGGTGGACGGGGCCGGCCTGTGTGGCGGGTGTTCGTGCTGTGCAGCGGGTGTGATGTGAACGCTGATGCCGCTGTGGCCGGGGTAGAGCTGGAAGAACAGTGGCGTGTCCGGAGGGCGCAGGACGGTGAACGACGTGGGCTTGCCAGTGATCGCAGCCGCCCGGTAGTGGTCTTCGAAGAGTGGTTCCTGCAGCCACAGGAGCACTTCCCAGGGCCGGTTGCCGATGAGGGAGGCGGCGCCGACGGCCATGAGTTCGGCGGCGGCTGGATTGATGAAAGTGACCCGGCCGTCGAGGGTGAGAGCGCAGCAGCCAATCGGGAGGCGCTCGGCAAAACTGAGGGCGTCCATGGCCCGGGCTGGGGTGGCGTCGGCCGGAGGCGCCGGCAGAATCCGGGGCTCCTCGGGCGGCAGCAACGGACGGCCGTGGCCAGCGGCCTCCTTAAGCAGCGCTGCCGCGTTTCGGCAGAAGGCGGTGACCGTCTCACGTTCGTGCAGATCGAGCTGGGGCGCGTGCCAGACCGGCCACAGCAGCGCGATTCCGCCCCATACAGCCGTACCGCTGGTCAGCGGGGCCGCAGCGAGCATGAAGTCGTACGGCAGCACAATGCCCAGCTGCGGGTATCGGCGCGCCACCTCCTCCCGGCTGCCCAGCCACACCATGTCCCGCTGCCGCATGGCATCGGGGACCGGAGACGCGGCATCCACGGGGACACGAGTCCAGGGCGCCGCAAGCCGGTGTGCGACGCCGGAAACCAGCGACAGCCCCAGAACGTCCCCTTCGGGTTGCAGGAGATACAGCAGACCAATCGATGAACCGGTTTCGCGCACGGCATCAGCCATCAGAGCTTGAAGGCGCGCTATGCCGGGACCGGATCCGCCATCGGTGTTGTCGGGCACTCGCATGCGGCTCACTTGACCAGGGTGGCAGTTGCGGCGACCGTCGGCGTGGCAGCGAAGGGACACGGGGCTGCTTCGGCGTCGGTGCCCCGGGTCCCCTCGCTGATCCGTGCCCGGTCCGTTCCCGGCTGCCGGCGCGTGGACACCCCAACAGTTGCCGGGGACCCGGGCAGGTCCACCGTGCTGAGCGCAATGCCGCCCCGCTGAGAGCCGCACCGGCGAGGACGGCCGGTATCCGTGGGCAATGTCCAGCAGCTGAAGAGCAAAGTTTCCGCAGGCCTTGGCCCCCTACCGTGCCGAGGCTGGCGATGTGCCGACCGGGAGTACCCGCGGGCCCACGCCGCCGACTCTCCGGGCGGGAAAGCCCACCATTCGCACCGAATGTCACCCACAGTAAAACTGTACGCCCGCCCGGTTCTGACAGCACCCATGAGACAAGCGGAGTCAGCCGTACGCGGCCGCTGGTGAAGCGCACGGGGTGCCGTGGCGGTCGATCGTGATGGATGGATGTCACGGGGTGACGCTTACGGGAACGGCCGTTCGGATCAGTCACCGGCTGTGCTGACGCCACGCGGCGCAGCCTCCAGGCTCAAGTGCGATACTTCGGCGTGCAGTACACCGAGTCCGTCCGTTTCCGGAGCGAAGCAGGGACTCCGCGCACCGGGCACAGGCACTTGGGGCCCACAGGTACTCGCCCTGGATCACCTGCAAGCCTTCGTACACGGCACGGGCGTAGATCTCGTTGTGCCGCTGGACGCGTCGGTCACGTCCCGCGCTGTGGTGTACAGGATCAAGACCTGAGCGTTCCGATACGACGCCCACAGCGATCTCCGTCGAGCCGCAACCCGCGAAGCGTCCAGCCGAGGCGGCTCGCGCCGGACCGTGGTGGAGCAGATACCCGGCCTGACCCGTCGGCACGGTCAGCGCACCGAGCGGGCTGCGCTCGACGCTGGCCTCGGTCGGTCTCGCCCTGGCCGGCCGGGCCGGCGCCCGGCTGGCTGCCGTCCTCGGCGCGTCCGTGAGCCGGAGCACCCTCCTGCGCCTGATCGACGCCCTTCCCGAGCCCGAAGCGCCCGCGCCGCGGGTGGTCGGCGTGGACGAGTACGCCACCCGCAAGGGCCGCCACTACGGCACGGTGACGTCCAGATCGATGACGCCTCCGGCAGCGGATACGAGCCCGTTGTAGGTTGCATCGAGGTCGTCGGCCACGGGCCCTTGCGGGTCCGTGATCTGGAAGAGGTGGTACTCGGCGCATACGGGCCGCCGCTGTAGCGCGCGCCCTGCCAGGTGCCGGCGAAGGGGTACTCGTCGCATGACTTGCCCGAAGGGCGCGGCAGGCTGCTGGGGCATGCCTTCTTGCGGTTCTCAGTGATCTTCGAGCAGGTGGTGAGCCGCGTCAGGTAGTTCGTCGTACCTCTGCGACTTCGCACCCTCGGCGGCGGTGCAGATCGTGACGGCGGACGGGAAGGTGTCGCGGGCCTCGGAAGGGGATTACGCCGACCTGGTCAAGCGGATGGTCGGGTTCTGCGGGGACAACCTCGACGAAGCGAACGTCCTGTTCAAGCGCCTGGTGGAGCTGCGTAAGCGACGGTCTTCGGCGATCCGTGACGTGCTGGGCGTGAAGAACATGCGGCACGTCGGCCCGTCACCGGAGTGGCCGCTCACGGTCCTGATCATCGATGAGGCGCACACACACTTCCGCGGGTACCAAATAGATGCCGTAGAGACAGAGAACACGATTTATGTTTCACGCGAATGATCTATTGTGCCTTTTTGGGCGTTTCTGGTGTGCGAGTCCGGCCGGGCTAGCGATCATCCGGAGCGCGACCGCACCCCTTTCGTGGCAATCTGAGGCATCTGTACCTATTTGCCCGATTCATGAGTGCCGCAGGCCCGTTGGCCGGGGCGGAATGCGAGGGAAGCCGTGGAACGTGCGGCACGTACGAGGACCGGTGCACGGCAGGGACGGCACCTGGCCTGGCCCTGGTACCTAGTGGTAGTCCTCCTCTACCTGGGCATCATCCAAGGCCTCGGCGCCCTGCTGAAGGTGGACACCTCCGGAGCCGACAGCCAGTTCCCCACCACTGAAGGCCTCGTGCGCAACACTCTGATCCCGGTCGCCGTATCGGTGGTATTCGTTGCCGCCGTGGTGACCTGGCTCGGCTGGTGGAAAGAAGTGCTGCACTACCGGGTCCCGGTACAGCGTTGGGTGCGCTGGGTGCCGATCCTCATGCTGATCGGCGCCGTCATCAACATCGACTTCCCCAATCTCACCCAGCAGAGTGCGTCCTTGACAGGGTGTCTGGTGCTGCTCGTGATGCTCGTCGGCGTGGGAGAGGAGCTGATGTTCCGCGGCATCGGCGTGCAGGTCTTCAAACGTGCAGGCCTCAGCGAAGCCAAGATTGCTCTCTGGACCTCGGTCGTCTTCGGTCTGGCCCACCTCAGTAACGCCCTGGACGAGGGGGCCCGAGCGATCCTGCAGGCGCTGATCGTCTCCACCTCCGGCTACTTCCTCTACCTCTGCCTGCGGGTCGCCGGAACGATCCTTCTGCCGATGCTGGTCCACGCCTGCTGGGACTTCGGACTTCTCTCCAGCCAGATCGGCAGCGATCCCGCCTTCTACGCTGGGTCATCCGCCGTCATCCTCGTACAGGTCGCCCTGATCATCGTCCTCCTCATCAGGCGCCGCCACATTGAACCCGCCCCCAGCGCACCGCTGCCGCAACCCTCCCACCGCTACTGACGGCTCGACAGTGCGGAGCACTGGCACAGGCGGCGATATGGGATCCGTCGCTGATGTCAGCGGCGTGAAGAAGGCGGCGAACCGGGTTCCGGACGGGCCCTGCGACGCGGACACCGACTTCGGTCCGCTCAACAGCACAGCGCAGCTCACCCAGGTGCGAGCGCTGCTGGAGCGGCTGCCCGCCAACGCGGAGGTCGTGGCCGGTGGCGCCGCCCTGAACCGGCCCGGCATATTCCACGAGGCCACGGTGGTGGCCGGGTTGCGGCAGGAGGACGAGATCGCCCAGGGGGAGGTGTTCGGGCCGGTCGTCACCGTGCATGCCTTCGCGGACGAGGAGGAAGCCCTACGGCCGGCCAACGGGGTGCCACAGGGGCCTGGCGGCGAGCAGGTGGACACCCGGGACCACGACCGGGCGATGCGCTGCACACCGGGATCGTCTTGGTCAACCCGCACGACGCGACGGTCTCGGAGATGCCGCACGCCGGGGTCCGGCACTCTGGCGGCAGTGACCTGTCACTGACCGGCCTGCTGGACGACGCCCAGGTCAAGCACCTGATCCTGTGAGCCGCGCGAGCGCCCGATGCCGGTGGACCGGCGACCGCCGGCGCGCCGCAACACACCCCGCCCGGCGACCGCCACCGACGGCTCCAGGCACTCCGGGTGCTCCCGCCCTCCCCGTCCCGCCGCCCGCGCTCACCGCCGCACGGATCGGGCAAGCCGGGCCCGCTCGGGGTCCGGACAACACAGGAGGCGCCCCCGTTCGCGGCGCCCGGGAGTCGCGGAAGAGAGCACGACCGTATGTCGGCCCGCGCCCCGGACACGGCCGTGCCGACGTGTCGCCCGGGTATTTCACGGGCGACTCCGGATGAATACGTACCGGACCGCCGGAACACTCAGGATATTGCGCGAGCATTCCACGGCCACGCGGAGTTGCCTTCTTCACGTGCCGATAAGAGACGGAGCGGATCCGGTCCCGCCAGACCGTCCCCGTGTGACCGCGCTGACAGTGGGCAGGACACGTCACCGGAGGATGCGTACAGATATCGCTGTCGACTGCGACCAGTACGCCCCCGACCCTGCTGAAGCAATGCCCTGTTCGGGGGCCGAGGGAATACAGAAAGCCCTTGCATGAAGGCTGTCGGCGCATCTCCGCGCCGCGCTGCCCGTACGGCATCACGGATACATGTCTCACCCCAAGCAGCACAGATGCGTCGCGGCACAAGATCTGACGGAGCGTCCAGGGACGGGTCTCGGAGCCCTTTTCCGATATGCACGGCCAAATCCTCTGGTCTGCACCATTGCACCGGCGGCGAATGCCACCTGTTGACGGGACGTCTATTTGAAAAACCTCCGCACGCACCTGTCGGCCGTACTGTTATCGTCGCCGAATGCCGGGGTCGGCACAGGCGGCGAATCGACCGGACCGTAACGGCAAAGAGTTTGTCCCTCCGCCCAGGGCGAGCACAGCCGTCGGCAACTCGCACACGGCACGACCCCCATGGCCCGCCCGGAGGGAGTACCAGTAAGGAGCACGTCCATGCGCAAGAACAGATCGATATCCGCATCACGCTCCCGGCACCGCGAACGCGCGCGCCGCTGGAAACACTCGAAGTTGTGGCTCGCGCTGATCGGAGGACCGGTGATCCTCGCGGTCGTCGCCGGATCGGTCTTCGCGGCGGGAGGCCACCATCGCTCCTTCCCCGGCCGCCGGAGGGCCTCCACCCCTCCGGCACCAACCGGTGAACCCAACCCGGACTGCACCTTGCTGGTCCCCCGGAAGCCGCTCAGCGCCCGCGGCCTTGCCACGCCCTACGAACTCGTCGCCACGGACCCGGCGAAAGGGCCGTGCCACGAAGCCAACGCCGACCAGGCGGCGTTCGTGGAGGCCGCCGTCCTCACCGAGGACGGCGACATCAGCATCTACCACCCGCTGGTGATCGACAAAGGACGGCGACCGGCCACCCGCCCCGCACGAGCCACCGTGCCGAAGGGCTCGACAGTCGGCATCTGGTTCGGTTTCAACAACGCCCGGCTGACCCTGCGGGCGAGCGGCCACTCCCACGGCCTGCACGAGGGCAGATGCGTCAACGGCGTGAAGGGTTCCGTCTTCGGCCAGTTCGCCTACTGCAACGCGCCGGCCTTCTTCCGCGCCGCGCACGACCAGGCAGCCCGGAAGAAGCTCGGGATCCCGGCTCTTGGGACGGCCAAGGACGGCCTGCCCTGCCCGACCACGCGGGCCTTCTCCGTCGTCGACCAGGACGGGAGCGACAACGTCGTCACCCACTACCTGGCCGACGCGCACGGCCGGATCGCCCAGAACAACGCGGCCGGCAGAGCCGCGCTGTCAGGCACCGGCCGGGTGGCCAACCGCGGCGACCGCCGCCACCGGCACGACGGCAGGCCCAGGTCGGCCAAAGTGAGCAGTCCCGTCGATCTCGCCAACGGCAGCGACAACCTGTTGCTCACCCAGTTCATCGATCCGGCCCTGGGCTGCCGGCCGTTCACCGCACCCGATCAGTCCGGCGACGGCAGGGCCACGTCCGCCCTCGCGCTGGACGAATTGTCCGCCGCGGCCGGCCAGAAGAGCCCGATCGCCCTCATCCCCCGGACCGATCCGATGGCACTCATCGACGGCCGCCTCAGCACCGAGAAGACCGACGCGTACCGGGTGGGGGTCGGCATGCCCGCGATCACCGGCGACGGCGACGGCGACGGAGCGACGTACTGCAGGACGCTGTTCGGCGATCCGGCGGGCATCCGGCGGGTCTTCGACGACAGGGCGATCTTCGAGTCCGCCCCCTCCCCCGACCCCGGCACGGCACCGAACCTCTACGCATTCCTCGCCGCACGCGCCAGCCAGACCTTCACCGACCTGGGCTGCGAGCGACTCCTCGGGCTTCCCGACCCCGTCACACTGACGAGGAACGGCGACGGCCTGGTCGTCGACGCCGTATTGGCGCCACTCGGCACGACACGCGCCACCCCGACCCCCGCGGACGGCGCCCCCACGGCGACGCCCGCGGACACCGATCCACACACCGCCGACGGCGTCCCTGCCGCGCCGAACAGCAGCGGCTCCGCCTCCCCCGGCGGCACGGCGACGCCATCCCGGCGCGGTTGACGGCGGACGGACTGACCCCTGGGCGCTGGGGGTGCGCCCGACGGAGAGATGGAGCGGCCCCGATCTGCGAGGCGCTCCTCTCTCCGGCGGCTGCTCTGTGCGGCCGAGGAGACCGACTCCGGCGGCACCGTGCCGCCGAGGAAGGCGACGGGGAGCGGCACGAGAGGCGCCGAGCCAGGCGTCGCCCAGTGTCACGGCGCCGGCGGCCGGGTCCGCCGCTCGACGACGCTGGGCCGCTCGCAGCCGGCTTGGTCCGGATCGGGAGGCGACCGGCCGAGCACCCGATCGCCGACACGCGTCGTCCTGCCCGGCGCCGGTACCCGGTGACGACGAGGAAGCGAGTCCCACAGTGACACCTTCGGATACTGCGAACACGTGGCAACCCGGCTCCACCGCGCTCACGCGCCGACTGTCCGACACGGAGGTCGTCCAACGCCTGCGCACCCGCGGCGAAGACGCCCGTGCGGCGACGTGGGAACTCCACGACCGGCACATGCGTGCCGTTGTGGTCTACGCGCGTGTCTTCACCACGCAGGAGACGGCCGGGGAGCATCTCGCGGCGGAGTCCTTCACCCGGGCCGTGGAGGAACTCCGCGCGGGCGTGGACCCTTTGGGAACCGCACGCCATCATGCGCTCACCCACGTCCGCGAGACCGCCGGCCTGTGGGCGGCCGACAGCCGGCGGGAACACCTGCGGACGGATTTCCTGGCCTGGACGCTGACCGCCGGCGCACGCCCGGCGAACGATCCGTCCGCGGTCGACGACTCCGGGCACGGGTTACCGAATGTCATGCTCAGCGCATTCGCCCAGTTGGCCGAGTATGCGCGGGGGGTCCTGTGGTATTCGGTGGTCGACGCGGAGCCCAGCGGGACGGTCGCCGCGTTCGCGAGCGTCCCTGCGCGGGCCGTTCCCGACCTGCTGGGCAAGGCACACCGCGCGCTGCATGCGGCCTACGTTCAGGAGCACCTGGCCCGCCACGGCACCCCGCGGTGCGAGGCGTTCCGCCGGCTCGTCGAGGCGGCGTCGAGCGCGGGAGAGGGTCGGCACCATCCGGACCTTGTCGCGCACCTGGCCGACTGCTCCAGGTGCACGCAGCTGCTGGGCGACCTGCGCCGGATGTCCGACGACCCACGCGGCACCCTGGCCGAAGGGCTACTGCCGTGGGGCGGAGCCGCCTACGCCACCGGTATCGCCCTCCGCGAGATCGACGGACCGGACGCGGAAGCATCCGGCGGCCGCACCATGAGGAGCGAGGCGCACGCTCCGCACGGGAACGCCACCGGCGCGGTCCGGGCCCCGGCGGGCAGCGGGGCCGTGACGGGACCGGCCCATCGCTCCGCCCGGAGACGCCGCCTTCCGGCCGCCGTGCTCGCCCTGAGCGCACTGGCCCTGGTGAGCGTAGTGGCCGCGAGCGCCGTGCTGGACCGCCAGGACGGGCCCCCCGATGCCCGTCCGGCCCCGCGGCAGCGGAGCACACCGTCCGCCTCCGGGACCCGTAGCGCCTCCGCACAGCCGTCCCTGCTCCGCGTGGGGGTCCCCGCACAACTCGTGCACGCGGGCACGGGTCTGTGCCTCGACGTGGAGGGCGAGAAGGTGCAGAAGCACGTCAACGCAGTGGCGGCGACCTGCACATCGACTCCGACACAGCGGTGGACTCTCGATTCCGAAGGACGCCTGCACAACACGGCCGATCCCGACTTCTGCCTCAAGGCCGACGGCAACGCGGCGGCCATCGGCATCCGCCCGTGCGCCTCCGACGATCCCGAGAAGCGATCCCGGATGACCTTCTTCGTCAGAGCGAACGGCGCGATCACCTCCCGTCCCCGCCCCGAACAGGCCGTCGTCCCGGTGGGCACCTTCACGGGCACGCCTCTGCTCCTTGCTCTCAAGGAGTTGGGCGGCACGCCCGCGCAGACCTGGACCGCACGGGCGGCGCCGGCATCGTAGCGACTTCCCCGCACCGCGCGGCCTCCAACTCGCGCGGGCCCGCTTGGCCCCGGCGGGCCCGATCGGTCCGGCCACCGGTCGAAGAGAAGATCGCCACCAGGGCGTCGCGGAGGCCACGGTCACGGGCCGCCGGGGGCGGCGCGGGCGGCGGACAGCCGTCCATGCCGACCACCGGGCCCCGCGCTTCGGCGTCGTCGAGGCGCCGGGCCCGGTCAATACGGCGGCGGGTGGGCGGCGAGCCAGTGGCGGGCGATCTGCTCGCGGGTGGCCAGCCATGCCCCGCCTCGCTGCGCCACGTGGCGCAGGAAGCCGTCGAGCGCACGGATGCGACCCGGACGGCCGACGATCCGGCAGTGCAGCCCCACGCTCATCATGCGCGGGTGTTCGGCTCCCTCGGCATGGAGCGTGTCGAAGGTGTCGACGAGATAGGCGAGCAGGTCGTCGGCGGTGGCGAAGCCGTGGACGATCAGGAACTTGAAGTCGTTCGCGTCCAGGCTGTACGGCAGCACGAGGTGCGGGCGTCCGGCCGCCCGGACGTAGAACGGCAGGTCGTCGGAGTAGTCGTCGCTGTCGTAGAGGAACCCGCCCTCCTCGGCGACGAGACGTCGGGTGCCGGGGCTGGTCCGGCCGGTGTACCAGCCGACGGGCCGACGCCCGACGAGCCGCTCGATGGCCGCGACCGATCGTGCGATGTGGGATCGCTCGACGTCCTCAGGGATGTCGCGGTAGTCGATCCACCGCCAGCCGTGGCCCGCCACCTCCCAGCCCGCGTCCCGCATGGCCCGGGCGGCCTCCGGGTTCCGCTCCAGGGCCTGCCCCACGGCGTGGACGGTGAGCGGTGCCCCGTGCGCCGTGAGCACGCGGTGGACACGCCAGAACCCGGACCGGGCACCGTAGGCGAACATCGACTCGACGTTCAGGTCGCGACCTCCCACCACGGGCGGTGCCCCGACGATTTCGTGGAGGAAGCCCTCCGACGCGGGATCACCCTCCAGGACACTCCGCTCGCCGCCCTCCTCGTAGTTGAGGACGAGACTGACGGCGACGCGGGCTCCCCCGGGCCAGGCGGCGTGCGGCGGATCGGCGCCATACCCGACGAGGTCGCGCTGAGACTCGAACACGGCCCGCACCCTAGCGGTGAACGGCCTGCGCAGCCGGGAGGCGGGGCGGGCCGGGGTCGGGCGGCGCACGCGCCGGCTCCGGCGAGGCGACGATGTGGGCGGCCGGACGACACTCGCCCGCCCGGCCGCCCCTGACTCGCCGGTCGCATCACGCGACCGGCGAGCGGGGCAGCCTCACCGCGCCCCTCGGGCCCCGCAGTCAGTACAAAGGAGAGGGAGGATCTTCCGGGGCGGCGTCCGGTCCGGTGTTCTCGTCGCGAGGAGTACCCCGAGAGGAGCGGCGGCGGGTATCGGCGATCAGGGGAAGGACGGCCGTGAGAAACGCCAGCACGTCACCGGCAAACGCCAGCCATTCCATCGAGGAGCCTCCTGAGTTGGTTATGGAGCGCTCACCGTGCCGCACCGGCAAGTACCCTGGGTGTTCTGCCGCGTACTGTTCGTGCCCGGCAGTGCAGCCGCGGCCCGTGACGTGCAGCGTTTCCGACGTGCCCGTGGCCTGAGCAGTACGGCGAGAGAACACCGGGTGGGGGCGTTGGCCGAGGGAGAGCAGTCCGTACGGCTCGTCGCATTGCTGCGCCGGATCCGTCGAGACAACGGCGAGCGGAGCTACCGGGACATCGCGAAGCGCATGAACCTCGCGCACACAAGGGTCGGCGCCCTGCTACGCGGGGAAGGCCTGCCGGTGGATCGGAAGCAACTTGGCGCCCTCGTCGAGGCTTTGGGAGGCGGAGACGATGAGATCGCCGAGGCGCAGAAGCTGTACGCGGAGGCTCAAAAGGAGCACACAACCCGGACGGCAGTGCGGCGGCGGCTCAAGCGATGGCGGCAGCGTTCGGGCTGGCTGGAACAGGTGCGGGCAATCGCCCCTGCCGAGGGTCTGGGAGACAGGGAGGCGGAACTGGCCGAACTCGCCGCGTTCTGCGCCGGCGACGAGCTGTATTCCTGGTGGCGGGGCGAGCCCTGGGCCGGCAAGTCCGCACTGCTGTCGACCTTCGCACTGAACCCGCCGGAGCGGGTGGAGGTGGTCGGGTTCTTCCTCGCGTCCTTCGCCTCCGACGCGAACGCGTTCACCGACGCCCTGCTGGAGCAACTGGCCGCTCTGCTCGAGGAGCCCGTACCGGCGTCGCTCGGTCTGGCTGCCCGGGACGCGTCGCGCCGCCGGATGCTGCGGGCCGCCGCGGAGCGGTGCCGTGCCATGGGTCACCGGCTGGTCCTGATCGTGGACGGCCTGGACCAGGACCAGGGGGCGCAGCCCTCCTCGGGGCTGCCGAGCATCGCGTCGCTGCTGCCGAGCACACCGGCCGACGGGGTGCAGGTGATCGTCACCAGCCGTCCCGACCCGAACGTGGCCATCGAGCTGCCGCCGGGCCATCCGCTGCATCGATGCCGAGCGCGACCACTGGCGGTTTCCCGGCACGGCGAGAGGCGCGAGCACCTCGCGCGACGCGAACTGAACGCGCTCCTCGCCGGTGACCCACTCCATCGCGAAGTGCTCGGGCTGATCACAGCTTCAGGCGGCGGCCTCTCGGCAGCGGAGCTGGAGGAGCTCAGCGGTCTCGCGACGTTCGAGATCGATCAGCTCCTCGACGGCGCGTTCGGACGCACCGTCGCCCGCCGGGTGGACCTCACCGCTTTGGAGCAGCATCACATCCTCACTTTCGCGCACGAGTCGCTGCGGGAGGAGGCACATGGCCGATTCGGAGGCCATATCCGGGGAAACTATCGCGAGCGTCTGCATGCCTGGGCCGACATCTACCGGCGGGAAGGCTGGCCCGACCGCACCCCTGGCTATCTGGCGCGTGGATACCCGCAGTTACTCGCCGCCACCTCGGACACAGCCCGCCTCCTGGCTCTGGCGCTGGACCGGGCTCGCCACGACCGCCTGTCCGTGGCGACGGGCAGCGCCGCCGCCTCGTTCACCGAGATCGAGGCGGCGTTGCGGCTCGTACACGGGGACGGCTCCCGCGATCTCGTGGCCCTGGTCCGGCTCGCCGTCTGTCGCCACGAGCTCGAACACCGTGCACCGGACGTTCCCGCCGGACTCCCCGCCGCCTGGGCCGCGTTGGGGCGGGTCGCCAAGGCGCAGTCCCTGGCGCGGAGCGTCACCGACCCGGCCGAACGGGCGCGAGCGTTGGAGGAGGTGGCGGCGGTCGCCCCCGGGACCGCTGACCGGGACGGGCCCGGGGAAGAGCCCGGGTGCGGGGCGGCTGCGACGCCTGGCCGGTGGGATCCCCCACGGTATGTGGAACCGGTGGAAGCCGTGGTCGCCGAGACCAGCCAGGGGGGTGGGCTGGTGCTGGGACTGTTCGTCCTCTGCGACGTCCTCCGGCACGCACCCACCGAGGACCTGCGCAAGCGGCTCGTCGATGAGGCGCTCCGTATCCAGTCGTCGCAGGAGACTCTGTCACGCCTACTGCAGCTGACGGCCCGTGCCGCAGATTCGGCGGGTGCCGGGACGGCAGATGTCGTGTCGGTACTCCTGGACGAAGCCGAGGCGGAGGCCGCGGCCATCACCACACCGGATGAGCTGGTCCATGCACTGTCCGTGCTCCTCGACACCTGCGCCCGGGCGTACGATCTCGATCGGGCCGAGCGAATCGCCGGGCGCCTCCGGACGGCCGCCGAGGCCCTGCGTCCGTGCGGCGGCTATGCCGAAGAGGTGCAGTCTCTGGCCAGGCACCATCTGCCCGGTCGCGAGAAGGCCCTTCGCGCCGCGCGAGCAGCGGACAAGGCGGCGGAGCTAAGCCGGGCAGCCACGCACAACGCGCAGGCCCTCGCCCTGGCCGCGCTGACGCTCGCGTTGGCCGACGGAGGTCGTTTCGAGACAGCGCACACATGGGCAGCGGTCGCACAGACCGCCACCGAACTGGTAACGCCTGCGACTCGGAGGGCAGCAGCCTTCACGACCCTGGCCTGGGCCTTCAGCGTCCTGGGTGACCACCAGAGGGGAGTCCGAGCTGCCGAATCCGCCGAGACCACGCCCCGCTCCGTGACCACGCCGGACCAACTGGCCTACGCCGTGGTGGCGCTGGCGCAGGCGCTCGCAGATGCCGGAGACGAGGAGCGCGCCGACCGCGCCGCCGGGGCCGCGGCCCGACTTGCGACGGCAGTGATCCCGCCCTCAACCGTTCCGGAAACCCGGATCCGCCCCCTCGTCGAGCTGGCGCGATTCCTCTACGACGCACGGCGGCCCAAACAAGCTCGGCTGATCATCGGGGACGCCGAGGCCGCGGCAGAGCGCCTCACCGACCCGTTGGAACAGGCCATGGTATTCATCGCCCTGGTCGGCGTGCTGACTTCTGCGGGACTGCACCGCGACGCGGCGCGGCTCGCCGACCGGTGTGTCGACCAGGCAGCCGTGCTGGCCCGTGGCGCTCAGCGGGTGTATTTCGCTCAGGCCCAGATGCTCGACATCCTCGCCCGTGGGATGGCCATCGCGGGCCATCCCACGCGAGGGGCGACCATCGCCGGAATGATCAGTCACTTCCCCAGCCGTCGTAACTCCCTGGCGCGGCTCGCCGCCGGGAGGGCAGCCACTGCCGTGCCAGGCCCAGGTCCGTCCGGGCTTGCTCGCCCGGGCTTCGCAGGCGTCACCGAGCAAGCACGCCGGCAAGCAGAGGAAGCCCTTCGCCTGGCGACGAACGGGGAGCACGAGCAGGCGGCGGATCTGGTCGCCGACCTACTGGTTGACGGTTCCTGGACTGCCGCTCTCCCCGCCCTCGCGATAGTCGACCGAGAAGCTCTCGCGG
This sequence comes from Streptomyces sp. NPDC048566, assembly GCF_043199735.1. NCBI lineage: Bacteria > Bacillati > Actinomycetota > Actinomycetes > Kitasatosporales > Streptomycetaceae > Streptomyces > Streptomyces sp. NPDC048566. Next base: position 47,092 of record NZ_JBICWL010000035.1, read on the forward strand.
CGGCGGCCGACGACCTGCTCGACGGCCTCGCCTGATCCCTCGTTGTCGACCGCAAGCGCGACGGCTTCGAGGTCCTCCACGGACCACCGCGACAGAACGGTAGCCCGGCGCCTGGGGGACGCGGCGGAGTCGGCGTTGATGCGCTGTGCTCGCCCGAGCGCGTGAACTCCTCGACAGCAGCACGCCGATCGAGGCGGCCCGCCGAACCGGCGTCCCGGAAGACCAGGTCGAGGAAAGAGGTCCGCAGCTGGTAGCGGGAGTATCTGCGGTGTTCGATCGCCGAGTGCAGCGGGATGTTCAGGCGGCCTCGCCGGTCGCGGGGAGGTGGCCGCGCGTGGTGCCGAGTGTCTCCGTCGTCTGGCCCATGGTGCAGGCGGAGTGACCATCATCGAGCCGGCCGAATGGATCGTCCGCTGTCACGTGCACCCCTCCACACGACACGTGGAGGGGCCCTGGCGCGTTCGCGCCAGGGCCCCGAAGGAACAACTACACCATCTGCCGGGCCCTACTCTGCACCGGCCTTCTGTGTCCGCAGCGGCTCACGAGGAGTGTGAGCGGGTGCGGGGATCGCGGTTTCTCGACCGGAGACCACCTCACTATCGATGTCCTGCGGTACCCGGGCTCAGTCAGTCCGCCCGGGCGATCCCGATGGCGTTCCATTCCTCCGTTCGGTCCCTCTTCCGTCAACCTGCCTGGCTGCCTGTCACAGCGCCGCCTCCGGCAGCCAGCCCCGTCGCCCGTCCTGCGTCTGCTCTGGCTTGGAACCCCACTGCCGGACCTCCCGGTGCGCGCGCCCGCAGCCGACGCCTTCACCGAGGTACCACTCACCAACAACGCTGCGGTACTGCAACCTACTTTGCTGCTCGATGGCCCCTGATCACTGCGGCCACCCGGCCCGGCCGCCAGTCCCGTCGCCGACCTGCAACAACCCTGGCTTCGAAACTCCGCTGCCGTGCCGTCCAACACACAACTACGTGTACCGCTCCCGGCAGTTCATGTCTGCCGGGCCCTGCCGACTTCCTCGTTACGAGAGAAACCATAACCAGCAGACATCGCAATGTCTACTCCAGCGATCACAGATTCTTACGTGCCCGGCAGAGAGGTAACCGATCGCCTCCACGGCGACGGGGACGCCGCGACGGGAGCACTGCGTCGGTGGCCCGCATTCCGCGTGTCGGCTGCGCCGGGGGGCGGTGCGCGCCAGGACGGTGGCGATCGGTCTGCGCTGGAACTCCGCTCGCCGAGAGTTCGCCAGGCGATCCACCATCGCAGCGACACCCTCCACGGCCTACGCCGCATCGTCCCGGTCCATGCGCCGATCGCCCGCACTCTCGACGAACCAGGCAAGGTCCACGAGCGCTTCCGCCAGGGACCCGGTCAGCGACGAGTACTGCGCCATGGACGATCCGCCCGACGGCGTCGGCTGCGGGACTCCCCGCGCACCCGGACACCTCCGGCCGACCGTGCTCGCAGTTGCCGCGCCCCAGAGGCCGGACCCGACCCGGAACTCCCGGACAGGCCATGTGTGCGGGAGGGGGCAGCCGGAAAATACACTCGTCGCCATGTCCAAGCCTGACGAGCTGCTCGTACACGTCGCCACCCTGGTGGAGTCCGGGCAGAGCAACCAGATGTCCCTGACCGTGGTCACCGGGGGTGGCGTCATCACCGGCCGACTGGCTCCCGAAGCTGTATGGCGGAAGAGGGTCTCCGACGTCCTGTCGGACTCCGCCCAACTAGGCGAGTTCTCCGCCGCCTTCAACATTCCCGTGACGGAGGACGGCCCTCCCACACATCTGCACTTCCATGTCGCCCGCATCCTGCAGGGCACCGTCGGCATCCCGGAGACAGGCGGGATGTACCGGGTGGCGATCGCCGACGTCAGCGCATGGACTGTGGGCGACTTCAGCTACTTCGACCACTGAGCAACCGGAGCGAAGCGGTTCTGCGCACTGCGCAGAACCGCGACCGTTCCCGGGGCCGGAGGAGGTCCTGAAGGGGTTTCGTTGTGTTCAACCGTGCCCCTTGCCGGGATGTCGGACGCGGTCGGCGTGGTCGGGGGTGACGGCGATGCGCGCCGCCAGGTCGGGGTGGCGGCCCTCTGGGTGGTTAGGCGCCGGCGAGGAGGGCGAGGAGCTTGTCGGCGTCGTTGTCACCGCCGGCTTCGGCAAGCCGGGCCAGCGCGGTGCGGGAACGCGCGGGAAGGTCTGTCGGGGCGGCGATGTGGCCGGCAAGCCGGCGCAGTTCGGCGGCGTTGGCCCGGGCCCAGTCGGGGACCGTGCGGTCGGCGGCGGGGCTGCTGCAGGTGGCCCGGACCCGTTGTTCGCCGGTGGCACCGGGGGTACGCGCACGTGTCGGCGTTCGACGGTCTGGCGGCTGGAGACGCCCAGAGGGTGGGCGAGGTCCGCCCGACTTGAACCGGCCGCCCAGGCGGCCTCGACGAGCCCCGGCCCCCATCCTGCGAGCCGCCCGCAAAGTTCACGCAGGTGCGCCGGCGCGCCCGAAGCCTGGCCGGCGCTGCGTTCGGGCGTGGCCGGCTGCTGATCCCGGGCGGAGCGGACGCCGTCGCCGATCGTGTTCGGCGACGCTGAAGGGCATGGACCGGAGGGGTTCGGGTGGGGTATCCATCAACGTACCCCACGTGTCATCCTTCGGGTGACGTTCCCTATTGTCGTCATATGGATGACGTGTTACAACGGAGACACGTTGAAGCGCGTGGGCAGTCTCTGTCCCAGCCGACTGGAGGTGTTTCGCGATGTTGATGCGCACCGACCCGTTCCGGGAGATGGACCGCATCGTCCAGCAGTTGTCGGGAACTTCCGGGACCTGGTCAAGGCCCTCGACCATGCCGATGGACGCCTACCGCGAGGGCGAGCAGTACGTGATTGCCCTGGATCTGCCCGGTGTGGAGAAGGAGGCGATCGACATCGACGTCGAGCGGAACATGCTCACCGTCAAGGCCGAGCGGCGCCCCCTCGCCAAGGCCGACGACGTGCAGATGGAACTCTCCGAGCGCCCTCTGGGCGTCTTCTCCCGCCAGCTAGTCCTCGCCGACACCCTGGACACCGAGCGCATCACAGCCGACTACGAGGCGGGAGTGCTGACGCTGCGCATCCCGATCGCCGAGCGCGCCAAGCCCCGCAAGATCGCCATCGGGGGCACCACCGATCACCCGCAGATCAGCGGCTGAGAGGCGCCCTCCAGCCGCTGCAACCGCGAAGGACTGCCACCCTCCCCCTCCGAGCCCGTCCTTCGCCCCGCACCCTTGCCTCCACCACGCACAAAGGGCAGTGATGGCCATGCGATGGGAAGCATTCCTTGGGCAGGTCCAAGAACGCGGCCGCTACGCGACGCCGCAGGAGGCCGAACGGGCGGCGCGCACGGTACTGGCCCTGCTCGGCGCGCATCTGGTCGGTGAGGTCCGAGCCGAACTGGCCGCCCGACTCCCGGAGACCTTCGCGCTGATCCTGCTCAACCCGCTCCAGGCCGCCGAACCGCTGTCCCCCGAGCGGTTCGTGCGGGCGACGGCGGCATGGATCGACGGAGCCAGCGAGCGGACCGCGGCCTGGGACGTCAGCGCCGTCCTGAGCGTGGCCGCCGAAGCGGCGGGCGAGGGACTGATCCGCCGCATCCTGCTCCAGCTCCCCCCGGGCTACGACCTGCTCTTCGGACATCCCGAACGGCTCTGAACTTCAACAGCACGCCCATCCCTCACCCCGGCAGGGCCGCCCCCAGGGGGCGGCCCCGCCCGCCAGGAATCCCCCGTCAAGAGAGGAAAGCGCTCTCGATGCTGTCGCTGCGTGAACCGGCCTCCGCCCGGACCGGCATGACGTTTCACCAGATGCTCGAGAAGATCCGCTACGAAGGCGCCTACCCGACCCGCGACCGGGCCGAGGACGTCACCCGCGCCGTGCTCGAGGCCCTGGGCCGCCAGCTCGCCACAGCGGAACGCACAGAACTCGCCGCCCGCCTCCCCGCCGAGGCCGCCCACGCCCTCACCACCCACACCCGGGACACCCGCCCGCTCACCGGCCGGCAACTCGTCAAGGACCTCGCCGACCGCACCGGGACCACCCCCGCAACCGCCCGCTGGGACACCGGAGCCGTCCTGGCAGTCGTGGGACATCTCGCCGGCGACGAACTCGTTGCCCGGATCATCGGACACCTCCCGGACGGCTACGCCCTCCTCTTCGGCCGGGCCCAACTCGCCCGCGCGGCCTGACCACCCCTGCACTCCAGGAGCCGGGCCGTCCGGGAGCAAGAGCACCGACACGGACCGTGAGTTCCGGCCAATCGCCGCCCTCGGCTGTTCCCACAGCTCAGGGCGGCGGCGTGCTGCTCACGCAGCCGAACCACGATCTGCAGTTCTTGCGCGGGCTGCACCACCTGGGGCTCCGCTGCGGGAGTCCCGTGGCTGACGGCCCGCGCCGGAGGCGGTGCGCCCGGCGGGATGGAGGGGCGTTGACCGCCTCCGCGACCGCCTGACCGAGGACGGTCCACAGGAAATAGCGGTCCGCGATCTGTTCGGCCTGCGGCGCCCCGGCGGGTGCCCTCTACCGTAGGCGCTGGAACGGTCCGGCAGACGACCGTCGCCTCGAGGTCGGACCTCTTCGCCTGCCTGACCATGCGCGGGACGAACTCGTCCGTTGGGCCGTTCGCTGCGGCCGCACACGTCGCAGATGAGACGGTCGGATCCAGTCGGCCCGTCGGGGCGCCGAAGCGCTCATCCGCTGTCGGGGTGGATGATCAGGCCGACGGCTCCGACGGGGATGCCGTCGGGGTTTTCGGTGATGTCGAACTGGGCCACTTCGACCGCCGTGAAAGTGTCGCGTCGCAGTTCTCGGGTGAGGGTGCCGCTCAGGTGCATGCGCCGCTGTTCACCGGCGTCCAGCTCCACAGTCGCAGTGGGACCGTCGCCCCCTTCGACGCGTAGGTCCATCTCCGGCACGGTCACCGGTGTGGCGCCGAGCGCGTGTGCGAGGCCCTGGAGAGCGCGTTCGTCGGCCGGCCGGGCGAGGAGGCGATAGGACGCGCCTTCCTTGCCGGGGTTGCCTGCCTGCCAGCTGAAGGCGAAGTTGGTCTGATTCGGCGCGACAGGGTGAGTGGTGAGGTTGAGCTGGGCCCAGTGCGGTTCGTTGATGGGGTCGGGGGTGGTGTCCTGGGGAAGGGACGAGGCGAGAGCCGTCGCTCGGGCGAGCAGACATACATGCGGTGGGGCGGAGGCCGGGATGGTTCCTGTGATTGGTTTCGTCCGGGCCACATGTGTGCCGTGGGACGGAACGGCGACCACCGCTTGACCGAACCAGTTCAGTGTCGTGAAGCCGGTTGTGGGATCAGCCCACCAGACGATGACGCTGGCCGCGGCGACGGATGTGCCCGCCCCGTAGTTCGCGACGTCGACCGTGACGTTCATGGGGCTGCCGGGCGTGAACGTGAACGGGCCGGGGGTGCCGGTCACGCGGATCGAGGGGCAGTAGTACCAAGGGTCAGGGATGGGGCGGTCGGGCAGTCCGCGGTCACCACGGAAATACGGGATGACGAGCTGCGTACTCGGCGTCGGAATCTCTGGATTGTTCACTGGGCGGCTCCTGCGGCCTGGATCGTGTCGCTCATGTCTCGTCGTAGGCGAGGACCTGCACGGGCACCGGGTCGTCGTGCACCGATCCGCCCGAGTCAGTGGTCCAGCAGGGGTGGAGATATCCCCGGTCGGCGTCTGCGTCCAGGTTCTGCGTTTCCGGTTCTTCGCGGATGATCCGCAGGAGCAGGTCGAGCGCGAACTCGGGTGCTTTGTCTACGACGAAGACCGACGGATCGTCGCCTGAGCCGAACGGCGAAGGCTGATCTTGAGGCTCCTCCGGTGGCGTGCTCGGATCGAAGCCGTACGTCTTCTCCGCCATCGGGTCCTCCTGAAGCGGATAGAGCTCCCGAGGCGGCAGCGCAAGGAACTGCCCGTACAGCGGCGAAGTGATCAGCAAGTCGTCCGGCGGGATCAACCCCACCAGGGCCATGTAGTTGAAGGCCTGGTCGGCGGCCTGCCAGAGTCCGAGTTGGGCTTCGAACAGACGATGGGCGATCTGGGGCCCCACCGGTGACTGCGCGAGCGCGGTCAGACCTTCCACAGTGACCTGAGTGGGTTCCGGTTCGTCGCCGCCTCCGACGAGGGCGTCCCAGACGTCCGAGACGCCGGCCCCGCAGTCCCCTTCCTCGATCAGACCGACGACGCACGCAATGGCGAAGACCAGCAGGAAGACGATCAGGCCGGCCCAGCCGCAGGCTCCGCCGTTGCTGCTCGTCTGGTCTGTCGTGTCGGCGCCCGTCACCTCCTCGCCGCCCGAGACGGTACCTCCGCCGGACTGCGGGTAGAGCAGGGGTTCCTGGCTTTGAGGAAGGCCACCGTTGGAGGTCGCCGCGACGACCGCTCCCAGCGCTCCGGTCAGCGGCTGGGGCAACTCGGGGCGCCGAATGACTTCGTACAACTCGAGCTGGCGCAGCACGCGGCGGAGCCCGAGATCGATATCCGGCACCGGTGGCGTCCGTGCCGGATCGTAGGTGTCCTGGAGTGCCTGGGCGAGGAGCTGCGCCATGGGCGACGGAGTGGGGTCGCCCGAGGCAGGCACCCGAGAGCGTAGCTTGTCCGCCAGCGCGCCCGGTCCTGGGACGCTGAACTGAACGGCGCACCAACTGCCGACGGCGTTGCGGGCGAGACGGTCGCGGAAGCGATGGCTGCGGCGCGGTCCCCCGACTCCATGTCCCAAGTAGGCGGAGCCGGTAATATTTCCCGCGTATCCAACCAGCGCGCCGACGGCGAGAGCCGTGGCGGCAGGATCCCCGCCGGACCGATCAAAGAGGGCCCGCGCAAACGCGGCGCCACGCCGCGCAAGGAACGTATCGCCGTACCCCCAGGCCGAAAGAGGCAAGTCGGACTGGCGCGGATGCGGTGGCAGATGCTTCAAGGGACGCAAGTCGCCGCGCAGTCGCAGAATGTCCGACTCAAGCTTCTTGGCGTCCCGAAGCAGTCCGACCATGCGGGACATGGCACCGTTGAACGCATCCACCGCGCCCGGCGCGTCAGGCGCGCTGATCGCGGCCTCCACCACCTTGCGGACCTCACCGACTCCGCCGTAGAGGGCGCTCCCCCGTTTCCACAGCGCCCCCGCCGAGCCGAGCAGCGACGCCTCGGTGCCATCAGAAGCAGCCTGGGCGAGCACTTGGTCGACGAACAGCCCGATCAGGGCTGCACCTTCCTCGGACGATGCACTACCGAAGAGGTCCTGCAATCGGGCCTGTTCGGCCTGGGACATCCCGCCGGCTGCCTCGATCTGAACGCGTAGTTGGTCCTGGACGGCGACGTGAGCGTAGTAGTCGATCATCTGGCTCTCCCGGATGGCGTACGTGCGCACGGGTCAAGCGGTCCGCCACTTCACCGCAAAGGGGGCGTAGTGGGCACGGAGAGCGTACGGTCCGATCGCGCACAGGCGTCGGAACCGGCGTGCGAGTCGCCCGACATCTGACCGGCTGGCAGCGCTTCGTTACGTTGGGCGATATTGCCTGGTGGTGGAATCTGCCTCGGTATGAGGTTGGGGGAGGTGGAACGGCTCCGTGGCGAGTTGGCGGAGTTCGTTGCCGATGCGAAAGCGGGCATGCGTACTCCGGATGAGCGGTGTCGTCGGGACTTTCCACACGCTCTTGGCGCCGTGGGCCGGCCGTGCGGTCCAAGGACTGGAAGCGGATGATCCGGTGGGATGAGCCGCAAGGTCCGGGTCATCCCGTACGCCGATGACGGCGTACGGCGACGGCAGTACCCGTGCTCCCTACCGCGGCGGTGTGCAGGGGAGATCGCTCCGGTTGCCCCCGGGGCGTGCGGTTTCAGCGGGTGAGTCCCGCATCGCGGGCGAGGAGGGCGGCCTGGACCCGGTTGGTGACGTCCAGGGTGGTCAGGATGCGGCTGACGTGGGATTTGACGGTGCTCTCGCGCATGCCGAGGCGTTGCGCGATGTCGGCGTTGGTGTCGCCTTCGGCGAGCCGTGCCAGAACATCCTGCTCGCGGGGGGTGAGGGCGGCGACGTGGCTCTGGGCTTCGGCGGACCCGGGGCGTGTGGTGCGGTGGTAGCGGTCGATGAGGCGGCGTGCGGCGGTGGGGTGGAGCATGGCGGAGCCCGAGGCGACGAGGTGGACCGCGCGCAGGATTTCGGCGGGGGCGGTGTCCTTGAGGAGGAAGCCGTCGGCGCCGGCGGCCAGGGCGTTGTAGACGTATTCGTCGAGGTCGAACGTGGTCAGCGTGATGATCTTCGGAGGATTGGGCAGGGCGCGCAGGCGGGTGGTGGCGGTGATGCCGTCCATACGAGGCATCCGGACGTCGACCAAGGCGACGTCGACGTGGTGGGCGGTGGCCAGCTCGACGGCGTGCAGACCGTCGGTGGCCTGGGCGACGACCTCGATGTTCTCGTCGCTGTCGAGGAGGTCGGTCAGGCCGAGGCGGACGAGAGCGTCGTCGTCGACGATCATGGCGCGGATCACGAATGGGGGCCGTTCTGCTCGGGGTGTGCGGGATGGGGGATGCGGGCGGCCAGGCGCCAGGAACCGGCGCCGTGGGGGCCCACGCTCAGGTGTCCGCCCAGGGCGTGGACGCGTTCAGCGAGGCCGACCAGGCCGAACCCGGATGAGACAGCGTGCGCGGCCGTCCGGCCGGGGGTGTTGATGATCTCTACGACGGTGGCGGGTGGACCGTAGTCCAGGCGGATGCGCACCGGTGCGTCGACGGCGTGTTTGCGGGCGTTGGTCAGGCCCTCCTGGACGAGGCGGTAGACCGCCAGGCGGTGCGCGGCCGACGCCTGCTCGGGCGAGCCTTCCACCGCGAGCTCGACCCGCTGCCCGGCCGCACGAGCCTGCTCGGTGAGCTCGCGTACATCCCGCAGGATGGGGACGGGAGGCTGATCACCGGACCCGGGGCCGGTGTCGCTCAAGGCTCCCAGGACGTCGCGCAGGTCCGCCAAGGCCTCGGTGGACGCGGTCCGCAGCAGGGTGAGGCGCTGGGCGACCGGGCCGGGCAGCGCGTCCGCGCGGGTGGCCAGGACGCCGGTGTGCAGGGCGATGAGGCTCAGACGGTGGGCGAGGACGTCGTGCATCTCGGCGGCGATGCGGGATCGCTCCGCGGCTCGTGCCGCTTGTTCGCGCAGTTCCCGTTCGATCCTCAGGTGCTCGACCTCACCGTTCAGCGCCTGAACCAGCCGACGGCGGTTGCCCATCCACAGCCCCCCGACCACGGCCAGGAGCAGGAAGAGGCTGGCCCCGTACTGCTGGGGCTTCCACAGCGAGACCGAGGCGGGCAGCACTGTGCTGGCGGCCAGCACGATGACGCAGCAGCCCGCGGCCACGGCGGTGCGGCGGCGGGCGGCCAGGTCGAACAGGGCGATGAGCAGCAGCGGCAGCATAAGCCACCCCCAAACCCCCGTCGCCGCGGTGGTCAGCAAAGGGGCGACAAACCAGGGCAGCCGACGCACGAGCAGCGCCGCCGCGCACAGGACCGCGGCGGCGGTGCGGACCGTCAGGTACTGGCCGCCGATCGTCGCGGCACCATTCTGCACGGCGGCGGCGGTCAGCATCAGCACCAGCCCGGCCCGCCCGTACACGGCCCACCAAGGGCTCTCTTTCCAGCTCACTCCTACGAGCCTAAGAGGAGGCCGGGCAGCTTTCGTCCGACCTTCTTCCCTGACCATCCCCTACTTTCGTAGGGGTTCACCGTCGCACAACGTCAGATCCACTGCTGCTACGGGATCCCTAGCGTCGAATCCATGGAATACTGGGCCACCTCACACGACCGAGTCCTCGCACAGCGCCATGCCGAGGGCTGGATGTTCCTCATCGAAGCCGCCCGCGACCTGCGGACCACCGGCGCCGTCGCCCCCAGCAGCACAGCACTGGCCCGTCTGTTGACCAACCCGGTCGACGAGACCGACTCGGGTCCGCTGAACGTCCTGGAGGTCGGCGCAGGCACCGGATCGGTCACCCGCACCCTCATTCCCCGCCTCACCCGCGGCAGCCGCCTGGACATCGTCGAGGCCAACCCCCGCTTCGCCGCCCGACTGCGCCACCTCGTCGGCACCCACCCGCAACTGGCAGGCGCCAGCGAACGCACCCGTGTCCACCACGCGCTCGTGGAAGAACTCGACACCGATCACCGCTACGACGTGATCGTTTCAGGGCTGCCCTTCACCAACTTCACCCCCGCCCAAGCGGAAAAGATCATGGCCCGGTACATGGACCTGCTGGAACCCGGCGGCACCCTCACCTACTTCGCCTACCGTGGCACCCGCCACGCCCGCGCTCTGACCGCGACCCGCGAGGAAGCCCGCCGCCACCGCGCTGTCGAGGACGTCCTCGACACCTACCAGCGCCGTTACGCGACCGGCTGCTGGACCGTATGGGCCAACCTGCCCCCGGCCCGGGTCTGGCAGCTGCGCCGCCCGGCTCCCCAGGCCGCAGCGGCGAACACGCTGACATCCCTGACCGGAGCGGCCCGGTGAACACGCTGTCCGGCCTGATCGGCCATGTCCCCGCCCCGGCCGCTTACGCGATCGTGGCAGCCGCGGTACTGGCCGAGTCCGTGCTCCTGGTCGGCGCCTTCGTCCCGACACTGACCCTGCTGCTGACCTCCGGCACGCTGGTACGCGCCGGTGACCTGAACCTGGCCCTGGTCATCGCCACCGCCTCGTGCGCGGTCGTGGCCGGAGATGCCATCGGTCACCGCACCGGACGTTTGCTGAGCAGCCGCCTGCGGACCGGCCGTATGGGCCGCCGCATCCCAGCCGCCGCCTGGCAGCGGGCCGAAACCCTGATGACTCGACGCGGCGGTCAGGCTATCTTCCTCGCCCGATTCGTCGTCGTCATCCGCACCCTGGCCCCCTACACGGCCGGTGCGACGGGAATGCCCTACCAGCGCATCGCTCCGTACAGCATGCTGGCCGCACCCCTGTGGGCCGGCGCCGAAGTCATGGCCGGCTACGCGGCGGCCACCTCGCTCCAGCAGGTCAGCACCTTCAGTGGCCCTGCCCTCGCGGGCGCCGCTGCGTTGACCGCCGGAGCCGTGCTGACCACCCGCTGGTTCCGTGACCGAGCCCGGGCGCGCACGACCGACCGCCGCAATCGGCCGACCGCCACGCACGAAACGGTCGCTCTGCCCGCCTGAGGATGCCCCCCCATGAGCCGGTCCGGAGTCCGGTGGCGCGGGCAGGAGCACGGCGCGTCGGGGGCCCGTCGACGGTCGGGAGCGGGCCGCGCCGCGGGAACGCGATGCCCGGCCCTGAGGCGTTCGATCGCGGCTCTCGGGTCCGGCTGGTTGAAGGGCCAGGAGCCAACCCTGCGTGGAGCGAGCGGTGGCCTTGTCCGGCGCAGGGAACACGTCGTCGAACATGCGCACGCACCTCTGTTCAACCTCGGCGCAGACCGAGTACTCCGCATGGTCGATGAAGTCGCGATGGAGGTTCCGGGCGATGATCTGCTGCGTCTCCGGCCACGTCAGGTGGTGACCGACGTGGCGAGGCTGTGCTCCTGCCACGCCCGCAACCCCGCGCTCGTCTACGGCCGGATGACCGGCTGGGGCCAGGACGGTCCGCTCGCCGACCGCGCCGGGCACGACATCGCC
>NZ_JBICWL010000036.1:0-56847 GCF_043199735.1 Streptomyces sp. NPDC048566
GTGATGCCCTCCTGGGCCGGCACCGGCAGCGTGACGATCTGGATGTTCACCTTGCGCAGCCGGTCCACGAACGGGACGATCATGGTGAAGCCGGGTCCCCTCACGTCCGGCCGCAGTCGGCCGAGCCGCAGGACCACCCCGCGCTCGTACTGCTGGACGACCCGGGCGCCGGCCGTCAGCCAGACCAGTCCGACGCACGCGGCGGAGACTCCCGCCGCCACCAGTTCCTCGACCATCACGGCCCCCCGGGGTACGACGCGGGCGCGGCAGGAATGTGCACGGCGTGCGTCTCGACGGTAACTCCGTGGGCCGGGCAAGAGCGAGCCCCCGCACGCCTGTTGCGTGCGAGGGCTCGGCCGTGCGCCGTGGGTCCGCCGCGCGGAGCGGGATCGCTCCGCCCTGCGGAGTGCGGGCGCCCTGTCGTGCGGAAGCGGTGTGGGGGGTGCCGGTTCCGTCAGCCGACGCGTCGATCGAGGGGCCGGTCCATCGGTGGTGCGGTGGTCAGCCGACGCTCACGCCGTAGTAGCTCAGCGCCTCGGTGACCGGCTGGAAGAAGGTCGTCCCGCCCGAGGAGCAGTTGCCGCTGCCGCCGGAGGTCAGACCGTAGGCGGTGCTGCCGCCGTACAGCGGGCCGCCGCTGTCGCCGCCCTCGGCGCAGACCGTGGTCTGGATCATGCCGTAGACGACGTCGCCGCCGCCGTAGTTGACGGTGGCGTTCAGCGCGGTGACCCGGCCGCTGTGCGTACCGGTGGTCGAGCCGCGCCGGTAGACGGTGGTGCCGACGCTGGGCGTGGCCGCGCGGGTGATCGTCTGGCTGCCGACCTTGCTGGGGTGCGCGATCGAGGAGTTGGTGTAGCGGACCAGCGCGAAGTCGTTGTTCGGGAAGCTGTAGCTGACGTTCGTGCCGAGCACCGTGCTGTGGCTCGAGTTGGCGTACCAGGTGGAGGCGACCTCACCGCAGTGCCCCGCGGTCAGGAAGTAGTAGGTACTCCCGCTGTGCACGTTGAACCCCAGCGAACAGCGGTAGGAGCCGCCGTAGATGGCGTCGCCGCCGGTGATCAGCTTCTTGAAGGTGCCCGGGGTGTGCTTGATGGTGAGGGCGCCGGCGTTGCCGCCCGCGTCCTTCCTGATCTTCGCGATCTCCGCCTTCGAGACCGTGCTGTCCACGGTGACGACCACGCGGTTGGTCTTGGCGTCGACCGCCCATGCGGTGCCCGCGACGTCGGACTTCAGGACCGACTGCTTGGCACTGCTCAGCTGGGTGGCGCTGAAGGTCTGGGCGTCCGACGCGTTCGCGCTGGGGACCGCGAACGCTGCCGCGGCGACGAGTCCGGTCGTGACGGCGATCAGCCGGCTCCGTCTCGATATGCCGCCGCGGGGGGTGGTGCGCTTGATCCTCACGTTTCGTTCCTCCGAAGGGAAGTAAGGGGCCCCCGCTTCGTGGGGTGGTGGGGCCCGTGAGGCGCAGCCGGAGGCCACCTGTCCGGATTCCGAACAAGTCGTGCCCCTGACAAGCGCTGAGGGGGAGTATTCGGCGGCACGGCCGACGGCCGCAAGGGCTCCTTTCGGCCGTGCAGCGTTCAACTTACCGTCGCCTCGCAGCGGTTGATCGTCGGCACGGCGGGACCCCGAGTGCCCCGCGGCCCCCGGGTGCCCCACGGCCCTCAGACGACCAGCCGACGCTCCCCCGCGGCGACGGCCACGCCCAGGGTATTTCCGGGCGGCGGCAGCGGGCAGAGGAAGGAGGCCGCGAACGCGCACGGCGGAAGCACGGCACGGTTGAAGTCCACCGTCGTGCGCCCCTGCGCGTCGGGCGCCGCAGGCCGCAGGAAGCGGAATCGGTAACTGCCGTTCCCGCTGGTGGAGTCGGAGAAGACGGCCCACAGCGAGCCGTCGCTCTCGACCGACACCTGGAGGGTGAGGTCCTGCCCGTCGAGCGTGAAGGCCAGGATGCCGCCGACGGGCAGTCCGCGGGTGACTCCGTCGGCGTTCTCGACCCGCACCGTGCGGCTCTCGCCGTACGGGGTGAAGTGCCCCGGCACCGACCAGCGGGCGTCGTAGGGCGTCGCCTCGATCCCCGCGAAGACCGTCCGGGCGGGCGCGGCGGGGTCGTGGCGGCGCACCCCCCACACCTCCTCGCGCACCAGGACCACGAACCGGCGGTCACCGTGCCCCACCCGGGCGCCGCCGGCCGGACCGCGGTCGGCGCCCAGCACGATCTCGCCGGTGAACGGCACGCCGTCGACGCTGAGTCCTTCCTCGGCCACGGCCGTCAGGACCACGGAGTCGTCCTTCACACCCCACAGACCGGGGATGTCCGGAAGTCGACCCTCCGGATAGTCCTCGACCCAGTGGGTCCCGGTGAGGGAGAGCGGTCCGTAGGGGGCGGTCACCGCGGCGGCGCGGCGCTCCTGCCAGTGCTTCCAGTCCTCGGATGCGTCGGTCGTCATGTGATCAACACTTCCACACACGACCGCCGGACCCCGGCTGCGAGCCCATCGGGGTGTCCGTCCGTTCCGTCGGGCATTCCCCCCGTGCGGCGGTCTCGGCCCCGCCCACCCGTGTCCGGGCCGGGTGGCCGTCGAACGGCGGTCCCCCACCTGGGGCGTGCTGCGGAGGTCCCGATGCGACGGGCCGTCAGCTCCCGGGCGCCGGACCCGCCGGCCGCCGCGCCTGGGCACCGGACGGCACCCGTCCGGCGGGCCCGGCACCGCCGGAGGTCCGCCGCCGGGCGGCGCGCCGCGGGCGCACGGCACCGGTGCCGGCCGTCGGGGCCGGGGCCCCACTCACAGGCCGCAGTCGCAGCACTCGCAGCATTCACAGCACTCGCAGCACCGGCACGCCTCGCAGCAGCCGCCGTCGCAGTCGCCCGCGCAGCCCTCCCGCCTCTTGCGCGACCACGGCCCCTCGAACTCGTCGGCGCAGCAGACCTTGCAGGTGCAGCACAGTCCGACGGCGGCGGCGCAGCCGGCCAGGAGGCCGCGCCGGCCCGGACCCGGCGGCGGGCCGGCCGGGCCCCCGGAGGGCGCGCCGCCGGCGGCGTAGGGGTTGCCGTCCTGCCGGGGCGGCGGCCCGAAGGCGCCCTCGGGACCGAGCTGGAGGGCCGGTCCGAGTGAAGCCGCGGATACGGGGGTACCGGGGACATCGTGAAGATCAACCGTTTCGCGCGGTCCGTCCGCGGCGTGACCGCACGCCGACGTGCCGAACGCGCGGTCCACCGAGCGGCCCAGTTCGTGGGCGAGCAGCAGATGGGCGAGCCTGCCGTCGGTGAACGCGACCTCGCGCAGGGCGAGTCGTATACCGTGCAGCGCGTCGTCGGCGAGCCGGCGGGCCTCCGCGACCGGGGTCCCGGTCGCGGTGAGCGGGTTCCAGGCACCCGACGCCGCGTCGGCCTCCCGGTCCTCCACGGCGTCCAGCAGATGCGCGAGCCGGCCGAAGAGCCGGCCGGCCTCGGCCAGCGGGGCGGCGTTGCCGGGGCGGCCCGCGAGGACGGCGGTGTGGGCGAAGGCCGCGGCGGTGGCCGTCTCGGTGGGTTCGGTCACGGTCAGCAGCGGTGTGCCGGGCCCGGCCAGGGCCTCGACACCGGTCTGCCGCTCGACCGCGTCGACGAGCACGGCGGTGTCGAATCCGACGGCGGCCCCGGTCCGCGCCCCGGCCCGTCCCCAGCTCGCGGCGACGCGGCGGGCGGCGCCCGCCACCGGCCGGCGCCCCAAGAGGCCGTCACCGTCGGCGACGTGGTCGCCGACCTTGGCCGCGGCGAGGACGAGCGAGACGGCCGCGGCGAGCCGCGCCCCCTCGCCCCGGGCGACGGACGCGGTGCGCATGCCGCGCAGCGGACAGGGCCCGGCGGTGCGCCGCCACCCGGTGGCCCGTTCGGCCTGAGCCTCCGTCAGAACCGATACGAGGAGGCCGTCGTAGTTGGTCACGACCCTGGCGAACTGTCCGTGGTCGCCGCGCAGCGCGAGGCACAGGCCGCACAGATGGGCCATCCACTGCGCCCTGAGACCTTCACCGAGCCGATGGCTGCACGGCCTGACGATTCCGAACACGACACTCCCCCGTGACACGTACGACGTTGGGCCGCGGCATCGTATCGAGCACCCCGTTCACCCGTACGCCCCGACCGTCACCCGATCGCCGAGAGAAATCATATTTCACTCTCAGTCAGCAGCCGTGCACGGCAGGACCCTTGGGGGGCGCGGGCTCTCGACGGATTCGCTGTGCACCAGTACCGTCACGAAACCCCCGCGCGGCGTCTATCCACTTGGCGCGACATCCGCATCATGGACGACCATGGGTATGCGGAAGCACGAAAGACCGCTGTGAGAGGAGGCGTCCATGGGATCGGTGCGCAAGGCGAGTGCCTGGCTTGGCCTCGTCGACGACAACGATGACGAGCGTTACTACGACGACGACTACGCCGAGGGTCAGGAGTCCGGTGCCGAGGCATGGGTCACCGACCCGCGCGTGAAGGTGGCTTCCGAGACGGCCGAGGAGAAGGGCCGCCGGATCGGCACGGTCACCCCGGACAGCTTCCGGGACGCACGCGGCATCGGCGAACTCTTCCGGGACGGCGTCCCGGTGATCATCAACCTCACGGCCATGGAACCCGCCGACGCCAAGCGCGTGGTGGACTTCGCGGCCGGTCTGACCTTCGGCCTGCGCGGCACGATCGAGCGGGTCGCCACCCGGGTCTTCCTGCTGACCCCGGCCAACACGGAGATCGTCAGCGGCGAGGCCGCCGGGCGGCAGACGGACGGGTTCTTCAACCAGAGCTGAGGCAGGGCCGCTCACCGGCCCTGCCGACCGGGGTCCGGGAAACGAGCCTCTACCGGAAGGCGTCGAGTCCGGTGAGCGCCTTGCCCAGCACGAGCTGGTGCATCTCGACGGTGCCCTCGTAGGTGAGCACCGATTCGAGGTTCGTGGCGTGCCGCATCACGGGGTACTCCAGGGAGATCCCGTTGGCGCCGAGGATCGTGCGCGCGGTGCGGCAGATGTCGATCGCCTCGCGCACGTTGTTGAGCTTGCCGAAGCTGACCTGCTCGGGGCGGAGCCGTCCCGCGTCCATGCGGCGGCCCAGGTGGTGGGCGAGCAGGATGCCCTTGTGCAGTTCGACGGCCATGTCGGCGAGCTTGGCCTGGGTGAGCTGGAAGCCCCCGATGGGGCGCCCGAACTGCTCGCGCGTCGTGGCGTAGGCGACGGCGGACTCGAAGCTGGAGCGCGCCGCGCCCATCGCGCCCCACACGATCCCGTACCGGGCGTGCGAGAGGCAGCTCAGCGGACCCTTCAGTCCCACGACGTCGGGCAGGACCGCGTCGGCGGGCAGCCGGACGTCGTCGAGGACCAGCTCGCTGGTCACGCTCGCCCGCAGGGACCACTTGTGCTTGATCTCGGGTGCGGAGAATCCGGGGGTGTCGGTGGGGACGACGAATCCGCGGATGCCCTCGTCGGTCTGCGCCCAGACGACGGCGACGCCGGCCACGGACCCGTTGGTGATCCACATCTTGCGCCCGTCGAGCACCCAGTCGCCGCCGTCGCGCTTGGCGTACGTACGCATCGAGGCGGGGTCCGAGCCGTGGTCGGGCTCGGTCAGCCCGAAGCAGCCGATGACCTCGCCGGCGGCCATCCGCGGGAGCCAGGTCTCCTTCTGCTCCTCGCTGCCGAACCGGTGGATCGCGTACATGGCGAGGGAGCCCTGCACCGAGACGAGGGAGCGGATGCCGGAGTCGGCCGCCTCCAGCTCCAGACAGGCCAGGCCGTACTGCACGGCGCTGGCCCCCGCGCAGCCGTAGCCCTCCAGTGACATCCCGAGGGCTCCGAGACCGCCGAGTTCCCGGGCCATTTCCCGGATGCCGGGCAGCTCTCCCTTCTCGTACCACTCGGCGACGTGCGGCAGCACCCGGTCCGCGGCCCAGGTCCGCACGGTGTCGCGGATGGCGAGGTCCTCCGCGTCCAGCAGGTCGTCGATGCCGAGCGGGTCGGCGGGGTCGAGGGGCGGGAGCTTCGGGGACGCGGACATACGACAGCCTCCGGCAAGGTGATAACTAGCAGCGCTAGTTTATGATCTCGGCCCGACGTTACGACGCGGCGGCGCGCAAGTCCAGGGTGCCGTCCGGTGCACCGGGCCACCGCACGGGACCCGCCGCGGGGCCGCGGCGCTCCGGTGGCGGCGCGCCACAGACCCTGAGGGCCGTCCCGTCGTCCCCGGCGGGCGCACGACGACGGCCACGGCACCCCGCCGCGTCGCCGGACCGCCCGCGTACACCCGTCTACGAGGACGGCCCTCCGCCGTGCGACGCACCGCAGCCGACGCCGCGCGCCGATCCACCGGGGACCACGGGACAGCCCTCAGGCGGAGACACGGGTCTGGGCGACTTCCCTGGGGGCCGGGATGTCGGCCTGCCCCGGCCGGACCGCGGGACGGCCGGCGCCGGACCCGGGGGCGGAGTCGCCGGTGGGCGCGGGGGCGGCGGCCGTCTCGGCACCGCAGTCCATCACCCGCGGCAGGCGCAGCGCCATCACCGCTCCCAGCAGCAGCAGGCCCGCGCTCACCAGCAGCGTCACATGCAGTCCGTGCACGAAGGAGCCGCGGGCGGCCTGCCGCAGGGCGCCGCCGGCCGGCCCGCCGAGCCGTGCGGCGACCTCGTACGCCTCCCCCAGCGAATGACCGGCCGCCCGGGAGTCGGCGGCGGGGACGCCGGGGACGGAGGACAGACCGGGTGCGTAGGCCGCGTTCATCACGCTGCCCAGGAGGGCGATGCCGATGCCGGCGCCCAGCTGGTAGGAGGTCTCGCCGATCGCGGCGGCCCCGCCGGACTGCGCCTGCGGTGCCTCGCTGAGCATCGACTCGTACGCGCCGAACAGTGTGGTCTCCAGGCCGAAGCCGAGCAGGACGAATCCCGCCAGGAGAAGCCCGGTGTTGTCGTGCTCGCCCATCGCGGTGAGCGTTCCGACGGACGCCGCCGTGAGGCAGAAGCCGAAGCAGACCATCGCGCGCGGGCCGAAGCGCCGCAGCAGCCGCGCGCCCGCGAGGCCCGCGGCCATCGCCGCGACGGTCAGCGGCAGCAGGCGCAGGCCGGTCTCCAGCGGGGACAGGCCGAGTACGAGCTGGAGGTACTGCGCGGCGATCAGCTCCAGCCCGACGAGCGCGAGCATGGCCAGCACGATGCACCCCACCGAGGTGCTGAAGGCCGGGCGGGAGAACATCCGCAGGTCCACCAGCGGATGCGGGCGCCGCCGCTGGCGCCGGACGAACCCGGCGAGCAGCAGCCCGCCGAGCAGCAGCGGCGCCAGGGTGAGCGGGCTCAGCGGCGCCTCGCCGCCGCCGAGCCGCTTGACGCCGAGGACCAGGCCGAACAGCCCCGCGGCGGCCGTCAGCGCGCCGACCACGTCCCAGGGGCCGTCCCGGTCGCCTCGGGACTCGGGCAGCAGCAGCCGCCCGATCGGCAGGCTCACGATCATCAGGGGGATGTTGACGAGGAAGACCGAGCCCCACCAGAAGTGTTCGAGCAGGAACCCGCCGAGCAGCGGGCCCACCGCCGCGCCGACGGCGGCCACCGCGCTCCAGATGCCGATCGCCACGGCGCGCTCGCGCCGGTCGGGAAAGACCTGGCGCAGGATCGACAGGGTCGCCGGCATGATCATCGCGCCGCCGACGCCGAGCAGGGCGCGGGCGCCGATCAGGACCTGCGCGTTGTGCGCGAGGGCGGCGACGCCGGAAGCGACGCCGAACAGGGCGTAGCCGAGGAGCAGGACGCGGCGGCGGCCGACGCGGTCGCCGAGGGTGCCGAAGAGGATGAGGAGCGAGGCGCAGACGAGCGGGTAGACGTCGACGATCCAGAGCAATTCCATGGCGCCGGGCCTGAGGTCCTCGGTGACGGCGGGCACCGCCACGTGGAGCACGGTCGCGTCGAGGGCGACCAGCAGCAGGCTGACGCACAGCACGACGAGGACGACCCAGCGGTTGGCACCGGCCCCGGTCTCCCGACGGCATCGCGCAGCGGCCGTGGTCGTCCCGGACATGTACGTACCTCCAGTGGTTCCCTCGCGATCGGCGGATCCGCAGGGTGGGGACTCCCTGGGGCTGCGGCCCGAGGAGCGGGAATCCCGGGCCCACGCAACAAAGGCGAGTGAGCCGTCAGCGTACGCGAGTTCCCTCCGGTGACACGTGGCGGACCTCTCACGTTCTCCGGGCGGCCGTGTGGCGTGCGCCACGCTCCGGGCCGCCGGCGGCGTCCCCGCGGGGCCGCCCCCCGGCCGGGTGCGCCCATCCAGGTCACGTGTCGTGTCGGGGCCGTCCGGGGCGGTGACCGACCCCCGCGGACCTGCGCCGAGAGGGCCGGGACCGGCGGGAGCGCGGGCCCGCTTCCCGTGTGCGGTCGGTGAGCGAGCGGGTAATTCCACGCCATCATTCGGTGAACGCACCCATAAGTGCCCGATAACCGGAGCCGCGGATGGCCAAAGGAATTGAAGGCTCCACGCTCCACGGATGAGAGATTCATTGGAAATGAACATGATCCTGAGAGGAATCCCACATCACATCGTCATCACAAAGCGAGTGAATCGGCGTGGAACACAGCTCACTCGCTGTAACGTCGATTGAGTGCGTACCGAACGAAACCTCACCCGTCTGGACCGGGTCTTCGCCCGGCTCGACCGTGAGCCGGAACGGCCGGCCCACATCGACGTCTCCAGGATGAGTCGGCACAGGGTCGTCCTCTTCACCGCGACCCTGGCCTTCTACCTGGCCATCGTGTGGGCCGTCTCGATCACGTCCTGGCTGGTCCGGTTCGACTGGCAGGTCATGTTCTTCCGGCCCTACCAGCAGTGGCCGCAGATCCACGCCTTCCTCGACTACTACGTGGTCCTGGGCCAGCGCGGCCCCACCGCGGTGATGGTCACCGCCTGGCTGGGCTGGCGCTCCTGGCGCCAGCACACGCTGCGCCCGCTGCTCACCCTCGGCACCTCGCTGCTGCTGCTGAACATCACGGTCGGCGCCGCCAAGATCGGCATGGGCCGCCTCGGCCCGCACTACGCCATGACGATCGGGTCGAACGAGATGGGCCTCGGCGGCGATATATTCCCCTCCGGTCACACCGCCAACGCCGTCGTGACCTGGGGAATCCTGGCCTATCTCGCCTCCACGCCGCGCGCGAGGCGCTGGCTGTCCGCGCTGTCGGCCGTGACCTCGCTCGGGGTCGGCCTCACCACTGTCTACCTGGGCACGCACTGGCTGAGCGACGTCCTGCTGGGCTGGGCCGCGGGCCTGCTCATCCTGCTGGCGCTGCCCTGGTTCGAGCCGCTCATCGCGCGCGCCGAGGCCTGGATCCTCGCGTTCCGCGACAGCCGCAGGTCCCGTCGCGGCGGGCTCGCACCCGCGCCGGCTCCGGTCGGGGCGCCGGTCCTGGCCGCCCGGCCCGCGACCACGGACGGCGGTGACCTGCCCGCGCGGGGCGGCTCGGCCTCCCGGCCGGCCCGATCGCCCGTCCATCTCGCTCCCGGTCCGCACACGACCCGCTCGGAACGCAGCCCGGTGACCCCGGCGGGCAGCCGCCGGCCGCCGCACGCCGACCGCGTGGCGCGTGCGGCCGGCACGACCACCACGGCCCGCCTGACGGGCGGCTGAGGACCGCGGGGCCGGTACGCACACCCCCGCCCCGCACCGCGAAGGCCCCGGCTCGTCGAGCCGGGGCCTTCGCGCGTCACCGGCCGGCGGAGCGGGCGGTGGGCCGGTCAGCCCTTCCAGCAGCGCGCGACCTTGCCGTCGTCGACCTCGAAGTTCAGCCGCCCCACCAGGTACTCCATGGTGATGATCGTGCCGGGTGGCAGCGAGCGCACCGAGGACCAGCCGTGCTCCCGCGCGCGCTCCTCGGCCCGGCTCACCTCCAGTCCGACATAGCTCTCCGGGCTGTCCTGCGGCTCTGGACGAGGGGGGTGAAGGGGTGCCATGTGCGCCACGTTAGGCTCCGCGCCCCCGCGGCGGAAGCCCGGACGGCGACCGTGCGTCACGCGTCCCCCGGCGGTCACATCTCTGTCACAGGCTCACGACACCCGTTTCGGCCGAACTCCCCTTTACCCAGAGGGATCACGCACCGTGTTCCGAACACCGTCGAACTGAATTCCCCGTCCGCGCCGGTGCGCTCCGAATAATCCGGCGGAATGTGCGAGTTCCCGTGTCCGCGTGCCCTTTTCCATTCCTCTCCGCACGATTCCGCGCTCGGCCGCGAGTGACCGGAGCGGGAGGGAAATACACGGTTCCCCCACACGGCCTCCGCCGTCCGCGCACGTTCGCTACGGCGTGCGGGAAGGCGGCCCCGGAGGCTCGTGCGCGGTCCGCTCCAGCGCACGGGACAGCCGGTCGCGGACGGCCGCGATCGCCTCGGTGAGCTCCGCCGGCTCGACGACCTCGAACTCGAAGCCGGTCAGCATCACGTGAACGACCATCACGTCCAGGCTCGCCGCGCCGGTACGCAGCAGGCAGCTGTCCTCGCCCTCGGCCTCCAGCGTCCCGGCCGAGGGCGAGATCCGCTCGGCCGCCCGCTCCCGGGACACCGGCAGCCGGAAGACGGCCTGCGTGGCGTACGCGTGTCCGGAGACCCCCCGGGAGACGTAGGCGGCCAGATCACCGGCGGGCGGCGTACGGGGAGGGAAGCGCGGTCCGTGCGGCGGCCGGGGCGTGACGCGGTCGGCCCGGAAGGTCCGCCAGTCGCCCCGGTCGACGTCCCAGGCGACCAGGTACCAGCGGCGCTCGGTGCACACCAGCCGGTAGGGCTCGACGGTCCGGCGGGTCGCGGAGCCCTCGTGGTCGCGGTAGTCGAACCGGAGCCGCTCGCCGTCCCGGCAGGCGGTGGCCAGTTCGGTGAGGACGGCGGGGTCGACGACGGAGGGCTCGGGGCCGCGGAGCATCGGCACCGTCACGGCGTTCAGTGCGCCGACCCGGCGGCGCAGCCGGCCCGGCAGGACCTGCTCCAGCTTGGCGAGGGCGCGCACGGATGCCTCGCCGATGCCCTCGATGCCCTGCCCCGCGGCCGTCCGCAGGCCGACGGCCACGGCGACCGCCTCGTCGTCGTCCAGGAGCAGCGGCGGCAGCTCGGCGCCGGCTCCGAGCCGGTAGCCGCCGCCCGTGCCGGGGCTGGCGTGCACGGGGTAGCCCAGTTCGCGCAGCCGGTCGACGTCCCGGCGGACGGTGCGCGGGGTGACGCCCAGCCGTCCCGCGAGGTCGGCGCCCGACCACTCCCGGTGGGCCTGCAACAACGACAGCAGCCTCAGCAGCCTCGCGGACGTCTCCAGCATGGAGCCGAGTCTGCCAGCCGGCCTGTGCCCCGGCGCCGGGAGCCCGGGCCCCGGCGCCGGTCGGCACGGGTCCGGCACCGTCCCCGCGCCGGCCGGGGGGCCGCCGGTCGGCGCGGACCGGGGTGCGGCCCGGGATCCACCGGCCCGGACGGCGAGGGCGGCACGGCGAGTCCGTCGGGGCGGGCCGGATACGGCGACGGGACGGGGCGGGACGCCGAAGGCGTTGGCCCCCCGGGGCCCCCCCCCCCCGGGGGGGGCCCCCGGGGCCCCCCCCCCCCCGGCGGGGCCCCGGGGCGCCACCGCCTTCGGCGTCCCGCAGCAGGGGGCGAACCCCGGGCCCCGCGGGCGAACGGCCACCGCCCACCCGGCTCCCCACATTCCTCCCACCTCTCACCTCCGGGCTCGCGGCTCGCGCCTCCCGGCTCCCGGCTCCCGGCTCCCGGCTCCCGGCTCCCGGCTCCCGGCTCCCGGCAACTTTCCGTGGGCCACGAGCCGCGAGTTACGAGTTACGAGTCACGGGAGGGTGAGCAGCGTTCCCGGTGTCAGCTTGTTCGGGTCGGCTCCGATCGTCTTCCTGTTGGCCTGGTAGAGGGCCTGCCAGCCACCCGCGACCCGGTGCTTGCGGGCGATCGCCGAGAGCGTGTCGCCGTTCTTGACGATGTGCGCGCGGCCCCGCAGCCCGTACTTCTTGGAGCAGGCGGGCCAGGCCCCCCAGCCCTGGACGGCCAGGACCTTCTCGGCGACCGTGATCTGCTCGGCGCGGGTGGCGAGGTCGGCGCGCGGCGCGTAGGCGAGCCCGCCGAAGTCCTTCCAGGTGGGCTGCCAGAACTGGAGGCCGCCGTAGAAGCCGTTGCCGGTGTTGATGTTCCAGCGGCCACTGGACTCGCAGTCGGCGATGCAGCCCCAGGGCCAGCCGCCGGAGAGGCAGTGGGCGACGGCCGCGGTCCGGT
Organism: Streptomyces sp. NPDC048566; assembly: GCF_043199735.1. Taxonomy (NCBI): domain Bacteria; kingdom Bacillati; phylum Actinomycetota; class Actinomycetes; order Kitasatosporales; family Streptomycetaceae; genus Streptomyces; species Streptomyces sp. NPDC048566. Next base: position 12,243 of record NZ_JBICWL010000036.1, read on the forward strand.
GAGGCGGCAGCGAGGGCGACGGTGCGGCGACCGCTTCCTGCGGCGCGAGGGCGGACAGTACGGCGGCGGCTGCGACGGCGACGGCCGCGTACCGGGCGGGACCGTGCGGCGCTCCGGCCGCGGCCCTGGCGGTCGCCGGGGCGCACCTGTTCGACATGGGAGGCATCGGGCCACGCTAAGCAGGCCGCCCGGCGGTCCCGTCCCACCGCGCCCGGCACGCCGGGGGCCCCACCCGGTCGGACGACCGGACGGGGCCCTTCGTGCCGCGCTCGGCGGCACCGCTCAGATGTCGAGCCGCTGTCCGGGCACGATCAGGTCGGGGTCGTCGCCGATGACGCCCTGGTTGGCGGCGTAGATCTTCCGCCAGGTCGTCGCGTGCCGGGCGGCGATGGCGCTCAGCGTGTCGCCCTCGCGGACGGTGTAGTCACCGCGGGACGAACCGCGGTTGGTGCGGGCCGCGGGACGCTCCTGCGCCGTCGCCGGGGCGGCGGCAGGGGCCTTCGGTGCCGGCTTCGACGGCGGTTTCGGAGCCGACCTCGGCGTCGTGGACCGGGTGGAGCCGCCCGAGGCCGGGGCGGCGGGCGCGCCGCCGTAGGCGCCCGCGCGGGCCGAGCAGGTGGGCCAGGCGCCCCAGCCCTGCGCACGCTGGACCTTGGCCGCGACGGCGATCTGGGCGGACCGGGAGGCCTGGTCGGCGGTCGGCGCGTAGGCCGTGCCGCCGTAGGCGCGCCAGGTGCCGGCGGAGAACTGCAGTCCCCCGTAGTAGCCGTTGCCGGTGTTGATGTGCCAGTTGCCGCCGCTCTCGCACTGGGCGATGCGGTCCCACACTCCGTTGTCGGCCGCGGTGGCCTCGCCGGTCGCGGCGAGCACACCGAGCGGGGCGAGCAGGGCCGCCCCGGCGAGAACCGCCGCCGTACGCGCGCTGTTCGCCGTACGGGACGTGGAACCGTTGCCGTGAGCGCTCTCGGCACATGCGGACATGTATTTCCCTCTCCAGACACCCGGGGTCCCCCAGGGCGGGAGCGCGGCGTCCCGCGTGTAGGACGCGGTCGTCGCGCTCCGCCCCGTCCGCCGGAGGCAGTGCTGTGGTGCGGTCGTTCCCGTGTCGGCCGGCGGACGTTCCCGAGCGGTGCTCGTTGCACACGGCGGAGGAATCTAAGGAGCGGGGCGGCCGGGTATCAACCAATTCCCCGTCATACGAGGCCAGTTCCCCGTTACCTCAGGTATCGGCGATTTTCGGCCACCCACTTCATCTGGTGATTTCCGGATTTGTCGACCAGTGCCCCCGGCAGCCTGTGACCCACTTCACCCGTTCAACTTCCCTCCATCGGCGTCGTGTTGACAAGGAGTGACCGATTCCGGGGCGCACTTCACCGTGGGCGTCGGTTGGTTCGATTCCGTTCGCTTCCGAGCGTGACTCCGGCCACAGATCGCCCGTTGTCATCTTCATGAGCCGGGAACCCCCGGGTTCATGGGCCGGGAGCCACCCGGCACCGCCACGCACCGCATCCCGAGGAGCCACCGTGCCGCGCATGCTCGACGTCAGCGACGACGTACGCGCCGAGATCGGCGACGAAGAAGCCGACCGGCTGCTCGCCGGAGAGAACGCCCCCGGCAGCTACGACTGCACGTCCTGCCGCACCCCGGGCGACTCGGAACAGGAGCGGACCAGCACGGTCCTGTTCATCGGCGACGAGACCGCCGTCCTCGCCTTCGCCCACGCCACCTGCCTGCCCTCGCAGGTCGTGCAGGTGACCGAGGAGCAACTGCAGGGCGCCGTCCGGTCGATCCACCCCGACGGCGCTCCCGCCGACGCCCCGCCCGAGCAGGCCGTGCTCGGCGTGACCAGCGGGCTCGTGCTGATCGACGGCGACCTGCACCCGGCCCTGGTGGTCGAGCCGACCGGCCCGATCGTGCGGCCCGGCTCCACCGACATCGGCGACGACTTCCTGCCGCTGCTGATCGAGCAGGGCTTCATGCCGGTGACCGAGCTGAACGCGGTGCCGCCGGTCCTCCACGGCTGGTCCGTCCTGCTCGCGATGGGACAGCTGCACGCGGTGCTCCAGCCGGGCACCGGCGGCGGCTCCCCCGTGGCCTGGTGGCAGGCACACCAGGCCCTCCAGGTCGCCGACACCTGGCGCTCCGCCGCCACCAAGCACCAGCAGGTCCTGCTGTTCGCGGCGCCGGTCGGCTCGATCGGACGGCAGCCCCGCGAGGACCTGCTGCGCGACGCGCTCGACAAGGCCGCGGCCAACGGCAAGCTCGTCGCGGCCACCATGCCGCTCGCCGGCACCTGAGCCGACGACCGCCGCGCCGGGTCCGGGCCTCTCCGCGGGGCCGCGCCCGCGTTCCCGTCTCCCCGGGCCCCCCGCGCCCGTGACGGCGGACGCGGGCTCTCCCGGCCCGCGTCGCGTGCCGGGCGCCTTCGTGCCCGGCGCGTGACGTCCTGCGCCGCCGGGCCCCGGCGCCCGGGTCACCGGCCGGCGCGGGGCCGGGGACGGGCGCACCGGATGCGGGAGGTCGCCTGGTGGGCCGCCCGCGCCCCCCGCGAGCGCCGCTCGCTCCCGGTCGTTTGCGAAAGGGCCGGTCCGCCCGCATCCGACGGGCGGCGGGGTCGTTGGCACGTACGTGCACACCTACGACGTCCCCAGCCGCCGCCCCTTCCAGCCGGTCCCTCCGTCCGGCGCGCCCCTTCCGCTCGCTTCCGGCAGCGAGGTGCCGGCGTCCCGATCGGCCCGGAACACGTCGACCGGCCCGTCGGCCACGCCGATCTACGACGCGCTCTACGCCGAATGGGTCCGGTCGTTCAGGGCCCTGCCCGGCGACCGGCACGGGGAGGAGCAACTCGGCTTCACCGCGTTCGGGAGTCTCGCGCGCGGTTCGAACTCCTACAGCCCGTCGGGGCCGTACAGCTCGTACAGCTCCTACAGCGCGGGGGCGCAGACCGCCCGACAGCTCGCGGCGCAGAACGGCCAGGGCGCGACCGCCGTCTGGCAGGCGGGCGGCAGGCAGCCGGGCACGGGAATGCACCACATCCCCGCCGCGCTGCCCCCGGCACCGCGCCGAGGACTGTGAGAAACGGTTCTCCGGCCGGGTACGGGTGAGGGGGCGGCTCCGTCGGGAGCCGCCCCCTCACCCGTACCACCGGGCCTACTTCTTCTTGTTGGCACCGCGCTTCTCGCGGACCCGCACCGAGATGTGGATCGGGGTCCCCTCGAAGCCGAACTCCTCGCGCAGCCGGCGCTCGACGAAGCGGCGGTAGCCGTGCTCGATGAAGCCGGAGGCGAACAGCACGAACCGCGGGGGCTTGGTGCCCGCCTGGGTGCCGAACAGGATGCGGGGCTGCTTGCCGCCGCGGATCGGGTGCGGGTGGGCGGCGACCAGCTCGCCGAGGAAGGCGTTCAGACGGCCGGTGGGGACGCGGGTCTCCCAGCCGTCCAGCGCGGTCTCGATCGCCGGGACGAGCTTCTCCATGTGCCGGCCGGTGCGGGCCGAGACGTTCACGCGGGGAGCCCAGGCCACCTGGAGGAGCTCGGTCTCGATCTCCCGCTCCAGGTAGTAGCGGCGCTCCTCGTCGAGGGTGTCCCACTTGTTGAAGGCGAGCACGATCGCGCGCCCGGCCTCGACGGCCATGGTGACGATCCGCTGGTCCTGGACGGAGATGCTCTCGGACGCGTCGATCAGAATGACCGCGACCTCGGCCTTCTCGACGGCGGCGGCGGTGCGCAGCGAGGCGTAGTAGTCGGCGCCCTGCTGGAGGTGCACCCGCTTGCGGATACCGGCCGTGTCGATGAACTTCCAGGTGACGCCGCCGAGTTCGATCAGCTCGTCCACCGGGTCGCGGGTGGTGCCGGCGAGCTCGTTGACGACGACGCGGTCCTCGTTGGCCACCTTGTTCAGCAGGGAGGACTTGCCGACGTTGGGGCGGCCGATCAGGGCGATGCGGCGAGGGCCGCCCACCGCGGTGCCGAAGGTCTGCGCCGGGGCCTCGGGCAGCGCCTCCAGGACGGCGTCGAGCATGTCGCCGGTGCCGCGGCCGTGCAGCGCGGAGACCGGGTGCGGCTCGCCGAGCCCGAGCGACCACAGGTAGGCCGCGTCGGCCTCGCCGCTCATGCCGTCGACCTTGTTGGCGCACAGCACGACGGGCTTGCCGGCCTTGCGCAGCAGCCGGACGACGGCCTCGTCGGTGTCGGTGGCGCCGACCTTGGCGTCGACGACGAAGACCACCGCGTCGGCGGCGTCGATCGCGTACTCGGCCTGGGCGGCCACGGACGCGTCGATGCCGAGGACGTCCTGCTCCCAGCCGCCGGTGTCGACGACCTTGAAGCGGCGGCCCGCCCACTCCGCCTCGTAGGTGACGCGGTCGCGGGTGACGCCGGGCTTGTCCTCGACGACCGCCTCGCGACGGCCGATGATCCGGTTCACCAGGGTCGACTTGCCCACGTTCGGGCGGCCCACGACGGCGAGGACGGGCAGCGGGCCGTGCCCGGCCGCCTCGATCGCGCCCTCGACGTCGTCGACGTCGAAGCCCTCTTCCGCGGCGAGCTCCATGAACTCCGCGTACTCGGCATCGCCAAGCGCCCCGTGCTCGTGCTCCGAGCCGTCGGGCTGGATGTGGTCGTTCATGAAGTCCGTACCTCGTCGTTCCATCGTGGTGATCGGTGGAACGGCCGCACAACGGGCCGTCCCACTACTCAAGTGTCGCCTAACGCCCGGTGGGGCGCCCGGCGTTTTCCCGGCGTCCGGTGAGACGCCTGGCGTGGTCCAGGTGGGCGCTGAGCTGCTTCTGGATGCGGCCGGTGGCCTCGTCCAGGGCGGCGCGCGTACGCCGTCCGCTGCCGTCGCCGGCCTCGAAGGGGTCCCCGAAGACGACGTCGACCCTGCTGCGCAGCGGGGGCAGCCCCTTGACCAGCCGGCTGTTGCGGTCGGTGCTGCCCAGCACCGCCACGGGGACGATGGGGGCGCCGCTGCGCACCGCGAAGTAGGCGAGCCCGGCCCGGAGCGAGGAGAAGTCTCCCTCGCCGCGGGTGCCCTCGGGGAAGATACCGAGGACGCCGCCGGAGGTCAGGACGCCGAGCGCGTCCGTGATGGCGGTGCGGTCGGTGGTGTGGCGGTCGACCTTCAGCTGGCCGATGCCGAGGAGGAACGGATCGAGCGGCCCGACGAAGGCTTCCTTCTTGATCAGGAAGTGGGTGGGCCGCGGGGCCACGCCCATGACCATCGGCCCGTCGATGTTGTGCGCGTGGTTGACGGCCAGGATCACCGGGCCGGCCGCGGGGACCTTCCAGGCGCCGAGGACGCGCGGCTTCCACAGCCCGTACATCAGGCCGACGCCGATCCGGCGCCCGACCTCGGCGCCTCTCGCGGAGGGTGCGGTCACCGGGCGGCCCGCTTCTCCTCGACCAGGGTGACGACGCACTCGATGACCTGCTGGAGCGTGAGGTCGGAGGTGTCGACCTCGACCGCGTCGTCCGCCTTGGCCAGCGGGGACGTCTTGCGGGTGGAGTCGGCGGCGTCGCGCCGGACGAGCGCCTCGCGGGTGGCGGCGACGTCGGCGCCCTGCAGCTCACCGCTGCGGCGGGCGGCGCGCGCCTCCGGGGAGGCGGTGAGGAAGATCTTCAGGTCGGCGTCGGGCAGCACGGTGGTGCCGATGTCGCGGCCCTCGACGACGATGCCCTCGGGCGCGGACGCGGCGAGCGCCCGCTGCAGCTCGGTGATCCGGGCCCGCACCTCGGGCACGGCGCTGACCGCGCTGACCTTGGAGGTGACGTCCTGCGTGCGGATCGGGCCCGCGACGTCCGTGCCGTCCACCGTGATGGTGGGGGCGGAGGGGTCGGTGCCGGAGACGATGTCGGGCTTGCCGGCGGCGGAGGCGATCGCGGCGGGGTCCGCGACGTCGATGCCGTTGCTGACCATCCACCACGTGATCGCGCGGTACTGGGCCCCGGTGTCCAGGTAGCGCAGCCCGAGCTTCGCGGCCACGGCCTTCGAGGTGCTCGACTTGCCCGTGCCCGAGGGGCCGTCGATGGCGACGATGACGGTCGGAGCGGTCCGGGCGGCGCCGTTTTCCACGGTGGGAACACCTTCCTGGTGCGGGGTGGAGGTCTGTGCGGGGCACGAACGCGCCCCGCACAAGGTTACTGGCTCCGCGGACCCCGTATTACTGGCCCTTCCCCGGCGGCCCGGGGCGACGGTTTCCCCCGCGGGGCGGCGCGGGCCCGCGGAACGGGTGCCCGGGGTCGCGGGCGGCCCCCGGAGCAGGCGTGCCCGCGGGACCCGGGGAGACCGCCCGGCGGGACCCGGTCGGGCCGCTACTGGCGCAGCGCCCAGCCCCGGTCCCGCAGGGCGGCGCCGAGCATCGGCGCCGCCTTCGGCTCGACCATCAGCTGCACCAGGCCGGCCTGCTGCCCGGTGGCGTGCTCGATGCGCACGTCCTCGATGTTGACCCCGGCCTGTCCCGCGTCGGCGAAGATCCGGGCGAGCTGGCCCGGCTGGTCGTCGATGAGGACCGCGACGACCTCGTAGGCACGCGGTGCGGAGCCGTGCTTGCCGGGGACGCGGACCTGGCCCGCGTTGCCGCGGCGCAGCACGTCCTCGACGCCGGTGACGCCGTCGCGGCGCTCGGCCTCGTCGGCGGACTGGAGGGCGCGCAGGGCCCGTACCGTCTCGTCGAGGTCGGCGGAGACGTCGGTGAGCAGGTCGGCCACGGGGCCGGGGTTCGCGGAGAGGATGTCGATCCACATCCGGGGGTCCGAGGCGGCGATGCGGGTCACGTCCCGGATGCCCTGCCCGCACAGCCGTACGGCCGCCTCCTCCGCGTGCTCCAGCCGGGCCGCGACCAGGCTCGACACCAGATGCGGCATGTGCGAGACGAGGGCGACGGCCCGGTCGTGGGCGTCCGCGTCCATCACGACGGGTACGGCACGGCAGTGCGACACCAGCTCCAGGGCCAGGTTCAGGACCTCGGTGTCGGTGTCCCGGGTGGGGGTCAGCACCCAGGGCCGCCCCTCGAAGAGGTCGCCGGTCGCGGCGAGCGGTCCGGACTTCTCCCGGCCGGACATGGGGTGCGAACCGATGTACGAGGTGAGATCGAGGCCGAGGGCCTCCAGCTCGCGGCGCGGCCCGCCCTTGACGCTGGCGACGTCGAGGTAGCCGCGGGCGAGGCCGCGGCGCATGGCGTCGGCGAGCGTGGCGGCGACGTGCGCGGGCGGCGCGGCGACGACGGCGAGGTCGACGGGACCGGCGGGCGGCTCCTCGGTGCCCGCCCCGAGCGCGGCGGCCGTGCGCGCCTGCTCCGGGTCGTGGTCGGCGAGGTGGACGGTGACACCGCGGTCGGCGAGCGCGAGGGCGGCCGAGGTGCCGATGAGGCCGGTGCCGATGACGAGTGCGGTTCTCACTGGGCGATGTCCTTGCGCAGCGCGCCCGCGGCGCCGAGGTAGACGTGCGCGATCTCCGCGCGCGGCCGGTCCGACGTGATGTGGGCGAGGACGCGGACCACCCGGGGCATCGCACCCTCGACGTCCAGTTCCTGCGCGCAGATCAGCGGGACGTCGACGATGCCGAGACCGCGCGCCGCCGCAGCGGGGAAGTCGCTGTGCAGGTCGGGGGTCGCGGTGAACCAGATGCTGATCAGGTCGTCCGCGGTGAGCGCGTTGCGCTCCAGCAGGGCGGTGAGCAGCTCGCCGACCCGCTCGTCCATGTGGCCGGCCTCGTCCCGTTCCAGTTGCACGGCGCCCCGGACCGCTCGTACCGCCACGGTGATGCTCCTCGCTGGTCTGCGTCGGTGTCGTGACCAGCCTAGTCAGGGCCGGGGCGGGTGGTGCGCGGCGCCCGCCTGCCGAGACGACCGCCGCGCCGTGCGGCGGCGCGGAACCGCACGGCACGCTCGGGAGCGGCGTTCGACCTCGCCGGCTTCGGCGGCACCGGTGCCGTGCAGTCCCGGCTCGCCACGACGGGGCTCCCGCTCGCCCTGGCGCGGTTCGCGTCGGCGCTGACGTTGGACGGGGAGCTGCCCGAGCCGGGCCGGGCGGGGACCCTCCACCGCAGGTCGGGGCGGACCGCGCTCCTGGTGCCGGTACCGGTCGCGGCGCACTGCGGTTGCGGGCCGGGCTTTCCGGGCTCCGCACCGCGCGTCCCGCCGCACTCGCGCCCCGGGTGCTTCTTCTTCGGTGCCTTCGGTGCCAAGATGCTGCTGCCCGCTCGGAGCGTCCGCCCGGCCGGCCGCTGCCGGTCGTCGGCGGCCTGGCCCTCGCCGGGCCGACGGCCCTCCGGCCGACGTCCCCCCTCTGACTTTCTTCCGTACCTTCGGAGTGACGACATGACCCACCGCCCGACGCGCCGCACCGTGATCCTCGCGACGGGGGCGTCCGCGCTGCTCGTGGGATGCGACGGGTCCGGGGACGGGGGCGGCGGCTCCTCCGAGGACGCCTCTCCGAAGGCGTCGAGCGGGGAGGAGATCTCCGCCACCGGTGACATCCCGGTCGGCGGCGGCACGGTCTTCAAGGAGCGCAAGCTCGTGGTCACCCAGCCCAAGGAGGGCGACTTCCGGGCCTTCTCGGCGATCTGCACCCACCAGGGCTGCACGGTGAACAAGGTCGCGGACGGCACCATCGACTGCCCCTGTCACGGCAGCAGGTTCAGCGTCGAGGACGGCGCCGTCACGGCCGGTCCCGCTCCCGCTCCGCTGCCCGCGGAGAAGATCGTCGTGGACGGAAAAGCGATTCGCCTGGCCTGAGACGCACCGTACGCTCCCGGCATGCCCTCCGAACCCGGCGCGCCGCGGCCCCCCGCGGCGCCGTCAGACGAACCGGCGCCTCATGACCCGCCGGCCGCTGCCCCGCCTGCCCTGGCCCTGGTGCGTGACCACACGGTCTACGCCTGCGTGACGGGGTCCCGGGCCTTCGGCCTCGCCACGGACACCAGCGACACGGACCTGCGCGGCGTCTTCCTCGCGCCGACCCCGCTGTTCTGGCGCCTCGCCAAGCCCCCGACCCACGTCGAGGGCCCGGCCGAGGAGCAGTTCAGCTGGGAGCTGGAGCGGTTCTGCGCGCTCGCGCTGCGCGCCAACCCGAACATCCTGGAGTGCCTGCACTCCCCGCTCGTCGAGCACGCGGACGAGGTGGGACGCGAACTCCTCGCGCTCAAGGGGGCGTTCCTGTCCCGGCGGGCGCACGAGACGTTCGCCCGCTACGCGCTGGGCCAGCGGCGGAAGCTGGAGGCCGACGTCCGCCGGCGCGGCGCCCCGCGCTGGAAGCACGCCATGCATCTGCTGCGGCTGCTGGCGAGTTCACGCGATCTGCTGCGCACCGGGACCCTCACCGTCGACGTCGGCGACCAGCGCGAGCCGCTCCTCGCGGTGAAGCGGGGCGAGGTCGCCTGGCGCGAGGTCGAGCGGTGGATGTCCCGGCTGGCGACCGAGGCCGAGGAGGCGCGGGCGGGCAGTCCGCTCCCCGCCGAGCCGGACCACGCGCGCGTGGAGGACTTCCTGGTCCGGGTGCGCCGGGCGTCGGCGCTCCGGGAATGCGCCGCGCCTCGGGAGAGTGCGCACACCCCCTGAAAGGGCTGTCCCGTCATCCCCGGTGGATCGGCGCGCGGCGTCGGCCGCGGTGCGTCGCACGGCGGAGGGCCGCCCTCGTACCGGGTGCATGCGGGCCGTCCGGCAACGCGGCGAGGTGCCGCGGCCGTCGTCGCGCGCCCGCCGGGGAGTGACGGGGCAGCCCTTGGCGCCGCGGCAGCCGACGTTCGCCCCGTCGCGGCACCGGGGCGTGTCGCGAAGATCCCACTCCGCCGTGCGGCGCCCTGCGCGTACTGCCGCCGCACCCGGCGCCGCGCGGCCCGCCCTCCGGGCGGGCGACGGGACGTTCGGGGCACGCCCTACAGCGGCGCCGGTCCGTCCCGGTCCGCGCCGAGGCGGACGCGGACGACGAAGTCGTGCAGGGCGTCGCGCACGGAGGGGGTGTCCGGCAGCGACGAGGCCGCCTGGGCCTCGTCGAGGAGGCCGTGCAGCCGCTCCACGTCCTCCTGCACCCGCGCGTGGGGGACGTCGGCCGCGCCGTGCTCCCGCTCCGCCTTCTGCGCGATGAGATCCGGGAGGTAGCCGGGCGAGGGGATCCGCCCGAGGAGGGCCGGGAGATCGGCGACCACCTCGCCGCGGCGCATGAGGTGGATGCCGGTGAGCAGGACGCGGAAGGTGTAGAGCAGCGGTTTGAGTTCGCCGGTGCGCTCGAAGAGCCGCCACTGCGTCGAGGCGAACCCCCGGTAGTGGTGGGCGTGGTGGCGGGTGAGGACTCCGGGAGCGAGGGCGGCCAGCTCCCGGTGCTCCTCACCGGTGTGCACGACGAGCGGGGAGAGCAGCTGCTCCAGCACGTAGCCGTTGCGCCGCAGCATCAGGCGCACGAACTTGCGCAGGTCGTGGGTGACGAGGTCCATCTCGACGCCGTCCCGCAGCCACATGCGGGACCGGGTCTCCGTCGGCTCGCGCAGGCCCACCAGGTCGGCCGTGGGCAGCAGGTGGACGCCCCGCAGGTCCACGTCGGAGTCGCGCGAGGGGAAGCCGTACAGGTGGGCCCCGGAGACGGTGGCGAAGAGCACGGGGTCGGGCTGCTCGGTCACCACGTCGGCGAGGCCGGCACCGAGGCCGGGGGCGTCTGTCATGCCTCAAGCGTCCCAGAGCGCTCCCAGCGCCATCAGGTCGCCCTGGTACTCGATGCGGTCGGCCCATTCCCGGGGCCATGCCTGGGAGCCGTGGTAGGCGCCGGCGAACGCACCGGTCAGGCACGCGATCGAGTCGGAGTCGCCGGAGGTGCAGGCGGCGCGGCGCAGGGCGGTGACGGGTTCGTCGACGAAGAGGAGGAAGCACAGCAGGCCGGTGGCGAGCGCCTCCTCTGCGATCCAGCCGCCGCCGGTGGCCAGGCAGGGATCGGTCTCGGGAGAGGCGGTGCGCACGGCGTGCCGGAGGTTGTCCAGGGCGTCGAGGCACTCGTCCCAGCCCCGCGCGATGTACTGCTGGGGCGTGTCGTCCTCGCCGAAGGTCCACAGGTCGCCCAGCCAGCGCGCGTGGTAGCGCTGCCGGTTCTCGTACGCGTACGAGCGCAGCCGGCCGACCAGGCCCAGGGGTTCGGTGCCCCCGGCGAGCAGCCACACGGCGTGGGCGGTCAGGTCCGAGGCGGCGAGCGCGGTGGGGTGGCCGTGGGTGAGCGCGGCCTGGAACTGGGCGGCGCCGGCGCGCTGTTCGGCGCTCAGTCCGCGGACCAGGCCGACCGGCGCGACCCGCATGTTGGCGCCGCAGCCCTTGGAGCCGATCTGGCTGGCCTCCTGCCAGCGGCGCCTGCCGTCGGCGAGGAGGTTGCAGGCGGTGAGGCAGGTCCGCCCGGGGGCGCGGTTGTTCTGCGGCGAGCGGTACCAGTCCACGAACTCCTCGCGCACCGGCCGTTCCATCCGCGGCGGCCCCAGCAGCCCGCGGTCCATGGCGGTGCGCAGGCCCCTGGCCAGGGCGAGCGTCATCTGGGTGTCGTCGGTGACGATTGCGGGCCGCGGCAGCGCCATGCCCCGCCAGGGCCCGCACTTGTCGAGGATGGCGGGCACGGAGTTGAACTCGGTGGGGAAGCCGAGCGCGTCGCCGAGGGCGAGACCGACGAGCGAGCCGGTGGCGGCACGTTTGGCGAGGGTGGTGGTGGTCATCGGGTCCGTCCTTCCGAGGCGGGGCGCAGCAGGGGTGGGTGCAGGGCTTTCGCGCCGCCCGCCCGGTGGAGGGCGGCGGGCTTGCCGCGTCCGCCGGTGAGGCGCGCGGCGCCGGGGACCGGTTCGACGAAACCGGGTGTCGCGAGCACCTTCCGGCGGAAGTTGGGCCGGTCGAGGGCGGTGCCCCATACGGTCTCGTAGACCTGCTGCAGCTCTCCGAGGGTGAACTCGGGCGGGAGGAAGGAGGTGGCGAGACAGGTGTACTCGAGCTTGGCGCCCACCCGTTCGTGGGCGTCGGCGAGGATGCGGTCGTGGTCGAAGGCGAGCGGGGCGAGGGCGTTGAAGCGCAGCCACTGCGCCTGTGCCGCGTCTCCGCCGCCGCGCGGTTCGGGGGCGTCGGCCAGCAGGGCGGCGAAGGCGACGGAGACGATCCGCATGCGGGGGTCGCGGTCGGGTTCGCTGTAGGTGCGCACCTGTTCCAGGTGGAGCCCGGAGATGTCCGACAGGCCGGTCTCCTCGGCGAGTTCACGGCGCGCGGCGGTCTCGGCGGACTCGTGCGGCAGCACGAAGCCGCCGGGCAGCGCCCAGCGGCCGGCGTACGGCTCCTGTCCGCGCTCGACGAGCAGCACGTGGAGCGCGCCCGCGCGCACGGTCAGGACGGCCAGGTCGACGGTGACGGCGAACGGCTCGAAGGCGTACTTGTCGTATCCCTTCGGCGCCGCACCGCCCGGCGCGCGACCTTCCTCGCGGGCCACTCCCCCACCCCCCTTTATGGTCAACATGACTATGGTCAATACGACCATAAAGGAGAACTGCGGGTGCCGACAAGGCTCACGGGCGGGCATGCCGGGGAATCCGGCGGCCGCCGTGGGAGAGCGGTCCGCCCCTGGGGCCAGGGCGGCACACGGGGCATCGGCACCCGTCACGCGGACGGCACGGGACGACGACGGCCGGCCCCGGAGAGAATCCGGAGCCGGCCGTCGTGGGCGGGGGCGGGGCGGCCGCGACCGCCGGGGAGGCGGGCGGGGCTGGCGCCCCGGCCGGAAAGGTTCACCGGCTCGCGACGCCCGGCACGGCACCTCGCCGCGTCGCCGCATCACCCGGGTACATCCCGTACGCGGGAGACGCTCCGCCGTGCGCCGCACCGCACCGGACGCCGCGAGCCGTCCGGCGCACCCTTCCGGTCACGGCACTAGAGGCCGACCTCCGCCATCAGCATGCCGACCTCGGTGTTCGACAGGCGGCGCAGCCAGCCCGACTTCTGGTCCCCCAGGGTGATCGGGCCGAAGGCGACGCGCACCAGCTTGTCGACCGGGAAACCCGCCTCGGCGAGCATGCGCCGCACGATGTGCTTGCGGCCCTCGTGCAGGGTCACCTCGACCAGGTAGTTCTTGCCGGTCTGCTCCACGACCCGGAAGTGGTCCGCCTTGGCGTACCCGTCCTCCAGCTGGATGCCGTCCTTGAGCCGCTTGCCCAGGTCGCGCGGGATCGGACCGACGATGTGCGCCAGGTAGACCTTCTTCACGCCGTACTTGGGGTGGGTCAGCCGGTGTGCGAGCTCACCGTGGTTGGTGAGCAGGATGACGCCCTCGGTCTCGGTGTCGAGCCGGCCCACGTGGAACAGCCGCGTCTCGCGGTTGGTCACGTAGTCGCCGAGGCACTGACGGCCCTCGTTGTCCTCCATGGTGGAGACGACACCGGCGGGCTTGTTCAGCGAGAAGAACTGGTACGACTGCGTCGCGACGGTCAGGCCGTCGACCTTGATCTCGTCCTTCTCCGGGTCGACGCGCAGCCCCTGCTCCAGCACGATCTCCCCGTTGACCTCGACCCTGGCCTGGTCGACCAGCTCCTCGCAGGCCCGCCGGGAACCGTAGCCCGCGCGTGCGAGCACCTTCTGCAGGCGCTCGCCCTCCTCCTCGGCGCCCGGGAAGGTCTTGGGGAGCTTGACGTCGGGCTTGCCGGCGTAGCGGTCGCGGTTGCGCTCCTCCGCCCGCGTCTCGTACTCGCGCGAACGCGAGGGCGTCGTGCGCCCGCCGCGCTGCTGCCCCTGCCGGGGGCCGCCCTTGGCGCCTCCGCGCGCGGAGGCTCCGCGCCCGGACTTGGGGCCCTCCTGCGAGGCGCCCGGGCCCACGTCGTAGCGGCGCTCCTCCGGGCGCGGCTTGCTGGGGCGCTTGGGCCGGTCGTCGGCACGCCCCCGGTCGTCGCGCCCTCCCGCGCTTCTCGGCTGGGAGCCACCGGCTCCGCGCGAGCCGCCGCCGGTTCCCCGGGGCGTGTTCCCGCCGGTTCCCCGCGGGTTGCCGCGCCCGCTGTTCCTGCCGCTGCCACTGCCACTGCTTCGCATCAAAGTTCCGTCGTCGTCGTGTCGTCTGCGTCTTCGTCCGGTGCGTCCGGATCGAACGACGGGACCCCTTCCAGCGTCTCGGCCTCGATCGCGTCCGCCTCGGGGAGGAAGGGCGCGAGCTCGGGGAGCTCGTCCAGACCGCGCAGGCCCATTCGCTCCAGGAAGTAGTTCGTCGTCACGTACAGGATCGCACCTGTTTCGGGTTCCGCGCCCGCCTCCTCCACCAGACCCCGCTGGAGGAGCGTGCGCATCACGCCGTCGCAGTTGACCCCGCGGACCGCGGAGACCCGGGAACGGCTGACCGGCTGGCGGTAGGCGACGACGGCCAGCGTCTCCAGGGCGGCCTGGGTGAGCCGGGCCTGCTGCCCGTCCAGGACGAAGCGCTCCACGGCCGCCGCGTACGCGGGCCGGGTGTAGAAACGCCAACCCCCGGCGATCAGCCGCAGCTCGAAGCCGCGGCCCTGGACGGTGTACTCGTCGGCCAGGGCGCGCAGGGCGTCGGCGATCTGCCGCCGGGGCCGCTCCAGTATCTTCGCGAGGTGCTCCTCGGTCGCGGGTTCGTCCACGACCATCAGGACGGCCTCCAGGGCGGGCCCGAGATCGAGGTCGGCGACCGTGCGCGGTCCCGCCGTGGTCCCCGTGGTGTCCTCGCTCACGTCTGCCGCTCCCCGCTCTCCGTGGTACCCGCGCCCCGCGCGGCCGCTTCGCTGTCGCCGGACTCTCCGGCCGCTGCGGGCTCCCGGCGCCTCCCGGACGCCCGGTCGCCGTCCTCCGCCGGCTCCGCGGCGGGCCGGTCGAACTCGTCCGTCACCCGCGGCTGGTCCGCGCCGTCGCCGCCCGTCCAGCGCACCGTCAGTTCGCCGAGGGCCTCCTCCTGGTCGAGGGCCACGGCCTTCTCCCGGTACAGCTCCAGCAGGGCCAGGAACCGGGCCACCACGGTGAGGACGTCGTCGGTGTCCTCGACGAGCGCGCGGAAGCCGGCCTCGCCCAGCTCCCGCAGCCGCGCCACCACGATCTGCGCCTGCTCCTGCACGCTGACGAGCGGCGCGTGGATGTGGTCGACGTAGACCTGCGGTCGGGGCTTGGGCTGCATCGCCTTCACCGCGAGCCGGGCGAACCCCTCCGCGCCGATGCTGATGACCACCTCGGGCAGCAGCGCCGCGTGGTGCGCCTCCAGGCCCACGGTCCGCGGGTAGCGGCGGCCCTCTTCGTCGAGCCGGGCGGTGAAGATGTCGGCGATCCGCTTGTAGGCGCGGTACTGGAGCAGCCGCGCGAACAGCAGGTCCCGTGCCTCCAGGAGGGCCAGGTCGGCCTCGTCCTCGACCTCGGCGGTCGGCAGCAGGCGGGCGGCCTTGAGGTCGAGCAGGGTCGCGGCGACGACGAGGAACTCGGTCGTCTGGTCGAGGTCCCAGTCGGGGCCCATGGCGCGGATGTGCGCCATGAACTCGTCGGTCACCGTGGACAGCGCGACCTCGGTGACGTCGAGCTTGTGCTTGGAGATCAGCTGGAGCAGCAGGTCGAAGGGGCCCTCGAAGTTGGAGAGCCGCACCGTGAAGACCCCGTCGTCCGGCGCGTCCCCCGGGACCGCCCCGGGCGCGGAGGCTCTCCCGGTACCGGGAGAGGCGCCGTGGGTGGCACCGACGGCCGGATGCGCTCCGCGGGCCCCCGGTCCGGTGTCCGCACCGGCCGGGACCGGGCCGCCGGCCGCCCCGTCCGTGTCCGGCGGCGGGGTGGGGCGCGGGGCCTCGCGCCGCTCGTCCCGCGCCCCTCCGGCCGCGGCGGGCGGCGGCCGGAGGGCCTCCGCGGGCCGCGGGGGCGCCACCGGGGCCTTGACGGGCGGCTGGGGCGCCTGCCGCGCACGCGCCGGACTCGGGGAGCGGGGGGAGTCGACAAGGCCCGCTGCGGGCGCCTGGGACGGTTCGCCGGGGACCGGGCCGGGGGTGTCCGGCGTGCCGGGCTCCACGGCCTCCCCGGCGGCCGAGGGGTCCCGGGGTGCCTGCGGTCCGGGCGGGGCGCCACCGGGCGGGGGCGACGGAGCGGGCCGCTCCGGTGCGGCCGGGGCCTCGGGCCCGTCGTGAGCGGACGCCGTGCCCGGCCCCCGGCCCAGCGCGCGCCGGCGCCCGCCGGAGGCGGCGGTCGGAGGCGGGTCGTTCGAGGTCATAGCCGTCGCAGGCTACCGCTACCGCCCGCGCAGCCGTCGTACGAGGATGCTCGCGTCCCCGCGGGATTCCAGATCCGCGAGGACGACGGCGACCGCCTCCCGGACGATCCGCCCGCGGTCGACCGCGAGCCCGTGCTCGCCGCGGAGCACCAGGCGGGCGTGTTCGAGGTCCATCAGTTCCTCGGCGGACACGTACACCGTGATCTTCTCGTCGTGCCGTTCCCGTCCGCTGGGCCGCCGGTTGGCCGCCGCCCGCCCGCGTTTGCGGGACTGCTGCCCCGGGACGGCGGAGGCGGCAGAACCTTCCTGCGCCGGTGCGCGGCGGGCCGGCCGGTCCGCGGCGGCTCCCCGGCTGCGGGGCTCCCCCGCGTCGGGTTCGGCGTCGGCGGCGACGTGCTCGTCGCCCTCGCCGTCACCGCCCCGGACGGGCACCGCCTGCGGGGCGTCCTCCCCGGCGGCGGCCGGATCGCTCTCCCCCGCCGGAGCCGGCACCCGGGCCTCGCCGTTGGTCCGGCGCGAGGGCGTGGACGACGTGAGTGCCATTCCCCCGGTGGTACGGAACAGTTCGTCGGCCCCCGGCAGACTCACTCGGCGTGACACCGGGCGAGCACCTCCCTGGCGAGCTGGCGATAGGCGGCGGCGCCGACGGAGTTGGAGGCGTAGGTGGTGATCGGCTCACCGGCCACGGTGGTCTCCGGGAAGCGGACGGTCCGGCCGATCACGGTGTGGTAGACGTGATCGTCGAAGGCCTCGACCACCCGCGCGAGCACCTCGCGGCTGTGCACCGTGCGGGAGTCGTACATCGTGGCGAGGATGCCGTCGAGCTCCAGCTCGGGGTTGAGCCGCTCCTGGACCTTCTCGATCGTCTCGGTGAGCAGCGCGACACCGCGCAGCGCGAAGAACTCGCACTCCAGCGGCACGATCACCTTGTGGGCGGCGGTGAGCGCGTTCACGGTGAGCAGACCGAGCGAGGGCTGGCAGTCGATGACGATGTAGTCGTAGTCGGCCATCAGCGGCTTCAGCGCCCGCTGGAGCGTGGACTCGCGCGCGACCTCGCTCACCAGCTGCACCTCGGCGGCGGACAGGTCGATGTTGCTCGGCAGCAGGTCCATGTTCGGGACCGCGGTCTTCAGGAGCACCTCGTCGGCCGCCATGCCCCGCTCCATGAGCAGGTTGTAGACGGTGAGGTCGAGCTCCATCGGGTTGACGCCGAGGCCCACGGACAGCGCGCCCTGCGGGTCGAAGTCGACGAGGAGCACGCGGCGCCCGTACTCGGCGAGGGCCGCGCCCAGGTTGATGGTCGACGTGGTCTTGCCCACGCCGCCCTTCTGGTTGCACATCGCGATGATCGTCGCGGGGCCGTGGCTGGTCAGCGGACCCGGGATCGGGAAGTAGGGCAGGGGGCGCCCCGTCGGGCCGATGCGCTCACGGCGCTGGCGGGCCGCGTCGGGCGCGAGCGTGGCCGCGTACTCCGGATCGGGCTCGTACTCGGCGTCGGGGTCGTAGAAGTGCCCCTCGGGCAGTTCGTCGTAGTCGGCGAAGTGGGTGTGGTTCTCGCCACTTCCGTTGCCGGCCATGGCGTTCACGTGATGGCCATCCATGCTCTGGGGTGCTGGCTGGGTCAGCCCTGCTGCGGGGGCACTCTGGTGGGCTGCGAAGGTGCGGACAGCGACGGAGCCGACAGCCTCGAGCCCCGTGGGGCTCTGGCCCCTCGCCGGCGTTCCTGGTTGACCACCCCCGGGAGTAAATGTCGACTCATTCACAAGTCGTCTTACCTCCTTGGTGACCAGGAAACTTCTCGATAGGTCAGCGTGGCACCATGCCGACGGTTGGCGACTCTATGGCGTGTCACCGCTCCGCAGCAACACAATCCGCCGGACCCGACCCGATGTGTCGGCAACCGAACACCCCTCTGTCAAGGGCGTAAGGCCGTCGCACAGCAGGATTCACCGGTGTGCGAATCGGTTAAAGAGTTACCTTCGCGGCGAGTTGAACGAGTGTCGCAAAGTGACCCGACACACACCCGGCCGGACCTTGTCGGGCAAGGTCCGGCCGGGTGTGCGGTGTTGACGACCTGTGTTGACGTATCGCCTTTCGGCGTCCCGGAGTCGGCGCGCGGCGCCGACGTCCGGCGGGGCGCCGGCCGGGCCGCGAGGGCCTCAGCCGAGCAGGCTCTCCAGGGCGACGTGCTCCAGCCCGTGGGCCTCGGCGACCTCGCGGTAGACGACCTTGCCGTCGTGGGTGTTGAGGCCCTTGGCCAGCGAGTTGTCCCGGCGCAGCGCCTCGACCCAGCCGCGGTTGGCGAGTTCGACGATGTACGGGAGCGTCGCGTTGGTCAGCGCGTAGGTCGAGGTGTTGGGCACCGCGCCGGGCATGTTGGCGACGCAGTAGAAGACCGAGTTGTGGACCGGGAAGGTCGGCTCGGCGTGCGTGGTGGGGCGCGAGTCCTCGAAGCAGCCGCCCTGGTCGATCGCGATGTCGACAAGGACACTTCCCGGCTTCATCCGGGAGACGAGCTCGTTGGTGACCAGCTTCGGGGCCTTGGCGCCCGGGATGAGCACGGCGCCGATCACGAGGTCGGCCTCCAGGCAGGCCTTCTCCAGCTCGAAGGTGTTGGAGACGACGGTCTGGATCTTCGTTCCGAAGATCTTGTCCGCCTCCTTGAGCTTGTTGATGTCGCGGTCGAGCAGGGTCACGTGGAAGCCCATGCCGATGGCGATCTGCGCGGCGTTCCAGCCGGAGACGCCACCGCCGATGACGACGGCCCTGGCGGCCAGCACGCCGGGGACCCCGCCGGGCAGCACACCGCGGCCGCCGTTGGCGCGCATCAGCTGGTAGGCGCCGACCTGCGGGGCCAGCCGGCCCGCCACCTCGGACATCGGGGCGAGCAGCGGCAGCGCGCGGCTGGGCAGCTCGACGGTCTCGTAGGCGATGGCCGTGGTGCCGGACTCCAGCAGCGCGTCCGTGCACTCCTTGGAGGCGGCGAGGTGCAGGTAGGTGAAGAGCGTCTGGTCCTTGCGGAGGCGGTGGTACTCCTCCGCGATCGGCTCCTTGACCTTGAGCAGCAGGTCGGCGGTGGCCCAGACCTCGTCGGCGGTGCCGAGGATCTGCGCACCGGCGGAGACGTACTCCTCGTCCGTGATCGAGGAGCCGACGCCGGCGTTCTGCTCGACGAAGACCTGGTGGCCGTGGCGCACCAGCTCGTGCACGCCGGCGGGGGTGATGGCCACCCGGAACTCGTTGTTCTTGACCTCGCGGGGGATGCCGACCTTCACGTCGATCACGGTCCTTGGCTCAGAGGGTTCGGGGCTATGCACGGCCGAGGCGACGCAAGCCAGGCGATGCACGTCGTACCCGGCATACGGGAGCACACCGGGAGACACCACGGAAGAACGCGGCGGAGCCAGTCTAATGAAGGGATTCTTTCTGTCTAGCCTTTCAATGCATCAATCTTCAGCCGATGCACTGCGGATTTCGCAGGCGTTGGTGTCGCGTTCCTGGTCGATGGCGCCCTCCGGGAGCTCATCTCCCAGCATGCGCCCGGCGGCGGCCCGGTGCAGCCGGGCGGCCGCCGCGTCCCCGAGCCGGTCCAGGGTGTCGGCCAGTCGCAGCTGGAGCGCGGCCTGGAGCCGCACGTCGTCCGCCCGGCGCGCCCACTCGACCGCTTCCTGGCAGGTCCGCAGCGACTCCTCGGGCCGCCCGGCGTACTCCTGGACGCGCGCCGTCTCGCTCAACGCCCTTGCCTGAGCCGCGACATCACCGTTCTTGCGGTGGCCGGCGACGGCGGCCCGCCAGTTGACGAGCGCCTCGCCGTAGCGGCCGGCGTAGGTGTGGACGGTCGCGATGCGCCCGTAGAGCCGGGCGGCGTCCACCCGCTCGCCGCGGGCGAGACGCTGGGCGAGCGCGCGGCCGTACCAGTCCGCGGCCCGGTCGTAGTCCCCCAGCTCCTGGTGGGCGCCGCCTACGGATTCCATCGCGCGGCCCGTCGCGTACGGGTCGTTCGCCTCGCGCCCGGCGTCCAGCGCGGCCCGGTAGCGGGCCAGCGCCTCGGCCGTCCGGCCGGTCTGCGCGTCCAGGTCGGCGAGGTTCAGCAGGGCGGCGGCCTTCTCGCGCGGCAGACCGCGGCGTGAGGCCACGTCCAGGACGAGCCGGTGGATGCCGTACAGCTCGGGGGCGGCGGCCTGCGTTCCGACGTGCGCGACCATGGCCCGCACCAGGGCGGCCATCAGGCGGCGGGCCAGCGTGTCCAGCTCCCCGTCGGCGACCGCGAGCCGCGCGGAGGCGAGCAGCGCCGGCATCCGGGCGCGCAGCCACTCCTCGGCCGCCCGGGGGCTCGGAAAGCGCAGCGCGCGCGGCGTCCCGGCGAGCTTCTCCTGGGCAGCCTCGCTGTCGGTCTCGGTGATCGCCCGGCACGACACCAGCAGCCGGACGGTCCGCTCCAGCATCCGGGCGCGGGCCAGCTGGACCTCGGCGGGGCGGTCGTGGGCCTCGACCAGCTCCCGCAGCAGCGGCTGGAGGCATCCGGGGACCTCGTACTGCGGCAGCGGTGACGCGACCGCGTGCAGCAGGCCGAGGGAGGTGAAGTCGTCGAGCGTGGTGCGCGCCGCCTGGACGGAGCAGCCCGCGAGCGCGGAGGCGGTGTGCGGGTCGACGAGTCCCGCGGGGGCGAGGGCGAGCAGGCGCAGTATCCGCGCGGCGGCGCTCGGCAGGGAGGCGTGGACGAGCCGGAAGACCCGGGCCGGCGCGGGTCCCTCCTCACTCTCGGAGCGCAGTTGCTTGGCGAGGTCGGCCACGGCGGACGCCGGCCGGGCGGCGAGCCAGCCGCCCGCCATCACCAGCGCGGCGGGCTGCCCGGCGCAGAGTTCCACCAGGCCCTCGGCGGCGAGCGGGTCGACGGTGATGCGGACCGATCCGGTGAAGTGGCCGAGAAGTTCGAGGGCGGACTTGGTGTCCAGGCCGCCCAGGGTGCAGGGCCGGACGTCCGCGATACCGGTCAGCGGCCCCTCGGACACGGCGACGACCAGGCAGTCCGGGGCGTCGGGCAGCAGTGCGTCGACCTGTTCGGCGTCGGCCGCGTCGTCGAGGACGAGCACCGACCGGCGGACCGCGAGGGCCTCGCGGAGCCGCTCGCCGAGGTCGTCCGCGTCCGCTCCGGGAGGGGTGGGCAGGCCGAGGGCGGTCAGCAGGTCCCGGGCGGTGGTCTCGGTGGGCACCGGGGTGCCGTCGGGTTCGGTGAGCCGGGCCCGCAGTATGCCGTCGGGGTACCGGTCGGCGACCTGCGCGGCGAGTTCGGCGGCGAGCGCGGTGCGGCCCGAGCCGGGCCGGCCGGCGATGAGCAGCACCCGCGCCCGCGGCGCCTTGCGGCCGGAGAGGGTGTCGAGTCCGGCGCGTTCGATGTCGGCCCGGAGTTCCTTCAACTCTCTGGTGCGGCCCAGGAACTGACGTTCCGTAGGAGCGGACCCGGCAGCCGGGCGCCGCCCCGTGGCCGACACCATCGTGCCGCCGTCGTCCACTGCCTGATCCGCCACGGGCCACACTCCCGTTCCACTGCGCGCGAGCGCCCGCCGGGACTCCGGTTCGGGCGTTTCCCGAGCCTAGTTCACGCTCTGCGACGAACCGGGAGGAGCACGGCGGGGACGTCCCCCGATCGGATCAGGCGATCGTAGGACGATGCCCCCGGACGGGTGGGAGCCCTCGGGTCAGGGGACGGCGCGCGGCGGCGCTCAGGCCTCGAAGGGGCGCGCCGGCCACGGCGCCTCGGCCGGGCGCAGGGAGTCCGGACCGTCGCCCTGCCGCGCCGCGACGAGCGACAGGACGCCCACGACCAGGCAGTTGTTGTGCAGCTCGCCGGCCAGAACGCCGCGCACCAGGTCGTCGAGGGGCACGCGGGCCAGTTCCATGTCGGCCTCCTCGTCCTCGACGTCGAACCGCTCGCCGTCGGCCTCGGAGAGGTCGCGGGCCAGGAAGATGCGCACGGCCTCGTCGCAGCCGCCGGGCGTGGTGTACACGTCCGTCAGCACGCGCCAGTCCTCCGCCTTGACGTGCGCCTCCTCGTACAGCTCGCGCTGCGCGGCGTGCAGCGGGTTCTCCCCGGGGATGTCGAGCAGACCGGCCGGGATCTCCCACAGCTTGTGGCGCACGGGGTGGCGGTACTGCCGCAGCACCAGCACCCGGCCCTCGTCGTCCAGCGCGAGGACGGCCACCGACCCCGGGTGGACCTGGTAGTCGCGGCGGACGACGGAGCCGTCGGGCATGACCACGTCGTCGGTGCGCACCGAGGTCTTGTTGCCCTGGAACGGGGTGTCGGTCGCGCGGACCTCCCACGCCTCGGGGGTGTCCTTGATCGTCATCGCCTGTCCTCCCACACGTGCCCGAAAAAGCCGTCCGTCGCCGGAGCCGGGGTGCTTCACCTGCGGTTTTCCCGCGGGCGCGCACCCCGGCCACCGTACAACCCTCGTCCTAGCGTCCCGTCTTGCGCTCCACCGCCGCCTTGACCAGACCGGCGAAGAGCGGGTGCGGCCGGGTCGGGCGGGAGCGCAGCTCGGGGTGCGCCTGGGTGGCGACCAGGTAGGGGTGGACGTCGCGCGGGTACTCGACGTACTCGACGAGCTTGCCGTCCGGGGAGGTGCCGGAGAACTGCAGTCCGGCCTTCTTCTCCAGCTCCGCGCGGTAGGCGTTGTTCACCTCGTAGCGGTGGCGGTGGCGCTCCTCGACGTACTCCTTGCCGTCGTACACCTCGCGCACGATCGACCCCTCGGCGAGCTTGGCCGGGTACATGCCCAGCCGCATCGTGCCGCCCATGTCGCCCTCGCCGGCCACGATGTCGAGCTGCTCGGCCATGGTGGAGACGACCGGGTGCGCGGTGGCGGAGTCGAACTCGGTGGAGTTGGCGTCCGGGATGTCGGCCAGGTTCCGCGCGGCCTCGATCACGATGCACTGGAGGCCGAGGCAGAGTCCGAGCAGCGGGATGCCGTTCTCGCGGGCGTACTGGATGGCGCCGACCTTGCCGGACACCCCGCGGTCGCCGAAGCCGCCGGGGATGCAGATCGCGTCGACGTCACCGAGCCGGCTCGCGGCGCCCGCCGGGGTCTTGCAGTCGTCGGAGGTGACCCACTTGATCTTGACGCGGGCCTTGTTGGCGAAGCCGCCGGCGCGCAGCGCCTCGGTGACCGAGAGGTAGGCGTCGGGCAGGTCGATGTACTTGCCGACGAGCGCCATGGTGATCTCGTGGAGCGGGTTGTGGACGCGGTCGAGCAGGTCGTCCCAGGTCGTCCAGTCCACGTCGCGGAACGGCAGGTCCAGCTTGCGGACGACGTAGGCGTCCAGGCCCTCGGTGTGCAGCACCTTCGGGATGTCGTAGATCGACTTGGCGTCGATCGCCGCGACCACGGCGGCCTCGTCGACATCGCACATCAGCGAGATCTTGCGCTTGATGGCGGTCGGCACCTCGCGGTCGGCGCGCAGCACGATCGCGTCCGGCTGGATACCGATGTTGCGCAGCGCCGCCACCGAGTGCTGGGTGGGCTTCGTCTTCAGCTCGCCGGAGGGGCCGATGTAGGGCAGCAGCGAGATGTGCACGACGAAGACGTTGTCCCGGCCGACCTCGTGGCGGACCTGGCGGACCGTCTCCAGGAAGGGCAGCGACTCGATGTCGCCGACCGTTCCGCCGACCTCGGTGATGACGACGTCGACGTCGTCGGTGGCCATGCGGCGGATGCGGTGCTTGATCTCGTTGGTGATGTGCGGGATCACCTGCACCGTGTCGCCCAGGTACTCGCCGCGCCGCTCCTTGGCGATGACGGTCGAGTACACCTGCCCCGTGGTGACGTTGGCCGAGCCGTCCAGGTCGACGTCGAGGAAGCGCTCGTAGTGGCCGATGTCCAGGTCCGTCTCGGCGCCGTCGTTGGTGACGAACACCTCACCGTGCTGGAACGGGTTCATGGTGCCCGGGTCGACGTTCAGGTACGGGTCGAGCTTCTGCATCGTGACCCGCAGACCCCGTGCCTTGAGCAGCGCGCCCAGGCTGGAGGCCGTCAGACCCTTGCCGAGGGAGGAGGCGACACCCCCGGTGACGAAGATGTGCTTGGTCGTCGTGGCGGAGCTGCTTCGGAAAGCAGCGGGCGGCATGGCCAAGAGGGGGCTCCCGTGGTCGCGGTCTGGGGTGCGTGCCGACGCGGGTCCGGAGGTCTCCGGAGGCGCCGTCGCTGCGGTTCGGGGGTTTCTTGCCCACCGGTCCACGGGCTACCAGGGTATCAGCGACGGAACGAGGCTGCTTCCGGCCACGCTCCGCACACAGGTCGGCACAGGGCCCGCACACCGCTCACTCGATCGGCTCAGCCGGGTTGCCGGGAGCGGCACGCGGATCATCCGGGTGCGTCGTATCCTGCTCGGACACTCGCTGCCGAGTCCGCCGGCACGCGGCACCACCCCCGCCCGTATCCGGAACAAAGAGGGCTTGTCAGTTCGTTTCGAGACGACAGCCGGATCGCCCTTCACACTGAACCGGACGCTCCGCACCGACGTACGAACTACGTCCCCCCACCCCCGATCCCCCGCAGTACCGCCGTTTCGCATTGCCTGACTCTTTCCCACTACCTTTCGTTCCCTTGACCGCAAGAGCGACCGCCCCGCGCAGGGGCGCCGTGGCCGTTCGACTGGAGATGCACGTGGCCGGGCGCATCGAGGACTACGCACTCATCGGAGACATGCAGACAGCCGCGCTGGTCTGCCGGGACGGCACAGTCGACTGGCTGTGCCTGCCCCGCTTCGACTCCCACGCCGTCTTCGCAGGACTGCTCGGCACGGAGGAACACGGATTCTGGCGGCTCGGGCCCGCGCACGCGGCCGACGCCGAGCCCCCCGCGGCGGCACGCCGCCGCTACCGCGGCGACTCGCTCATCCTCGAATCCGAGTGGGACACCCCGCGCGGCACGGTCCGGGTGACCGATTTCATGCCCCCGCGCGACGGCGCCCCGCAGCTGATCCGGATCGTCGAGGGCGTCACCGGCCGGGTGCCGATGCGCTCCGCCCTGCGCATGCGTTTCTCCTACGGCCGCGTGGTGCCCTGGGTGCACAAGCACGAGGGCCGCACGGTCGCCGTCGCGGGTCCGGACTCGGTGTGGTTCGACACGGCCTGCGAGACCTACGGCAAGGCCCTGACCACCTACGCCGACTTCACCGTGGCGCCGGGTGACCGGATCGCGTTCACCATCTCGTGGGAGCCCTCGCACAAGGAGCCGCCCGCGCTGCCCGAGCCGGAGCAGTCGCTGGAGGCGACCGAGGAGTTCTGGCGCGACTGGGTCGACCAGTGCACCTACCACGGCCCCTACCGGGAGGCGGTGGTGCGCTCGCTGATCACGCTGAAGGCGCTGACCTACGCGCCCACCGGAGGCATCGTCGCCGCCCCGACCACCTCGCTCCCGGAGGAGATCGGCGGTGTCCGCAACTGGGACTACCGCTACACCTGGCTGCGCGACGCGGCGATCACCCTCTCCTCGCTGCTGCGCACCGGGTACCGCGAGGAGGCCCGCGCCTGGCGCGAGTGGCTGCTGCGCGCGGTCGCCGGCGACCCGGAGAACCTCCAGATCATGTACGGCATCGCGGGTGAGCGGGAGTTGGGCGAGGCCGAGCTGGACTGGCTTCCCGGGTACGAGGGGTCGACGCCGGTCCGCGTCGGCAACGGAGCGGCGCACCAGCTCCAGCTCGACGTGTACGGCGAGGTCACCGAGGCCCTGCACCTGGCGCACATGACGGGCCTGTCCCGCAACGACTACGCCTCGCTGCTCCAGCTGAAGCTGATCCGCTATCTGGAGGACCACTGGGACCAGCCCGACGAGGGCATCTGGGAGGTCCGCGGCCCCCGGCGGCACTTCGTGCACTCGAAGGTCATGGCCTGGGTCGCCGTCGACCGCACGATCAAGCTCATCGAGTCCGGTGACGCGGACGGCCCGCTGGAGAAGTGGCGCGAGCTGCGCGACGACATCCACCGGGACGTCTGCGAGAAGGGCTACGACCGGGAGCGCAACACCTTCACCCAGTCCTACGGCTCGAAGGAACTGGACGCCTCGCTGCTGCTGATCCCGCAGATGGGCTTCCTGCCGCCGGACGACAAGCGCGTCATCGGCACGATCGAGGCGATCCAGCGCGAGCTGTCCACCCCCGACGGCTTCATCCTGCGCTACCCGACCACCGGTGAGGACGCGGGTGTGGACGGGCTGGAGGGCGACGAGGGCGCGTTCCTCGCCTGCTCGTTCTGGATGGCCGACGACCTCGCGATGATCGGGCGGGTCGACGAGGCGCGCAAGCTGTTCGAACGGCTCCTCGCGCTGCGCAACGACCTCGGCCTGCTGGCCGAGGAGTGGGACCCCCGTCTCCAACGCCAGGTGGGCAACTTCCCGCAGGCGTTCAGCCACGTCCCGCTGATCGACACGGCCCTGCGGCTCACCGCGAGCGGCGCCTACGGCGGCTGACCGCCGGCCCGGACCGGGTGCGCCGGCGGCCTCCGCCCGGCGCGCCCGATCCGGCGGGCGTGCCTGGTGCCCTGACCGGAAGGGTTCGCCGGACGGCTCGCGGCGTCCGGTGCGGTGCATCGCACGGCGGAGCGTCTCCCGCCTACTGGATGTACTCGGGTGATGCGACAACGCGGCGCGGTGCCGTGCCGGGCGTCGCGAGCCGGTGAACCTTTCCGGTCAGGGCACTAGGCTGGAAGGACCCTGTTCCCTGCTGGAGGGGGGCGGCCGTCATGGCTCCCCTGTCGAGCGCGGACGCGTCGCTCGCCGCGTTCCGCGCAGAACTCGCCGGGGACGTCGTCACCCCGGACGACCCGGGATACGACGAGGCCCGGAGCATCTTCAACGCGATGATCGACCGCCGGCCCGCGGTCGTCGCGGTGTGCGAGAACGCGGCCGACGTGGCCCGGGCGGTGCGCTTCGCCCGCGAGGAGGGCCTGCCCGTCGCGGTGCGCGGCGGCGGTCACAGCGTGTCGGGCATGTCCCTCAACGACGGCGGCCTCGTCGTCGACCTGAGCCGTATGAACGCCGTCGCGGTCCACCCCGGATCGGAGACCGTGCGGGTCGAGGGCGGTGCGCTGATGGGCGACCTCGACCGGGCCACCCAGCCCTACGGGCTCGCGACCACCGGGGGCCGTGTCTCGACGACCGGCGTCGGCGGCTTCGTCCTCGGCGGCGGCTCCGGCTGGCTGGACCGGCTGTTCGGGCTCGCCGTCGACAATCTGCTCGGCGTCGAGCTGGTGACCGCCGACGGGTCCACGGTCCGCGCCACCGACCAGGAGAACCCGGAGCTGTTCTGGGCCCTGCACGGCGGCGGCGGCAACTTCGGCGTCGCGACGGCGCTGACCCTGAGGCTGCATCCGCTGCCCGAGTTCTCCATCGCCCTGCTGATGTTCGCCCCGGAGGCCGGCCCCGACGTGGTCCGCCTCTACCGCACGCTCATCGAACACGCCCCGCCCGAGGTGAGCGGCGGCGTCATCTATCTGACCGGCCCTCCCGAGGAGTTCGTCCCCGCGCATCTGGTCGGCACGAGACTGTGCGGAGCCCTCGTCACGTACGCCGGCGGTGAGGAGGGGCTGCGCAAGGTCGCCCAGCCCCTGCTCGCGCTCCCCCACGAGGTCGAGATCGTCACCGCTCTGCCCTACGCGGACTTCCAGTGCATGCTGGACGACCCGGCCGGCCTGCGGAACCACTGGTCGGCGGAGTACCTGACCGGGGCGCCCGACGACTTCGTGTCCGTCTTCTGCGCCCTCGGCGAGGCCATGCCGGTGCCCACGGGCACCCAGCACGTGCTGTTTCCCCAGGGCGGAGCGATCGCCGCGGGCCCGGCCCGCTTCCCGGTCCCCTACCGGGACGCGCCCTGGATCGTGCACCCCTTCGGCGTCTGGGAGGACCCGGCGGACGACGAGCGCTGCCTGGCCTGGGTCCGGCGGGTCCGCGAGGACGTCCGGCCGTGGAGTACCGGGGCGGTGTACCTGAACTTCATCGGGGACGAGGGCCGGGACCGGGTGGTGGCCGGCCTCGGCGCCGAGAACCTGCGCCGGCTGACGGCGGTGAAGACCCGGTACGACCCCGACAACGTGTTCCGGTTCAACCACAACATCGCCCCGGCGGCAGCGGCCTGACCGCGGCGCGGGCGGCGGAGCGGTGCGTCACCACCTGCGCCCGGCGCCACCGGTCGGCGCCGCCCCCGCGGCGTCGAGACCGGCCGGCTCGTACGGCCGTCCGTGCCGGCCGGTCCGCCCCGTCCCGCCGACCGCCTGCGCGTCCCGGAGCCCGGGGCGCGCCTGCGCGCCGGGCGGTCCGCAGGGCCGGGCCGGCCGGGGGCGCGCCGGGCCCGCTTCGGGTGCCCGGTCGGCCGGAGGTGCCTCCGCGGCCCGTCCGCGGGTAGCGTCCGCAGCATGGACAGCCGTTACGACACCCAAGGCGCCGGGATCACCGTGCAGCGTGCGCTGGAGCTGCCCGGCCTGCGCAGCGGTCTGCCGGAGATCGTCGCCGGAGCCGACCGGCTTCAGCGCGCCGTGCGCTGGGTGCACGCCGGTGAGGTGCCGAACATCGCCTCCCTGCTCAAGGGCGGCGAGCTGCTCCTGACCACGGGCTACGGGCTCGGTGCCCGGCCGGCCGAGCAGCGGGCGTTCGTCCGCACCCTCGCCGAGCGGGGGATCGCCGCGCTCGTGGTGGAACTCGGCCCCCGCTTCGCCCGGCTGCCCGCCGCGCTGGTGGAGTCGGCCCGGTCCGCGGGTCTGCCGCTGGTCCAGCTGCACCGCGAGGTTCCCTTCGTGACGGTCACCGAGGAGATCCACACCGAGATCGTCAACGGCCACTACGCCCTGCTCCAGCAGGCCGAAGAGGTCCACCGGCGCTGCACCGAGGCCGTCCTCGACGGCGGCGGGGTGCCCCAGGTGCTGCGCATCCTGGCCGACTTCAGCGACAACCCGGTCTTCCTGGAGACGGCCGACGGACAGCTGCTGTACTCCGCCGGGGCCGGTGCCGCGGGCGCCGACCCGCTCCAGGTCTGGGAGGGGCTGCGCGGCCAGCACAAGGCGGAGCCGCCCGCGGGGACGGTCCTGGTGGACGTGCCCGGTGGCGGGCCGGGCACGGGGTCCGTGCGGGCCCGCCTCGTGGTGCTGCCCGTCGGCGCCCCGATCACCGCGCTCGCGCCGGTGCACCGGCTCGCCGCCGAGCGGGCCGCCGGCATCCTGGCGGTCGTGCTGATGCAGGCCCGCCAGGAGGAGGAACTGGCGGCCCGCGGCCGGGGCGACTTCCTCACCGACCTCGCCGAGGGGCGCATCGCGGCGGAGGACGCGCCCGCCCAGGCCCGCGTGCTGGGCTTCAAGCCCGGCGGCAGCCCGCTCCTGCCCGTCGTGATGCGTCTCGCGGACGGGCTGGCACCGGGCGGCGGCTGGGCGGTCCTGGCCCGTGCGGTCGCCGAGGAGCTGGCCTCCGTAGGTGTCCCGGTCCTGCTGGGCGTCCGCCCCGTCGAGGGCCGCGTCCCGCTGCTCCTCGGGCTGCGCGCGGAGGCGGACCGCCCGGCCGTCGCGGACCGGGTGGCGGCGGCGCTCCGCGCGGGCGTGGAGCGGGCCGGCATGCAGCGTCCGGGGGCGCAGCCGCCGGTCGTCGTGGTCGGGGTGGCCGGCGGCTGGGCCGCCGCGTCGGCCGGGCTGCGGCACGCGGCGGAGACGGCGACGGCCGCGCAGGGGCTGTCCGACCGCCCCTGGTACGACGCCCGCCGGCTGGACATCGACCTGCTGCTGTGGCGGCTGCGCGAGCACCCCGACCTGGCGGCCTTCGTCGACCGCGCGATCGGCCCGCTGCGCGATCACGACAGCCGGTCCAAACCGCCGCTGCTGCCCACGCTGGAGACGTACCTGGCCCACGCGGGCCGCAAGGCGGAGACCGCCCGCGAGCTGCACCTCAACCGGCAGACCCTCTACAACCGGCTGGCGCGGATCGGGGAGTTGCTCGGCACCGACCTCGACGACCCGCAGACGGTCCTGGCGTTGAGCCTGGCACTGCGGGCCCGCCGGCACGTTCCGTAGCCGCCAGGGCGCCGGGACCGGGACGGCCATCGGCCGGCCCGCCGCGCGAGCGCGCCGGTCAGCCCGGCGGCCGGGTCTGCGTCAACTCGTCGTAGACGCTGAGCACCTGGGCGACGGTCTCGTCCTCGGTGGGCCAGGTGGCGGCCTGCCGGGCGCCGCGCTCGCGCAGTTCGTCCTGCCGCGCCGGATCGGCGAGCAGCCGCGTCACCGCGTCGGCGAGCGCCCGGGCGTCGTCCCGGGGGACGAGTTCGGCCGCGTCGCCGACGAGTTCGGCGACGTCTCCGGCCGCGGTCGCGACGAGCGGCACGCCGGCGTGCAGCGCCTCCTGTGCGAGGACGGAACGCGCCTCCCCGCGGCCGGTCAGCAGGGCGACGTCGGCCGCCGCGAGCAACTCCGCCACGTCGTCGCGGCGTCCGACGAGCCGGACCGGCAGTTCCTCCTCCTCGATCCGGCGCTGGAGGACGGGGCGCAGCGGCCCCTCTCCCGCGATCACCAGCAGCGGCACGGGGTCCAGCCGGCACCAGGCGCGCGCGGCGTCGAGCAGGGTGTCGTATCCGCGGTGCCGGTCGAGCGAGCCGACCGCCATCAGCAGCGGACGGCCGGTCGAGCCGAGTTCGGCCCGCGTCTTGTGCCGGAACCGGTCCGGGTCCGCGGGCTCCGCGGGCGGGCGCGGGGCGGGAAGCGCGACCGCGGCGAGCCGCGCGTCCCGCGCGCCCCGGCTGCGCGCGCGGTCCACCAGGCCGGACGAGGTGCCGAGCACCACGGAGGCGGCCCGCGCGACCCGCCGCTCCAGCAGCCGCAGCAGCCGGGCCCGGGCCCCCTCCGCGTCCGCGGGCGTGTGCCAGGTGACGACGAGCGGCACGCGCCGCCCGCTGAGCGCCAGGATCGAACGCAGGGCCGCGTGCAGGCCGTGCGCGTGCACGAGGTCGGCGTCCGCGCAGGCGGTCCGCAGCGCGGAGACGGCCGCGGGATCACCGCTGCGGGGTACCGCGACATGGCGGGCGCCCACGCCGGAGAAGCCGTACGCCCGGTCGGCCCCGGCCGGAGCGCACACGGTGACCCGCACCCCTCGGGCGACGAGCCCCGAGGCCAGCGACCGCACGTGCGCGCTGCTGCTCGCGCTGCTGCCGCCGAGCACCTGCACGGTGCGCAGCGGCGACTGGCCGGTCGGTGAGTGGCTGCTCACGTGGCTCACGTGGCCGGGGCTCCTGGTTCGGCGTCGGACCGTCGCGAAGAAACGTACAGAAGGATCGCGCGGAGGGGGCGCAGCGCACGTCGCCGTGCGCGGCGTATCTGTGCCAAGGATGCCAGGCCGTACGGGTGTTCCGGCACCGTCGTCGCGACGAGGGCACGTCAGGCAGGGCAACGCGGCGACGACGGTCACCCGCACGAGTGAGAAACTCCCGGTCCGGGCGCCGCCGTCAGCACATCGGCACCGCGGAACCCGGCATCCCCTCACAACACCTGGTTCACTCCGTCATCACGGGTCGCACCGCGAGCGCCGCACGCCCCTCGGCCCGGCCCTCCCGCACGACGGCGCGCGGCGCGCACTCCGGCGCATCCCATCCGATCCCCCCGGGCGCCCCGCGGCCTCGGCGACGCGCCCCGCGGCGGGGAGCCCGGCCGCCCGCACCGCCGCGTTCGGGACGGGCGCGGACACCGACCCCGGGCAGGCCGTTCACGGAGCCGGGCGGTCGCCGGTCCGCACCGCGCGTCGGGCCGGCCGGCACTGCGCTCACGGCGGCCGGCCGGCCGCCTCAGGCGTCGGCGCGCGCGGTCGCCAGCAGTTCCTCGGCGTGCGCCCGGGCCGTCTCCGAGTCCTCCTGGCCGGCGAGCATCCGGGACAGTTCGCGAATGCGCTCCTCGCCTTCGAGGACCTTGACCCCGGACCGGGTCACCGACCCGTCGTTGGTCTTCTCGACCAGCAGCTGCCGGTCGGCGAAGGCGGCCACCTGCGGCAGGTGGGTCACGACGACGACCTGGGCGGTCCGGGCCAGCCGGGCCAGCCGGCGGCCGATCTCGACCGCGGCCTTGCCGCCCACGCCGGCGTCGACCTCGTCGAACAGGTAGGTCGGCACCGGGTCCGTCCCCGCGAACACGACCTCCACCGCGAGCATCACCCGGGACAGCTCACCGCCCGAGGCGCCCTTGGCGATGGGCCGGGGCGGCGCCCCGGGGTGCGGGGCGAGCAGCAGTTCCACCTCGTCGACGCCGGCCGGGCCGTAGGCGACCGCGCGCCCGCCGACCTCGACCCCGTCCGGGTCGTCGCTCTGCCGGATGTCGAAGGACACGCGCGCGTGCGGCATCGCGAGCGAGGCGAGTTCCGCGGTGACCGCGGCGGCGAAGCGCTCGGCGGCCTCCGCGCGGGCGTCCGTCAGCGCCTGGGCGAGGCCGCCCAGTTCGGCGCGGAGCGCGTCGCGTTCCGCGGTCAGCTCGCCGAGCCGGTCGTCGTCGCCGTCCAGTTCGGTGAGCCGGGCGGCGCCCTGTTCGGCCCAGGCGAGCACGGCGTCGATGTCCTCGCCGTACTTCCGGGTCAGCTGGGTGAGCGCGGCCCGGCGCTCCTCGACGGCCGCCAGCCGCAGCGGATCGGCGTCGAGGTCGTCGGCGTATCCGGCGAGTTCCCCGGCCACGTCCCCGAGGAGGATGCCGATCTCCCCGATCCGCCCGGACAGACCGGCGAGGGCGGAGTCGTGCGCGCGCACGGCCTCCAGCGCGCGGTGGGCGCCCGCGACGAGGGTGGTCGCGTCGATGCCCTCCGGGTCCTCGGGGTTGCCGGCGAGCGCGGCGTGCGCGGCCGTGGCGGCCGAGGCGAGGGCCTCGGCGTGGCCGAGCCGCTCCGCCTCGGCCGCGAGCTCCGCGTCCTCGCCCGCGCGCGGTTCGACGCCCGCGATCTCCTCCAGGCCGAAGCGCAGCATGTCGGCTTCCTGGGCCCGTTCGCGGGCGCGGGTGGTGATCTCGTCGAGTTCGGCGGAGACGGCCCGCAGCCGGCGGTAGGCGCCGGTGTACTTGGCGAGCGGCACGGCGACCGCGTCGCCCGCGTACCGGTCCAGCGCCTGCCGCTGCCGGGACAGCTTGAGCAGGCCCTGTTGGTCGGTCTGGCCGTGCACCGCGACGAGTTCGTCGGCGAGCTCCGCCAGCACGCCCACCGGCACCGACCGTCCGCCCAGGTGCGCCCGCGACCGCCCTTCGGCCGAAACGGTACGGCTGAACAGCAGCGCGCCCTCGTCGAGCTCGGCCCCGGCCTCCTCGGCCCGCACCACGGCCGTCCCGCCCTCGGGCACGGTGATCCGCCCCTCGACGACCGCGCTCTTGGCGCCGATCCGTACCAGGGCGGGGTCGGCCCGTCCGCCGAGCAGCAGCCCGAGACTGGTGACCACCATCGTCTTGCCCGCGCCGGTCTCACCGGTCACGGCGGTGAAGCCGGGCGACAGCTCGACCACCGCGTCGTCGATGACCCCGAGCGACCGTATCCGCATCTCCTCCAACACGGACACGACCTTACGAGGTCGGGGGCCGGGTGTGCGACGGGCCCCGCCCCGCCGGCACGAAAGCGCAGGTGGCGGGGGCGGGCCAAGCCGCCGCTGTCACCCGCGTGAGTGGGCTTCGCGCCGGGGGCGGTCCGCGCCGGACGGCCGGGCGTGCCGCCGGGAGCGCCGGGAGCCCTCCTCCGCCTCCGGCGGGACCGGTGACGGGAGCCCTCAGTGCGGAGCCCCCCGCCAGCCGGCCACCGGCAGGGCGAACTTGGCGACGAGCCGGTCGGTGAAGGAGGCGTGGTGCAGCCGCGCCAGGCGTACCGGCACGGCACCGCGCCGCACCTCCACGCGCGCGCCGGGCGGCAGTTCCACGGTGCGCCGCCCGTCGCACCACAGCACCCCCGGCGGGACGTGCGGCAGCATTTCCACGGCGAGCACCGAGTCCGGCGAGGTCACCAGCGGCTTGGCGAACAGGGCGTGCGCGCTGATCGGCACCATGAGCAGCGCCTCCACCTCGGGCCAGACGACCGGCCCGCCCGCGGAGAACGCGTACGCCGTCGAGCCGGTCGGGGTCGCGCAGACGATCCCGTCGCAGCCGAACCCGGTGACGGGCCGCCCGTCGATCTCCAGCACGACCTCGAGGAGCTTCTCGGCGGACACCTTCTGCACGGCGGCCTCGTTCAGCGCCCAGTCGGTGTGCACGATGTCGCCGTTGCGGTGCACGACCACGTCGACGGTCATGCGCTCCTCGACCTCGTAGGAGCGGGTGACCACCCGGTCGACCACCTTGTCCAGGTCGTCGCGCTCCGCCTCGGCGAGGAAGCCGACGCGTCCCAGGTTGACCCCGAGCATCGGGACACCGGAGGCGCGGGCGAACTCGGCGCCGCGCAGCAGCGTGCCGTCTCCGCCGAGGACGATGAGCAGCTCGCAGCCGTCGAGGCACTGCGGGGTGGCCTCCTTGACGAGTTCCACCCGGTCCGGGAGCGGCAGGTCGGCGGCCTCGGCCTCCAGGACCCGCACACCGATCCCGGAGCGCAGCAGCCCCTCGACGACCAGTTCGGCGCTGCGGATGGCCGCGGGCCGCCCGGTGTGGGCGAGCAGGAAAACAGTACGAGCTCGGGTCTGTGTCAACGCGGCCCCTCCGCCACTGCACGGTCAACGTCGGCCGGGTCGAGTTCGGGTGCCCCGGCCCGCAGCCACAGAAAGTACTCGACGTTGCCCGAGGGTCCGGGCAGCGGACTCGCGGTCACCCCCCGCACGCCGAGTCCCAGCTCCGCGGCCCGGGCGGCCACCGCCCGCACCGCCTCGGCGCGCAGCTCGGGG
Source organism: Streptomyces sp. NPDC048566 (assembly GCF_043199735.1). Lineage (NCBI taxonomy): Bacteria > Bacillati > Actinomycetota > Actinomycetes > Kitasatosporales > Streptomycetaceae > Streptomyces > Streptomyces sp. NPDC048566. The sequence continues at coordinate 47,267 of NZ_JBICWL010000036.1, forward strand.
CTGCGTACGACACCGCCGCTGCCCAGCCGCTCCTTCCCCACCTCGAACTGCGGCTTGACCATCATCACCAGGTCGGCATCCGGCGCCGCGCACCGCACGAGGGCGGGCAGCACCAGTCCGAGCGGGATGAAGGACAGATCCCCGACAACCAGGTCCACGGGCTCTCCATCGATCGCCTCCAACGTCAACTCGCGTACGTTCGTACGGTCCTTGACGGTGACGCGTTCATCGTTGCGCAGCGACCAGGCGAGTTGTCCGTAGCCGACGTCGACGGCGAGGACGTGCGCGACACCCGCGCGCAGCAGGACGTCGGTGAAGCCTCCCGTGGAGGCGCCGGCGTCGAGCGCCCTGCGGCCCTCGACCTCGAGCCCCTGCGGTACGAAGGCGGCGAGGGCCCCGGCGAGCTTGTGCCCGCCGCGGGAGACGTAGTCGGGGTCGCCGTCGTCCCGGGTGACGACGATCGCCGCCGCGGTCTCCACCTGGGTGGCGGGCTTGGTCGCGAGGGTCTTGCCCACGCTGACCCGGCCCGCGGCGATCAGCTGCCCCGCGTGCTCGCGCGAGCGGGCGAGCTTGCGGCGGACCAGTTCGGCGTCGAGGCGTCGGCGCGCCACTCCTGCCACGTTCGGTTCAGCTCCTCGGGTACGTCGTCGGGGGCGCCGGAGGTCCCGGGCGGGCGTCGAGCGCGGTGAGCGCGTCGCGCAGCCCCCGGTGTACATCCTCGTACACCTCGACGTGCCCGTCCGTCGCGAGGTGGTCGGCGTCGGCGAGCCGGGCGAGCCGGGCGTCGACGTCGGCGTCGCCCGAGGGCACGCGCGGGACGTCCAGGGGGGCGGGGGCGGCGGGGTCGTACGCCGGTTCCGGCCGCGGCGGCGCCGGGGCGGCGGGCTCCGGGGCCGCGGGGTCGCGCGGGAGGCCGCCCTCGGGGACTGAGTCGCTCATGCCCCGACGCTACCGCGAAGCGCTGCGGTACCGTCGATCACGATGGCGACGACTGAGGAGTGCCGGGCCGCACTCGACAAGCTTTCCGACACCATGGCGAGCGCGGAAGGGGACGTGCGCACCGCCGCGGCCCTGGACCGGTCGCTGAGCTGCCGTGTCACCGACCTGGACGTCACGTTCACGGGCCGCCTGCGGGACGGCCGGATCGAGGTGCTGGACACGCTCCAGGGGCCGCCCCCGGACCGGGCGCAGATCCGTCTGGCCATGACCGGCGACGACCTGGTGGCGCTGGTGGACGGCCGGCTGAACTTCGCGAAGGCGTGGGGGTCGGGCCGGGTGAGACTGGAGGCGGGTCTGCGGGACCTGTTCCGGCTCAGGTCCCTTCTGTAGCCGCCGGGACCGCCGCGGCCGGCCGGGAGCGGCGGGCCGCGGGCACCACGAGCGGCGTTCCCGTCTCCGGGTCGTCGATGACCTGGCAGCGCAGTCCGAAGACCTCCTCGACCAGTTCGGCGGTGACGATGTCGTTCGGCGCGCCCTCGGCGACGACCCGGCCCCCGCGCAGGGCTATCAGGTGGGTGGCGTAACGGGCCGCGTGGTTGAGGTCGTGCAGGACGGCGACCAGGGTGCGGCCCTGGCTCTCGTGCAGTTCGGCGCACAGGTCGAGGACGTCGATCTGGTGCTGGATGTCGAGGTAGGTCGTCGGCTCGTCGAGGAGCAGCAGCGGGGTCTGCTGCGCGAGGGCCATGGCGATCCAGACGCGCTGGCGCTGGCCGCCGGAGAGTTCGTCGACGTAGCGGTCGGCGAGTTCGGCGACGCCGGTCGCGGCCATCGACTCCCCGACCACCCGCTCGTCCTCGGCCGACCACTGGCGCAGCAGCCCCTGGTGGGGGTGGCGGCCCCGGCCGACGAGGTCGCCGACCGTGATGCCGTCGGGGGCGATCGACGACTGCGGCAGCAGGCCGAGGGTGCGGGCCACCTTCTTCGCGGGCAACGACTGGATCGTCCGCCCGTCCAGCAGCACCCGCCCCCGGGAGGGCTTCAGCATGCGCGACAGGGCCCGCAGCAGGGTGGACTTGCCGCAGGCGTTCGGGCCGACGATCACCGTGAAGGAGTGGTCGGGGATCTCCACCGACAGGTCCTCCGCGATGACGCGCTGGTCGTAGCCGAGGGTGACGCGGTCGGCGGACAGCCGGTTCACAGTGCTCCTTGGGGTGGTCTCTTCCGCGGTCGCGGGGGCGGCTTCCGCCGGGCGGCGGCTCATATCCGGCCCGCCCTGCGCTCGGTGACCAGGAGCCAGAGCAGGTAGGCGCCGCCGAGGACGCCGGTCACCACGCCGACGGGCAGCCGGTCGGCGCCGAAGGCACGCTGGGAGGCCCAGTCCGCGACGACGAGCAGGGTCGCGCCCATGCACATCGACGCCACCAGGTTCGGGCCGGGCGCCCGCGTGAGCCGGCGGGCGAGCTGCGGCGCGGTGAGCGCCACGAAGCCGACCGGGCCGGCGGCGGCCGTGGCCCCGGCGGTGAGCAGCACGGCGGCCGCCATCAGCAGCAGCCGGGTGCGCTCGACGCTCACCCCGAGGGCGTACGACACGTCGTCGCCCATCTCCGTCATGCGCAGCCCGCGGGCGTTGGCGAGGACGAGGGGGACGAGGACACCGCAGAGGACGAGCAGGGGCAGGACCTGCTCCCAGCCCCGTCCGTCGAGCGAGCCGGTCATCCAGACGACGGCCCGGGCCGCGTCGACGATGTCGGCCTTGGTGAGCAGGTAGCCGTTGAGCGCCGTGACGACCGCGGAGACACCGATGCCGACCAGCACGAGCCGGTAGCCGTGCACACCGCGCCTCCACGCGAGCAGGTAGATGGCCAGTCCCGTCACGAGGCCGCCGCCGAGGGCACCGAGGGCGACCTCGGTCGCGCTGCCGGAGAACAGGACGATCACGACGAGCGCGCCGGCCGTCGAGCCCTGCCCGAGGCCGAGCACGTCGGGACTGCCCAGCGGGTTGCGGGAGATGGACTGGAACAGGGCGCCGCCGAGCCCGAGCGAGGCGCCCACCAGCAGTCCGACCAGGACCCGCGGGAGCCGCAGCTCCTCGACGACGAACCGCTGGCTCACGCTGCCCCCGCCGAACAGGGTCCTGATCACGTCGGCGGCGGGGATGGGGAAGTCCCCGGTGCCGATCAGCGCGACACCGGCCGCCGCGGCGGCGGCCAGCAGGGACAGGACCACGACGGCGGTACGGACGTCGAGGCGTACGGAGAGCCCGCCCGCGGTGCGCAGGGACCGGACGCGCCGGGGTGCCGGAGCGCGGGGCGGGCGGACGGTGCGGATGGGTGGGGTCCTCACAGCTGGGCCGTCCTCCGTCGCCGTACGAGAAAGATGAAGACGGGTCCGCCGAGGACCGCGGTGACGATGCCGACCTGGAGTTCCGCCGGTCGGGCGATCATCCGGCCGATGACGTCGGCACCGAGCAGCAGCACGGGCGACAGGACGGTGGCGTACGGCAGGATCCAGCGCAGGTCGGGCCCGGTGAAGGACCGGACGGCGTGCGGGACCATGAGCCCGACGAAGACGATCGGCCCGCAGGCCGCGGTCGCGGCGCCGCACAGCACGGTCGCCGCCGCCATGGACAGCGCCCGGGTGCGGTTCAGGTCGGCGCCGAGTGCGCGGGCGGTGTCGTCGCCCAGGGCCATGGCGTTCAGCGGGCGGGCCAGCCCCAGCGCCAGCAGGGTGCCGACGGCGAGGAAGGGAGCGACCTGGCGGATGGTGGAGTCGGTCGCCGAGGCCAGTGATCCGACGGTCCAGAAGCGCATCGTGCCGAGCGCCGCGTCGTCCGAGATCATCACGGCCTGGAGGTAGCCGTAGAGCGCGGCGCTGATCGCGGTGCCGGCGAGCGCCAGCCGCACCGGGGTCGCGCCCCGGCTGCCGCCCAGGAACCAGACGAGCGCGCCGACCGCCGCCGCGCCGGCGAAGGCGAACCAGACATAGCCGCTCAGCGAGGTGACGCCGAAGAAGGTGATCGCGGTGACGACCGCGGCGGACGCCCCGGCGTTGATGCCGAGCAGCCCGGGGTCGGCCAGCGGATTGCGGGTGAGCGCCTGGAGGACGGCACCGGACAGGCCGAGGGCGGCGCCGGCCAGCAGTCCGAGGACCGTCCGGGAGACCCGGTCGCGGACCACCACGTCGGCAAAGGTCCCCGAGTCGTGGAACAGGCCGTGCCACACCTGGTCCAGGGGCAGTGCCTTCGCGCCGATCGCGATGCTCGCGAGCGCCACGAGGGCGAGGACGCCCACGGACAGCAGGAGTCCGAGGGTCCGCGCCGCCCGGCGGATCGGGGGCGCGGGGGCGGCTTCCGCGCGCGGTTCTGGAGGGCTCTCGACCAACACGTAGTTAGGTTAGCCTACCCTCGCATCGATGCTCGGCGCCCCTCCGTCCCGCCACCGAAGCACCGTGTACGGCAGCCCTGTTGGCCACCACCGCCGCGCACCCACGCGCCCCGCCCGGGGCGGTCGCCGTGCGGGGCCCGGCCCGGGCGCTCCTAGAGGCCCAGTCGCGCCAGTGCCTTGCCCCCGTCCAGCTCGCAGCCGGACTCCCCCGCGGCCGTCCAGGCGGCGGCGCACAGGGCCCGCAGGGCGTCGACCGGCTCGCCGTCGCCGGACAGCTCCAGTTCCTCGCCGCCCGCCGCGGCCGTCCAGCCGCCGCAGCGGAATCCCCTCCCCGCCCGCTCGACCTCCGGCTGCCCGGTGAGCATCCCGCGCAGGTCCGTGTCCACGTAGGTCGGGCGGTGCCGCGGCGGCGCGGCGAGCAGTTGCGCCCCGTCCGTCACACCGGTCAGGACGAGCAGCGAGTCCACCCCGCCGTTGAACGCGCCCTCGATGTCCGTGTCCAGCCGGTCGCCGACCACCAATGGCCGCCGCGCGCCGGTCCGCAGGACCGTCTCGCGGTGCATCGGAGGCAGCGGCTTGCCCGCGACCTGCGGCTCGGCACCGGTGGCGATCCGGACGACCTCCACCGCGGCGCCGTTGCCCGGCGCGATGCCGCGCCCGCTCGGGATCGTCAGGTCGGTGTTCGACGCGAACCAGGGCACCCCGCGCGCGACGGCGTAACTCGCCTCGGCGAACCGCGACCAGGGCAGGTCGGGGCCGCCGTAGCCCTGCGCGACGGCCGCCGGGTCGTCGTCCGCCGAGTCGACGGGCTCCAGCCCTCGTTCGCGGAGCGCCACCCGCAGGCCCTCACCGCCGATCACCAGCACCCGCGCACCCGCGGGCACCTGCTCACCGATCAGTCGGGCCACCGCCTGCGCCGAGGTGATCACGTCCGAGGCCGCCGTCGGTATGCCCAGCTCCGTGAGGTGCCCGGCCACCGTGTCCGGCGTCCGCAGCGCGTTGTTCGTGACGTACGCGAGGTGCATGCCGCCGTCGCGCGCCGCCGCGAGGGACTCGACGGCGTGCGCGATGGCGTTCCCCCCGGCGTACACCACTCCGTCCAGGTCCAGCAGCGCCGTGTCGTACGCCTCGCTCAGGGCCTGACCGCTTGCCTCGGGCCGCGTCCTGACGGTCCGGCTCATTGCACATCGCTCCTCGTTCGATCCCTTTGCCCCGATCATCGCGCATCCGGCGCACACACTTACGATGCCCCAATGAACTATCCGGGTCCCGAGGAGGAAACACCGCAGCGGGACGGCCTCGACCTCGTCCCGTTCCGCGGGCTGCGCTACGACCCCGACCGGGTCGGCAGCCTGGCCGCCGTGACATCCCCGCCGTACGACGTGATCGTCCGGCCGGACGGCCTGCTCGAACTCGAATCGGCGGACCCGCACAACATCGTGCGGTTGATCCTTCCGCAGGACCACTCGCCCGCCGCCCGTAACCGGCAGGCCGCCGACACCCTCCGCCGCTGGCGGGCCGAGGGCGTGCTGACGACCGACGCCGAGCCCGGTCTGTACGTGTACGAGCAGCGCGACGGCGGCCTGCTGCAACGCGGAGTGATCGGCACCTTGCGGCTCTCCGAGCCCTCCGACGGGGTCGTCCTCCCGCACGAGGACGTGATGCCGCACATCGTGGCGGACCGCGCGGATCTCATGCGCGCCACGTCGGCCAACCTCGAACCCCTGCTGCTCACCTACCGGGGCGACGGCGCGGGAAGCGGCGCGGCAGCCGTCGTGGAGCGGACCGCGCGGCGGCCCCCGCTGCTGGCCACGACCACCGAGGACGGCGTGGGCCACCGCCTGTGGGAGGTGACCGACCCGGCGGAACTGGCGGAGATCCGCACGGACCTCGCCCGTCACCAGGCGCTGATCGCGGACGGCCACCATCGCTGGGCCACCTATCTGCGGCTCCGTGCGGAGCACCCTTCGCCGAGCCCCTGGGACTACGGCCTCGTCCTCCTCGTGGACACCTCGCGCTACCCGCTCCGGGTACGGGCCATCCACCGTCTGCTGCACCGCCTGCCGGTCGCCGACGCGGTGGCGGCCCTCGGCGACGCCTTCCGGGTCCGCCGCCTCGACGTGCCGCTCGATCGCGCCCTGGAGTCGCTGGCGGAGGCCGCCTCCGGCGGAAACGCCTTCCTCCTCGCCGGCGACGGCTCGTTCCACCTGGTCGACCGGCCGTCGGCGGACCTGCTGGCCGCGACGGTCCCGGCCGGCCGGCCGGAGGCCTGGCGGACCCTCGACGCGACGGTCCTGCACGCGACGCTCCTGGACCATGTGTGGGGCATCCCGGAGGACTCCCCGGAGCACGTGGCGTACATCCACGACACGACGGCCACGGTGGAGAAGGCCGAACGCGACGGCGGAACGGCCGTCCTGATGCACCCGGTGCGCGAGGAGGTCGTCCGCGACCTCGCCCGTCAGGGCGTCACGATGCCCCGCAAGTCCACGTCCTTCGGCCCCAAGCCGGCGTCCGGCCTGGTCCTGCGGGCGGTCAGCCCCTGACGGCACGCCGGCCGGGCCGCGGGAGCGGTCCGGTTCCGGCACCGCCCGGAACGCCGCGTGGGCGGCGGGCTCCTCACGGAGTCCCGCCGCCCACGCGTTCCGCTCGCCGGACCGGGGGCCGGTCGCCGGCGCGGCGCCGTCCCTACTTGTTCCCGTCCCGCTCGTCGAGGTCGTCGACGTCGTCCGTGGCCACGTCAGCGGCCACCTCGCCGTCACCGTCGCGGGTTCCGGTGCCGTCCGCGTCCGCGGCCACCGTCCGGCCCCGCTCGTCGCCGTTCGTGTCCTCGTCCTCGTCGAACGCGTCGACGAACTCGACGCCGTCCATCTCGGCGAGCCGGTCGGAGGCGTCGGTGCTGCCGTCCTTGTCCGACTCGAGGGCCTTGGCGAACCACTCGCGGGCCTCGTCCTCGCGGCCGGCGGCCAGGAGCGCGTCGGCGTACGCGTAGCGCAGGCGCGCTGTCCAGGGCTGGACGGAGTTCGACGCCAGCTCCGGGCTCTGGAGCGTGACGATCGCCGCGTCGAGCTGGTCCAGGTCCCGCCGGGCACCGGCCGCGACGAGCCGCATCTCGACCTGTCCCGCCTTGTCCAGCTTCTGGACCTCGGGCGCCCCGGCCATGTCCAGCGCCTTCTCCGGCCGGCCGAGACCGCGTTCGCAGTCCGCCATGACGGGCCACAGTTCGACACCGCCGGTCATCCGGCGTGCGGCACGGAACTCCGCGAGCGCCTCGCTGAACTTCTGGTTGGCGTACGCGGCGAAGCCGGCGGCCTCGCGGACGGCCGCGACCCGCGACGCGAGCCGGAGCGCGATCCGCGAGTACGCGTAGGCGCCCTCGGGGTCCTCGTCGATGAGCCGGGCCACCATCACCAGGTTGCGCGAGACGTCCTCGGCCAGGCCCTTGGGCAGGCTCTGGAGTTCCTGCCGCACGTCCTTGTCGATCTCGTCGCCCGTGACGTCGTCCGGGATCGGCAACCGCTTGATCGGCTCGCGGTCACGGTCCCGCTCGTCGCGGTACCGCCCGCCGCCGGCCCGGTCGTCACGGCCCCGGAAACCTCCGGGGCGTCCGCCCCGGTCGTCCCGGCGCGGTCCGCCGCGGCCCCGGTCGTCCCGTCCGCGGAAGCCACCGCCGCGCTGGTCGCCGCCGCGGTCGTCGCGGCGGAAACCACCACGGTCGTCGCGCCGCTCCTCGCGGCGGAAGTCACCGCCGCCACCGCGGTTGTCGTCACGACGGAAACCACCACGGTCACCGCCCCGCTCCTCACGCCGGAAGCCGCCACGGTCTCCGCCGCGGTCGTCCCGGCGGTCATCACGGCCGAAGCTCCCGCGGTTGTCGTCGCGGCGGAAACCGCCGCGATCGTCGCGCCGCTCCTCACGGCGGAAGTCACCGCCGCCACCGCGGTTGTCGTCACGACGGAAACCACCACGGTCACCGCCCCGCTCCTCACGCCGGAAACCGCCGCGGTCGTCGTCACGGCGCGGGGTGCCGGGCCGGTCCTCGCGGCGGGGGCCGCCGGTCGGACGGTCGTCGCGGCGGAACGGCGGGCGGTCTCCGTCACGCCGGAAACCACGGTCGTCACCACGGCGCTCGCCGCCGCGGTCGTCGCGGCGGAAGCCACCGCGATCGCCACCACGATCGTCGCGCCGGCCGAAACCACCGCGGTCGGAGCCCCGGTCGTCCCGGCGGAAGCCACCGCGGTCGTCCCTGCGGTCGTCGCGACCGAAGCCGCCCCGGTTGTCGTCCCGGCGGAAACCGCCGCGGTCACCGCCGCGGTTGTCGTCACGGCGGAAGCCACCACGGTCACCGCCACGGTCGTCGCGGCGATACCCACCGCGGTCGTCGTCCCTGCGCGGACCGCTCTGCCGGTCGTCGCGGTTGTACGCGGGACGGTCACCGTCCCGGCGGAAGCCACGGTCCCGGTCGTCACGGCGCGGGGTGCCGGGCCGGTCCTCGCGGCGGGGGCCGCCGGTCGGACGGTCGTCGCGGCGGAACGGCGGGCGACCGCCACCGCGGTTGTCGTCGCGACGGAAACCACCACGGTCACCGCCGCCCCCGCGGTTGTCGTCCCGGCGGAAGCCACGGTCCCGGTCGTCGCGGCGGAAGCCACCGCGGTCGCTGCCGCGGTCGTCACGCCGGCCGGAGCCGCCACGGTCGTTGTCGCGCCGGTCGTTGTCGCGGCGCGGGCCTCCGCGGTAGCCACCGCGGTCACCACTGTCACGACGGCGCTCGTCGCGCTCCGGTCGCTCGTCGGGAGAGTTGGTGGACATGGGTGACTCCTGTCTTCGGTACCGCAAGTCATTCTCGCGCAGCCGGGTACCCGGCGCGCTTCGGAAAAACAAAAAGGACCCTTGGTCCCCAGCGAGTCGCTGGGGACCAAGGGTCCTCCAAAGATTGTTCGGCGGCGTCCTACTCTCCCACAGGGTCCCCCCTGCAGTACCATCGGCGCTGTAAGGCTTAGCTTCCGGGTTCGAAATGTAACCGGGCGTTTCCCTCACGCTATGACCACCGAAACCCTGTCAGACACCTCTCAAAAGAGGTCTCGAACGGGCAGCGAACAAGCACACTTTTCAATTGATGAAGTGGAACTGTTCAGCCAGCACAACCGTTCGTTGTCTGGGAACTACACAGTGGACGCGAGCAACTGAGGACAAGCCCTCGGCCTATTAGTACCAGTCACCTCCACCCGTTACCGGGCTTCCAGATCTGGCCTATCAACC
>NZ_JBICWL010000037.1:0-48056 GCF_043199735.1 Streptomyces sp. NPDC048566
ACGCCCGGTTACATTCCGAACCCGGAAGCTAAGCCTTACAGCGCCGATGGTACTGCAGGGGGGACCCTGTGGGAGAGTAGGACGCCGCCGAACTAAATTTAGAGCTCCGGCTCTCAGGGATCTTTCCCTGAGAGCCGGAGCTTTTTTGTTTTCCGGAGGAATTCCCGGAGCGTTTTCGCCGACGCCTCCACCCCTCTGCTCGGGTACGTCGACGCTGCGGGTAAGGTCAGGGGGCATCGTCGGCTCGTTCACCACAGGAGGCCCCCGGGTGGAGGTCCAGGAGACCCGTGTCCAGACGGACCGGGTCCTCACCATCCCGAACATCCTCAGCATGGCGCGCCTCGTCGGCGTCCCCGTCTTCCTGTGGCTGATCCTCAGGCCGGAGTTCGGCGGCCCCAAGAGCGACGGGTGGGCCCTGCTCGTCCTCATGCTGAGCGGCATCAGCGACTACCTGGACGGCAAGCTCGCCCGGCGCTGGAACCAGATCAGCAGCCTCGGCCGGCTGCTGGATCCCGCGGCCGACCGGCTCTACATCCTTTCCACGCTCGTCGGTCTCACCTGGCGCGAAATCCTCCCCCTCTGGCTCACGGCCACACTCCTGGCGCGCGAACTCGTCCTGCTCGTGATGGTCGGCATCCTCCGGCGCCACGGTTATCCGCCGCCGCAGGTGAACTTCCTCGGGAAGGCGGCCACCTTCAACCTCATGTACGCCTTCCCGTTGTTGCTGCTCAGCGATGCCAGCGGTTGGATCGCGTCAGTCGGAGCCATTTTCGGATGGGCGTTCGCCGGGTGGGGTACAACCCTCTATTGGTGGGCAGGAGTCCTCTACATGGTGCAGGTCCGCCGGCTCGTCCGAGCGGACACCGTGACCGATTGAGCTCGGCCCCCCGAGGGGCGGCTTCCGGAACGCCCCGATGGCCCCCGCCCGGGAACTGCGGGACAATCAGGACGGGTGAAGTCGGCTGTACCGTCGTCTCTTAGAGGAGGACGCTTCCGACATGAAGGCCGTCGTGATGGCCGGCGGCGAAGGCACACGCCTTCGCCCGATGACCTCAAGCATGCCCAAGCCGCTCCTGCCCGTGGTGAACCGCCCGATCATGGAGCACGTGCTCAGGCTGCTCAAAAGGCATGGTCTCAACGAGACCGTCGTTACCGTGCAGTTCCTGGCCTCCCTCGTCAAGAACTACTTCGGTGACGGCGAAGAGCTCGGCATGGAGTTGACCTATGCCAATGAGGAGAAGCCACTCGGTACCGCCGGAAGCGTCAAGAACGCCGAAGAGGCGCTCAAGGACGACGCCTTCCTCGTCATTTCCGGTGACGCCCTCACCGACTTCGACCTCACCGAACTCATCAATTTCCACAAGGAGAAGGGTGCACTCGTCACCGTCTGTCTGACGCGTGTGCCCAATCCGCTCGAATTCGGCATCACCATCGTGGACGAGGAAGGCAAGGTCGAGCGCTTCCTGGAGAAGCCGACCTGGGGCCAGGTCTTCTCGGACACGGTCAACACGGGCATCTACGTCATGGAGCCCGAGGTCTTCGACTACGTCGAGGCCGACGTCTCCGTCGACTGGTCCGGCGACGTCTTCCCCCAGCTGATGAAGGAAGGCAAGCCGATCTACGGCTATGTCGCCGAGGGCTACTGGGAGGACGTCGGCACCCACGAAAGCTACGTGAAGGCCCAGGCGGACGTCCTCGAAGGCAAAGTCGACGTGGAGATCGACGGCTTCGAGATATCGCCGGGCGTGTGGGTCGCCGAGGGTGCGGACGTCCACCCCGACGCCGAACTCCGCGGGCCGCTCTACATCGGTGACTACGCCAAGGTCGAGGCGAACGCGGAACTCCGTGAGCACACGGTGATCGGCTCCAACGTCGTCGTCAAGAGCGGCGCCTTCGTCCACCGGGCCGTGGTGCACGACAACGTGTACATCGGGCAGCAGAGCAATCTGCGCGGCTGCGTCGTCGGCAAGAACACCGACATCATGCGAGCCGCGCGGATCGAGGACGGCGCCGTGATCGGCGACGAGTGCCTCGTCGGCGAAGAATCGATCATCCAGGGCAACGTCCGGGTCTATCCCTTCAAGACCATCGAGGCCGGCGCCTTCGTCAACACGTCGGTGATCTGGGAGTCCCGCAGCCAGGCGAACCTTTTCGGCGCCCGCGGTGTGTCCGGCATCCTGAATGTCGAGATCACCCCGGAACTCGCCGTACGGCTGGCCGGCGCCTATGCCACGACCCTGAAGAAGGGGTCCACCGTCACCACGGCGCGGGACCACTCCCGAGGCGCCCGCGCCCTGAAACGGGCGGTGATCTCGGCCCTGCAGGCCAGCGCCATCGACGTTCGCGACCTGGAGAACGTACCGCTGCCGGTGGCCCGCCAGCAGACGGCCCGGGGCAGTGCCGGCGGCATCATGATCCGCACGACCCCCGGAGTGCCCGACTCCGTCGACATCATGTTCTTCGACGAACAGGGCGCCGACCTCTCGCAGGCCGGGCAGCGGAAGCTGGACCGGGTGTTCTCCCGCCAGGAGTACCGCCGGGCGTTCCCCGGCGAGATCGGCGATCTGCACTTCCCCGCGAGCGTCTTCGACTCGTACACCGGGTCGCTGCTGCGCAACGTCGACACCACCGGCATCTCCGAATCCGGTCTCAAGGTCGTCGTCGACGCCTCCAACGGAAGTGCGGGCCTGGTGCTCCCCAGCCTGCTGGGCAAGCTCGGCGTCGACTCGCTGACCATCAACCCCGGTCTGGACGAGTCGCGGCCGACGGAGACCGCGGAGACGCGGCGGGCCGGACTGGTCCGGCTCGGTGAGATCGTCGCGTCGGCGCGCGCCGCGTTCGGTGTCCGGTTCGACCCGGTGGGTGAGCGTCTCTCGCTGGTCGACGAGAAGGGCCGCATCGTCGAGGACGACCGCGCCCTGCTCGTCATGCTCGACCTGGTGGCCGCGGAGCGGCGCAGCGGCCGGGTGGCACTGCCCGTCACCACGACGCGGATCGCCGAACAGGTCGCGGCGTATCACGGTACGCAGGTGGAGTGGACGACGACGTCCCCAGACGACCTGACGAGGGTCGGCCGGGAGGACGCCACCATCTTCGGAGGCGACGGTCGCGGCGGGTTCATCATTCCCGAGTTCAGCGGCGTCTTCGACGGCGCGGCCGCGTTCGTCAGGCTCATCGGCCTGGTCGCACGGACCCAGCTCACGCTCAGCCAGATCGACGCGCGGATCCCGCGGGCGCACGTCCTGAAGCGGGATCTCGCGACCCCGTGGGCGGTCAAGGGACTGGTCATGCGCCGGGTCGTGGAAGAGGCGGGAGACCGGTCCGTGGACACCACGGACGGGGTGCGTGTGGTCGAGGCCGACGGGCGCTGGGTCATGGTGCTGCCCGACCCCGCCGAAGCCGTCACGCACCTGTGGGCCGAGGGCCCGGACGACGCCTCCGCCGAGGCGCTGCTCGATGAGTGGGCGGCCGTGGTGGACAGCGCCGGCCGCTGAAACGAGCTTCACCCGTGCGTGTCGGACAAGTGCCCTCAAAGGGGCCTGTCCGGCACGCCGGTGGGGCCGTTCGGAGGTAGTACCCGCGGCGTGCGACGATGTGCGGCATGCCGCAGCAGCCCCCCGTTCGGAGCAGCGCTCCGCGCCCCCCGCGCCCGGACGCCTCCATGTCGCTGCTCACCAATGTCATGGACCACAGCCTCGACGACGGATACGCCGAGGCCGCGGCGCGCAAGCGGTCCGCGGGCGACGGCGGGCTCCCCAAGACGGTGCGGGCGAAGCTCGGTCTCGCCGCCGGCCTGGTCCTGGCCGGGCTCGTGGTCACGGTGGGAGCGGCGAACGCGCGACTGGCGGCGCCCGTCGTCGCCAAGGAGCGCCAGGAACTCATCGACCGCATCGAGCGGGAGTCGGCGTCCGCCGACAAGCTGGAGAACAACGTCGACACCCTGCGGGCCGAGGTCGACGCACGCCAGCGCGAGGCGCTGAAGACGACCGGAGACAAGCAGGCCGATTTGGTCGGCATCCTGTCGGGTGCCGTCGCCGTACACGGTCCGGGCGTGAAGCTCGTCGTGAACGACGCCAAGGAGGCCAGCACCGGGGGAGACGGCACCAACCCTCGCGAGACGTCCGGTTTCTCCGACACCGGACGCGTGCGGGACCGGGACATGCAGCGGGTGGTCAACGGGCTGTGGGAGTCGGGAGCCGAGGCGGTCTCCATCAACGGACAGCGGCTGACCGCCCTGTCGGCGATCCGCGCCGCCGGTGACGCGATACTGGTCGACAACAAGCCGCTGGTGCCGCCGTACACGGTGCTCGCGGTGGGGGACGGCAAGCGGCTCGCCACCCGCTTCCAGGACAGTGCCGACGGGCTGTATCTGCATGCCCTGGAGGAGAACTACGGCATCCGGACCGGGATTTCCGCCGAGGACGACGTCCGGTTGTCGGCCGCACCGAGTGTGATCGTACGTACAGCAGAGCCGAGAACAGAGAAGGGCACATCGTGATCGCCGTACTGGGCCTCGTCGTGGGAGTCGTGGCTGGACTGTTGGTCCGTCCCGAGGTTCCGGCGGTGGTGGAGCCGTACCTCCCGATCGCCGTGGTGGCGGCGCTCGACGCCGTGTTCGGCGGGTTGCGGGCGATGCTGGACGGCATCTTCGACGACAAGGTGTTCGTGGTCTCGTTCCTGTCGAACGTGGTCGTCGCCGCGCTGATCGTCTTCCTCGGCGACAAGCTGGGCGTGGGCGCCCAGTTGTCCACGGGTGTGGTGGTCGTGCTCGGCATCCGCATCTTCTCCAACGCCGCCGCCATCCGGCGGCACGTCTTCCGGGCGTGAGGCCGATGAGCAACGGTGACGAGACCCCGGGGACGCCCGAGACCTCCGGGACGCCCGACACGCCGGCAGCCCCCGCAGCGCCCGGCAACCCCCTGCGCAGGGAACTGCCGGAAGAGGTGCCCGCCGCGTCCGCGCAGGCTCCCGGAGCGGAGTCGGCGCAGGCGAGCGCCAGGCCGTCGTCGGCGGGCCGGCGGCGACTGGTCGAGGGGCTGTGGCCGCCGCGCGTGTCGCGCGCCCAACTGATCGTCGCCGTGCTGCTGTTCGGACTCGGCTTCGGTCTGGCCGTCCAGGTGGCGTCGAACAGCGACGGGGACAGCGCGCTGCGCGGCGCACGCCAGGAGGATCTCGTACGCATCCTCGATGAACTCGACAACCGCACGCAGCGTCTGGAAGACGAGAAGCAGGGTCTGGAGGACCAGCGGACCGAGCTGGAGAACAGCTCGGACCAGGCCGAGGAGGCCCGCCGGCAGACGGTCGAGAAGGAGAAGCAGCTCGGCATCCTCGCGGGCACCGTGGCCGCCCAGGGGCCCGGCATCACGCTGTCGATCGACGACACGAAGGGGACGGTCGAGGCGGACATGCTGCTCGACGCGATCCAGGAGCTGCGCGCCGCCGGTGCGGAGGCGATCCAGGTGAACGGCGTGCGTGTGGTCGCCGGGACCTACCTGGCCGACTCCGGGAGCGGGGTGAAGGTCGACGGGAACAAGATCGCCCAGCCGTATCGTTTCAAGGTCATCGGCAAGCCGCAGGATCTGGAGCCGGCGCTGAACATTCCGGGAGGCGTGGTGCAGACGCTGGAGAAGGAGCAGGCCACGGTCGCGGTGGAGCGGTCGACGAAGATCGTCGTGGACGCCTTGCGACCGGCGGAGCGGCCTGACTACGCTCGGTCGTCCTCCCCGTGAGGTGGGGCGCATGAGGTCGGCCGGGCGAGGGCATGAGGTTGCGGGGGGTCGACGCACCGAATGGGTGGTGCGTGGTGGAAACTGTCTGGTGGATACGGACGTTGTGAGGATGTCCGGGTCGACCGGTGTGTTCAATCAGTGTTCGTCCTGCCCCACGGGCGGGTCTGTTTCGGTCAAGGGGAATCGCCCGTGAAGTTGTTTGCGAAGTTGTTCGGCAAGAGCACGCGAGAGGGCAGCGGTGACAACGCGACCGCCCGTCACCGTGCACCGCGCCAGGCGGAGGGTGCGGACGCCCAGAGCGGCGACCGCCCGCTGTTCCGGGACCAGGTCGGCGATGCCGGTGGTCAGGGCGCGTCGTCTGTTGACCCTGCCCAGTCCGGCCGCATAGGTTTCGGGGAACCGTCAGCCTCAAGCTCGGGTGGAGGGTTCGCCTCCGACCCGTATGCGTCCCAAGCCCCCGGTGGGCAGCCGCGGCAGGAGGATCCGTCCATGTCGGCGCTGGTGTGTACGAGGTGCGGGAACCGGAACGCGGAGAACAGCCGGTTCTGCTCCAACTGCGGAGCTCCGCTGCGAGGTGGCGCCGAGCGCCCCTCCGAGACGACGTCGACGATCTCGATCTCCGGTATCGAGGCCTACGACGCCGAGGTGACGGGGCAGACGCCGTCCCCGACGCTGTCGCCCGAGGCGCAGGCGGCGGTCGACGCGCTGCCGCTGGGCTCGGCCCTCCTGGTGGTGCGCCGCGGTCCGAACTCGGGCAGTCGCTTCCTGCTGGACAGCGACCTGACCACGGCCGGGCGTCATCCGCAGAGCGACATCTTCCTCGACGACGTGACCGTGTCGCGCCGTCATGTGGAGTTCCGGCGCGGGACGGACGGGTCGTTCACCGTCGCGGACGTCGGCAGCCTCAACGGTACGTACGTCAACCGGGAGCGCATCGACCAGGTCGCGCTCTCGAACGGTGACGAGGTGCAGATCGGCAAGTACCGGCTGGTGTTCTACGCGAGCCAGCTGGGCGTCTGACCCTCCCCCAACTCCGTCCGGGGGGACACCGAGGGAATGTCCATGCTTCAAACACCGAGCGGCGGTGCCGGCAGCGGCACCGCCGCGGACAGCGGTCTGATGAGCATCGGCGCGGTGCTGAGCGTGCTCCGCGACGAGTTTCCCGAAGTAACCATCTCCAAGATCAGATTTCTGGAGTCGGAGGGGCTCGTCGAGCCGCGGCGGACCCCTTCCGGGTATCGCAAGTTCAGCGCCGGTGACGTCGAGCGCCTCGGGCACGTCCTGAGGATGCAGCGTGACCACTACCTCCCGCTCAAGGTGATCCGCGAGCACCTGGACGCCCTGGAGCGCGGTGAGCGGGTCCGTCTGCCCGCCGTGGGCCGTCCCCGCGGCTCGGGGGAGGAGGCGCCCTCCGCGGAGCTCTACGGAGAGCCACAGGAGCCCACCGCGGCCCGGGTCGGCCGTGCGGAACTGCTGGCCGCCGCCGAGATCGGTGAGCAGCAGCTCGCGGAGTGGGAGTCCTACGGCCTGATCGGGCCCCTGCCGGACGGCGTGTACGACGCCGAGGCGGTGACCGTGGCCGCCCTCGTCGTCGAGCTGGGGCGCTTCGGGATCGAACCGCGCCACCTCAGGGCGATGAAGGCGGCGGCCGAGCGCGACGCCGGCCTCGTGGACCAGGTGGTGGCTCCGCTGCGGCGGCATCGCAATCCGCAGACGCGGGCGCACGCGGAGGCCCGTACGAAGGAGCTGGCGGGGCTCACGGTGAAGCTGCACGCGGCGCTCGTGCAGACCGCGCTGGGCGTACGACTTCCCTGATCGGGGGCGCCCGCGGGGGTGGCGGATCGGGCACCCGTTCTGTGCCCGACTACCCAAACGTCCCGGGCACGGCCTAGGGTTGCTGTGTGAACGAGCTCGATGTCGTAGGTGTCCGGGTGGAAATGCCCTCCAACCAACCGATCGTGCTTCTGCGTGAAGTGGGAGGCGACCGCTACCTCCCCATCTGGATCGGGCCGGGGGAGGCGACGGCGATCGCCTTCGCCCAGCAGGGCATGGCCCCCGCTCGACCGCTGACCCACGACCTGTTCAAGGACGTGCTGGAGGCGGTCGGCCAGGAGCTCACGGAAGTGCGGATCACCGACCTCCGCGAGGGCGTCTTCTACGCCGAGCTCGTGTTCGCCAGCGGGGTCGAGGTCAGCGCGCGTCCCTCCGACGCCATAGCGCTCGCCCTGCGCACCGGCACGCCGATCTACGGCAGCGACGGCGTCCTGGACGACGCCGGGATCGCGATTCCGGACGAGCAGGAGGACGAGGTGGAGAAGTTCCGCGAGTTCCTCGACCAGATCTCGCCCGAGGACTTCGGGACCAACAGCCAGTGACGCCGTGAGCCCCGCGCGTTCCCGGCGGCATTTGCCCGCGGCGCGTGGGGTGTGGCGCGGCCCGCGCCGAGCGCATTCGGCTAGCCTTTCCCCGCGGTAGGACACGACAAACCACTCGTTGGGTGATTATCACCCGGCGTGCCGAGTGTGGCGATCGTTGACGCGCCCCTGGTGACTGCCTACCGTCGAGAAGGCAGGTCAAGGACGGAGGTCGGCGTGAGAAGCAGCGGCGACGGTACGGCTGGGGGTGCTCCCGGACGCGGTCTGGGGGAGAGCGGCCCGTACCCGCTTCATGGCAGCGCGGCCGATCACGCTCCGCGTCGGCCGGCGGCAGTGTCCGACGAGGGAGGGGCCGTTCCCGACGAGGTCGGATACCGGGGCCCCACGGCGTGCGCCGCGGCGGGCATCACCTACCGGCAACTCGACTACTGGGCGCGCACCGGCCTGGTCGAGCCCAGCGTGCGGCCCGCCTACGGGTCGGGGACCCAGCGGCTCTACAGCTTCCGCGACGTGGTGGTCCTGAAGATCGTCAAGCGCTTCCTGGACACCGGGGTCTCCCTCCAGAACATCCGCACCACGGTCCAGCACCTCAGAGAGCGCGGTTTCCAGGACCTCGAACGCATGACGCTCATGAGCGACGGCGCGACGGTCTACGAGTGCACCTCGCCCGACGAGGTCCACGCGCTGCTCCAGGGCGGCCAGGGCGTGTTCGGCATCGCCGTGGGGGTGGTCTGGCGGGATGTGGAGAGCGCCCTGTCGCAGCTCCACGGAGAGCGCGTGGACACCGGCGAGACCCTCCTCGCCCACCATCCCGCGGACGAGCTGGCCCGCAGGCGCAACCGCGCCGTGTGAGCGCGCTCCCCGTACCGGCATCCCGCCCCCGGCGTCGCCGGGGGCGTTGTCAGTGGCATGGGGCAGCATCGGACACGTGAGAAGCGCCCCGACGATCCTGCATCTCGACATGGACGCCTTCTTCGCCTCGGCGGAGCAGGCGTCCAAGCCGAGCCTGCGCGGGAAGGCCGTCGTCGTGGGCGGGCTGGGACCGCGCGGGGTCGTCGCCACGGCCTCCTACGAGGCGCGGGTGTACGGGGTGCATTCGGCGATGCCGATGGCGCAGGCGCGACGCCGGGCGCCGAACGCCGCGTATCTGGTGCCGCGCTTCGCTCTCTACCGGGAGATCAGCGAGCAGGTGATGGGTCTGCTGCGGGCCCTGTCGCCGCTGGTGGAGCCGCTGAGCCTCGACGAGGCGTTCGTGGACCTGGAGGCCGGTGGGGCGGCCCGGGACGCGCACTCGGCGCGCGAGGCCGGGGTACGGCTGAGGGCCGACATCCGCGCCGTCACGGGGCTCACCGGGTCGGTGGGGCTCGCCGGGTCGAAGATGCTGGCCAAGATCGCCTCGGAGCAGGCGAAGCCGGACGGCCTGGTGCTGATCGAGCCGGGCACCGAACGGGAGCTGCTGGGGCCGATGTCCGTGCGGACCCTGCCGGGGGTCGGGCCCGCGACCGGCGACCATCTGCGCCGCGCCGGGATCACCACCGTCGGGGAGATCGCCGAGGCCGGCGAGGACGAGCTGGTGCGGCTGCTGGGGAGGGCCCACGGGCACGCGCTGTTCGCGATGGCGCTGGCGCACGACGACCGGCCCGTGGTGTCCGAGCGGGAGACGAAGTCGGTGTCCGTCGAGGACACCTACGACGTGGACATCCACGATCGGGTCCGGGTGGGCCTGGAGGTGCAGCGGCTGGCCGACCGCTGTGTGGGGCGGCTGCGCGGGGCCGGGCTCTCGGGCCGCACCATCGTGCTGAAGGTGCGCCGGTTCGACTTCTCCACGCTGACCCGGTCCGAGACGCTGCGCGGCCCCACGGACGACCCCGGGGTCGTCCGGGAGGCCGCCGCGCGGCTGCTGGACGGTGTGGACACGACCGGAGGTGTGCGGCTGCTCGGCGTCGGGGTCTCCGGGCTCGCCGACTACACGCAGGAGGACCTGTTCGCCCAGGCCCACGCGCGGCAGATCCACGCCGAGGCCGCGGCCGAGGCCCCGGCGGCGGTGGAGCCGGCGGGAGGACCGCCGGTCGAGGGGCAGGCGGACGCCGGCCCGGCGGGCGGGAGGGAGCCGTCGGCCGAGCGGCGCTGGCCCGCGGGGCACGACGTCCGGCACGCCGAGTTCGGGCACGGATGGGTGCAGGGGAGCGGCCTGGGCCGGGTCACGGTCCGCTTCGAGACGCCGTACTCGGAGCCCGGCCGGGTCCGGACCTTCCGGACGGACGACTCGCGGCTGGAACCGGCCGATCCCCTCCCGCTGGTCCGGCCGGGGCGGTCGCCCGTGTCCGGAGACCACGGGCGGGCGGCCGGGGAGGTCGCCGAGGGGACGGCGGGAACCGGCGCTCCCGGCCGCGGTCCGGTGGCCCCGGCGCCGCTCCCGGAGTGCGGCCGTCAGGCGTCCTCGGAGCCCGCGAGCCGGCCGAAGTCGCGGTCCGGCGGCGGGGGAGGGGAGGCGACGTCGAGCCCGTAGTGGTGGTAGAGCTGGAGTTCCTGCTCGGGCGAGAGGTGCCGGCCCACGCCGAAGTCGGGGGCGTCCTTGATGAGCGCGCGGTCGAAGGGGATCCGCAGGGTTCCCTCGACGATCTCGCTGGGTTCCAGGGGCACGAACGCGTCCCTGCTGAACAGCCCGGTGCGTATGGCCGCCCACTCCGGGACCCCGGTCGCGTCGTCGAGATAGACCTCGTCGATGGTGCCGATCTTGGTGCCCTTGCGGTCGAACGCCTTGCGGCCGATCAGGTTGCGCGGATCGATGTCGGTCTGCACGGTCCCTCCTCGTGGTCGCAAACTCATCCGTAAGCACTACATCCGTAAGCACTACAAAAGAGCACATTCGGATGGGCGGCCACTCGAAAGCAGGCGTCTTGTCCCCGCTGGTAGGCTGGCGATGGCCGCTGATCCCGTGCGGGAGAGTCCTCCGGACGCCACCGGAGGCGCCGAAGGAGCAAATCCTCCCCGGAATCTCTCAGGCTCACGTACCGCACGGACGAGGTCACTCTGGAAAGCAGGGCGGGCGCCACGGGCTTCCGCTCTCACCGACGGTGAAAGCCGGGACGTCAGCGCACGGACCGGTGAAGCTCTCAGGTTGAGATGACAGAGGGGGAGGCCGTCGGGGTACCCGTGCCGGGGTACCCCTCGAAGGTCGCGTCAGACCAGGAGGCCTCCGCAATGACCGCCCCCCGCATTCCGCTCTCCGAGCTCGAACAGGGCATCCCCTTCGAGCAGCGCCACATCGGGCCCGACTCCGAAGCCCGGGCCAAGATGCTCGCGCAGGTCGGCTACGGCTCCCTCGACGAGCTGACGGCCGCCGCGGTGCCCGACGTGATCAAGAACGTCGACGCGCTGGACCTGCCGGCCGCCCGGACCGAGGCCGAGGTGCTCGACGAGCTGCGCTCGCTCGCGGACCGCAACCAGGTACTCGGGTCGATGATCGGCCTCGGCTACTACGGCACGTTCACCCCGCCGGTGATCCTGCGCAACGTCATGGAGAACCCGGCCTGGTACACGGCCTACACCCCCTACCAGCCGGAGATCTCGCAGGGCCGTCTGGAAGCCCTGCTGAACTTCCAGACCGTCGTCGCCGAACTCACCGGACTGCCCACCTCGGGCGCCTCGCTGCTCGACGAGGGCACCGCCGCCGCCGAGGCGATGGCGCTGTCCCGCCGCATGGGCAAGAACAAGAAGGGCCTCTTCCTGGTCGACGCGGACGCGCTGCCGCAGACCATCGCCGTCATCCAAACCCGGGCCGAGCCGACCGGCGTCGAGGTCGTCGTCGCCGACCTCGGCGACGGCATCCCGGCCGACCTCGCCGACCGGGAGATCAACGGCGTACTCGTCCAGTACCCCGGCGCCTCCGGTGCCGTACGCGACATCAAGCCGCTCGTCGAGCAGGCGCACGCGCTGGGGGCGGTCGTCACCGTCGCGGCCGACCTGCTGGCCCTCACGCTGCTGACCTCCCCCGGCGAACTGGACGCCGACATCGCCGTCGGCACCACGCAGCGCTTCGGCGTCCCGATGGGCTTCGGCGGGCCGCACGCCGGCTACATGGCGGTGCGCGAGAAGTTCGCCCGCAGCCTGCCCGGCCGGCTGGTCGGCGTGTCCGTGGACGCCGACGGACACAAGGCCTACCGCCTCGCCCTCCAGACCCGCGAGCAGCACATCCGCCGCGAGAAGGCGACCAGCAACATCTGCACCGCGCAGGTGCTGCTCGCCGTGATGGCCGGCATGTACGCCGTCTACCACGGCCCCGACGGTCTGCGGACCATCGCGCGGCGCACCCACCGCTACGCCACGGTCCTGGCCGCCGGGCTCACCGCCGGCGGTGTCGAGGTCGTGCACGGCGCGTACTTCGACACCCTCACCGTGCGGGTGCCGGGCCGCGCCGCCGCGGTCGTGGAGGCCGCCCGCGGCCTCGGCGTCAACCTCCACGGCGTCGACGACGACCACGTGTCGATCTCCTGCGACGAGACGACCACGCGCGGGCAGCTGGCCGCCGTGTGGACCGCGTTCGGCGTCGACGGCGACGTCGAGGCGCTGGACGCGAGCGCCGAGGACACCCTGCCGGCGGCGCTGCTGCGCGGGGACGACTACCTCGCCCACCCGGTGTTCCACCAGTACCGCTCCGAGACCGCGATGCTGCGCTACCTGCGCCGGCTCTCCGACCGCGACTACGCGCTCGACCGCGGCATGATCCCGCTGGGCTCCTGCACGATGAAGCTCAACGCGACCACGGAGATGGAGCCGGTCACCTGGCCGGAGTTCGGGCAGCTGCACCCCTTCGCGCCCGCCGAGCAGGCCCAGGGCTACCTCTCGCTCATCCATCAGCTGGAGGACCAGCTCGCCGAGGTCACCGGCTACGACAAGGTGTCGCTCCAGCCCAACGCGGGCTCGCAGGGCGAGCTGGCCGGTCTGCTGGCCGTCCGCGGCTACCACCGCGCCAACGGCGACGACCAGCGCACGATCTGTCTCATCCCGTCCTCCGCGCACGGCACCAACGCGGCGAGCGCCGTGATGGCCGGCATGAAGGTGGTCGTGGTGAAGACGGCCGACGACGGCGAGATCGACGTCGAGGACCTGAGGGCCAGGATCGAGCAGTACCGCGACGAGCTGTCGGTGCTGATGATCACCTACCCCTCGACCCACGGTGTGTTCGAGGAGCACGTCGCCGACATCTGCGCCCGGGTGCACGAGGCCGGCGGCCAGGTCTACGTCGACGGCGCCAACCTGAACGCCCTGGTGGGCCTCGCCAAGCCGGGCCACTTCGGCGGCGACGTCTCGCACCTGAACCTGCACAAGACGTTCTGCATCCCGCACGGTGGCGGCGGTCCGGGTGTGGGACCGGTCGGAGTGCGCGCCCACCTCGCGCCGTACCTGCCGAACCACCCGCTCCAGCCCGAGGCGGGCCCGGAGACCGGTGTCGGTCCGGTCTCCGCCGCGCCCTGGGGATCGGCGGGCATCCTGCCCATCTCCTGGTCCTACGTCCGGCTGATGGGCGGCGAGGGCCTCAAGCGGGCCACGCAGGTGGCCGTGCTGTCCGCCAACTACGTCGCCCGCCGCCTGGAGCCCCACTACCCGGTGCTCTACACGGGCCCCGGGGATCTGGTGGCGCACGAGTGCATCATCGACCTGCGCCCGCTGAGCAAGGCGACCGGGGTCAGCGTGGACGACATCGCCAAGCGGCTGATCGACTACGGGTTCCACGCGCCGACGATGTCGTTCCCGGTGGCCGGGACGCTGATGATCGAGCCGACCGAGTCCGAGGACCTCGGTGAACTCGACCGGTTCTGCGACGCGATGATCGCGATTCGCGCGGAGATCGAGAAGGTCGGTTCCGGTGAGTGGACCGCCGACGACAACCCGCTGCGCGGAGCGCCGCACACGGCCGCCGCGCTGAGCGGGGACTGGGAGCACGCCTACAGCCGGGAGGAGGCCGTCTTCCCGGCCGGGGTCTCGGCGGCCGACAAGTACTGGCCGCCGGTCCGCCGCATCGACCAGGCCTACGGCGACCGCAACCTCGTCTGCTCCTGCCCCCCGCTGGACGCCTACGAGGACTGATCACCGCCGTGTACGCGGGCGCCTGCGGACGGTGACACCCCGCGGGCAGGCGTCGGGGCCGGTACGGAGCGCAAGGCTCCGCACCGGCCCCTGATGCGTCCTGCCGGGTGTGCCGGCTCAGGCGGCCGTCATCACCGTGGCGCTGCCCAGCGGGCGGTGCGGGGCGATGATCCGGCCGTCCGGCAGGAGCTCACCGGTGTCCTCGAAGAGCAGAACGCCGTTGCACAGCAGGCTCCATCCCTGCTCGGGGTGGTGCGCCACGAGACGGGCGGACTCCCGGTCGGCGGACGCGGCTGACGGGCACGGCGGCTGGTGCTGGCACATGGAAGGGATCTTTCGCTGGGTCGAGAGGTCTGCGATGGCTGTGGTGTCTGTTCCGCGGCTCGGTGCACTCATGGCCGCTCCCCCGTTGATGTGTGGTCTGGAACCCAGTGTTGCCCTACGGGCGTCGATCCGCAGGGATTTGACGGCACCGCTTCTCACAGGTTCATGACGCATCACCCGAGCGGACGGTTCAGCCCAACTGGGCCGTCCCTTCGGGTGGTTCGCGGTGGCCGGATAGGGCTAGTCCGGTCGGGTCCGCGGGACGTTCCGCCTCGTACGAGCGTGGTGCCGCCCCGATGAGCGATCGGCCGCCGGGCAGCGGTGTGCCCCGCGACCGGCGGGCGGTCGCGGGGCACGGGGCGTGGTGTCAGGCGGGTGAGCCGAGCAGGGGGCCGGGGGTGACGGGTGCGACGGGGGTGACCCGGTGGGTGATCACCGGGAGGAGTTCGGCGACACGGTGCGGGCAGTGCGCGGCGATGCCGGGGGGCGCGGGGGCCAGCGGCACGAGGAGGTCGGCGGACGCGGGATGGCCGTCGGCGCCGTCGGCGGCGGTGTCCCCGTGCAGCCAGAGGGCGAGCATGTACAGCTCCGGAATCGACAGCAGGCGGGCCTGGTAGGGCTGCTGTAGGGTCTCCGCCTGCCCCAGAGCGTGTTCCGTGGCGGCGATGTAGGGCCCCTCGAAGAAGCGTGAGAAGGCCCAGCCGTCGGCGGTGAGCATGGTGTCGGCCGCGGCCACCGAACGTCCCTGGCTGCGCAGCAGGAACCGCCAGCCGGCGAGCCGGGTGGCGGAGGCGCCGGCAGGAGTGATGCGGTCCAGGACGTGGACCGGCAGGGGGACCTCGGGGGTGATCGGTCCCTGGGCCAGGCGCAGGGAGGGGGTACGGGCTTCACGGACGGCGGTGGGGGAACCGAGTGCCGTGAGGACGGTGCGCAGGGCGGGCGCGGGAGCCGGGGGTACGTGCAGCGGCATGGTGGGTCGCCTCTCATTCGACAGGCACGGTGGCGCGAGGGCGGGGGCGGACGGCGCTGTCAGCTCTCGGGTCAGAGGGGCGTGGGTCTCGATCCGCCGACAGGAATGCCGCCTGTCGTCGTCACGGTGACGACAGGACCTCGACCGCGAGCGCGAACTCTCTGCCTCGGTAGCGGAGTTTATACGACACGTGTTCATGCGATGTTTCGGCTAGTCGTCGCGCATATGAAGAGCAAGGCACTATTCGGTCGCGAAAAAGCGCGCTTCGTCCCGGTTCCGCGCCGCCGTCCCACGGAGTGACCTCGTATTGTTCGCGCTCAGCGGTCGGCCGATACTCGTCGGCGTTTTTCACGAGATCATGCGGGCGGTAAACTTGCTCATTGCCGCATGCCTCGTGAATGTGCCCGGGGAATCCGGTCCCAGGGTAGCGGCCGAAGGGCCGGCGCGGGACGTTATGGATCGCGTTGCCGGGGCATCATCCTCCGTACCCGGGACGCCGACGCCGCCGGAGCGCCGGTCGGCCCAGCCGAGGAGGGACATCGCGATGGGGGAGAAGGTCGTGGCGGGGTCGTTCGACCTGAGCGACCGACAGCGCCACCGGGACAAGCTCCGGCAGTGTCTGACGGTGCTGGAGAGGCTGCTGAAGGAGAAGCGGTTCGATCGGCCGAAGAACCTGATGGGTCTGGAGATCGAACTGAATCTCGCCGGGCCCGACGGCCTGCCGAGAATGATGAATGCGGAAGTGCTTCAGCGGATTGCCAGCCGTGATTTCCAAACAGAACTCGCCATGTTCAACCTGGAAGTCAACATCGCCCCGCACCGGCTGGGCGGCCGGGTATTCGACCGGCTCGCCGAGGAGCTCCGCACCTCCCTCGCGTACGCGCACAGAAAGGCGAGCGAGGTCGACGCGGGCATCGTGATGATAGGAATCCTGCCGACACTCGGCCAGGACGACCTGGTCTCCGCGAACCTGTCGGCCGTCGACCGGTACGCACTGCTCAACGACCAGATCGTGGCCGCGCGCGGCGAGGACTTCCCGCTCGACATCGACGGTGTCGAGCGCCTGGTGTGCCGCTCCGGCTCCATCGCGCCCGAGGCCGCCTGCACCTCCGTTCAACTGCATCTCCAGGTCACCCCGGGGCGGTTCGCCGACGTGTGGAACGCGGCGCAGGTGGTCGCCGCCCCGCAGGTGGCGGTCGGCGCGAACTCCCCCTTCCTGTTCGGGCACGAGTTGTGGCGCGAGTCGCGGCCCCCGCTCTTCCAGCAGTCCACCGACACCCGCCCGCCCGAACTCCAGGCGCAAGGGGTGCGGCCCCGCACCTGGTTCGGCGAACGCTGGGTCACCTCGGCGTACGACCTCTTCGAGGAGAACCTGCGGTTCTTCCCGCCGCTGCTGCCCATCTGCGACGACGAGGACCCGGCCGCGGTCCTGAACGCCGGCGGTGTGCCCCGGCTCGCCGAACTCGTCCTGCACAACGGCACCGTGTACCGGTGGAACCGGCCCGTGTACGACATCGCCGACGGCGTTCCGCACCTCCGGGTCGAGAACCGGGTCCTGCCCGCCGGTCCGACCGTCACCGACGTCGTGGCCAACGCCGCCTTCTACTACGGGCTGGTGCGCGCGCTCGCGGAGGAGTCCCGGCCCGTGTGGACGCGGATGCCCTTCGAGGCCGCCGCCGCCAACTTCGACGCGGCCTGCAAGCACGGCATCGAGGCCCGCCTGATGTGGCCGCGGCGCGGCCGGCACGGGGGCACCACCGAGGTGGACGCCGTGACACTGGTCCGCGACGAACTCCTCCCGCTGGCCTCCGCCGGCCTGGACGCGTGGGGTATCGAACCGGCCGATCGCGACCTGTACCTCGGTGTGATCGAGGACCGGTGCCGCCTGCGCATGAACGGCGCGGCCTGGCAGGCGGCCACCTTCCACCGCGCCCTGGAGAAGGGCCTGGGGCGGGACGCCGCGCTGGCCGCGACGACCCGGCGCTACGGCGAACTCATGCACCTCGGCGACCCGGTGCACACCTGGCCGGTCGGGCTCCTGGAACCCGTCCCGCTGGGATGAGCCGGCCCGGCGACCGGCCACGGCCCGGGCGGCCGGTCACGGCGGCTGGTGACCGGGCCCCGAGGGCCGCGCCGTGACCGGTCGCCGGGCCGGGGCCGGGCCGGGGCCGCGGAACCGCCCGCGGGTCGGTCCGGTCAGTCCGGAGTGCCCGAACCGGCCGCCATGATCGCCCTGAGCATCACCGCGTGGATCTGCGCCGGGTCGGTCACCTGCTGTCCGGAGCCGCCGGTCGCCCTCGCGATCCGGTCGAGTTCCCTGCGGTCGGCGTCGGGGCCCACCGCGATCGCTATCAGCGGCACCGGACGCTCCGGGTCGGCCAGCTTCCGCAGCGCGGCGAGGAGTTCGGAGCGCGAGATGCTGCCCGGGTCCTCGTTGGCGCCGTCGGTCAGGACGACGAGGGCGTTGAACCTGCCCTTCGCGTACGAGGCGACGGCCGCCTTGTACGCGGCCAGGGTGGTGTCGTACAGACCCGTCGCCCCGCCCGCCACGGGCTTGAGGGACCCGAACGCGGCGGACAGCCTCTCGCGCTGCGTGCCGCCGCCCTGAGCGGTGCCCAGCCGCGCGGTCGGCACCAGTACCCGGTAGTCCCGGTCGCCGTCGAGCTTCGTGGCGAACGTCCACACACCGATCTCGTCCTCGGGTGTGAACGTGGCGAGAGCCTGGAGCAGCGACGACTTCGTGACGTCCATACGGGTCTGGCCGGTGTCGCCCACCTGCTCGCCCATCGACGCCGAGGCGTCGACGACCGTGGTGATCCGGGCGCTCTGCACCGTGATCGTCCACATGCCCAGGGCTTCCTGCACGGCCGCCGCCGACTCGGGTCCGGTCGCGGTGCGGGTGTACGGCTGCGGGGAGCGCCCGCCGGCCGCGCGGACCAGGGCGGCGGACGGCCGCTGCGCTTCGGTGCGGAAGCCGTACCGGCGCAGGATGCTCTGCGGCGCCGGCTCGCCGAGCAGGGTCATGAACCGCAGGGCGGCCCGGCTCTGGTCGGTCGTCAGAGCGGACTCGTCGACGAGTGTGTAGGGGTAGTCGAGCAGCGGCGTGCCGTCCGCGGGGTAGAACAGGTCGAGGGCGCCCGGCCCGCCCCCGACCGCCGCGTTGTGGGCGAACGCCGCCTGTTCGGAGAGGACCAGCGCCTGGTTCCGCCTCGGATTGCCCTGTTCGGCTCCGGACGCGTCCCGGGGCAGGGTGTCGAGGAGCTCCGCGTCGCTGTCCGAGACGCGCTGCGAGAGGGACTTGGCCAGGGCCGCGGCCCGGACGCCGCCGTCCTCGGTCCGGGACGCGGCGGCGCTGATCCGGGTCAGGGCGAGCAGGGCGGTGGCGCTTCGCGCCGGGTCGGCGGCGCCGAGTCTGCGGGTGTCGTCCTGTGTCTCCTCGCCGGCCAGTTGCGTCCACGAGTAGGTCTTCCCCGGCCATCCCAGGGCCTTCGCCGCGGCCGGGACCATCGCGACGCCGACCGGGGTGGAGGCGACGTTGCCGGCGCCGGCGACCCGCGTCGCGGTGGCGGACGCGGCGACCCGCTGCACCCAC
Organism: Streptomyces sp. NPDC048566; assembly: GCF_043199735.1. NCBI lineage: Bacteria > Bacillati > Actinomycetota > Actinomycetes > Kitasatosporales > Streptomycetaceae > Streptomyces > Streptomyces sp. NPDC048566. Next base: position 19,081 of record NZ_JBICWL010000037.1, read on the forward strand.
AGTCCGGAATCCGGGACCCACACCTGCGTGCCGCCGGGCCTGCCGGCCCGCAGCGCGTCGGCCACCTCGTACGCGTCGCGAGCGCTCACCCGGACGTCGAGACAGCGGCCGTCCGAGGTGATGCCCCGGTCGCGGGCGTACGTGGCCGCGGCCGTCAGGGCGGGCGTGATGTCCGGCGACGCGGTCACCGCGAGGCGCACGGCGTCCTCCCGGCAGGAGTGACCGAGGGAGAGCATCCCGTCCCGGCCGGCGACGGCCGTGCCGCCGGCGCCGGTCAGGACGAGCACGGCCGCGACGGCCACCGTGCGGCGGCGCGCGCGGGCCCGGGGGTCGGCGGCGCCCGCCCGGGGCCTGTCGGGCAAGCTGTGACGTCCCATGACGGTGTGGTCCCTCCCAGGTGAGCCTGAGCCGTGGGACAACCGCAGAACAGGCGAAGGGGAAGGACACCCCGTACGGCGCCCGACCCCCGACGGCCTGTCGCGCACGATCTTCGTAACTTCTTTCGAGACCCTAGCGGGGCGAAGATGGGGATGAGGCGGGATTACTCAAGTGGAGGCGGGTGTGCAGGTGGAGGCGGGGTCGGTGGCCGGTTCTTTTCCCCAGGAGGGGCTGACGCGACGAATCCTCCGGGACGAGACGGTGCTCGTCCTGGCGTTGTCGCTCGGTGCGAGCGGAGTGTCCGCCCTGATCAGCTTTGTCGGGTCGGTCACCAAACCGGGGGGTCTGAAGGACCAGGCGGCCACCCTCAACGCATCGGCGGCGCCGGGCCGTCCGTGGCTCGATCTGGCCTGGCAGCTCTTCGGTATCGCGTCGGCTCTGGTGCCGGTCGCGCTCGTGGCGCACCTGCTGATGCGCGAGGGCCGGGGCATGCGGCTGATCGGCTTCGACCGCACGCGTCCCTGGCCGGACCTCGGGCGCGGTACCGCGGTCGCCGCGGTCGTCGGCAGCACGGGCATCGCCTTCTACCTGGCCGCCCGCGCGTTCGGCGCCAACCTGACCGTGGTGCCCGAGGCGCTGCCCGACGTCTGGTGGAAGTTCCCGGTGCTGATCCTCTCCGCGGTGCAGAACGCGGTGCTGGAGGAGGTCGTCGTGGTCGGCTACCTGCTGCGCCGGCTCGGGCAGTTGGGCTGGACGCCGGGTGCCGCGCTGGTCGCGAGCGCGGTGCTGCGCGGCTCGTACCACCTCTACCAGGGCATCGGCGGATTCGTCGGCAACATGGCGATGGGCGTCCTCTTCGTCTACCTGTACCGCCAGTGGGGCCGGGTCGGCCCGCTCGTGGTGGCGCACTCGCTGCTCGACATCGGTGCCTTCGTGGGATACGCGCTGCTCGCGGGCCGGGTGGGGTGGCTCCCGACGGCGTGACCCGACGGAAGCGCGGCGCGCCGGGCCCACGACGACAGGGCACTCCGGCGCGCGGCGACATTCCCCCTGCCGCCCCGCGCCGTCCCGTTACGCCAGCAGTTCGCCGTCGACGACCGTGACCGCGTGGCCGGTGAGTGTCGTCCGCTCCCCGCGCAGTTCGGTGCGCACCCGTCCGGAGCGGGGTGAGGCCTGCCATCCGGTGAGGGCCGGCCTGCCGAGGCGCTCGGACCAGAACGGTGCGAGGGCGGTGTGGGCGCTGCCGGTGACCGGGTCCTCGTCGATACCGACGTTGGGGAAGAAGCACCGGGACACGAAGTCGTACCCGCGTGCGGGGTCGCTTGCCCGGGCGGTGGCGATGACGCCGCGTTCCGAGTGGCGGGCGAGCGCCCGGTGGTCCGGGGCCAGGCCCAGGACCGCGCGCTCGTCGGCGAGTTCGACGAGCAGGTCGCCGAGGTTCGGGCCGGTGTCGAAGGCGGCCAGCGGAACGGCTCCGAGGGCCTCGGCGACACCTTCGGGGACGGCGACCTCGGTGAGCGGCGCGGTCGGGAAGTCGAGGGCGACACCACCGTCCTCGCCCGGTGTGGCGATGAGGACGCCACTGCGCGTGGCGAACCGGACCGGCCCCCGGTGCGCGCCGGTGGTGTGCAGGACGTGGGCGGCGGCCAGCGTGGCGTGCCCGCACAGGGCGACCTCGGTGGTCGGGGTGAACCAGCGCAGCGCCCAGTCGGCCTCGCCGCCCTCGGGGAGCGGGTGGGCGAACGCGGTCTCCGCGTGGTTGACCTCCCTGGCGACGTTCCGGAGCCAGGTGTCCTCGGGGAAGGAGTCGAGGAGGACGACCCCGGCGGGGTTGCCGGCGAAGGGCCGGTCGGTGAAGGCGTCGACGATACGTATCCGCATGGTCCGAACCTAGAGCCTCCGCGCGACCGGGGCCGAGGCGAGCCCGTCCCGGACCCCGCGGACGGTCCATGCCCGACCGGCACGGGCGGGCGATCGACACCCATGGGCGCAGGTCATCCGCCCCGTCCGCGACGGCCTTGTCGCGCGAGCGTTTCCGATATATCGTTGAAGCATCGCGATCGATCAACGATGGAATGGAGTGATGGCGATGCGTTCCCGTGGAGAAGACTTCGGATACGAGCATGAGCACGGACACGGACACGGGCGCCACGGAGGGCCCGGCCGTCGCGGACGGGGCGGCTTCGAGGGGCGGCGCGGGGCTTTCGGGCCGTTCGGCCCGGGGGGCCCTGGTGGTCCCGGCTTCGGCGGCCCGGGTTTCGGTCCCGGGCCGTGGGGCGGGCGCGGTGGCCGCGGTGGTCCGCGGGGGCGGGCGCGCCGCGGTGACGTGCGCGCCTCGATCCTCGCCCTGCTCAAGGACCGGCCGATGCACGGCTACGAGATGATCCAGGAGATCGCCGAACGCAGCGGCGGGGCGTGGAAGCCCAGCCCCGGTTCGGTGTACCCCACCCTCCAGATGCTGGAGGACGAGGGCCTCATCGCCAGTGAGGCCGAGGGCGGCAAGAAGCTGTTCTCGCTCACCGAGCCGGGCGCCGCGGCGGCCGAGGAGGGGCCGGACGCGCCCTGGGAGGAGGCCGGGCGAGGGGTCGACTGGGAGACGCTGCACGAGATCCGGCAGGCCGGATTCGGTCTCATGGAGGCCTTCGGCCAGGTCTGGAAGACGGGCAGCAAGGACCAGCGCGACAAGGCGCTCAAGGTCGTCAACGAAGCCCGCAAGAAGCTGTACCTGATCCTCGCCGACGAGGGCTGAGGGCATGCCGTGGTACCTGCCGGCGCCCCGCGGAAGCGTTTCCTCGGGGCGCCTGTCCGCATACGGGGTGGCGCCGGCGTCGCGGACGGCGGCGGCAGCCGCCACGGCCCCACGGACCGGTGGACTGCCGGGCCGCCGGGCACGGACGTCCGCCGAGGGTCTCGGGGGAGCGGGCAAGACGGCGCGCTGAGTGCGCCGCGGATCGGCGTGAAGTCATCCGCAAGGAGGAGGTCCCGCGCGGCCGTGCCCACCCTGTGTCGGACGGCAGGATGCTGCCTGCCGGGGATGTTCCGGCGCGCGCGGGCTGATGAGGTGAGGGTGTGTCCTCCCGTATCCCCCGGCAGTCCGCCGAGAGTGGCCTGACTCCCCCCGACAACGATGCCGGTCTCGGCGCGGAACTCTCTGCGGTGGTCGCGGGTGCGCGAAGACGGGCACTGCGGGACGGCGACCGGCAGATCGACACCGCCCACCTGCTGCACTCGCTGCTGGAGTCGGACGCCGAGGTGCGCGGCCTGTTCGACGAGGAAGGACGACTGGCCCGGCTCCTCGGCTACCTGGTGCAGCGCAGCATCGGCTACGGGCTGCGCTGGCAGGGCACCGTGGAGGATTCCGGCGCGGTCGCGGTGGCCGCCGACCCGGGCTGGTCGCCCGCGGCGGCGGGCGCCATGGAGCGGGCGCGCCGGGACGCGGACGTGCGCGGCGGCGGACCCGCCCGCGGCCTCGACCTGTTCGCCCAACTCGTCGCGGACCCCCGGTCCCGAGCCGTCGAGGTCCTCGCGCACGCCGGGGTCGGCGTCCCGGGGGCGCCGGGCCGGGCACGGGCGGAGTCCAGCCGTTGAGACAGGTGCCATCGAGGGTGACGGTCATGTCATCGCCTGTCATCATGTGGCCGTGCATACGTCTCAGGGGAGCCAGGGCGGCGGCAAGGGGTTCGGCCTCGGCCTCGCCCTCGTGTCGGCGGTCGCCTTCGGCGGATCGGGTGTCGCGGCCAAGCCGCTGATCGAGGCGGGGCTGGACCCGCTGCACGTGGTGTGGCTCCGGGTCGCGGGCGCCGCGCTCGCCATGCTGCCGCTGGCCGTCCGGCACCGCGCCCTGCTGAAGCGGCGGCCGGCCCTGCTCGTCGGATTCGGACTGCTCGCCGTGGCGGGCGTCCAGGCCTGCTACTTCGCCGCCATCTCCCGGATTCCCGTGGGCGTCGCCCTGCTCGTCGAGTACCTGGCCCCCGCGCTCGTCCTCGGCTGGGTGCGGTTCGTGCAGCGCAGGCCCGTCACCCGCGCCGCCGCCGTCGGCGTCGTCCTCGCCGCCGGCGGACTCGCGTGCGTCGTCGAGGTCTGGTCGGGACTGCGCTTCGACCTCGTGGGACTCCTGCTCGCCCTCGGCGCCGCCTGCTGCCAGGTCGGCTACTTCGTCCTCTCCGACCAGGGCAGCGACGCCGGGGCGCAGGCGCCGGACCCCTTGGGCGTCATCGCGTACGGACTGCTCGTCGGCACCGGCGTCCTGACCGCCGTCGCCCGCCCGTGGACCATGGACTGGTCCGTCCTCGGCGGCCGGGCGGACCTGGACGGGACCTCCGTCCCCGCCGCGCTGCTCCTCGGCTGGATCGTGCTGATCGCCACGGTCGCCGCCTACGTCACCGGCGTGCTGTCGGTCCGCAGGCTCTCCCCGCAGGTCGCCGGAGTGGTGGCCTGCCTCGAAGCCGTCGTCGCCACCGTGCTCGCCTGGGTGCTGCTCGGCGAGCACCTCTCGGGACCGCAGATCATCGGCGGCGCGATCGTCCTGGTCGGCGCGTTCATCGCCCAGTCGTCCACACCGGCCAAGCCCTCCGACGGGCCGGTGGCCGGTTCGGGCGGCGACCCCGAAAGGGAGTTGTCGGCCCGCGGAACGGCCGTCTAGCCAGCTAGTGTGCGGATCGTGCCAGTGACGCTCGTACTTCCGCCTCCGGCCGCCTGAGGCGGGCATCCCCGACCGGCCCGGCCCCGCGCCGGGCGGCACGGCGCTGCCCGCAGAAGCAGTCCGAGGACCTTCCCGTACGCCCGCCGTCCCGGCGCGGGCGACGACGTGGTCCCTTCCCCACCTTCCGCGGAGAGAACACGTGTCGAACACGCACACCGCCTCCGGCCTGCCCGTCGGGCGTGGCCTGCTCTACCTGATCGCCGCCGGTGCCGCCTGGGGCACCGCGGGCGCCGCCGCGTCGCTGGTCTACCGGGCCGGCGAGATGGGACCGGTCGCCCTCTCCTTCTGGCGCTGCGCGGGCGGTCTCGCCCTGCTGCTCGCCGCACGTGCCCGGACGCGGCGCCGCCCCGACCACCGGGAGGTGCGGACGCCGCTCGGCACCAGGGCCCTGCGGACGGGTCTCACGGGGCTCGGGCTCGCGGTCTTCCAGACGGCCTACTTCGCCGCCGTCGGGGCCACGGGGCTCGCCGTGGCGACCGTCGTCACCCTGGGCGCCGGCCCCGTGCTCATCGCACTCGGCGCCCGGTTGGCGCTCGGCGAGCGGCTCGGGCGCGGCGGCGCCGCCGCCGTCCTCGGCGCGCTCGCCGGGCTCGGGGTGCTGGTCCTCGGTGACGCGGGCGCGGCCGTGCGCCCCTCGGGTGTGGCGCTCGCCCTGCTGTCCGCGGCCGGCTACTCGGCGATGACGCTGCTTACCCGCCGCTGGGGGCGCGAGGGCGGGGCCGGCGGAGCCGGCACGACCGTGGGGGCCTTCGCCGTCACCGCCGTCTGCCTGCTGCCTTTCGCGTGCGCCGAGGGGCTGGCGCCCGGCTCGGCCCATCCCGTCGAGGTCCTGGCCCTGCTGGCCTATATCGCGGCCGTGCCCACGGCGCTCGCGTACGCCCTGTTCTTCGCGGGCGCCGCCGTGGTCCGTTCCGCGACCGTGTCCGTGATCATGCTGCTGGAACCCGTGAGTGCCGCGGTGCTCGCCGTCGGGGTGCTCGGCGAACGGCTCACCGCGTCCACCGTCGCGGGCACGCTGCTCCTGCTGTGCTCGGTCGGCGGCCTCGCGGTGGCCGAGGCGCGTGCCGCGGGCGCCGGACGGGCCGCGGCGGCGGAACGGGACGCGGCGCTCGTGTGAGAGCGGGGCGTGCGGTGCCGGGGGAGGGTCGGCGGAGGCGGGCACCCCGTTCCCCGGCCGCCGCGCCGTCCGCGTCACCGCCCCCGCCGGGTGCTCCCGGCCGGGGACCCTCGCGGTGAGGCGGTCAGGAGGTCAGATAGGCGGGCAGGCCGATGCCGGGCGCCAGGTCGTCCGCCGGGACCGGGGTGCCGTGTCCCCTGGTCACGGGGATCACACCGGTCCAGTACGGGAGGCCGAGGTCCTCGGCGTCGTCGTTCGGACCGCCGGTGCGCAGCTTGGCCGAGACCTCGTTCAGGTCGAGGCTGATCACGGCGGTGGCGGCGAGTTCCTTGGCGTTGGCGGGGCGGGAGTCGGCCGAGCGGCCCGCGACGACCTGGTCGACCAGCGCGTCGAGCGCCACCCGCTTCTCGTCGGGGTCCGTCACCTGGTGCGCGATGCCGTGCACCACCACCGAGCGGTAGTTCATCGAGTGGTGGAAGGCCGACCGGGCGAGGACGAGTCCGTCGACGTGCGTCACGGTGAGGCACACCGCGAGGCCGGGGTCGGCCTGTCCCGCCATCCGCAGCGGACGCGACCCGGTCGAGCCGTGCACGTAGAGCCGCTCGCCGGCCCGCGCGTACAGGGTCGGCAGCACGACCGGCGCACCGTCGCGGACGAAGCCGAGGTGGCAGACGTAGCCCTCGTCGAGTATCGAGTGCACCAGCGCGGTGTCGTACGCGGCACGCTCCCGGGAGCGGGTGGGGACGGTGCGGTCGGTCGGAGCGTAGGCGGCGGGCCGCGGTGTCCTCGGCTGGGTGGTCGTCTCCGGCATTGCGGCCTCCATTGCACTAGTGCATAATCATGTTTGTGCTAGGAGAGTATCGGATCGAGGGGCGCCGCGCAGCCGACATCGCGGCGGGCGTCGAGCGCGCGGTGGGATCGGGTGAGCTGGAGCCGGGCCACCTGCTGCCGCCGATGCGGGAGTTGGCGCAGCAGCTCGGGGTCAATCCCAATACCGTCGCGGCCGCCTACCGGACGCTGAGGGAGCGCGGGGTCATCGAGACGGCGGGCCGGCGCGGCAGCCGGGTGCGGTCGAAGCCGGTCACCACCGGCCGGGACTCCGTGCGCGTGGAGGTCCCCGAGGGGGTGCGGGACCTGGGCCACGGCAACCCCGACCGGTCTCTGCTGCCGGCCCTCGGTCCCGCCTTCGCGGTGGCGGCCCGGGAGTCCGACCTGCGGCCCGTGCAGTACGGGGAGGAGGCCGTGGAGCCGGAGCTGGCCCGGCTCGCCCGTGCCGACCTCGACGCGGACGGGGTTCCCGCCGGGCCCGTCCTCGTCACCTCCGGATCGCTCGACGCCATCGAGCGGGTGCTGGCCGCGCACCTCAGGCCCGGAGACGCCGTCGCCGTCGAGGACCCCGGGTGGGGCAGTGTCCTCGACCTCGCCCCGGCGCTCGGCCTGCGCACCGTCGGGGTCGGCGTGGACGACGAGGGTCCGCTGACCGACGACGTGCGGCGGGCGCTGGACGGCGGGGCGCGCGCGCTGATCGTCACGGACCGGGCGCAGAACCCGACCGGCGCGTCGGTGAGTGCCGCACGCGCGCAGGCGCTGCGGTCCGTCCTCGCGGACCGTCCCGGGACGCTGCTCGTGGAGGACGACCACGGGCACCGGATCGTCGACCTGCCCCTGCACCCGCTCGCCGGGGTCACCCGCCACTGGGCGTTCGTGCGCTCCGCCGCCAAGGCCTACGGCCCCGACCTCCGGCTCGCCGTGCTCACCGGGGACGCCGTCACCGTCGACCGGGTGCACGGCCGGCAACGGCTCGGTCCCGGCTGGGTGAGCCGGCTGCTGCAGAAGGCCGTGGTCCACCTGTGGTCCTCCGGCGCGATCGACGCCTCCACGGTGGCGGACGCCTACGGCCGGCGGCGGACGGCGTTGATCGCGGCCCTGGAGGCGCGTGGCGTGGCCGCCCGCGGACGGAGCGGGATGAACGTGTGGATCCCCGTCCCGGACGAGACCGGAGCCGTCGCCCGGTTGCTGCACGCCGGCTGGGCGGTCGCGCCCGGAGCCCGCTTCCGGATGAGCGCGCCGCCCGGAATCCGCATCACCGTCTCGACCCTCGCCCCCGAGGACGTCGAGCCGCTCGCGGACGCCGTCGCCGCGGCCGTGGGACCGGGACCCGCCCGCCGCTACGGCTGAGGGCGGGAGTCCGGCGGTCCGCCCGCCCGGGCCCGCCGGGTCGCGCCGCGGGCCGGCCTCGCCTGGGTGAGCGCCGCGCCCGCGAGGACGACCACGGCGCCGACCGGCGTGGACCAGGTCGGCGTTTCGCCCAGGAGGGCGACGCCCGCGGCGGTGGCGATGACCGGGATGAAGTACGTGACCATCTGGGCCGTCGTCGGGCCGACCTCGGCGACGATGCCGTACTGGAGGAAGACGGCGAGGCCGGTGCCGAGTGCGCCCAGCGCGAGGACGGCGAGCAGCGGGACGACGGCGAACCGGCTCGGCACCGTGGTGAACAGTGGTGTGACGACGGCGAGTTGCCCGGTCGCCAGCAGCAACTGGGCGCCCGTCAGGGACAGCTGCGAGGAGTCCGTGCCGGCCAGGGTACGGCGGACGTGGATCCAGCCGACCGGATAGCTGAGCGAGGCGAGCAGGGCCATCGCCGTCCCCGTGGGGTCCAGGCCGTGGAAGCCCTGCCACACGCCCAGGACGGTCAGCACGCCGAGGAAGCCGATACCGAGCCCGGCGACCCTGCGCCGGGTGGGCCGGTCCTCCGAGAGGGCGACCAGGGAGAGGGCCATGCCCCACAGCGGCGAGGTCGCGTTGCAGATGCCGGCGAGCGTGGACGGGATCGTCAGCTCGGCGTAGGCGAACAGCGAGAAGGGCAGGGCGTTCAGCAGCAGGGCCGCGACGGCGAGATGGGCCCAGGTGCGGACCCCGCGCGGCAGCCGCTCCCGCTTCACCGCCATCGCGGCCATCAGCACGGCGGTCCCGAACAGCAGCCGGCCGAAGGTGACCTGGAACGGCGCGTACCCCTCCGTGCCGACCTTGATGAACAGGAAGCTGAACCCCCAGATGAGGGACAGCGCGGCGAAACGGATGCGCCAGTCGAGCGCGCGGCGCGCGCCGGACGGGGCGGGGGATGCCGGTGGGGCGCCCGCCGGTGCGGGCGGTGCGGGCCGGGGGGACGGGGCTGCGGCGCGGGGCGCGGGGGCGGTGGTCATGGGGTCAACGATGAGACCGCGTGATCCCTTAGCACAAGCGAGAAAAGGGGAGCGGTATCTCGTAGCATCGCTTACATGTTGAATCTTGAGCGCCTGCGCACGCTGGATGCCCTCGCCCGGCACGGATCGGTGAGCGCGGCGGCCGAGGGCCTGCACGTCACGACCTCCGCGGTCTCCCAGCAGATGTCCAAACTGGAGCGCGAGGTGGGCCAGCAACTGCTCGCCAAGAACGGCCGCGGAGTGCGTCTCACCGATGCCGGACGGCTGCTGTCCGAGCACGCGGCGCGCATCCTGTCCCAGGTCGAACTGGCCCGCTCGGATCTGGAGGCGCATCGCGGCCAGGTGGTGGGCGAACTGCGGCTGGCGGCGTTCCCGACGGCGGCCCGCGGGCTGTTCCCGGCGGCGCTCGCCGCGCTGCGGGCCGACCACCCGGGGCTGCGGGTGCGCTCCAGCGAGCTGGAACCGGAGGCCGGGGTCGCCGGAGTGGTCCGCGGCGACCTGGACCTGGCGGTGGTCCTGGACTGGTACAACAAGCCGATGCCGCTGCCCGACGGGCTGGTGAAGGCGTCCCTGCTCGACGACCCCGCGGACGTGGCGATGCCGGCGGGCCACCGGCTCGCGGACCGCCGGGAGGTGGACCTCGGGGACTTCGCCGACGACGAGTGGATCACCTGGGGCGAGGGCGAGTTCTGCCACGAGTGGCTGCTGTTCACGCTGCGGTCCCAGGGCGTCGAACCCAACGTCGGGCACCGCGCGGCGGAGACGCACACGCAACTCGGCCTGGTCGCCGCCGGACTGGGCGTGTGCGTGGCTCCGCTCCTCGGGCGTCATCCGGTGCCCGCGGGCGTCGTCACGGTCCCGGTGCGGCAGCGGGTGCGGCGGCACGTCTACGTGGTGTGGCGGGCCGACGCCGACCGCCGGCCGTCCATCCGGGCGGCGGTGGACGCCCTGCGCACAGCGGGCGAAGCCGTCGAGTGAGCCGGTCCCGCCGGTGCCCGGCTACACCGGGGGCAGCTTGCGGAAGTCCCAGGACGCGATCGCGTCCGGCGTCAGCCGCATCCACGCGTGGCGGCCGTCGTGCGGCATCTCCTCCAGACCGAAGTTCTTCCGGGCGAACAGGGTTTCCGGCACGTCGAGTTCGGCGCACAGATCCCCGGTCCGCGGGATCTCGCCCACGAACTCGACGGAGCCGGACAGCTCGACGCCGCGCAACTCCCCGTACTCCTCGCCGGAGTCGACCACCACGGCGACCCGCGGGTCGTTGCGCAGCTGCACCCACCGCTTGCTGCGCACCACCGAGTAGAGCCACAGGGAGGTGCCGTCCCAGGCGAACCAGAGTGCGCTGACGTGAGGGGCGCCGTCCTTGGACACGGACGCCACACGGCAGGTGCGCTGCGTGGTGAGGAACTCGTCCAGTTCACCGGGAGTCATCATGATCTTCCGGCCTCGGCGCTGTGTGACGGCCATGCGGTCCCCTCGTCCTGTGTCCGCCACCCGGGCCCTCCGGTCCGGGTGACAACGTGTCGAAAGCATGAGGTCTCCTCCGCCCCCACGCAACGGTCGCCCGCCCCGGCCCGTGCTGCCCGGGAGGGCCGTGCCCTGTCCGCGCCTCGGCCACGTCCCCGGCTCCGCGGCTGCGGTGCCGCTCGCCGGCGAGCGGCGGCAGGGCTTCGTGAGCCGGCGCCCTGCCCGAACGCGCCGTGGGCGTCCGCTCGTCCGGGGCGTCCGCCGCGGTGGCCCGCCCGGCCGACGCGGCCCCGGGAGGGCGCGGCCGGTCCACCGCCGCCGCCGGAAGGATCCCGGACGGCACCGGGGCGAACCGGCCCGCCCGGCTGTTCCGTGCCGGCGGGCGCCTGCTGGTCCCGCTGCTCCCGTCCGGAGCCGCCGTCATCCGAGCGCGGACGCCTCGTCGAGGCGGCCGATGAGGACGTCGCCGGAAGCCGGCTGCACGGCGGGCCGCCCGGGCGGGGGCCGAGGTCGATCTGCCGCCGCGCGATCGGGACCGCCGGGCGCTCGTCGCCACCGGCGAGCCGGCCCGCAGCGCCGTGCTCGCCGGCCCCCCCCTGGTGCACGGGCCCCGGCGGTGGGGCGGGGCTCAGGCGAGTTTGATCGCATCGCCCTCCACGGTGATGGCCGCGGCGGCGAGGGCGCTGGTCGCCGGGCCCTTCTTCACGCTGCCGTCGGTGGCCGAGAACTGACTGCCGTGGCAGGGGCAGGAGATCACGCCGTCGGCGATGCCCTTCACCGCGCATCCCTGGTGCGTGCACTTGGACGAGAAGGCCTTGAAGGTGCCGGCCGCCGGCTGGGTCACGACGACGCCCTGGTCGGCGAAGACCTTGCCGCCGCCCTCCGGGATATCGGCGGTCTTCGCCAGCTCCGTGCCGCCGGCCTCCTGACCGGTCGACTCCTTGCCGCCGCCCGTGTCGCCGGCACCCGCGGACGGCGAGGACGAGTCGTCCGAACCGCAGGCGGTCAGGGCCGCGGCGATTCCCGCCGCGCCGACCGCCGCCACGACGGTGCGCCGTGCCGGTCCCTGGCGGGGGTGAAGCGGTGCGCTGGTCATGCTGGGGTTCCCTTCGGGAGACGGGGGGACAGGTCCGATCAGGAGTACGGCCGGGACGTCCGCCCTGTTCAGGACGTGAACACTTCGCGACCGGATCGGCGGCGCCCGACGGGGCGAGAGGAGCCGACAGCGGCGCCGCGGCCAGGAGGCCGGTCCCCGCGGACGTTCGAACGGCGGGCCCCGGTGGCGGCCCGGCGCCTCGCGCGCGGGGCCGGTGGGCGGCGCCGCGCGGTCCGTGTCCTTCGGACCGGAACACCCCAGTAGCCTGGGCGGATGCTCAAGGAAGTCACCGCGACCCGGTACATCACGCCGCTGCGTGAGGGCGGCTCGCTGCCGGGGCTCGTCGAGGCCGACGACCTCGGTACGTACGTCATGAAGTTCACCGGGGCCGGTCAGGGCCGCAAGACCCTGGTCGCCGAGGTCGTCTGCGGGGAACTGGCACGCCGGCTCGGTCTGCGCGTGCCCGGTCTCGTGACGATCGGCCTCGATCCGGTGCTCGGCCTCGGCGAACCGGACACGGAGGTGCAGGAGCTGCTCAAGTCGAGCGGCGGCGCGAACCTCGGGATGGACTTCCTGCCCCGCGCCCTCGGCTTCGATCCGCTGGCCTTCCCGATCACACCCGAGGAGGCGGGACGCGTCGTCTGGTTCGACGCCCTCGTCAACAACGTCGACCGGTCCTGGCGCAACCCCAACCTGCTGATGTGGCGGGGCGAACTCTGGCTCATCGACCACGGCGCCACCATGATCTGGCACCACCACTGGCCCGGCGCCGAGGCGTCCGCCGCCAAGCCGTACGACATCACCGACCACGCCCTCGCGTCCTTCCGCCCCGACGTCGCCGCGGCCGCCGCCGAACTGGCCCCGCTGGTCACCGAGTGCCTGCTCGCCGAGGTCACCGCGGAGATCCCCGACGCCTGGCTGGCCGACGAACCCGGCTTCGACTCCGCCGACGCGCTGCGCCGCGCCTACGCCCGGCCGCTGCTGGCCCGGGCCGGCACCATCCACCAAAGGATCACGGGCGGCGCCGGCGCCCACGGAACCGAGGGGGACGCGTGAGCGAACGGGACGTCTTCGAGTACGCGCTGCTGCGCGTCGTGCCGCGGGCGGAGCGCGGCGAGTGCTTCAACGCGGGCGTGCTCGTGTACTGCCGGGCGCGGTCCTTCGTCGCGGCCCGCACCCATCTGGACGAGGGCAAGCTGCTCGCGCTCGACCCGGGCGCCGACGTGGCCGGGGTGCGGGCGGCGCTGCGCGCCGTCGAGGGCGTCTGCGCCGGCGGGAACGCGGCCGGTCAGGCGGCCGGCGACGACGCCGGACGCCGGTTCCGCTGGCTGATCGCGCCCCGCTCGACGGTGGTCCGGCCGGGTCACGTGCACACCGGGCTGACGGCGGATCCGCAGGCCGAGACGGAGCGGTTGCTCCGCCTGCTGGTCAGGTAATGGATCACATGCGCGCGGTGTGCCGTTGACACCGGGTGCCAGGGCTTCTAGCGTCACGTCTGCTGAAGGTACTAAGCGGTCGCTCACCGGACGGGCGTACCGTGTGAGCCGCAGGGCCTTCGGGGCTCCCGAAAGCCCCGCAGGGTTGTCGAGACAGCTTGGCCGGGCTTGGGCCGGCTTTTCCAAGGGCGAGGAGAACCAGCAATGTCCACCACTGAGCAGCGCGTCGCCGTAGTCACCGGCGCCGCGCGCGGCATCGGCGCCGCGACCGCCGTACGTCTGGCCGCCGAGGGCCGCGCCGTCGCGGTGATCGACCTCGACGAGGCCGCGTGCAAGGACACCGTGGAGAAGATCACCGCCGCGGGCGGCACGGCGCTCGCGGTCGGCTGCGACGTCTCCGACGAGGCCCAGGTCGAGGCCGCCGTCAGCCGCATCGCCGAGGAGCTGGGCGCGCCCACCATCCTGGTGAACAACGCGGGCGTCCTGCGCGACAACCTGCTGTTCAAGATGAGCGCGTCGGACTGGGACACCGTCATGAACGTGCACCTGCGCGGCGCGTTCCTGATGGCGAAGGCCGTCCAGAAGTACATGGTGGAGGCCAAGTTCGGCCGGATCGTGAACCTGTCGTCCTCCTCGGCGCTGGGCAACCGCGGGCAGGCCAACTACTCCACGGCCAAGGCCGGTCTCCAGGGCCTCACCAAGACCCTCGCCATCGAGCTCGGCAAGTTCGGCGTCACCGCCAACGCCGTGGCGCCCGGCTTCATCGTCACCGACATGACGGCCGCCACCGCCGCCCGCGTCGGCATGGACTTCGACGACTTCCAGGCCGCCGCCGCCACCCAGATTCCCGTGCAGCGCGTCGGCAACCCCGACGACATCGCCAACTCCATCGCGTTCTTCACCGGGGAGGCCGCGGGATTCGTCTCCGGCCAGGTGCTGTACGTGGCCGGCGGACCGCTCAACTAGGGCCGGGGGACAGGACATGAGCACACTTCCCGAGCTCTCCGGCAAGGTCGCGCTCGTCACGGGCGCGAGCCGCGGCATCGGCTACGGCATCGCGGAGGCCCTGGTCGCCCGCGGTGACCGGGTCTGCATCACCGGCCGCAACGAGGACGCCCTGAAGGAGGCGGTCGAGGCGCTCGGCGCCGACCGCGTCATCGGAGTCGCCGGCAAGGCCCACGACGAGGCCCACCAGGCCGTCGCCGTGGAACGCACCATGGAGGCCTTCGGCCGCGTCGACCACCTCGTCAACAACGCCGGTACGAACCCGGTGTTCGGCCCCATCGCCGAGCTGGACCTGAACGTGGCGCGCAAGGTCTTCGAGACCAACGTCGTCTCCGCGCTCGGCTTCGCCCAGCAGACCTGGAAGGCATGGCAGAGCGAGAACGGCGGCGCGATCGTCAACATCGCCTCCGTCGCCGGACTCGCGCCCTCGCCCTTCATCGGCGCCTACGGCATCAGCAAGGCGGCGATGATCAACCTGACGGTGCAGTTGGCGCACGAGTTCGCGCCCAAGGTGCGCGTCAACGCGATCGCACCGGCCGTCGTGAAGACGAAGTTCGCCGCCGCGCTCTACGAGGGCCGTGAGGCGGAGGCCGCCGCCGGCTACCCGCTCAACCGGCTCGGCGTGCCCACCGACATCGGAGGCGCCGCCGCCTTCCTCACCTCGGACCAGTCCGACTGGGTCACCGGTCAGACACTCGTGGTCGACGGCGGCCTGTTCCTGAAGGCCGGCGTCGCCTGACGCACCGTCGCAAGACGCTCCGCGACGCGAGAGCCGGTGGTCCCCCGAACGCGGGGGACCACCGGCTCTCGCGTGGGGGGAAACGGCGGCGCCGAACACCGCGAGGCGCGACGCCGAGTCCGCTATCCGGAGCGCCGGCGGCACCGGGAACTCTGACAACGTAGTCACAAAGATGCTGATCAAGTGCACTGCGGCGAAGACGGTTCCACCGGCGGAGTGCTGCGGTATGGTCTGCCGACCCTTGGTACGGCAGATCGAGGAGCGCGCGCGTGTTCAACCGGAACAGATGCCTGGGACACCTGGCTGCGATCACGTCCATAGCCCTGGTCGCCGGTTGTGGCGTCTTCTCCTCGGGGTCGTCCGAGGACAAGGGACCGATCGTGGTGGGCACCACCAGCGCCCCGAGCACGCTGGACCCGGCCGCCTCCTGGGACGGGTCGTGGGAACTGTTCCGCAACATCTACCAGACCCTGCTCGGCTACCCCAACGGCTCGGCCACCCCGCAGCCCGACGCGGCCGAGAAGTGCGCGTTCACCGACGAGACCAATCGCAACTACCGCTGCGAACTGCGCCCGAACCTCACGTTCTCCGACGGCGACGCCCTGGACGCCGCCGCCGTCAAGCACTCCGTCGACCGCATCCGGAAGATCAACGTCCGCGGCGGTCCGGCCGGTCTCCTCGGCAGCCTCGAACGGGTTCAGGTGCTCGGCGCGCGCGAGATCGTCTTCCACCTCAACAAGCCCGACGCCACGTTCCCGTTCGTCCTGGCCACCCCCGCGATGTCGATCGTCGACCCCGACGACTACCCGGCCGACGCCCTGCGCAAGGACCACGGGATCTCCGGGTCGGGGCCCTACAGCCTCCAGTCCTACCAGGAGGGCAAGCAGGCGGTCCTCGTCGGCAACGGGCGCTACCGGGGCTTCGCCAAGCGCCACAACGACGCGGTCACCATCCGCTACTTCCAGGACTCGGACCAGATGGTGGAAGCCCTGAAGGACGGGAAGATCGACCTCACCTACCGCGGACTCGCCGCCTCGGACATCGTCGACCTCCAGGGCGGCGCCGCCGACCAGGATCTCCAGCTCGTGGAGGGCACCGGCACCGAGATCAGCTACCTGGTCTTCAACCCCAAGGACCCCTGGGCGGGCAAGGCGGCCGTCCGCCGGGCGATCGCACAGGTCGTGGACCGGCCCGCCATCGCGCACAAGATCTACCGGGACACCGTCGACCCGCTGTACTCCATGGTCCCCGCCGGCCTGGTCGGCCACACCACCGGCTACTTCGACGCCTACGGCAGCCCCAGCGTGTCCAAGGCGCGCGGCATCCTCCGCGACGCCGGGATCGACCAGCGCGTCCCGCTCACCCTCTGGTACACCACCGACCGCTACGGTTCCGAGACCGCACCGGAGTTCCGCGAACTCAAGCGCCAGCTCGACGGATCGGGCCTCTTCAGCGTCACCCTCCGCAGCCGCCCGTGGAAGACCTACGAGGCCGGCTACCGCAAGGGCGAGTACCCGGTGTTCGGGCGCGGCTGGTTCCCCGACTTCCCCGACGCCGAGAACTTCATCGCCCCCTTCGTGGGCGAGCAGAACGCCCTCGGCACGCCGTACCCGTCGCCGCGCATCACCGACCGCCTGCTGCCCGAGTCCCGCGGGGTGAGCAACCGCGCCGCCGTGGTGAAGGAGTTCGAGGAGGCCCAGCAGATCCTCGTCGACGACGCCCGGCTGCTGCCCCTGTGGCAGGGGCGGCAGTACGTGGCCGCGAGCGGGGAGATCTCCGGCGGCGAGCGCGCCCTCGACCCCTCGACGATCATGACGATGTGGGAACTGGACCGCAAGACCAGCTGGTAGCGGGCGCGCCCGCTACCGGCGCTCGGAGCCGCGGAGGGCGTTGTCAGTGGCCGGCGGTAGGTTCTGTGCTCGGGAAGTGACAGCACACCAAAGGACGTTGACGTGACCGATATCGCCATGCTGCCCGAGTCCTGGCGCGGCGTACTGGGCGAGGAGCTCCAGCAGCCCTACTTCAAGGAACTCGTCGAGTTCGTCGAGGAGGAGCGTGCGAAGGGTCCCGTCTACCCTCCGCGGGAGGAGGTCTTCGCCGCGCTCGACGCCACGCCGTACGACCGGGTGAAGGTCCTCGTCCTCGGCCAGGACCCGTACCACGGCGAGGGTCAGGGGCACGGCCTGTGCTTCTCGGTCCGTCCGGGCGTGAAGACCCCGCCGTCGCTGCGGAACATCTACAAGGAGATGAAAGAGGAGCTCGGCACCCCGATCCCCGACAACGGCTATCTGATGCCGTGGGCCGAGCAGGGCGTGCTGCTGCTCAACGCGGTGCTCACGGTCCGTGCGGGCGAGGCCAACTCGCACAAGGGCAAGGGCTGGGAGAGGTTCACCGACGCGGTCATCCGCGCGGTCGCCGAGCGGCCCGACCCCGCCGTCTTCGTGCTGTGGGGCAACTACGCCCAGAAGAAGCTCCCGCTGATCGACCAGACACGGCATGTCGTCGTCAAGGGAGCGCACCCCTCGCCACTGTCCGCGAAGAAGTGGTTCGGTTCGCGTCCCTTCACGCAGATCAACGAAGCCGTGGCCGCGCAGGGGCACACGCCGATCGACTGGAGCATTCCGGACCTCGGCTGACCGGCGCCGGCCCTCGCCGCCGGGCCGCGGCCGTCACCGGCCTGGCCCAGCGGCGCACGGCGGTCCCCGGCCGGGACGGCCGCCGGTCCGGGCCGGGGACCCTCCCCTCGGGGCGCCGAGTTGGCGGCGCCGACCACCGCACGCTCCCGGTCCGGCCGCCCGGCGCCGCGCATCCCGCGTTGTCGGATCGCGCGGGCCCGCCCACTATGAGACCGGGCCCTCCGCCGGGCGGGGCACGCCTCCGACGCCGCGCGCCGATCCCCGCGCGACGCCGGGAGAACGGCCCGGCGCGGACGGAGACAGCGACGAGCCTGGAGGACGCGTGGCGGACCAACAGCAGCAGGCGGTGCCGGACGCCATGATGACCAGGATCGGGCAGACCGTCATACTGCATCACGCCGGAGACCGGGAAGAGGCGCGGACACGGTTCCTTCAGCTGTGGACGGAGATCGGCGCGGCCGGCGACCCGCTGCACCGCTGCACCCTGGCGCACTACATGGCCGACACGCAGGACGACCCGGCGGACGAACTCGCCTGGGACCTGCGCGCCCTGTCGGCCGCCGAGGAACTCACCGGCGACCGGACGGGCGAGCGGCGCTCGTTCCTCGCCGTGCGGGCGCTGTATCCCTCCCTGCACCTCAACCTCGCGGCCGACTACGTGAAGCTGGGCCGTCCCGCGGCGGCCCGCACCCACCTGAGCCGGGCGCGCGGGGCGACCGGCGTACTCGCGGACGACAGCTACGGCGACGGCGTCCGGGCCGCGATCGGCCGACTGGACCTCCGTATCCGGGACAGCGCAGATCCGGCGGGCGGTGAGGAGCCGGGCCGTTTCGGCGACCCCGGCGGCGAGACGCTGGGTCCGCCGCGGCAGCGTCCGTGACAGTCCCGGGGAGCGGCGGCGGGCCCGTCAGTTCCCGTAGGCACCGGAACAGATGACCGCCTGCGGACTGTCCGCCTTCCACCCTCCGTAGGTTCGGCCCAGGGCGCACACGTCCGTGTTTCCGGGGGCCTCGGGGGCGGCCGGTGCGGTGGGGGTGCGGGGCTCCGGCCGGTGGGGTTCCGGGCGCGGTGCCGGACGCGAGGGGCGCGGGTGCGGGCGGCCCGACGCGGCCGGAGCCGGTGCCGGCGGGGGAGCGGCCCGCCGCGGAGCCGGCGCCACGGGCCGCGGTTCCTTCGAGGGGGCGGTGCGCTCCAGGGCCTCGCGGGCGGGCGCCTGCACGATCTGCGGTTCCTTCACACCGTTCGGATCGGGTGCCGCCGCTCCGGACGGCGCGGTGTGCGGGCCGGGGGCGCTCGGCCGGTGGACGGTCACACAGCCGGAGAGGGCGGTGACCGCCACGGTCACCAGGAGCGTCGCGGCCGTCGTCGTTCGCTGCATCCGACCAACTCTGCTGTGTCCGGACGGCTTTCGGGAGCGGAAGGGGACAGGTTGCCCCGCACGAGTGATCCTTGCGCTCCTCCGGGCGGGGGCCGCCGACTGCGGCGCACCCCCGCGCCCCGAACGTCCCGGGCCCGCGCCCGCTCCCGCGGCCGCTGACACCCGGTGGCCGCCTTCGGGGGGCCCGCGCGCCGGGCGGGGCCCGCGGACACCCCCATCGGACGGGGCCGGGGACCGGAGGGATCGGTCACCGCCGGCCTCGGCACGGTCGCCGTGGGACGCCCACCGCCGCAACCGCCGTCCGTCCGCCGCGTGCTCCGGGCAGGGGGACGCGGCACCGGACATCGGACGCGGACCACGGGGCAGGGCGGGCGGCGCCGGGGGCGGGAAGCGGCGGCCGGCGCCGGCCGGAAGGGAACGACGGCGCGGCCGGACCAGGGCTTTTGCCCGCTCAGCGGCCGGGAGCGCCTGCGACGGCCCGTCCGGGCGGCCGTATGCTTCCGACGGGACACGGAGTCGGGCCGCCGGTTCCGGGCGGGCGGGCCGGGACGGGTGGCCCGGCCGGGCTCGGACGAACGAAGGAGAGCGCTGTGAAAGTCGGCTGCATCGGACTCGGCGACATCGCGCAGAAGGCGTATCTGCCCGTGCTCGGGATGCAGCCGGGCATCGAACTGCACCTCAGGACGCGCCGGGCCGAGACCCTCGACAGGGTGGCCGACACCCTCCGGCTTCCGCGGGCGCAGCGCCACACCGACCTCGACGAGCTGCTGGCCCAGGACCTCGACGCCGCGTTCGTGCACGCCGCCACGGTCGCCCACCCGGAGATCGTCACCCGCCTGCTGGAGGCCGGCGTGCCGACCTACGTCGACAAGCCGCTCGCCTACGAACTCGCCGATTCCGAACGGCTGGTGCGCCTCGCCGAGGAGCGGAACGTCAGCCTCGCCGTCGGCTTCAACCGGCGCCACGCACCCTCCTACGCGCAGTGCGTCGAGCATCCGCGTGAACTGATCCTCATGCAGAAGAACCGCACCGGGCTGCCGGAGGCGCCCCGCACCATGGTGCTCGACGACTTCATCCACGTCGTCGACACGCTGCGGTTCCTGGTGCCGGGTCCGGTCGACGACGTCACGGTCCGCGCCCGCACCGTGGACGGCCTGCTGCACCACATCGTGCTCCAGCTCGCCGGGGACGGCTTCACCGCCCTCGGCGTGATGAACCGGATGAGCGGTTCGAACGAGGAGATCCTGGAGGTCTCCGGCCAGGACACCAAGCGGCAGGTCGTCAACCTCGCGGAGGTCGTCGACCACAAGGGCCAGCCGACGGTGCGGCGGCGCGGGGACTGGGTGCCGGTGGCCCGGCAGCGGGGCATCGAGCAGGTGGTCCTGACGTTCCTCGACGCCGTCCGCGCGGGGAAGGTGCTCAGCGCCCGGGACGCACTGGCGACTCACGAGTTGTGCGAGCGGGTCGTCCTGGCGGTTCGGGAGCGCTCCGCCACGCCCTGACGGCGCGGGTGGCGTCCACCAGGACCAGGGCCGCGAGCACCAGCAGGGCACCGTGCACCGGCCAGTCGCCGAAGCGGGCGTACGGGGTGACGCCGGTCGCGAGCGGCACCTCGTACACCGCGGCGGCGCTCGCGTCGGTCCCGAGCCGGGAGCCGATCCGCTCACCGCTCGGGCCGTAGACGGCGGAGACGCCGGTCAGCGTCGCGTGCACCATGGGGCGGCCGGTCTCGGCGGCGCGGAGCGCGGCCAGGGAGGCGTGCTGCTCGGGCGCCCAGGAGTGCTGGAAGGTCGACGTCGAGGACTGGGCGAGCAGCACCGCGGCGCCGTCGCGGGCCAGATGGCGGCTCATGTCGGGGAAAGCGGACTCGAAGCACACCATCGGGCCGACCCGCAGCCCGTGTCCGACGTCCATCACCACCTGCCCGGTGCCCCGTATGCGGTCCTCGCCCGCGGCCTTCCCGACGGAGGTGGCCCAGCCGAGCAGGGACCGCGCGGGCACGTACTCGCCGAACGGGACCAGCCGCATCTTGTCGTAGCGGTCGCCTGTCGGGCCCTGCGGGCCGACCAGGACCGAACTCTTGTAGATCCCCGGCCGGTCGGAGCGGCGGGCGTCGACGTTCACCAGGATGTCGGCGCCCACCTGCCGCGACAGCGCCGCGATGCGACGCGCCAGGTCGGGCCGGTCGGCCAGGTCGAAGCCCACACTGCTCTCACCCCAGACGACCAGGTCGGCCCCCCGGCCCGCCAACTGCCGGGTGAGGGCCTCCTCAAGGTCGAACCGCCTGTTCCCGCTGTCCCCGTTCCCGCTGTCCGCGCCGTCCCCGCCGTTCACGACACCCGGCTGGACGACGGCGACGCGGACTCGGCCCTCGACATCCGGACGCGGCGACCCCACCCAGGCGGCCGAGGTCGCGGCGGCGGCCGCGAGCAGTCCGGCCACGGCCGGCACACGGGACTCGCGCACCGCGACCAGGACGGCGACCGCCACGTTCACGGCGACCACAAGGAAGCTGATCAGCCACACGCCGCCGACCGAGGCCAGCCGGAGGGCGGCGCCGACCTGCCACTGACTCGAACCGAGCAGGCCCCAGGGGCCGCCCAGTCCCTGCCAGGAGCGCACGAGCTCCACGCCGAGCCAGCCGGAGGGCAACACGAGCAGCGCGGCGGCCGTCCGGCCCGCCGAGGGCGTTCCGGCCAGGAAGCGCCGCACGAGCAGGCCCCAGGGGGCCCACAGCGCGCCGAGCAGGGCCGCTATCAGGACGGTGAAGACGTGCAGACTCGGCAGCAGCCAGTGGTGCACGGCGAACATGAACCCGAGCCCGCCGGACCAGCCGTCGTACGCGGCACGCCGGGCCGTCGGCGCGGAGCGGGCCAGCAGCATCCAGGGGACCAGCGCGACGTAGGCGAACCACCACCAGGACGGGGCGGGGAAGGCGAGCATCGGCAGGGCGCCGGCCAGCGCCGCCACCGCGCTCCGTCGCCAGGGGGAGACCAGCCATCGCTCGAACGAACGATCGGCTTTCTTCACGGCGTGCCTCCCTCCCCGGTGGTCCCTCCAGTGTGCGCGCCTTTCGCGATCTACGACAGGTGGCGCGGAGGGAGGGGCGGGGCGCGCGGCTGGGCGGCGATCCGGGTCACGGCCCCCCCGGTCGCGTCGGTGGGAAGGGGAACGGGGAAGCGGCCGCCGGTGCCGCCCTCCCGCGCATGCCGTTTGGATGCGCGGTTGGTTGGCTACTCGGTCGTCTCGTCGCCGGGGCCGGCGTGCACCGGGGAGCGGACGTGGTGCCGGCGGCGTCCACGAGAACGGGCTCGGGCCCACCTCCCGTCGAGGGGTGCCGGTCCGCGGTGTCACTGGCCTGTGGTGGGATGGCCGCGCTCTGTCAGTCGCTGTGGGGAGGCCGTTCCATGTCCGGGTATGCGTCGCTGACACGCGCTCTGGCGGAGGCCCTGGTCGACGTCCTCTGGTGCGTGGACGCGTGTGAGGACGAGCAGATGGACCCGGACGACGCGGTGAAGGTTCTGGAAGGCGTCGCCGCTCTGGTGTCCCACCTGTCGAACGACCAGCGTCGCGAGTTCACCGACCTGCTCGGTTCGATGGCCGCGCAGGAGACCAACCCCTCGCGTCGCGCGTTCCTGGAAGACTTCCCCGAGGGGTTCGGTGTGGTCGAGGAAGACTCCTGAGCTGCTCCCGAGACGGTCGCCGGCCGCAATCGGGTCGGCGACTGAGCCCGCATGCGGGACCTCGCCTAGGCAGCGGCTTTGGTGGGGTTTCGTTCGGCATGGGGAGCAGTTCGGGCATCCCTGGGGCGGCACGCCGGTTCCGGAGCCGGGAACGGGCAGGCGACAGACGGCGACACCGGGGAACAGGAGGTGGGAACCGGGGCACCGGGCAGCAGGGGCGGGGCGCGGGACACCGGGTTCATCCGTGTCGGCGAACGATGTCAGGTGGCGGCCGTGGGGGCGTCCCGGTGCTCGGGCGATCGGCGCCACAGCTCCTCCACGACGACCTGCCGCAGCCGCCATCCCTCCTCCGTCCGGACCAGGCCGAAGGAGGAGCGGCCCCCGCACACCAGGTCCGGCGCGGTGTCCTCTTCCTCCCGGGTGCCGGCCAGCCGCATCGGTGTGACGTAGTCCGCGCGGAGCACTGCCGTGTCTCCCGGGTTCTGGTCCAGGAGGTCGATGCGCACCTGTCGATTGACGATGAGGTGCTGGCACAACTCGAAGCGTTCCAGGCTGCGGGCGAGCCACCGGGCGACCTCGGCCGCGGTGCCCTCGATGCCGCCGGCCGTCCGGTAGTCGGCGCGACCGTCCTCGGTGAACAGCCGTCGGTAGGCGTCCCAGTCACCCTCGTTCACCGCTGCCGCGTACTCGGTGACGATTCCGTCCACGGCCAGCCGGTCCATCACGGTCGCGAGTTCCACGCGCTGCGTCATCGGCTCAGTGTTGGCCAACGGGCGTGCCACGCCAAGGGGGTGGGCGGGGATATTCGCCGCCCCGAGCGCGGTGCGTGCCGTTGCCGCCGGTCGCCGGCGCTGAACCGCGCGTCGGACCACCGGGGGAGGAGCCCCGAGAGCCGACGCGGCGGTACGGGGTACCGCCCGGCGGCGCGTTGCAGGTGGCGCGGGACCGCGACCGTACGTCCTGATGGAGCGTCAGCGGGAGTGTGTGTCCGCGCCGTCGGCCGCCGGGAGGGGTACGTCACCGTCGTGGCGACGGAGCGATGCTCCCCCCACGCGGCCCACGGGAAGCGGCCGTTCACCAGGGCCGGAGGCCGGCGCCAGCCGGCGATGGGTCCGGTGGGCGGCGCCGGATCGGGTGCCCTGGTCACGCTGCCTCGATGATCTCCCCGCGGATCGCCTCGGCCCATCGCACGACCAGCGTCTCGTACTGGGCTCTCTCCTGAGCGGACAGGGACCCGCCCGCCCGTGTCCACAGGGCGCGGATCTCTTCGTTCAACGCGGCGGCGGAGCGCACGGAACCAGAGCGATCGAAGTCGGGGGACATGCGCACCAGCCTAGGGGCAGGGACTGACACTGCGCTACCGGACGGCTACGCAACCGATATGTACTTCGTCACGGTCCGCCGGGGCAACCGTGCGCGCAGTGCCGAACCGGCCCCGGGGAGAGGGCGGTTGCTCCTGCGCGGGCGCCGTATCGGCGATGCGCCGCGCTGCGCCGTGATCCGGTCCGGCCACCCGCTGTCTGCGGGTTCCCACCGTGCCGAAGGAGGTGAGCCGTGCTGCGGCTTGCGGTGGGGAACGGCTCCCGCCGGTCCCCCGTCGCGGGCGCCGTGGAGGCGCCCTCGCCCCGGCCGGACGGCTGCGGCCGGCCTCAGCCGGAGGACTCGGCGGCGTGCGGGCTGAGGACGCCCATGCCGACCAGCGCGATGATGACGATGCCGAGGGCGATCCGGTACCAGACGAACGGCATGAAGCTCTTGTGCGAGATGAACTTCATGAACCAGGCGATGACGGCGTAGCCGACGGCGAAGGCGATGAGGGTGGCGAACATCGTGGGCCCCCAGGCGACATGCCCCTCCTCCGCCGCGTCCTTCAGCTCGAAGGTGCCGGAGGCGAGGACGGCGGGCATGGCCAGGAGGAAGGAGTAACGGGCCGCCGCGGCACGGGTGTAGCCCATGAAGAGGCCGCCGGTGATCGTCGCGCCCGAGCGGGAGACGCCGGGGATCAGGGCCATCGCCTGGCAGAAGCCGTAGACGAGGCCGTCCTTGGTGTTCAGCGCTTCGAGGGTCTTGCGCTGCTTGGCCGCCCGGTGCCGGCCGCCCGTCTCGTCGCGCGCCGCGAGCCGGTCGGCGATGCCTATGACGATGCCGACCACGATCAGCATCGTGGCGGTGATCCGCAGGTCGCGGAAGGGACCCTCGATCTGGTCCTTGAGCGTGAGGCCCAGCACGCCGATCGGGATGGAGCCGACGATGACCAGCCAGCCCATCTGGGCGTCGTGGTCGCGGCGCATCGCCTTGTCGGTGAGGGAGCGGAACCACGCCGACAGGATGCGCCCCACGTCCTTGCGGAAGTAGATCAGCACGGCCGCCTCGGTGCCCAGCTGCGTGATCGCGGTGAAGGCCGCGCCGGGGTCCTGCCAGCCGGCGAACGCGGCGGTCAGCCGCAGGTGCGCGCTGGAGGAGACGGGAAGGAATTCGGTCAGCCCCTGGACCAGCCCGAGGATGAGGGATTCGAACCAAGACATGAAGTGACGTCGTCCAAGCGCTGATCGAGGGAGGGCGGCGGGCACGCCGTATCGCGGAGCCGGTGATCACGGGTGTTGAGGGCAGCGTAGCGCCCGCGCGGCGGGGCCTTGCCACAGGGGCGTGCGCCGCCCGCACCGTCGGCCGACCGGCCGGAGGCCGCCGTGCCGGCCGGCCGTCGTGCAGGGGAGAGACCCCGCTAGGAGGCGGCGCCGCGCAGGTGGTGGCGCTTGCGCCAGGCCACCACAGCGCCGAGCAGGCCCGGGACCGCGATGAACGCCATCGCGACCAGGAAGGCCGGAGAGGTCGGCGCCGAGGCGCGGGCCCCGGCGACGGCGTACGCGGCGGTGTTCGGGAGCGAGCCGAGGCCCGTGGCCAGCAGGAAGGGCAGCCAGCCCATGCGGGAGACGGCGGCACAGTAGTTGGCGGCCCAGAACGGTACGCCGGGGAAGAGGCGGGCCACCATCATCGAGCGGAAGCCGTGCCGGCTGAGCTGCCCGTCCGCCGCCTTCAGCCAGCGGGCCCGCAGCAGGGGGCGCAGGGCGTCCTGACCGAGGACCCGGCCCAGCCCGAACGCGAGACCCGCCCCGAGCACGGTGCCCGTCAGGGCGGTGCCCAGCCCCAGTTGGGACCCGAACAGGGCGCCTGCCGCCAGGTTGAGCAGCGGGCGGGGGACGAACGCGACGGTGCACAGCCCGTACGCCACCGCGAAGGCGACGGCTGCCGCGGCCCCGCCCAGCTGGGGCGGCCAGCCGTCGGCGAGCAGGCGCTGGGGTTCGAAGAGCAGCACGCCCGTCGCGGCGCCGGCGAGCAGGACGATCAGCAGGGAGAGCCGGGACCAGGGAGAGAGCAGCGCTCTCAGGCAGCGGCCGGCCGGGCCGGTGGGTGCGGTGAGGGCGGCGGGCGCCGCACCGGCGGGTGCCGCGGTGAGGGCCGGTTCGGCGGCGCAGACGAGCCTGGGCGCGGTGGCCTGGGGAGTGGCCGTGGCGGTGCCCCCAGAGCGGTTGGTGGCATCGAACATCCGGCGACACTAACCGACGGATGTGTGTGATCGCCGTATGGTCCTTCTCATGGGCTTCACAGCTTCCGGTCCGTCAGGTCCTCCGTTCGCGATGCCGGACAGCGCCCTCGCGGACCTCCTGACGGAGCGGCTCACGGCCGTCTACGGGTCCGCGGCGGACCCCGTTCGGGCCGCGTCGATGCGCGCGTACATGAAGGACGTCGCCCCCTTCCTCGGGATCGCGACACCCCGGCGCCGGGCGCTTTCGCGCACGGTTCTGCGGGACACCGGGCGTCCCGGAGAGCAGGACTGCGTGGCGCTCGCCCTGCGCTGCTGGGCGTTGCCGGAGCGCGAGTACCACTACTTCGCCGTCGACTACCTCCGCCGACACGTACAGCGGCTGTCGTCGGACTTCCTGCCGGTGGCCCGGCACCTGATCGCGACCGTCTCCTGGTGGGACACCGTCGACGCGCTCGCCGCGCACGTCGTCGGCGGGCTGGTGGCCGCCGACCCCGGTCTGCGGACCGCCATGGACCGCTGGATCGAGGACGGCGACCTCTGGATCGCCCGGACGGCGCTGCTGCACCAGCTCCGCTACGGGCCGGACACCGACACCGACCGGCTGTTCGCGTACTGCCTGCGCCGGTCCGGGGACACCGGGTTCTTCATCCGGAAGGCGATCGGGTGGTGCCTGCGCGAGTACGCCAAGACCGACCCGCGGGCGGTGCGGGAGTTCGTGGCCGCGCGGCGCGAGGACCTGGCGCCCCTCTCGGCACGTGAGGCGCTCAAGAACATCGGCGCCTGACCCGGCTGCCTCCGGCCGGGGACCGTCCTTGCGGCCCGCCCGCGCGAGGGCGTCCGCGAGGCGCGGGCACGCGGACGGGGACGGCCCGGTGTGCCCGTCCGCGGCTGCGGCGTTCGACTCCGCCCTCCCGGGCGCCCGGCGGGCACCCCGCGGTCGTGGCGGCTGCGGCGGGCCCGGGCCCGGACGGGCGGAAAACCGGTCGACGGGGGCGCTCGCGTCGGCGAGGATCTGCTCATGTTCCGGTACGCCTTCCTCTGTGCGGCATCCGCACTCGCGGATGCCCCGAAGGCTGCCGTCCTGATCGTCACGGCAGCCGTCGACGGCGCCCGAAGCTGACCCTCCCCGGATCGCCCGGCGGACCCCGCAGGGGGAGGGTCGGGCAGTCGCTCGGGGTCCCCGCTCCGGCCCCATCGAGCCGGAGCCCCTCCCGTCAGCTCCGCTGACACCGCAGAGGCTTCGAGGTACAGCCATGCCCAAGACGGCTTACGTGCGCACCAAACCGCACCTCAACATCGGCACCATGGGTCACGTCGACCACGGCAAGACCACCCTGACCGCCGCCATCACCAAGGTCCTCGCCGAGCGCGGCTCCGGCACCTTCGTCCCGTTCGACCGCATCGACCGGGCGCCCGAGGAGGCCGCCCGCGGCATCACCATCAACATCGCCCACGTCGAGTACGAGACCGACACCCGGCACTACGCCCACGTCGACATGCCCGGCCACGCCGACTACGTCAAGAACATGGTGACGGGCGCGGCCCAGCTCGACGGGGCGATCCTGGTCGTGTCCGCGGTGGACGGGATCATGCCGCAGACCGCCGAACACGTGCTGCTCGCCCGGCAGGTGGGCGTCGACCACATCGTCGTGGCCCTGAACAAGGCGGACGCGGGCGACGAGGAGCTCACCGACCTCGTGGAGCTGGAGGTCCGCGAGCTGCTCTCCGCGCACGGCTACGGCGGGGACGGCGTACCCGTCGTGCGGGTCTCCGGCCTCAAGGCCCTTGAGGGGGACCCCCGCTGGACCGCGGCGATCGACGCGCTGCTCGACGCGGTGGACACCTACGTGCCGATGCCCGAGCGCTATCTCGACGCGCCGTTCCTGCTGCCCGTCGAGAACGTGCTCACCATCACCGGCCGAGGGACGGTCGTGACCGGTGCCGTGGAGCGCGGCACGATCCGGGTCGGTGACCGCGTCGAGGTGCACGGTGCCGGTCACGACACGGTCGTCACCGGTCTGGAGACCTTCGGCAAGCCGATGGAGGAGGCTCAGGCCGGTGACAACGTGGCGCTGCTGCTGCGCGGGGTGCCCCGCGACGGGGTGCGCCGCGGGCACGTCGTCGCCGCGCCCGGCAGCGTCGTCCCGGCGCGCCGCTTCACGGCGCGCGTCTACGTCCTGTCCGCCCGCGAGGGCGGCCGGACGACGGCCGTCGCCACGGGATACCGGCCGCAGTTCTATCTCCGCACCGCGGACGTGGTCGGCGACGTCGACCTCGGCGAGCGGGCCGTCGCCCGGCCCGGCGACACCGTCACCATGACGGTCGAACTCGGGCGGGAGGTTCCGCTGGAGCCGGGGCTCGGTTTCGCGATCCGTGAGGGCGGCCGGACGGTGGGGGCCGGCACCGTGACGTCGGTCGGCTGATCCGGCGCACCGGGTCGGCCGCGTGCCGTCCGGGCCAGGGAGGCGGGGCGGCGGGGGCCCGGGCGCCCGGGCCCCCCCCCCCGGGGGGCCCCCCCCCCCCCCCCCGGGGGGCCCCCCGGGGGGGCGCCCCGCCCCCCCCCCGGGGGGCCCCCCCGGGGGGGGGGGCCCC
>NZ_JBICWL010000038.1:0-43300 GCF_043199735.1 Streptomyces sp. NPDC048566
CTCGGGCTTTCCTCCGGGCAGTTTCCCTTCGGTCTTGCGTTTCCGACTCTATCAGACCGTTTCCGTATCCGATTTCCTCGGTGCTTTCCAGGTTCTCGCTTCCGCGTTTCCCTTTCCGGCGAGTCCGACTCTATCAGATCCTTTCGGGCCTGATTTCCTCGGTGCTTTCCAGTTCCACGCTTTCGCGCTTTCCTTTTCAGCGGCTCCGACATTATCAGAGGATGGACACCGGATTTACCGGCGATCATTTCTGGACTGTCGGGAGGGGGGCTTCTGCGGACCGACGAGAGGTCGATCGACTGGAGAAGCTCGCAGACTCTATCCGCTGCCACCGGACATGTCCAGTTCTAGGCAACTGTTCGAATCTACCTCCCCGAGTGACCTGTGTCAACGGGTCCTCCGGGGCGATGAGGAGACTAGCAGGTCAGCCGGTGCGTCCGCACATCAGCCGGCGGTGGGCAGAGCGGCACTCCGTTCGGTGGCGTCCACGTCGCCGGTGTCTCCCGAGCGGACGGCGCGCGCGCCGAGTACGTAGACGTACAGGAGGAAGGTCAGTTCGGCGGCGATCCCGATGGTGATGCGCGCCCAGGTGGGCAGTCCGGACGGCGTCACGAAGCCCTCGATGGCGCCCGAGACGAACAGGACCAGGGCCAGTCCCACAGCCATGCCGAGAGCGGCTCGGCCCTCCTCCGCCAGTGCCGTCCGGCGGGAGCGGGGTCCCGGGTCGACGACCGTCCAGCCGAGGCGCAGTCCGGTGCCGGCGGCGACGAACACGGCCGTCAGTTCCAGCAGGCCGTGCGGCAGGATCAGTCCGAGGAAGGTGTCGAGGCGTCCGGCCGACGACATCAGACCGATGCCGACGCCCACGTTGAGCATGTTCTGGAAGAGGATCCACAGCACCGGGAGCCCCAGGAAGATGCCCAGGACCAGGCACATGGCCGCGGCCTGCGCGTTGTTCGTCCAGACCTGTGCGGCGAAGGACGCGGCGGGATGGCTGGAGTAGTAGGTCTCGTACTCGCCGCCGGGGCGGGTCAGGTCGCGGAGCTGGTCGGGTGCCGCGATCGCGGCCTGCACCTCCGGGTGGGTGGCGATCCACCAGCCCAGGAGGACGGCGACCCCCGTGGAGATCAGGGCGGTGGGCAGCCACCAGTGCCGGGAGCGGTAGACCGCCGCCGGGAATCCGCGGGTGAGGAAGTGGGTGACGTCGCGCCAGGAGGCGCGGCGGGCACCCGTCACGGCGCTGCGCGCGCGGGCGACGAGTTGGCTCAGGCGGCCGGTGAGCTGGGGGTCGGGGGCGCTCGACTGGATCAGTGAGAGGTGGGTGGCGGTCCGCTGGTACAGGGTGACGAGCTCGTCCGCCTCGGCTCCGTCGAGGCGGCGCCGGCGGCGCAGGAGCGCGTCGAGTCTGTCCCACTCGGCTCGGTGGGCGGAGACGAAGACGTCGAGGTCCATCGGTTTGCCTGCTCCTGGGCTGCTCGTCGGCGGCGCTTGGTGGATGTCAGCTTGTCCTACCGCGGCGCGATGTGCCCTCAGCTTGGCAGACTGGCCGTTCTCGGAGCGGTTCAGGGGAAGGGCGGCACAGGTGAGTGAGCTGGTGACGGGCGAGGCAGTGGCATTGGAGCTGCGGCCCGCGAAGGTGCCGAGCCGGGCGCTGGCCGTCGTGCTCGATCTCGCGGTGGCGATGGCGGTCTACATCGGTGTGACCATCGGTCTCGTCGCCGCGACCGCCGCGCTCGACGACGCGGCGCGGGTCGCCGTCTCGATCGCGAGTTTCCTTCTCGTCCTGGTCGGCGGGCCGATCGCGGTGGAGTCGCTCAGTCACGGCCGGTCGCTGGGCAAGCTCGCGTGCGGTCTGCGGGTGGTGCGGGACGACGGCGGTCCGATCCGGTTCCGGCACGCGCTGGTGCGCGGGGCGGTGGGGGTCGTGGAGATCCTGATGACGTTCGGGGTCGTCGCGTGCGTGGCCTCCCTGGTGTCGGAGCGCGGCCGGCGGCTCGGCGACGTGTTCGCCGGGACCCTGGTGGTGCGCGAGCGGATTCCCGTGGGGCGCTCCTCGCACGTGCCTCCGCCACCGCCCTGGCTGGCGGGGCGCTTCAGCGGACTCGATCTGTCCGCCGTGCCGGACGGACTGTGGCTGGCGGTCCGCCAGTACCTGACGCGGATGGGGCAGCTGGACCCGCAGGTGGGTGGCGCGATGGCGGAGCGGCTCGCCGCGGAGGTCGCCACGCGGACGGGTACGGCCCCGCCGCACGGCGTGCCCGCCGGCGCCTACCTGGCCGCCGTGGTGCAGGAGCGGCAGGCCCGCGAGGCCCGCCGGGCGTACGGGGCCGGCGTCGCCCCGGGCGGGCAGCCGCCCGTACCGGGCGGGTACCACCCGACCGGGTACGGCGCCGGATATCTGGCAGGACAGGACGGCGGCCACCCGGGCGGGCACGGCCCCGGCGGGTATCCCGCCGCCGTTCCACCGACCGCGGGGACCTCGCCCGCTCCGGGCCGGAGCGGTGGGGAGCGGGAGGCGGATCGGGACGGGTCCGCGGGCGGGGAACGGCGCGACGAGCGGCCCGCCACCGGGTTCGCGCCACCCGCCTGAGACCGGCCGGGCGTCCGCACAGACCACCCGGTGATCCGCTCCGTCTCGCCCTCGCCCTCACTCACGTTCCGGCCGGGCGCCCCTCCCCGTGTTCCGTCGAGCGGCGGGAGGCGCTGGTGCCGTGACCGGAAGGGTCACCCCCGCGCGACGCCCGCCACGGCACCGCGCCGCGTCGTCGCATCACCCGAGTACGTCCCGTACGCGGGAGACGCTCCGCCGTGCGCCGCACCACACCGGACGCCGCGAGCCGTCCGGCGAACCCTTCCGGTCACGGCGCCGGCCGTCCGGCAGGGTCAGGCGAACGTCGACGGGGGTGACTGGAGGTCCTCCAGTTCGACGCCGGGGGCGGCGAGCACCACGTCCCCGGCCAGGTGGACGGCGTGCCGTTCGCCCGTGTCCAGGGCTGTGACCTGGTATTCGTCCACGGTCAGGGGGCCGTTGTCCGTGCTGTGCGTTTCGCTGGCGATCAACGCCCAGGACTGGTCGACGGTGCGCGGGGCGAGGACCTGGCCGGTGAAGGAGACGAGGCGTACGCGGGTCGCCGCGGCAGTGGCGGAGGGCGTGAGGCGCAGGAGACGGGCGGTGGCGACGAGGAACGCGGGTGAGGTGCCGGTGAAGGCGTGTGCGGCCACGGTGCCCTCGGTCGCCTCGGCGCCCGCCGGGTCGGTGCGGACCCAGGTCACGCCGTCGAGGGCGGCGCCGCGCACCTGCCAGTTCGCGGAGTGCAGTTCGAGGCGGAGGGGGCGGCCGAGCGCGTCGACGGCGAGGTCGACGGAGCCGGTGACGGCTCCCTGCCGGGCGAGGCCGTCGGGCCCGGTCGTGGAGGGGGCCGTGAGCTGGGCGACGTAGCGCCAGCCGGAGGGGCCGGGCGCGCAGTGGAAGTGTTCCTCGCCGAGGGGGGTGTGATCGTGCGGGTCATGGAGCGCGTAGCGGCCACGGGGCATGGGAGTTCAGGTCCTCATCGGGGACAGGCCCCCGCCGGGTGGGCGGGGGCCTGCTGACATCCGGACGCCGAGCGGTGGCAGCGCTGCTCGGCGGGCGTGCTCAGTAGCGGTAGTGGTCCGACTTGTACGGGCCCTCGACCTCGACCCCGATGTACGAGGCCTGCTCGGGGCGGAGCGTGGTGAGCTTCACGCCGAGCGCGTCGAGGTGCAGGCGGGCGACCTTCTCGTCGAGGTGCTTGGGCAGCACGTAGACGTCGGTCGGGTACTGCTCGGGCTTGGTGAACAGCTCGATCTGGGCCAGGGTCTGGTCCGCGAAGGAGTTGGACATCACGAAGGACGGGTGCCCGGTCGCGTTGCCCAGGTTCAGCAGACGGCCCTCGGACAGCACGATGACGACCTTGCCGTCGGGGAACGTCCAGGTGTGGACCTGCGGCTTGACCTCGTCCTTGACGATGCCGGGGACGGCGGCGAGGCCGGCCATGTCGATCTCGTTGTCGAAGTGGCCGATGTTGCCGACGATGGCCTGGTGCTTCATCTTGGCCATATCCGCGGCCATGATGATGTCCTTGTTGCCCGTCGTGGTGACGAAGATGTCGGCCTTGTCGACGATCTCGTCGAGGGTCGTGACCTGGTAGCCGTCCATCGCCGCCTGAAGGGCGCAGATCGGGTCGATCTCGGTGATGATCACGCGGGCGCCCTGGCCGCGCAGGGACTCCGCGCAGCCCTTGCCCACGTCGCCGTAGCCGCAGACGACGGCGGTCTTGCCGCCGATCAGGGTGTCGGTGGCGCGGTTGATGCCGTCGATCAGGGAGTGGCGGCAGCCGTACTTGTTGTCGAACTTCGACTTGGTGACGGCGTCGTTCACGTTGATCGCCGGGAACAGCAGGGTGCCGTCGCGGTGCATCTCGTACAGGCGGTGGACGCCGGTGGTGGTCTCCTCGGTCACGCCGCGGATCTCCGAGGCGAGCTGGGTCCACTTCTGCGAGCCCTCGGTGATGGTGCGGTTGAGCAGTTCGAGGATGACGCGGTGCTCGTCGTTCTCCGCGGTGTCGGCCGAGGGGACCTTGCCGTCCTTCTCGTACTTGACGCCGTTGTGGACGAGGAGGGTGGCGTCACCGCCGTCGTCCAGGATCATGTTCGGGCCGCCGGTGGGGGTGTTCGGCCAGGTCAGCGCCTGCTCCGTGCACCACCAGTACTCCTCCAGGGTCTCGCCCTTCCAGGCGAAGACCGGGACGCCCTGGGGGTTGTCCGGCGTGCCGTTCGGACCGACCGCGATGGCGGCGGCCGCGTGGTCCTGGGTCGAGAAGATGTTGCAGGAGGCCCAGCGGACCTCGGCGCCGAGGGCGACGAGGGT
Source organism: Streptomyces sp. NPDC048566 (assembly GCF_043199735.1). NCBI lineage: Bacteria > Bacillati > Actinomycetota > Actinomycetes > Kitasatosporales > Streptomycetaceae > Streptomyces > Streptomyces sp. NPDC048566. The sequence continues at coordinate 4,889 of NZ_JBICWL010000038.1, forward strand.
CTCGATGAGGACGGCGGTCTGGACCGTCATGTGCAGCGATCCGGTGACGCGGGCGCCGGCGAGGGGCTGCGCCTCGGCGTACTCCTTGCGGATCGACATCAGGCCGGGCATCTCGTGCTCGGCGAGGGTGATCTCCTTGCGGCCGAAGTCGGCCAGCGAGAGATCGGCGACCTTGAAGTCCTGTCGGCTGTCGACAGTCGTCATTGCGAGCTGCTCCTCGGAATCGGGGCGAGGTGGGTAGGGCTGTTCTGCACGGCGTCGGTACGTCGCATGCCCGGCGGGGCACGGACGTGCCCCGGCAGGACACGGCAGTGCCCGGTGCGCGCAGCGCAGTCCGTCGGAGGCCCTCTCTCCCTCGGCCGGTCCGCGGGGACCGCCCGACCGCCATCAGCAGCGACGTCTGGCTCAGCTCCCCAAGCTACACCGGTCGGGCCGCCCGCCCCCAGTCCGCCTCCGGACACGGCGGGGCCGGGAGGGGCCGGCGCAGGCGCCCTTCCGGGACGGGGCGGCGGTCCGGGGCGTCCGCCGTGCGGGGCCCCGCGGCGGGTGCGGACGCCGGCGCCGTCGGCCGGTGGGCCGGAGCGGCCCGGGGTGGGCGGGGCGGGTCGCCGGGCGGGGCGGCCGGTCGCCGGAGGGGCGCGGTGCGCGGGGTGACAGCGGCGCCGCTCGCGCGTCGTACACGGCGCCGGGGCCCGCCCCGGATCGCGGGCGGGCCCCGGTACGGCGGGCGTGGCCGGTCAGTGGCCGGACGGCTCCGGGGCCGGTCCGCCGGGGGTGGCCTCGGGGTCGGGGCCCTTGGCCGCCTCCGCCTCGCTGTAGATGTCCGGCTCCAGGTAGATCACCCGGGCGATCGGGACGGCGGAGCGGATGCGGGCCTCGGCGGCGTCGATCGCGGCGGCGACCTCGGCGGCCGTGTCGTCGTGCCGGACGGCGATCTTCGCGGCGACGAGCAGTTCCTCGGGGCCCAGGTGGAGGGTGCGCATGTGGATGATCCGGGTGACCGTGTCGCCGTCGACCATGGCGGCCTCGATCTTCGCGGTGTGCTCCGGGCCCGCGGCCTCGCCGAGCAGCAGCGACTTGGTCTCCGCCGCGAGGACCAGCGCGATCATGATGAGCAGGACGCCGATGCAGACCGTGCCGATGCCGTCCCAGGTGCCGTCGCCGGTGAGCAGGGCGATGCCGACGCCGCACAGGGCGAGGACGAGGCCGATGAGGGCGCCGAAGTCCTCCAGGAGGACGACCGGCAGCTCGGGGGCCTTGGCCCGACGGATGAACTGGGACCAGGAGTGCGAGCCGCGGAGCTGGTTGGACTCCTTGATCGCCGTGCGGAAGGAGAAGCCCTCGGCGAGGATCGCGAAGACCAGCACGCCGACCGGCCAGTACCAGTGCTCGATCTCGTGCGGGTGCTTGATCTTCTCGTAGCCCTCGTAGACGGCGAACATGCCGCCGACGGAGAACAGGACGATCGAGACGAGGAAGGCGTAGATGTAGCGCTCGCGCCCGTAGCCGAAGGGGTGCTGCGGGGTGGCGGCGCGCTGCGCCTTCCTGCCGCCGATCAGCAGCAGGGCCTGGTTGCCGGAGTCGGCGAGCGAGTGGACGCCCTCGGCCAGCATCGAGGACGAGCCGCTGAAGGCGAACGCCACGAACTTCGATACCGCGATGGCGAGGTTGGCGCCGAGCGCCGCCATGATCGCCTTGGTGCCGCCTGAAGCGCTCATCTGCTCCTGCTGTCCCTTCGTAGGCCGTACGGACCCCGTGGCCACCCTCGTACCCCGGTCCGGGCTCGGCCCTCCCTGTGCGGTGGGTCATTCTTGCAGCCCGGCCGGGCGGAGGCGGCCCTGGTGTGCGCCGGCGCCTCGTCAGGCCGCCACGGTGGCGCGGAAGATCGTGCCGGAACCGGACACGTCGACCTTTTCCCCCGCGGGGACGAAGACCGAGCGGCCGGGGGTGAGGCCGATGCCGTCGGCGCGCACGGCACCCGCCGTGCACAGCAGGATCTGCGGGGCGTCGCGGGTGAGGTCGCGGGGCGCGGCGCCCGCGGCGATTGCGTGGCGGGAGAGGCGGAACTCGTCGACGGGGGTCGGGTAGACCTCCTCGCCGTCGGCCGACGCCTCGGGCCGCAGGACGCCCGGGTCGCCCGCCTCGAAGCGGACTACGCGCAGGAGTTCGGGGACGTCGACGTGCTTGGGGGTGAGCCCGCAGCGCAGCACGTTGTCGCTGTTGGCCATGATCTCGACGCCCAGGCCGCTGAGGTAGGCGTGCGGGATGCCCGCGCCGAGGAAGAGGGCCTCGCCGGGCTGGAGGCGGACGTGGTTGAGGAGCATCGCGGCGATGACGCCGGGGTCGCCCGGGTAGTGGTGGGCGAGATCGGCGTAGGGGGCGTGGTCGCCGCCGAGGCGGGCGCAGGCGGCGGCGGTCTCGGCGACCGTGCGGGCCATGTCGCCGGGGTCGGCGCTCAGGACGGCGGTGAGGACCTCGCGCAGCGCGGCCTCCTCGGGCTGCGCCCGGAGCAGGTCGACGTAGGGCTTGAGGGCGTCCACGTCGAGGGCGGCGAGGAGGTCGGCGGCCCCGGCGGGCGGGCGGAACCCGCACAGTCCGTCGAACTCGGTGAGGGCGCAGATCAGTTCGGGCTTGTGGTTGGCGTCCTTGTAGTTGCGGTGCGGGGCGTCGATCGGGACGCCGCGGCGCTCCTCGTCCTCGTACCCCTCGCGGGCCTGTTCGAGGTCGGGGTGCACCTGGAGGGAGAGGGGGGCGCCGGCGGCCAGGAGCTTGAGCAGGAACGGCAGGCGGGGACCGAACCGGGCGACCGCGGCGCGGCCGAGTTCCTTCTCCGGGTCCTCGGCGACGACCTCGTCCAGCGGACCGCGCCCGGTGAGGGAGGGCGCGCCCGGGTGGGCTCCCATCCACATCTCCGCCTGCGGTTCCCCGGTCGGCTCCACACCGAGCAGGTGCGGGATGGCGGTGGTGGAACCCCAGGCGTAGGGGCGGACGGTGTTGTCGAGGCGGTCCATCGGTGTCTTCTTCTCCTCCGTGCTGCCGGCCCCGCCGCGTGCGGAGGCCGGCGGGGCGGGGCGTCGGGGGCCCGCGGTCCCGGGGTCGGGCGGCCGGCCGGCCGCCGGAACCAGGTCAGGCCCTTGAGGCGAGCGCCAGGTAAACGGCGGCGAAATCGGTGATGGCGATCAGTTCGGCGAGGGTCTCCAGCTCGCCGCCCTCCTCGGGTTCGAGTTCGCTGATCGCGGTGTCGTGGGTGAGGGCGAGCTCCCGGGCGGCGGGAGCGGCGCTGATCCCGCCGATGGGGCGGTCGCGGAGCAGCACCACGCGGGCGTGCAGCGCCTGCGCCTCCTCCACGCGGTCGCGGAAGAAGTCGTCGGGGTCGGCGCCGGCGGCGAGCGCTCCCGCGAGCAGCACGCTGTGCGCGGCGAGCGCCTCGGGCAGTTCCGCGGTGAGCGCGGGGCGGCCGGCGAGTTCGGCGAGCGCGGCGGTGAAGCGGCGGCCCGCCGGTCCGGCCGAGGTGCCCTCGGTCCAGATCACCGGGAGCGCATCGGCCAGGTCCGCGGCGAGGGTCTTGGCGGGGTTGCCGTACGCGGCGATCGCGGGCCCGCAGCGTTCGGCGACGCGGTCGAGCCGGTCGGCGACCTTCTGGAGCGCCTCCGGCGGCGCGGAGAGCAGGCCGGTGCGGTCCAGGAGGGCGAGCAGCGGGGTGAGCAGCGCCCAGAGCACACCGGGCGCGGAGGCGGCGATCGGCTCCTCCGGTTCGTACGGGGCGGTCGCCATCGGGACGAAGAGGCCGTGGGTGCCGCTGACCCAGCCGGCGAGCGGGGAGTCCGCGGGTGCCACGGCGGCGACGGTGCTGCCGCGCCGGTAGGACTGCTCGATCAGCAGGTCGAGTCCGGGTTCGCTGCCGTCGGGGGTGGCGATCAGCAGGAGGTCGACGGGGCCGGCCCACCCGGGCAGCTCCCAGCGCAGGGCGCCAGAAGCGGGGGCGACGCCCTGGGGGGTGAGCCGGGTGACGGGGCAACTCGCTCCGGCGAGGGTGCCGAGGAGTTCGGCGACCGCCGTGGCGGCCATGCCGGGGCCGGCGATGAGGACGGCGCGCGGGCGCCCGTCCGGCTTCAGCTCGGCGATCCCGGCCTCGGCGGCGTGCCGGACGGCGGTGCGCACCCGGGCGCCGGCCTCGGCCGCGCCGCGGAGCAGGTCCCGCCGGTCGGTGCGCGCGAGCGCGTCGGGGTCGTCGAGCAGCGATTCGTCGAGCATGGGACGGAAGCCTCCGATCGCCGGGTCGGCGCTGGTGCGCCGGGTCGCGGTGTCGCGTGCGCGGGGTCGCGCGCCGGGTGCCGAGTGTCGCCGGGTCGTTCCGGGGGCGGTCCGGCCGCTGGGCGGGCCGGACGTCGCCCGGGCCCGTGCGGGGTGCCGCCCGCGCGTCGTGGGGAGCCGGGCCGTCGGCCCGCCCGTGCGGGCGGGTGGGGCGGCTCGGGGCCTCCCGCGCGCCGCGGCCCGGGGACCGCGCCCGCGGGCGGCCGGTCCGGTCAGGCGGGGCGGCGGGCCTCGTCGACCAGGAGGACGGGGATGCCGTCGCGGACCGGGTAGGCGAGACCGCACTCCGCTCCCGTGCAGATCAGCTCGGTGTCCTGCTCCTTGATCGGGGCATGGCAGGCCGGGCAGGCGAGGATCTCCAGGAGGCCGGCTTCGAGCGCCATGGGATGTCCTTCCGAAACAGTGGATGCGGCCTGGTCAGGGTACCGCTGCGGGAAGCCCGGCGCGGAGGCATGGGCCCGCTCGTCCCCGGACCGGACGGGACGCCGGCCTGGCGGGCCCGGGCCGGCTCCGCGGCGGGCGCGGCGGGTCCGGTGCCGGAGCCGGCCGGGAGGCCCGCGCGGCGGGCGGGGACCGGGAGTGCAGGGCGCCGTGGGTGCCGGGGTCCGCGGGGGCGGGAGCCGGGGACACGGCACCGGGCCCCGGTGGGGCGGCGCCTGCGCCGGGGCGGGGCCGGCCGCGCGGCGGGACGGGCGGGGCGCCCGGGACCCGCCCGCCGCGGGCGGCGCGGTCCCGCGGCCCCCGCGCCGCTCGGCCGGTCCGTGCCGTCAGCCTCTGATGAGGGCCAGCACCTCGTCGCGGATCTTCGCCATCGTCGCCTCGTCGCGGGCCTCGGCGTTGAGACGCAGCAGGGGTTCGGTGTTGGAGGGGCGGACGTTGAACCAGCCGTCCTCGGTGGTCACCGTCAGGCCGTCGAGTTCGTCGACCGTGACGCCCTCGCGGCCCGCGTACGCGGCCCGGACGGCGGCGAGGCGGGCGGCCTGGTCGTCGACGGTGGAGTTGATCTCGCCGGAGCCCACGTAGCGGTCGTACTCCGCGACGAGCCCGGAGAGCGGTCCGTCCTGTCCGCCGAGCGCGGCGAGGACGTGCAGGGCGGCCAGCATGCCGGTGTCGGCGTTCCAGAAGTCGCGGAAGTAGTAGTGGGCGGAGTGCTCGCCGCCGAAGATCGCTCCGGAGGCGGCCATCTCGGCCTTGATGAAGGAGTGGCCGACCCGGGTGCGCACCGGCGTCCCGCCGTGCTCGCGGACGACCTCGGGGACCGACCAGGAGGTGATCAGGTTGTGGATGACCGTGCCGCCGCCGTGCCGGGCGAGTTCCCGCGCGGCCACCAGGGCGGTGATCGCGGACGGGGAGACCGGCTCGCCCCGCTCGTCGACGACGAAACAGCGGTCGGCGTCGCCGTCGAAGGCGATGCCCAGGTCGGCGCCCTCCGCGCGGACCCGCTGCTGGAGGTCCTCGATGTTCGCCGGGTCGAGCGGGTTCGCCTCGTGGTTGGGGAAGGTGCCGTCGAGCTCGAAGTACAGCGGGACGAGGTCCAGCGGCAGTCCGGCGAAGACGGTCGGCACGGTGTGTCCGCCCATGCCGTTGCCCGCGTCGACGACGACCTTCAGCGGCCGGATCGAGGTCAGGTCGACGAGCGAGCGGAGGTGGGCCGCGTAGTCCGCCAACGTGTCGCGGCCGGTGATGGTGCCCGGCTCGGCGTCCGAGGCCGGGGCGCCCGCGTCGAGCCAGGTCTCGGCGAGCCGGCGGATCTCGGACAGGCCGGTGTCCTGGCCGACGGGGGCCGCGCCCGCCCGGCACATCTTGATGCCGTTGTAGCGGGCCGGGTTGTGCGAGGCGGTGAACATGGCACCGGGCAGGGCGAGCGCGCCGGAGGCGTAGTACAGCTGGTCCGTCGAGCAGAGGCCGATCTCGGTGACGTCGACGCCTCGGGCGGCGGCGCCGCGCGCGAAGGCCCGGGACAGTCCGGGGGACGACGGCCGCATGTCGTGCCCGATCACGATGGCGTCCGCTCCGGTCACCTGGACGAAGGCGGCGCCGAACAGTTCGGCCAGCGGCTCGTCCCACTGGTCCGGGACCACCCCGCGCACGTCGTACGCCTTCACGAGCTGCGACAGATCAGCAGTCACGGCCAACCCTCCAGTTGTCCACGTCGGTCGGCCCAAACTACCGCTCCGGGGCGGCGGTCCGGCGCACCGAGCCGCGGTGGGGCACATCCGTGACCTGCGGAACCGCCGCCTCCGCGATGGCCGCACCGGGCGGAGCGGGGTGCCACCGCGCACGGCGCGCCGCCGCCGAGGGGACCGGGGCGGGGCGCCGGGGCGTCAACTCGCCGCCGCCCGCACGGCGTTCCCGCGAGGGACCGGGCGCGCGCGGTCCGCGGGTGCCGGGCGCTCCGGACGGGGCGAGCCGCCCACCACCGGGTGCGACCGCCGGCGGCACCCGTCAAGCAGGGTGCGGCACGGGCGGGTTGGGGCGGGGGCTGCGGGACTCCCGGCACGGGCGGACGGGGTTGCCGGGGTACGGCGGACGGGCCGGGCCGGAGGGCGCTCAGTTCTCGGGCGACCGCAGGACGCGCAGGTGGCCGCGGCGCGCGACCTCCATCGGATCGGCCGAGCGGGCGCTCGCGCCACCGCCCTCGGCGGCGCGCTGCTGCGGGCGAGCCGCCTCGCGCACCGCGTTCGCCAGTGCCTCCAGGTCGTCTCCGCTCGGGCGGGCGGGGCCGGAGGAGTCGGCGAGCCGGACGACCTCCCAGCCGCGCGGCGCGGTGAGGCGCTCGGAGTGCTCGGCGCACAGGTCGTAGCAGTGGGGTTCGGCGTAGGTGGCGAGCGGGCCGAGGACCGCGGTCGAGTCGGCGTAGACGTACGTCAGCGTCGCGACGGCGGGACGGCCGCAAGCGGTGCGCGAACAGCGACGTACAGGGCTCACGATGTTGGACGGTACCGCACTCTTGAGCGGGCCGCGACGACTCTCCCCCGGCTCACCCCACCGTGTCGTCCTGTGAGACGGCCCACACCGATCCCCGGTCATCCTCCCCTGACCTGGGGGGACATCGACGCCGGGGACACCGAACGCCCCTGCATCCGGTCGCCACTTGGTGCGAATCATGTCAATTGCCGCGGGAGTGACGCTCCCGGAGCGATACGGAATCGAGCCCTTGCCGGGGCCGGAACGGGCCCGCGGACGGGCTCACGGACGGGCTCGCGGACGGCTCTGGGGAACAGCCGCCGGGCACCGGGCACGGCACGGGTCCGGGCGGCACCGGGCCGGGCGACGCGGGCCGGGCGGCGGGCGACGCGGGCCGGGTGGCGGGCGGGCGGCGGACCGGCTCAGCGTGGAGCCGGGCGGCCGGGGCGGCCGGGGACTACGCTTCGTCGGTGATGGACACCCCCGTACCGCCTCCCACCGCAGCTGCCGGCCCCCGCCGTCGCGACCGCCACGGCCGCGGGATGCGCGGCCCCGTGGCGCCGCCCCAGGTGCCGCTCGCGGCGAGCCGCGCCGAGGTCTTCGCCGACCTGGTGCGGGACTCCGTGGAGCGGCTGGAGCGACGCTGGCCGCAGCTCGCTGACATCGACTTCCTGGTCCTCGAGGTGCCCCGGCTGGACGGCCCCGGCGAGGCGTGGAACGACGAGGCGGTGCCGCTCGGCGGCACGATCGCCGCGCGCGAGGGACGGCCCGCGCGCGTGGTCGTCTACCGCCGGCCGGTCGAGATCCGCACCAAGGGCCGCGACGAGCGCGCCGCCCTGGTGCACGAGATCGTCGTGGAGCAGGTGGCGGAGCTGCTGGGCCTCACCCCGGAGGCGGTCGACCCGCGCTACGGCGAGGACTGAGCGCCGGACGGTGCCCGGTGGCCCGGCCGCCCGCACCTCGGGCGGGCGGCCCGCCCCGCCGGTCCGCGGGGCGCGACGGTCACCGGTCGAGCAGCACCGACAGGTCCTGGTCCGCGCGGGGCACCGCCACGGTGCCCCGGTCGTCCGGGAGGGTCTGGACGGTGAACGCGGGCACGCCGTCCTCGGCGGCGGCGAGCATCCGGGAGGCGTAGACCGGGCCGCCGGAGACCGGCTCGACGGTGAGGGCGTACGTGCCCTTGAGCCCGCTCGGGACCGGCGCCTCGACGTTCTGCGTGGTGCCGGCCTTGACGGTGAACGTCTTCGACGCCGGTGAGCCGCCCTCGCTGCCCGCGGACGCGGTGACCTTCACGGTCGCCGCCTTGGCGGGCGCGGTGACCGCGAGGGTGGAGCCCTTGGCGCTGTTGTCGGCGGCCGACGCGCGCGTGCCGACCGGGGCGGTGGCGGGGATGAAGGCGGTCTCCTGGCGGTCGCCCTTGCCGCGGATCACGCGCAGGGCGGCGACGACGGGAACGGCGGAGTCCTCGGGCGTGAGGACGAGCGAGCCCGGCTCGCCGCGGGTGACGTCGCCGAGGTCGACCGCGGAGGTCATCCCCGCCTTCACGTGGAGCGTCTCGTTGCCCGCCGGGGTGATCGGGCCGGTGGGCGAGGCGAGGCGGATCAACAGGTCGGCGTCCGTGTCACCGGGCGCGAAGGCGACCAGGCGCACGGAGGTGGCGTCCTTGGGGATGCCCGGGAGGACCAGGCTGCCGGCGGGGTCGGTGGAGGCGGCCAGCCAGTCGCCGCCCGTCCGGTCGTCGAGCGCCTGCACGGCCGCTCCGACCCGGCCGCTGCGCACCGTCACGTGGACGGTGAGGTTGGTCTGCCGGTCGCCGGCCAGCGTGCTCAGCAGGATCGGCTCGGAAGCGTGCGGCGGGACCGTGATCCCGTCGGCCACCGTGGACTTGAGGGCGCCGTCCTTGCCGTACAGGTCGATGTCGACGACGGCGGCGGAGTCGTCCGGGTTCGTCAGGTGCACGTAGTCGGTGCGGTCCTCGGCGGTGCTGGCTCCCGGGAACCAGAACTCGGTGTCCGGAGCGGTGCAGTTGGTGCCGAGCAGACCGCGGCCGGTGCCCGCGGCGACGTCGGTGGTCTGCTGGACCGTCCAGCCGGGCGCGAACCTGCCCTCGGCGGTGCCGACGAGCGCGGGTGCCTCGGAGCCCGAGGCGTCACCGGTCGCGGGCTTGCCGGGGTCCTTGGGACGCGGGGCGCTACCGGAGGGCTTGCCGCCGCCCTTCCTGCCGCCGGCCGACGTCTCGGTGGCCGCCTTCAGTTCGGCCCTGCCGCCCGAGCGGGCGCCCTCGGACGCCGGGGTGAACGAGGTGTACGCGGTGTCGGCGAGGTCGGAGGTGCTCGGCTGGGGGCACAGCAGGCTGGTGCGCTCCACGGGCTGGCGGGCGGCGGCCCGTACCGTCTCGCCCCCGGGTGCGTCCGGCGCCCGGAGGGCGGCGAACCCGGTGACGGCGGCGAGCGCGGTCACACCGCCGATGAGGGACAGGGTCGTGCGGTTCACTGCTGGCTCCCGTCGGGGCGCTCGCTGTCGGTGCCGTGCGGCGGGGGCCGCGTGGGGTCGTAGGCCGGGTCGTAGCCCTGCTCGTCCGAGCCGTAGGCCGGGTCGTAGCCCTGGCCGTCCGAGCCGTAGCCCGGGTCGTAGCCCTGGCCGTCCGAGCCGTAGGCCGGGTCGTAGCCCTGGCCGTCCGTGCCGTAGCCCCGGCCGTGCGCGTCGTAGGACGTGCCGTTCGCGCCGTGGTCCTGCTCGTAGGCCGGGTCGTAGGACGTCGTCCCGCCGTAGGCGTAGGGGTCGTACGGGGCGCCCTGGTAGGCGTCCGGCCGGTAGGGCTGCTGATGGCCGCCGTCCGCGTACTCCCCCGCGCCCTCGTACCGGCCCTCCCGGGTGCCGTACTCCGCGCCCGCGTGGCTCGGGGTGTCCCAGTCGCCGTAGGACTGCTGGTGCGGGACGGCGCCGGCCGGGATCTCCCCGGGGACGGACGCGGCGCCGGCGTCCGCGGCGGACGCCTCGGCCTCCGCCTCCGCCTGGGCCCGCAGGCGGCGGGCGCGGCGGCCGTCTCCCGTGGCGTCCTGGGCGGGCACGGGCTGCTCCTCGGGCAGGTCGTCGTCGACGTCGCGGCGGCGGCCCGGCAGGGCGAGCACCACGAGGACCAGGGCGAGGGCGCCCTGGGCCCACAGCCAGGCGGTGTGGCTCAGCGGGGCGTCGAACGTGACGTCCAGCCGGCCGCCGCCGGAGGGGAGTTCGAAGCCCTGCGCCCAGCCGTCCACCGTGGTCCGGGAGAGGGGCTTGCCGTCCAGGGTGGCCGTCCAGCCCGGGTCGGCGCTGTCGGCCAGCCGCAGCACACGGCCCTCGCCGCCGGCGGGGACGCTCGTGTGCAGTTCGACCGGTCCGGCCGCGATGGACTGCGCTTCGCCGGAGTCGGGGACGATCACCGCGCGGGCCACCTGGCGGTTGACGCGCCACAGGGCGCTGCCGTCCTGCTGGCTGAGCCGGGTCAGTCCGGGCGTGGAGTCCAGGACGCGGCTCACCTCGCGGGGGGCGCCCGCGCGGACCAGCACGTAGCGGACGGCGAAACCGCCGAGTTCGTCGGCCTGGTCGGCGCCGGAGCCCGCCACCAGGTTGGCGACGACCTTGTCGAGCTTCGTGTTCTCGCCGCCGGCCGAGGCGAGTTCGGCGTCGCCGAGGCGGGCGCCGGAGCCGCGGACCAGGGTGTAGCCGACGTGGGCCGCGGATCGGCTGTCGAGGACCAGGGTGCGGGCCTGGTCGCGGGTGCCGCTCTCCTCGGCGACGAACGCGGGCACCTGGACCGGGTCGCGGCGCTCGACGGGTCCGTCGGCACCGCCGATGATCCATCCGGCGGCGACCAGCAGCGGGCCGGCGGCGCAGGCGAAGGCGATGAGCGCGGCGACCGGCTGGCGCCAGCCGAAGCTCTGCTCGGCGACGCGCGCGCGGGCGCCGTCGGCTCCGACGGCCGCGGCGGCGAGGAGCCCGAGGCCGTAGACGAGGGTGGCGGGGCCGGCCCAGGTGGAGCTGTTGGACAGCACCGCGAAGACGAGGGCCACCAGGGCGACCGCCCACGCGGTCCGGATGCCGGCCTGGCGCTCGGTGCGCAGCAGGGCGGCGAGCGCGGCGAGCACGACGCCGAAGAGCATCAGGCCGCTGACGGTGCCCGGGCCGCCGGGGCTCGCACCGAGCAGGTCCGCCGCGGAGGCGGCGCTCGGCCCGTACTCCAGGCCGGCCTCCCGGAAGAAGCCGAACGGCAGCAGCGAGAGCGACCAGGGGGCGAGGACCAGCAGCGGGGTGCCGAGCTGGGCGAGGAACCGCAGCCCGTAGGCGGGCAGTTCGCGGCGGCGGACGGCGAGGAGCGCGAGGCCGAGGACCAGCGCGATGGGCCAGACGATCGGGGTGAACGCCGTGGTGAGCGTCAGGAGCAGGGCGTAGGCCCAGGTGGCGCGCCAGCTGCCGCGCGCTCCCGAGGAGTGCGCGAGACCGCTCGCGGCGATGCCCGCGCGCGCGATGAGCGGCAGCAGGATCGCCAGCACGGAGGTGCCGATACGTCCCCCGGCCAGCGCACCGGTGGCGGCGGGCAGGAAGGCGTACGCGACGGACGCCCAGGCGCGCAGCAGGCGGGAGGCGACCAGCGGGCGGGAGGCGAAGTACGCGGCGAAGCCGGCCAGGGGCACGGACGCCACCAGCAGCACGGTGACGGCGAGGCCGGTGGAGCCGAGCAGGAGGGAGGCGAGCAGGGCGACGAGCGCCAGGTAGGGCGGGGCGGACTGGGTGCCGCCCGGGCCGACCGGGTGCCAGCCGTCCAGGTAGCGCGACCACAGGTCGGAGGCGTCGCCGGGGGCGGGCAGCAGCGCGCCGCCCGCGAGGGCCCCGCTGCCGAGCAGGGCGCGGCAGGCGAGCAGCGAGACGAACATCAGGACGAGGAAGAGCATGGGGCCGGGGTTGCGCGCGATGCGCTTGAGCCGGGCGAACTGCTCGATCTCCAGGAACTCGGCGTCGTCGCCGCCGGGTCCGGACTCGACGGCCCCGCCGTGCCGTCCGGCGCCCGTGACCAGTTCGGCGTCGGTGCGGCTCAGCAGGTTGCCGGCGACCTGCTCGACGGTGACGCGCACGGTCGCGCCGGGGGGCGGGAACAGCGGGCGCAGTTCGCCCTTGTCGGCCCGGGGGCGGCCCCGCCTGCGCCGGCCGGCGATGATCCGCTCCGGGCGGAGCAGGGTGCCGAGCAGGCCGCGGATCTCGTCGACGGCCTGTCCGGGGACCTTGCCCACCAGGTAGGCGACGGTGCGCAGCAGGGTGCCGAGGACGAGGCGGAGGAGGATCCAGGGGAGCTGCGCGGTGCGGGCGTTGACGAGGAGGGTGTAGACGGCGCCGGCCTTGTCGACCTTGTGCGGGGACGCGGAGGTGCGGCCCACGCAGTCGACGGTGCGGCGCTCACGGGAGGCCGCCTCGGCGTGCCGGACGACCGCGTCCGGGGCGACGAGGACGCGGTGGCCCGCGGCCTGGGCGCGCCAGCACAGGTCGACGTCGTCGCGCATCAGGGGCAGCCGGCGGTCGAAGCCGCCGAGTTCCTCGAAGACGTCGCGCCGGATCAGCATGCCGGCGGTGGAGACGGAGAGGACGGGGTGGACGTGGTCGTGCTGGCCCTGGTCCTGCTCGCGGCGGTCCAGGCCGGTCCAGCGACGGCCGGAGTTGGCGATGGTGACGCCGACTTCGAGGAGCTGGCGGCGGTCGTACCAGCCGCGGAGCTTCGGGCCGACGACGGCGACCTCGTGACCCAGTTCGCGTTCGTTCTCCACGACGCGCAGCAGGTGGGCGAGGGCGTCCGGTTCCGGGGCGCTGTCGTCGTGCAGCAGCCAGAGCCACTGCTCCGGTTCGCCGTGCGGGAGGTCCGGGAGGTCGTAGGCGTCGTCGCGCCAGCTGCGCGTGACGGGGTCCCAGCCGCTCGGCCGCTTCAGGTAGGGCAGGTCGTCCGGGGTGAGCACACCGGCGGCGCGGGTGGCCTCGTCGACGGCCTGGCCGAATCCCGTGCGCCGGGCGAGGTGCAGGACGTGGTCGGCTCCCAGGGCGTCGGTGAGCAGCCGGGCGGAGTCGTCCGCGCTGCCGGTGTCGGCGGCCACCGCGTTCTGCACGGGGCGATCCTGGCCGAGCAGCCCGGCCAGTGCCTCGGGCAGCCAGCGGGCGCCGTCGTGGGAGACGAGCACCGCGGTCACCACGTGACGCGGGAACTCAGGGGCGGCAGCGGCGTCGTGACGGGCTGCCGAATGGCTGTGCGCGGACATCGAGGTACGGGCCCCGGTTCGATGGACTGCGGTGGACGTCTGTGTCCGGCGGGGACAGCGGGACGTCTCGGACGAGGGCCCACACTAACGGCTGGGCAGCACGACGGCCCGCCGCCTGTGGACAACCCACCTGCGCCGGGCCGTTCGTTACGTGAGCGTGTGTGCCGATTGGTCGGGCGCCCCGGCACGGGCGGCTCCGGCCGATTTTCCGGGCCGTCCCGAGCGGCCCCGTCCCGCGCGCCGCGGCGCGGGCGTCCGGATCTCCTCGCGGCGCCGGGCACCGCCGCCGCCGAACCGCGCCCGACGGGCGGGCCCGCGCGAGCGCCCCGGCCTCCCGGGGGCGGGCGCCTCGTCCGCCCCTGCGGGAAGGGTCAGACGGCGGCCTTCTTGAGGCGGCGCCGCTCGCGCTCCGACAGCCCGCCCCAGATGCCGAACCGCTCGTCGTTGGCGAGCGCGTACTCGAGGCACTCGGAGCGGACCTCGCAGGCGAGGCAGACCTTCTTCGCCTCGCGGGTGGAGCCGCCCTTCTCGGGGAAGAAGGACTCGGGGTCGGTCTGGGCGCACAGCGCGCGCTCCTGCCAGCCGAGTTCCTCGTCCGCGTCGTCGACCAGCAGTTGCTGCACCAGCTCGGTCATGTGCGCCCCTCGTCCGTCTTTCGCGTCCCCGTGATGCTGCCGCTACCGATATCGGCTGAACGACACGAGTGAAATTACAAGTGTGCCGATCCGGGCCAGTCAAGCCGAGATCTGCTATTGGGCCCCTTATTCACTCTGCGGAACCAAGGCTATGCGGAAAGTGTTCAAATCGGCATAAACCCTGACAGCGCAAGGGCCCTCCGGACCACCCGCCTCTGCCATGGAGGAGGACGACCGGGACGGCGGTCCCGTTCCTGCGCGCCCCTCGAAGCGACCCTGATCACAAAGGGATCACGGGCTCGCACCACGGGGCGCGCGCTCGGTTGTGCGCCATGTGTCCGGGGAACCCGACACACAAACCTTTCACCCGTCAGATGAACCGGATGAGGTGAAACATCTCCCACATTTCGGACAGGAAGTTGACAGTGCGGGCATGAACCGCTGTCCTTGGGGGCATGCTCGCGAACTCGGCTTCCCCCTCGACCCGCACCGCCGGGTCCCGCGGTGCTGCCCTCGTTCGCCGCTGTTGTTGCTGTTCCAGCTGTTGAGCCCCACCGCGCTCCGGCTGCCTCGCCGCCACTGAGGCGAACCCCACCCGCCCGTACCAGGGCACCCTCCGCGCCTTCCCGGGCGCGCACTCCGCCCGCGACCCGGGCGGACCCGGCCAGCGACACCCCAGCACTCTCCCGCCGAGGAACCCCGCACCCATGAACAGCGACAGCGACCTCCAGATCGCCGGCGACATCCTCGAAGTCCCGCACCTGCTCCAGCCGCCGCGCGAACACCCCGTCACCGTGGCCGACTTCGTCGGCATGGCGCGCTCCATCGCCGCCGACCGATCCCACTGGGAGCACCTCGTCGAGTACGACGCCACCTCACGGTGGTACCACCGGCTGCGCACCGGCCCCGGTTACGAGGTCTGGCTGCTGTCCTGGGTACCCGGCCAGGGCAGCGGGCCGCACGACCACGGCGCTTCCTCCGGTGTCCTGACCGTCCTCGACGGCACGCTGACCGAGCGCACCGCGCGCGGCACGCGCGCCCTGGGCTCCGGCGCGCAGCGCGTGTTCGCGCCCGGCTCCGTCCACGAGGTCGTCAACGACACGCTCGAACCGGCCGTGAGTCTGCACGTCTACTCCCCGGGGCTCACCGAGATGCCGATGCACGCGGCGCGTTGCGCGGTCGACGCGGACACCCGGCCCGCGCGCGTGGACGGCGCGTCGGCGCCGGCCGGGCACGCCTGACCGGCCGACACGGTGCCGGCGGCGCCTGCAAGACTGCACCCCATGCGCATTGTGGTTCTGGCAGGCGGTATCGGTGGTGCACGGTTCCTGCGTGGTCTCCGGCAGGCCGTCCCGGACGCGGACATCACGGTCGTCGGCAACACCGGCGACGACATCCATCTCTTCGGACTCAAGGTCTGCCCCGACCTCGACACGGTGATGTACACGCTCGGCGGCGGCATCAACGAGGAGCAGGGCTGGGGCCGCGCCGACGAGACCTTCCACCTCAAGGAGGAACTCGCGGCGTACGGCGTCGGGCCCGAGTGGTTCGGGCTGGGCGACCGCGACTTCGCGACGCACGTCGTGCGCACGCAGATGCTCGGCGCGGGCTATCCCCTCAGCGCCGTCACCGCGGCGCTCTGCGACCGGTGGAAGCCGGGCGTGCGGCTCATCCCGATGTCGGACGACCGGGTCGAGACCCACGTCGCCGTCACCCTCCCGGAGGGCGACCCGGCCGGCGGGGCGGGGGAGCGCAAGGCCATCCACTTCCAGGAGTACTGGGTGCGGCTGCGGGCCTCCGTGCCCGCCGAGGCGATCGTGCCGGTCGGCGCCGAGCAGGCCAAGCCCGCGCCCGGCGTCCTGGAGACCATCGCCGAGGCGGACGTCGTCCTCTTCCCGCCGTCCAATCCCGTCGTCTCGGTCGGCACCATCCTCGCCGTGCCCGGCATCCGCGAGGCGATCGCCGAGGCCGGAGTGCCCGTCGTGGGCCTCTCCCCCATCGTCGGCGACGCGCCCGTCCGGGGCATGGCCGACAAGGTGCTCGCCGCGATCGGCGTCGAGTCCACGGCCGCCGCGGTCGCCGAGCACTACGGCTCGGGGCTCCTCGACGGCTGGCTCGTCGACACCGTGGACGCCTCCGTGGTGGACCGCGTCGAGAGCGCCGGCATCCGCTGCCGGGCGGTGCCGCTGATGATGACCGACCTCGACGCGACCACCCGGATGGCCCGCGAGGCGCTCGCGCTGGCCGAGGAGGTGCGGACCGCGTGAGTACGGCGGACACACCGGGACGGCCCGGACCGGGGCGGCCGGCGGAACCGGCCCGGACGGGCTACCGGGTCTGGGCCCCGGCCGGACTGCCCGAGGTGCGCGCCGGTGACGACCTGGCGAAGCTCATCGCGGCCACCGACCCCGGCCTGGCCGACGGGGACGTGCTCCTGGTCACCTCGAAGATCGTCTCGAAGGCGGAGGGCCGGATCGTCGAGGCCGCCGACCGGGAGGCCGCCATCGACGCCGAGACCGTCCGGGTCGTGGCGCGGCGCGGCGCCCTGCGGATCGTCGAGAACCGGCAGGGCCTGGTGATGGCCGCCGCCGGGGTCGACGCCTCCAACACCCCCGCCGGGACCGTGCTGTTGCTGCCCGAGGACCCCGACGCCTCGGCGCGGGCCATCCGGGAGGGGCTGCGGGACGGCCTCGGGGTCGACGTCGGCGTCGTCGTCACGGACACCTTCGGGCGGCCGTGGCGCACCGGGCTGACCGACGTCGCCATCGGCGCGGCGGGCGTCCGGGTGCTGGAGGACCTGCGGGGCGGCACCGACGCGCACGGCAACCCGCTGGGCGCGACCGTGGTCGCCACCGCCGACGAGCTCGCCGCCGCGGGCGACCTCGTCAAGGGCAAGGCCGCCGGACTGCCCGTCGCCGTCGTCCGCGGCCTGCCCCACCTGGTGGGCGACGACGCCGGCGCGGGGGCGCGCGCCCTCGTCAGGGAGGCCCGCGACGACATGTTCCGGCTCGGCACCTCGGAGGCCGTCCGGGAGGCGGTCGCCCTGCGTCGCACGGTCCGGGCCTTCACGGACGAGCCCGTGGACCCCGGTGCGGTGCGCCGGGCGGTCGCCGCGGCCGTGACCGCCCCAGCACCGCACCACACCACCCCCTGGCGATTCGTCCTCCTGGAGTCGGCGGCGGCGCGGACCCGGCTGCTCGACGCCATGCGGGACGCCTGGGTCGCCGACCTGCGGGCCGACGGCAGGAGCGAGGAGTCCGTCGCCCGGCGGGTCCGGCGCGGCGACGTGCTGCGCAACGCGCCGTACCTCGTGGTGCCGTGCCTGGTCATGGACGGCTCGCACACCTACGGCGACCCGCGCCGGGACGGCGCCGAACGCGAGATGTTCGTGGTCGCGGCCGGTGCGGGCGTGCAGAACCTCCTGGTCGCCCTGGCCGGGGAACGGCTCGGCTCCGCGTGGGTGTCGTCGACGATGTTCTGCCGCGACGTCGTCCGCGAGGTGCTGGACCTGCCGGAGAGCTGGGACCCGATGGGCGCGGTGGCCGTGGGCCACGCGGCGGAGGAGCCCCGCGAGCGGCCGGCCCGGGACGCGGAGGCGTTCGTCGCGGTGCGCTGAGGGACGCGCCGCAGCGCCGCGCCGACGGGGCGGCGGGGCGGCGGCGACCCCCGCGCGCCCGGCAGCCCGGGTGCGGACCATGCGCCGGCCGCGTGCCGGCCCGCACGGCCGGTGGTGCGCCGTGGTCCGCCCCGCGGTGCGGTCGCGCGGGGCGGGGTCCGGCGGCGCGGGGCCCGCGGAGGGGCGGTAGCCGACGGGCAGGGCCGCGGGGCGCGGGAACGGTGCGTCCCCGGACCGGCGAGCGCCTACCCTCGTAGGGCATCCCGAGTACCCGAGGACCTCATCCGTGTCTGGACGTTTCGCTCCCCGGCCGACGCGTACGACCGTGCGCGGCGGCGATGTCGCCGTGCCCGGCGCGCGGGGCGCGGGGCCGCGCCGGCCGGCCGAACCGGCCCGCGTCCGCAGCTTCACGCCCGAGGGGCCGCTCGACCTCGGGCTCGTCCTCGGGCCGCTGCGTCGCGGCCCCGGCGATCCGACCTTCCGCGCGGCGCCCGACGGCTCGGTGTGGCGGGCCTGCCGCACGCCGGCGGGGCCCGGCACCCTGCGCGTGACCCTGCGGGACGGGACCGCCCGGGGCGAGGCATGGGGGCCCGGCGCCGACTGGCTGCTCGGCGCTCTGCCCGAGCTGCTCGGCGCGACGGACGACCCGGCCGCCTTCGAGCCCCGGCACCGGCTGGTCGCCGTCACCCGGCACCGGCGGCCGGGGCTGCGGCTGGTGCGGACCGGTCTGGTCATGGAGTCGCTGATCCCGTCCGTCCTGGAGCAGAAGGTCACCACCGACGAGGCGTACCGGGCCTGGCGGCTGCTCGTCCGGACGTTCGGCGAGCCCGCGCCGGGGCCCGCGCCCGAGCGGATGTACGTCATGCCCGCGCCCCGCACGTGGGCGCTGATCCCGTCCTGGGAGTGGCACCGCGCCGGCGTCGACGACAAGCGGGCGTCGACGATCCTGCGGGCGGTGCATGTGGCACCCCGGCTGGAGGAGGCCGTGCGGCTCGACCCGGAGCGGGCGCGGGAGCGGCTGGAGCTGGTGCCCGGGATCGGACCGTGGACCTCGGCCGAGGTCGTGCAGCGCAGTCACGGAGCGGCCGACGCCGTGACGGTGGGGGATCTTCACCTGCCGGGGATCGTGGGCCACGCGCTCGCGGGCGACCGGGACGCCGACGACGCCGTGATGCTGGAGCTGCTGGAGCCGTACGCCGGGCAGCGGCACCGCGCGGCACGGCTGATCCTGCTGTCCGGGCGGACGCCCGCGCGACGGGTGCCCAAGATGCCCCGGGCCGACATCGGCAAGCTCTAGCCGGTGGCGTGACCGGAGGGGTCGCCGGACGGCTCGCGGCGTCCGGCGGGACGGCCTTGCCGCTCCTCGCGGGCCGGGGGACCGCGGTGGCCCCTCCGGCCCGCGGGCGGGGCTACTGGTCCGAGGAGAAGCGGAGTGCTCCCGCGGGGATGCGGGCGTCGCACCAGACCCGGACTCCGTCGCGGAGTTCGTTGTCGGCGCCGACCGTCGCGCCGTCGCCGACGACCGCGCCGGTGAGCAGGGTGCGTTCGCCGATGCGGGCGCCGACGCCGACGAGGGAGTCGGTGACGACCGCGCCCGGTTCGACGACGGCCCCGGCGAGGACGGTGCTCCCGGAGATCCGGGCGCCCTCGCCGACCCGGGCACCCTCGCAGACGACCGTGCCGCCGGTGAGCTTGGCGTCGGGCGCGACGGTGGCGGTGGGCAGCACCAGGCGGTCGCCGCAGCGGCCGGGGACGGCCGGGGAGGGGGCGCGGCCGAGCACGAGGTCGGCGGAGCCGCGCACGAACGCCTGCGGGGTGCCGAGGTCGAGCCAGTAGGTGGAGTCGACCATGCCCTGAAGGTGCGCGCCGGTGGCCAGCAGTTCGGGGAAGGTCTCCCGCTCGACGGAGACCGGGCGGCCCTCGGGGATGGTGTCGATGACCGAGCGGCGGAAGACGTATGCCCCCGCGTTGATCTGGTCGGTGACGATCTCCTCCGGCGTCTGCGGCTTCTCCAGGAAGGCGGTCACGCGCCCGGTGGGGTCCGTGGGGACGAGCCCGAACGCGCGCGGGTCCTCGACCCGGGTGAGGTGGAGGGAGACGTCGGCGCCGCTGCTCTCGTGGGTCGCCACCAGGGCCGGGATGTCCAGGCCGGTGAGGATGTCGCCGTTGAAGATCAGGACGGGGTCGTCGGGGCCCGAGCGGAGCCGGGAGGCCACGTTGCGGATCGCGCCCCCGGTGCCGAGCGGCTCCTCCTCGGTGACGTACTCCAGGTGGAGGCCCAGCGAGGAGCCGTCGCCGAAGTACGGCTCGAACACCTCGGCCAGGTACGACGTCGCCAGCACGATGTGCTCGACGCCCGCCGCGCGGGCCCGCGCCAACTGGTGCGTGAGGAAGGGGACACCGGCCGCGGGCACCATCGGCTTGGGCGTGCGCACCGTGAGGGGACGCAGCCGGGTGCCTCTGCCGCCGACCAGGAGGATCGCTTCTGTCACCTGTCGTCTCTGCTTCCTGCCGGGACCGGCCGAACTGTGTTCCGGCCGGCCAGTGTATGCAGACTGTTCGATGGCGCTTTCGACGGCCGTGCGGTCTTCGGCCGCGGGCCGTCGCGTGACGTCAGGTGATCCCCGCCCGGCCCCGGCCGGCCGGGCGGGGCCGGTTCCGGGCCCCGCCTACCGGCCCTGGTAGCGGGCCGCCGTGGCGCGTGCCGAGCCGAGCTTGCCGTAGAGCAGGCGCCCGGGGCACTCCGTGGCATACCCGTCCCGATGGCCGGAGATCACGTTCAGTCGTACGTTCTTTCCCTTTCGGTAGAGATTGCCACCGCCCGACTTCAGGTATGTCTTGCCACGCGGATTGCCACCGTAGAGGCCCAGCTTCCATGCGGTCAGACGGGCGATGGCCTTGAGCGCCGCGCCGGACGGCTTGGTCGTCTGGAAGCTGCCGAGGACGGCGATGCCCATGCTGTCGGTGTTGAAGCCGAGGGTGTGGGCGCCGAGGACGGCCTTGGCGACGCCCCCGGCGCGGCCTTCGTAGAGGGTGCCGCACTTGTCGACGAGGAAGTTGTAGCCGATGTCGCGCCAGCCGAGGCTCACCACGTGGTAGCGGTAGATGCCGCGGATGAGCGAAGGCGCCTGGGAGCACGTGTAGTTGTTGCCCGACGCCGTGTGGTGCACGAAGGCCGCCTTGACCTTCTTGCTGTAGACGAAGCCGCGCTCGCGCAGCCTCTCGTCGGCCCCCCAGCCCTTGCGGGTGACGATGCGCGGGCGGGCGCCGATGTACGGCTTCACCCGGGCGGCGGCGTCCGCGGGGAGGTAGCGGCGCTCGGTCTCCCGCCGGGAGAGCGCGCCGATCTCGGCGGGCGCCGCGCCGGGCACCGCGTCCGGCACGCCCCCGGCCCGCCGGGCGGGGCCGGCGGGCCCGCGCTCGCCGGCCCCGCCCGGGTCGACGAGTTCGAGGTGCAGTCCCGCGGGCAGCGCGGTGCCGGCGGCGGGCTCCCCGGCACCGGACCCGCCCGCGTTCGCGCGGCGGGGCTCCCCCGGTTCGGCCCGGTCCGCGTCGACGCGGACCTCGACCCCGTCCGAGGCGCCCACCCACAGCGGGGCGGTGGCGCCGCGCACCCGCCCCGACGCGCTCTCGGCGGAGCCGGGGTCGGCGCCGTGCCGGCTGTTGTGGGTCTCGACGTCCTGCCAGCCCGACCAGTGGCCGGTGCCCGTCGTGCGGGTGCGGACCCGGACCAGGCCGCGCAGTTCGCGGTCCGGGTCGTCCCAGACGACGCCGACCAGGGAGAAGGGGCGGGTGTCCCGGCGGCCGAGGCCCTGCCGGTGGGCGGCGCCGCCGAGGGCCCGTTCGCCGCCCGGCGGGACGAGGGGCAGCGACTGGGTGCTGCCGGGGACGGAGGACGCGGACGTCACCGCCGACGGCCCGGCCTGCGCCGGGGAGGGCAGGGCGAGCGGGAGGGCGAGAGCCGCCGCGCAGGTGACGCCGACCGAGGAAGCAAGGAATCCACGCATGCCCCTGATCTTGGGCATAGTCATACATATCCGTCCATCGGGGAATTGACGGGCCGTCGGACCCGCTGCGCCGAACCGGTGGCCCGCGCCGCCCGTGCCGCGCGGCGGCCCCGCGTACGCTTGCGCGGGTGAACGCCACCGACCGCACCCCCGCCGACCTGCTGCGATCCGCGCTCGCCGCGGACCCCGCACGCCCTCTGCTGACCTACTACGACGACGCGACGGGCGAACGCGTCGAACTGTCCGTGGCCACCTTCGCCAATTGGGTGGCCAAGACGGCCAACCTGCTCCAGGGCGAACTGTCCGCCGAACCCGGCGAGCGGGTCGCGCTGCTGCTGCCCGCGCACTGGCAGACGGCCGTCTGGCTGCTCGCCTGCTCCTCCGCCGGTGTCGTCGCGGACATCGGGGGCGACCCGGCCGCCGCGGACCACGTCGTCGCCGGGCCGGGCCGGTTCGAGGACGGGCTCGCGTGCGGCGGCGACCGGATCGCGCTGTCGCTCGCCCCGCTCGGCCGCCGCTTCCCGGCCCCGCCCGCCGGGTACGCCGACTACGCGGTGGAGGTGCCGAGCCAGGGCGACCGGTTCGCTCCGTACGCGCCCGTCGACCCCGAGGCGACCGCGCTGATCGTCGCCGGGGCCGCCTACACGGGCGCGGAGACCGTGGAGCAGGCCCGCTCCGACGCCGCCGGGCTGGACCTGACGGGCCCCGGTTCCCGCATCCTGTCGGCTCTCCCCTACGACACCTGGGAGGGCCTGTCCGCGGGCCTCTACGCACCGCTCGCCACCGGCGGCTCGGTCGTGCTGTGCCACCACCTGGACCGGCTGGCGGAGGACCGGCTGGCGCAGCGGATCGACAGCGAACGCGTGACGGCGACCGCCCGCTGAGGACCGGCCGGCGGCCGCGGCGGCCGCCGGCCGTCGCCCGTTCGGCCCATCACCGGCCCCCCTCACCAGCCGCTTCGGGACATGGTCGAAGCAGCAGAGCGGCGCGTACGCCAGGAGGGGTGGTGGATTCCGAGGTGAGCGACTCCGAGGGCACTCCCTCCGGACGCCCCCAGGGGCCGGTACCGGGGGCCTCCCCCACCGGGGCCGGGCGGATACGCCGGCGCAGGCGGCGGCTGCGCTACGCCGCGACCGGCGTGGCCCTGGTCGTGCTCGGCGCGGGCGCGGCGGCCTGGGCGGTCTACGAGAAGCTGAACGCGAACATCACCGCCGACGACGACGCGGCGGCCGAGCTCGCCCGCTACGAGAAGGAGCGGCCGACCGCGCTGGTGCGCGGCGCGCAGAACATCCTGCTGATCGGCTCGGACTCGCGCTCGGGCGCCGGCAACGCCCGGTACGGCCGCGACTCCGGGACGGAGCGGTCCGACACGACGATCCTGCTGCACCTCGCGGCGGACCGGCGCAGCGCCACCGCGATGTCGCTGCCCCGTGACCTCATGGTCGACGTGCCGGGCTGCCGGCGCCCGGACGGCACCCGCACCGAGCCCATGTTCGCGATGTTCAACTACGCCTTCCAGGTGGGCGGTTCGGCCTGCACCATCCGCACCGTGGAGAAGCTCACCGGCATCCGGGTGGACCATCACGTGGTGGTGGACTTCCACGGCTTCAAGGACATGGTCGACGCGGTGGACGGCGTCGAGGTGTGCCTGCGCAAGCCCGTCGACGACAAGGCCGCCAAGCTGCGGCTGCCCGCGGGAAAGGTCGTGCTCGACGGCGAGCAGGCGCTGGGCTACGTCCGCGCCCGCAAGACGATCGGCAACGGCAGCGACACCGACCGCATGGACCGCCAGCAGCGCTTCCTGGGCGCGCTCGTCAACAAGGTGCGCAGCAACGACGTCCTGCTGAACCCGGCGAAGCTGTACCCGGTCCTGGACGCGGCCACCTCGTCGCTCACCACCGACCCGGGACTTGCGAGCCTGCGCGGGCTGTACGACCTGGTGCGCGGCATGCGGGACATCCCCACGCGGAACGTGCAGTTCCTGACGGTGCCGCGCACGGCGTACCCCCCGAACCCCAACCGGGACCAGCTCGTGGAGCCGGCGGCCACCCGCCTCTTCGAACGGCTGCGCCGGGACGAGCCGGTGGCGGTCGCCGGGGAGCCGGACGCGGGGCGCTCGGCCGGCCCCTCCCCGCATTCCGCAACTCCGTACGAGAATTCCCCCTCTACTCACGCCACGCGGTCGAACGGCGACGGAACGTCGACATCGGCTTCTCCGGGAAAGACCGAGGGAACCCCTGATCCTGCGCCGACTTTCCGGGGCAACACGGCGGCCGAGGACACCTGCGGGTAAAGCGCGCGCCAAGGCGGGGAACAGCTGAGCTAAGAAGTCTCCGGGAAATAGGGCGGATTGCCCGGTTGTAGGGACGTTGAATTTGTCACGGTCGTCGCTCCGGGCTGAACTGGGCGGATAGTGTGAGCGATCCGGTGCACCCGGCCACGAGGGTCCGTCCTTGCGGGTCGCGCACTGCTGACCGAGACCCGAGCGCCTTCTGAGGGGGAAAGGCGCCGCGTGGCCCCGACGGAGGATTCAGACAACCGTGGACGCGCAAGGCCGTGGGCGGGCGGACAACATCGACCCCGCAGACCAGTGGGTACTCAACCCGAACACCGGTGAATACGAACTGCGACTGACTCCTTCCGGAGCGCAGTCGGGGGTGCCGCGTCCGCGCAGGGGCACGCCCCCGACGCAGGCACGCACCCGGACCGCACCGGTGCGGGACCGCGAGGCACCGGCCCGGGACCGCGAGGCGCCCGGCACCGACGTGCCCGGACCGCGCCGGCGCCGCGGCGAACCGGCGGAGCCGCTGCCCGGGCGGCGGCGCGGACGCACCAAGCCGAAGAAGTCGAAGGCGAAGAAGGTCCTGCTGTGGACCGGCGGCACGATGGCCTTCGTGCTGATCGCCGCGTCGGGTGCGGCCTACGCCTACCTCAAGCACCTGGAGGGCAACGTCCAGGCGACCGACATCGGCAGCTCCGGGGCGGACGGCTTCAGCAAGGACGAGGCCTTCAACCTGCTGATCATCGGCACCGACAAGCGGACCGGCAAGGGCAACGAGGGCTACGGCGACAAGAACAGCGTCGGCCACGCCGACACGAACATCCTTCTGCACGTCTCCAAGGACCGCACGAACGCGACCGCGATGAGCATCCCGCGCGACCTCATCGTCGACATCCCCGAGTGCAAGACGAAGATGCCGGACGGCACCGAGAAGATCATCCCGCCGTCGCAGCGCGTCCGCTTCAACACCAGCCTCGGGCAGGAGGAGCGCAACCCCGGCTGCACGATGGACACGGTCAAGGCCGTCACGGGCATCTCGGTCGACCACTTCGCGATGGTCGACTTCAACGCGGTGAAGACGCTCACCAGCGCGGTGGGCGGCGTGGACGTCTGCCTCGCCAAGGACGTCGACGACCCCGACTCGCACCTCAAGCTCTCCGCGGGCAAGCACACCATCGAGGGCGAGCAGGCCCTCGCCTTCGTGCGCACCCGGCACAGCTTCGGCAACCAGGGCGACCTGGACCGCATCAAGGTGCAGCAGCAGTTCATGGCCTCCCTGATGCGCAAGATGAGTTCGGGCGACACCCTCACCAACCCCAAGAAGCTCATCGACCTGGCCGAGGCCGCCACCAAGGCGCTCACCGTGGACACCGGCATCGCCAAGGTCGGCACCCTCAAGGACATGGCGCTGGAGCTGAAGAAGGTCCCGCCGAAGAACATCACCTTCACGACCGTCCCGGTGATCGACAACCCGGCCGAGACGGTGCACGCCACCGTGGTGGTCAACCCGACCACCGCCCAGCCGGTCTTCGACGCCATCAAGAACGACGTCTCCTTCACCGCCGTGAAGCAGAAGGCGAAGAAGGAGAAGGCCGAGGTGGCGGCCCGCCTCAAGGGCTCCCGCTCCTCCGCCGCCGACGTCCGCGTCGACATCTACAACGGCGGCGCGAAGGCGGGCTCCGCGCAGGAGACCCTCAACTGGCTCCAGAACACCGAGGGCGTGCTCAAGTCCAGCCAACTCGGAAACGCCGACGAAACAACCGCCAAGACCACCCTGGAGTACTCTCCCGACCAGGCGGACCAGGCACGCAAGCTGGCCGACCTCATGGGGCTGCCCGCTTCGGCGATGAAACCGGGCAAGAGTGAGAAGAACGCGCAGGGCCTGCCGGCGATCGTGCTGACCCTGGGCAAGGACTTCAAGGGTGCCGGAGTGCCGCTGACGGCTGCGACGAAGGCTCCCGCCGTGGACAAGTCCACGGCGGACAAGACGGTGTGCGCCAAGTGATGACCTGACGGGTCCGAGAAGCGTCCTACAGGGCGCGGGAGAGATCGACCGGCCGGACGTACTCGCGTCCGGCCGGACGTACGACGGATCCGTCGGCCGGGCGCGGGGCGGGGAGGGGCTGGGGACATGACACGAAGTGGTGTGCGCGGGGAGGCGACACGACCGCCCGTCCGGCGGGGAGGCGGACGGGGCGGGGACGACAGTCAGTACGCACGCGGGGGCGCGTCCGTTCACGCCGACGACGCGGAATCCGCGGCGGCGGGCGGCACGGCCGGACGGGCCGGCGACGACACCGGCGCGCCGCGCACGCGGCAGGGCGCGGGCCGGGGCGGCCGACGGCGCGGGGACGGTACCCGCCCGCGCCGCAGACGCCGGATACTGCGCTGGTCGGCGACGGTGCTGGCGCTGCTGATACTCGGGACCGCCGGAGCGGGTTACCTCTACTACCGGCACCTGAACGGCAACATCAAGAAGGACGACCTGAACATCGGCGACGACAAGGCCCGCGCGCCCCGGTCGAAGCCGAACGCGGCGGGCCAGACCCCGCTGAACATCCTGCTGATCGGCTCCGACGGCCGGAACTCCAAAGAGGACCAGAAGCTCGGCGGCGCGAAGGACACCTTCAACTCGGCGCCCCGCGCGGACGTCCAGATGCTGCTGCACCTGTCGGCGGACCGCTCGAACATGTCGGTCGTGAGCATGCCGCGCGACACCCTGCTCCGGATTCCGAAGTGCACGGACCCGCACACCGGCAAGACCTACGCGGCCGGCACTTCGCTCACCATGACCAACGACTCGCTGGGCCGCGGCGGTCCCGGCTGCACGGTCGCGACCTGGGAGGCGCTGACCGGCATCCACATCGACCACTTCATCATGGTCGACTTCGCGGGCGTGGTGTCGATGGCCGACGCCATCGGCGGCGTCCCCGTCTGCGTGGACGCCAACATCTACTCGCACACCTCGCAGGGCCACGGTTCCGGCCTGAAGCTGGAGAAGGGCACGACGTCGGTCAAGGGCAAGCAGGCCCTGGAGTGGCTGCGCACCCGGTACGGCTTCGAGGACGGCACCGACATAGCGCGGACCAAGGCCCAGCACCAGTACATGAACTCGATGGTGCGCCAGCTGCGGGAGAACGCCACGCTGAGCAACCCGGGCAAGCTGAAGAACCTCGCCGAGACCGCCACCGAGGCCCTGACCGTCGACGACGGCCTGGGCACGGTGACCAAGCTCTACGACCTCAGCAAGGAACTGAAGAAGGTCCCCGCCGGCAGCATCACCATGACGACCATGCCGTGGGTGTACGCTCCCGGGAACGTCCGGGTGCTCCCGAAGGCCGGCGACGCGGACAAGGTCTGGCGGCTGCTGCGCGAGGACGTCCCGCTGGACGGCGACGGCGGGAAGAAGGCCAAGGAGCGCACCTCGAAGGACCCGGCCGCCGCGGACGACCGGATCGCGGTGCAGGTGGTCAACGGCACCCGCACGGACACGCTGGCCCCGGTGAGCGGGCGGGCGAGCACCGTGGCGGAGCAGTTGGTGGGCGAGGGCCTGAGCCGGGCGACCGCCGACCGGACGACCGCGACGGCCGAAGAGACCACGGTGATCCGCTACCCGAGCGACGACCTGGAGGGGGACGCCCTGCGGGTGGCCAAGATCCTCGGGGTGCCGTCGAGCGCGGTGGAGAAGTCCCCGGACGTGTCCGGGGTCACCCTGGTCGTGGGCGCGGACTGGCGCGACGGCACGGACTACAAGGCCCCGAAGGACGAGGACGCGGCGCCGGCCTCGGCGAAGCTCGAGAAGGACTCGGACACCGGCGCCTGCATGCACGTCGACCCCGCCTACAGCTGGTAGCCGGGAAACGGCGACGCGTCGCCCCTCCCGTGGGACGGGAGGGGCCCGACGCGTCGTGGTGCGGGGGTCAGCCGGAGCCGGCGGGCCGTTCGGCGGCCGGCTCGGCCGGGACGGCGTGCACCGCCGGGCGGCGGGAGGCGATGACCTTGCGGGCCAGCGCCCTCGGGCTGGTGAGGAAGCCCCAGCCCCACGACATGTGCATCGTCGCGAGGGCCACGGGAATCCGGAGCCGGGCCCGCGCGGGCAGCCCCTTGCCCGCGGGCAGCGAGCCGAGCCCGATGGCGGCGAGGTATCCGGCGGGGACCACGAAGCCCCACGGGGTCAGCGCCGCGCCGACCACGACGCCGGCCGCGATCGCGCACACCGCCGTCGGCGGGGCGAGGTAGCGCAGGTTGATGGAGCCCTCGTGGTAGCGCGCCACGACGTGCCGCCAACGCCCGTAGTCCTTGTACTGCTTGGCCAGGGCCTTCACCGACGGGCGGGGCCGGTAGGACACCCGCAGCTCGGGCGAGAACCAGATGAGGCCGCCCGCCTCACGGATGCGGAAGTTCAGCTCCCAGTCCTGGGCGCGGATGAACTCCTCGTTGTAGCCGCCCTGTTGCTCCAGCGCCTCGCGCCGGAACACCCCGAGGTACACGGTCTCGGCCGGAGCCGCCTCGCCTCCCGTGTGGAAGGCGGCGTTGCCCACGCCGATCCTCGACGTCATGGCGGCGGCGACGGCGTGCTCCCAGTCGTTCTCGCCCTCGGCGTGCATGACGCCGCCGACGTTCTGCGCGCCGGTCTCCTCCAGGAGCCGTACGGCGGTGGCGATGTAGCCCGGGGAGAGGATGCCGTGGCCGTCGACCCGGACGACGACCGGGTGCCGGGACGCCTTGATGGCGGCGTTCAGCGCCGCGGGCGTGCGCCCGGTCGGGTTCGGCACGGTGTGGACCCGCGGGTCCTCGCGGACGAGTTCGGCCGCGATCTCGTCCGTGCGGTCCGCCGAGGGACCGAGGGCGATCACGACCTCCATCTCGCCGTCGTACCGCTGCGCCAGGATCGCTTGGACGGCCCCGCGCAGATGCCGCTCCTCGTTGAGGACGGGCATGATCACAGAAACGGCGGGGGGCCGCACGTCGGAGTTCTCGCTCATCGGACGTCACGTTACCGCGAACGGGGGACACGGGCGCGCGCCGCCCGGCCTCCGGACCGGGCCGCAGATCCTATGGGCCTACCGTTCACACCGATCCCCACGCCCGGCGGGACGCGGCGTCCCCCGCCCCCCGCGGAACGCGTCCCTCCCCCGTCCACCCTCGCGGAGGTGTCCCCCTTGCCCACGCCGCCCCGCTCCCCCGCCCGCCCGCAGCGCCCGAACCGGCCCGCTCCCGCGCGGCGGTCGGCCGCCCGGCCCGACGGCCGGCCGGCCCGCCCGCCGCGCCCGGTCCGGCGCAGGAAGCCGCGCTGGGCCATGCGGATGGCGACGACCGTCTCCGTGGTGGTCCTCGCCTCGGCGGGCATCGGGCACGCGCTGGTGACCAGCCTGGACGCGGACATCGCACGCGTCGACCCGTTCAAGGACATGAAGAACCGCCCCGAGGCCGGGCACGGCATGAACGTGCTGCTCGTCGGCACCGACGGCCGGGACAAGATCACCGAGGAGGAGCGGCGGAAGTACCGGCTCGGCGGCGCGCCCTGCCACTGCACCGACACGATCATGATCGTGCACATCTCGGAGGACCGGGAGCGCGCCAGCGTGGTCAGCCTGCCGCGCGACTCCTACGCCGAGGTCCCCGCGCACACCGACGCCGTCACCGGCAAGCGGCGCGGGCCGCACCCCGTCAAGCTGAACGCGGCGTACGCGGAGGGCGGCCCGACGCTGACCGTGCGGACCGTGGAGAACATGACCCACGTCAAGATCGACCACTACCTGGAGGTCGACTTCACGAGCTTCATGAAGACCGTCGACGTCCTCGGCGGCGTGAAGATCTGCACCGTGCACCCGCTGAAGGACAGCTACACCGGCCTCGACCTGGCTCCGGGACCGCACGTGCTGCACGGCGGCGAGGCGCTCCAGTTCGTCCGCTCCCGGCACGCCGACGGCTCCTCCGACCTCGGCCGGATGCAGCGCCAGCAGCGCTTCCTGGCGGCCCTCGTCGACCAGGCCACCTCCTCCGGGGTGCTGCTGAACCCGATGAAGTTCCGGGACGTCACCCGCGCCGTGCTGGGCTCGGTACGCGCCGACAAGGGCTTCGGGACGGACGAACTGCTCGACCTCGGCCGGGCGATGCGGAACTTCTCGCCGTCGTCGTCGGAGTTCACCACCGTGCCCATCGGGCAGATGGGATACGCCGTCAAGGGCATCGGCTCGACCCTCAAGTGGGACCCGGCCAAGGCGGGGAAGCTCTTCGCGGCGCTCCGCGCGGACAAGCCCCTCGCCGAGCACAAGGCCGCCGGGCCGCGCCCGGTCCGGGTCGACGTGGCCCCGCGGCAGATCCGCGTGCAGGTGGAGAACGGGACCGCCACCGCCGGGCTCGGCAAGCGGGTCGACAGCGCGCTCGCCGCCACCGGGTTCCGCACGACGCACCAGCCCACCACGGGCCGGGACCACGGCGTCCGGCGCACCGTCGTCGCGTACGACCCGCGCTGGGACCGCTCGGCGAAGTCGCTGGCGACGGCCCTGCCCGGTTCCGAGCTGCGGGCCGTTCCCGGTCAGGGGCCGCTGCTGAAGGTGATCGCCGGCTCGGACTTCAAGGAGGTCACGCGGGTCCGCGCGGACGAGCCGGGGCAGGGAGCCTTCGGCGCGGTGACGGGCGACCAGGTGGTGTGCCCGTGAGGTCCGCTCCCGGCCGTCCGGGCGGGGACGGCCCGGGGCGTGCCGCGCAGGACGCCTGGTGCCGTGACCGGAAGGGGTCGCCGGACGGCTCGCGGCGTCCGGTGCGGTGCACCGCACGGCTCGCGGCGTCCGGTGCGGTTCGCCGGACGGCGGAGCGTCCTCGTGTACGGGATGTACTCGGGTGATGCGACGACGCGGCGAGGTGCCGTGCCGGGCGTCGCGAGCCGGTGAACCCTCCCGGTCAGGGCGCTAGAGGCTGTCCAGGCCCTCCGACGCCCGCTTCTCGCGCAGTTCCATGATCGCGCGGCGGCGGGCCAGCCGGTGGGTGCGGCGGATCTGGGCCTCCTGGTAGCGGCGCTCGTCGCGCTCGGTCTCGGGGAGGACGGGCGGGACCCGGCGGGGCTTGCCGTCGGCGTCGACGGCGGCGAAGACGAGGTAGGCCGAGCCGACCTGCTGGGCGGGCGTCGATTCGTTCCAGCGCTCGGCCAGGACCCGCACACCGACCTCCATCGAGGTCCGTCCGGTCCAGTTGACCTGGGCCTTCACGTGGACGAGGTCGCCCACGCGGACCGGTTCGAGGAAGGCCATCTCGTCCATCGAGGCGGTGACGGCCGGTCCGCCGGAGTGCCGCCCGGCCACCGCGCCCGCCGCGTCGTCGACCAGCTTCATGATCACACCGCCGTGCACCGTGCCCAGCAGGTTGGTGTCGTTGTGGGTCATGATGTGGCTCAGGGTGGTGCGGGACGCGGAGGTCGGCTTGCCCGGAATATCGGACTCCGGGTTGGGGGCCAGGTCTGTCATGGCGTCCACCTTATGCCGGGCCGACGGGCGGTCGTTCTGCATCAGCTCTGCAACAGGCGTGACCCAGATCTCGCGACTCTCTTGTAAGACCCCTGGTGGAGCGCTGCACACTGGTCGGCATGAACGATTGGCCCGACGACAGCCGCGGCAACGGCGGCAACCGCTACGGACGCGGCAGCGCAGGCGCACAGCCTGAGGGTGCCCGCGTCATGCGCCAGGTCCGCCGTGGACCGTCGGCACCCGCTCCGGGCCCGGACGCGCCGCCGTACGGCGGCGGGGTGCCCCGGCAGCCGTCCTACGTCGACGGGCAGGGCCACGACGACCCCTACGGCCACGGCGACGGGTACGACTCCGGTTACAGCACCGGCCACGTCTACGGCGGCGCCGGCGGCCCGCAGGGCCCGGGCGGAGGCGGCGCCGGCCGGCCGCGCCCGGCGCCGAACTGGCGGCGACGGATCAAGTGGACCGCGATCACGCTGGTCACGGCGCTCGTCGTGGTCTCCGTGGGCACGTACTTCTGGGCCGACTCCAAGCTGCACCGTGACGTGGATCTCTCCAAGGTCATCGACCGCCCGGAGGCCGGCGAGGGCACGAACTACCTGATCGTCGGTTCCGACAGCCGCGCCGGCATGTCCGCCGAGGAGAAGAAGAAACTGCACACGGGGTCCGCCGAGGGCAAGCGCACCGACTCGATGATGATCCTTCACACGGGCGGCAACGGCTCCACGCTGGTCTCGCTGCCGCGGGACTCCGACGTCGAGATCCCCACCTACAAGGGCTCGGACTCCGGCAAGACCTACCAGGGCACCGGCCGGCACACCAAGCTCAACGCGGCCTACGCCGAGGACGGCCCCGAACTGCTCGTGCGCACGGTCGAGTTCAACACCGGACTGCGCATCGACCACTACGTCGAGATCGGCTTCGGCGGCTTCGCGAAGATCGTCGACGCGGTCGGCGGGGTCGACATGACCCTCGACAAGGGCTTCAAGGACAAGTACTCGGGCGCCGACTTCCAGGCGGGCAAGCAGACGCTGAACGGCGAGCAGGCCCTGGCCTTCGTCCGCACCCGGCACGCCTTCGCCGCCTCCGACCTGGAGCGCACCAAGAACCAGCAGAAGTTCCTGGCCGCCCTGGCCCACCAGGTGGCCACCCCGTCGACGGTGCTGAACCCGTTCACGCTCTACCCGACCCTGGGCGCCGGGCTGGACAGCCTGATCGTCGACAAGGACATGAGCCTGTGGGACCTGGCCGACATGTTCTGGGCGATGAAGGGCGTCACCGGGGGCGACGGCACGTCCATGAACATGCCGATCTCCGGTTCCACCGGCGGCAACCTCGTGTGGGACAGGACGAAGATGAAGCAGCTGGTGAGCGAGCTGAAGAACGACGAGAAGGTGACGGTCGCCGGCAACTGAGCCGCGCGGGACCGGCACACGGCACGAGGTGGGAGGCACCCCCAGGGGGCCTCCCACCTCGTGTGTATGGGGGGCCGCTGCGGGACCGCCGGACGCGGCCCCGGGCGGGCTACGGCAGGTTGCGGGCCATCACGATCCGCTGGACTTGGTTCGTTCCTTCATAAATCTGCGTGATCTTCGCGTCGCGCATCATGCGCTCGACCGGGTAGTCGCGGGTGTAGCCGTAGCCGCCGAGCAGCTGCACGGCGTCCGTGGTGACCTCCATGGCGACGTCCGAGGCGAAGCACTTGGCGGCGGCGCCCTGGAAGGTGAGGTCCTTGTCGCCGCGCTCCGACTTGGCGGCGGCGGCGTACGTCAGCTGGCGGGCGGCCTCGATCTTCATGGCCATGTCCGCGAGCATGAACTGGATGCCCTGGAAGTCGGCGATCGGCTTGCCGAACTGCTTGCGCTCCTGGACGTAGCCCTTGGCGTAGTCGAGCGCGCCCTGGGCGATGCCGAGCGCCTGGGCCGCGATGGTGATGCGGGTGTGGTCCAGGGTCTTCATGGCGGTCGCGAAGCCGGTGCCCTCGGCGCCGATCATGCGGTCGGCCGGGATGCGCACGTTGTCGAGGTAGACCTCGCGGGTCGGGCTGCCCTTGATGCCGAGCTTCTTCTCCGGGGCGCCGAAGGACACGCCCTCGTCGGACTTCTCGACGACGAACGCGCTGATGCCCTTGGAGCGCTTCTCCGGGTCGGTGACGGCCATCACCGTGTAGTACTCGGAGACGCCCGCGTTGGTGATCCAGCGCTTGACGCCGTTCAGCACCCAGAAGTCGCCGTCGCGGACGGCCCTGGTCTTCATGCCGGCCGCGTCCGATCCGGCGTCCGGCTCGGAGAGGCAGTACGAGAACATGCCGTCGCCCTTGGCGAGCGGGCCCAGGTACTTCTTCTTCAGCTCCTCGGAGCCGGAGAGGATCACCGGCAGCGAGCCCAGCTTGTTCACGGCGGGGATCAGGGAGGAGGACGCGCAGGCGCGGGCCACCTCCTCGATCACGATCACCGTGGCGAGGGCGTCGGCGCCCGCGCCGCCGTACTCCTCGGGGACGTGGACGGCGTGCAGGTCGTTGGCGACGAGGGCGTCCAGCGCCTCCTGCGGGAAGCGGGCCTCCTCGTCCACGGCCGCGGCGAACGGCGCGATCTTCGCGTCGGCCAGCGAGCGGATCGCGTCGCGGAGCATGTCGTGCTCCTCGGACGGGCGGTACAGGTCGAAATCAGCCGATCCGGCCAAGGTCTCTCACGCTCCAGGGAATGCTGTGACGGCGACGCTAACTACTGTTAAGTAACCCAAATTTTAAGGGCCTGCGCACGTCAGCGATAGGTGAGGTTGGCGACAGGGGGAAAACCGCCCGCGAAAGCGCTCCCGCACGCCCCGGCTATGCTCGGGCGCGCACCGACGCCGCACACTCCAGGAGCACACCCATGGCCCTCAAGATCACCGTGATCGGCACCGGCTACCTCGGTGCCACGCACGCCGCGGCGATGGCCGAGCTCGGCTTCGAGGTGCTGGGGCTGGACGTGGTGCCCGAGAAGGTCGAGATGCTCCAGCGGGGCGAGGTCCCGATGTACGAGCCCGGTCTGGAGGAGCTGCTGCGCAAGCACGTGGCCGGGATCGAGGGTTCGACCGGCCGGCTGCGCTTCACCCTGGACTTCGCCGAGGCGGGGGCCTTCGGCGACGTGCACTTCATCTGCGTGAACACCCCGCAGAAGCACGGCGAGTACGCCTGCGACATGTCCTACGTCGACGCCGCCTTCGAGTCGCTCGCCCCGCACCTGCACGGCCCGGCGCTCGTCGTCGGCAAGTCGACCGTGCCGGTCGGGTCGGCGGCGCGGCTCGCCGCCCGGCTGGCGGAGCTGGCGCCGGCCGGCGAGGAGGCCGAGCTGGCCTGGAACCCCGAGTTCCTGCGCGAGGGCTTCGCCGTCGACGACACCCTGCACCCGGACCGGATCGTGGTGGGCGTGCGCAGCGAGCGGGCCGAGAAGCTGCTGCGCGAGGTGTACGTCGCCCCGATCACCGAGGGCTCGCCGTTCGTCGTGACCGACTTCCCCACGGCGGAGCTGGTGAAGACCTCCGCGAACTCCTTCCTCGCCACGAAGATCTCCTTCATCAACGCGATGGCCGAGGTGTGCGAGGCAGCCGACGGCGACGTGGCCAAGCTGGCCGAGGCCATAGGGCACGACGAGCGGATCGGGAAGAAGTTCCTGCGGGCCGGGATCGGCTTCGGCGGCGGCTGCCTGCCCAAGGACATCCGCGCCTTCATGGCCCGCGCCGGGGAGCTGGGCGCCGACCAGGCGCTGACCTTCCTGCGCGAGGTCGACACGATCAACATGCGGCGCCGCGGCCAGATGGTCGAGATGGCCCGCGAGGCGCTCGGCGGCGGCGCCTTCCTCGGCAAGCGGGTCGCCGTGCTGGGAGCGACCTTCAAGCCGGACTCCGACGACGTACGGGACTCCCCGGCGCTGAACGTCGCCGGGCAGATCCACCTCCAGGGCGGCCAGGTCACCGTCTACGACCCGAAGGGCATGACGAACGCCCGCCGGCTGTTCCCCACGCTCGGCTACGCCGACAGCGCGCTGGAGGCCGTGCGGGGCGCCGACGTGGTCCTGCACCTGACGGAGTGGCGGGAGTTCCGCGAGCTGGACCCGGCGGCGCTGGGCGGGGCGGTCTCGTCGCGGGTGCTGCTGGACGGGCGGAACGCGCTGGACCCCGAGGTGTGGCGCCGGGCCGGCTGGACGTTCCGGGCGATGGGGCGGCCGACCGCCTGAGGCGTGCGCGGCGACGCCGGTCCGGCCGAGGCTCAGTCGGCCGGACCGGCGTCGCTTGCATTCTGCACCACCGCGCGGTGCGGCGGGGGCGCCTTCCCCCCTCCCCGCGGCGCGGGGAGGGGCTACTTGGCGCGGTAGCGGCGCATCTTGGCGCGCGCCCCGCAGACCGACATCGAGCACCAGCGGCCTCGGCCCGCCGGTGAGCGGTCGTAGTACACCCAGTGGCAGTCCGGGGCCGCGCAGGCCTTCAGCCGCGGCCAGGTGCCCGCCGCGAGCGACTCGGCGATCGCCAGCGCGACACGGGAGACCAGCGGCGCCGGGGCGGCCGGGGGCCCGGCGGAGTCCGGCGGGCCGGCCGGGGCGGCTCGGGCGATCGGGCCGCTTTCCGCGGAGACCAGGCGGGCGGCGCCGTCGTGCGCGTCGACGGCCACCCGCAGCGGTGCGCGGGCGAGCAGTTCGGTGAGCGGGGTGACCGGGCCGGGGGCGGGGTGGCCCGCGTGCGCGAGGCACACCGCCCGCAGCGAGGCGCGCAGTTCGCGGGCGGCCGGCGCCTCGTCCGGCGCGATGCCGAGGAGCGCGCGTCCGTCGGCGGTGTCCAGCAGGTCGGCGCCCGACGCGAGGTCCAGGGTGTTCACCAGGGACTGGACCAGTGCCAGGCCCCCGGGTGCGGGCGCTCGGTCGTTCATGGTTGCGACGTTACCCCCGGTGCGGGAGCATGGGGTAACCGTTACCCCCTGAACGGGTGTACGGGTAACCCCGGTCGCGCTCTCCTGGAGGAAGTCATGGCTCTCGCCACGCTCGACGTCGTCGTACTGGACTGTCCCGACCCGCAGGCGCTGGCCCGGTTCTACGCCGAGGTGCTCGGCGGCACGGTGCGCAACGAGGGCGACTGGATCGACCTGGACCTGCCCGGCGGCCGCAAGATGGCGTTCCAGGCCGCGCCCGATCACGTGCCGCCGCGCTGGCCCGGCGCGGACGGCGCGCAGCAGTTCCACCTGGACCTGACCGTGGAGGACCTGGACACGGCGGAGAAGGGCGTGCTGGCGCTCGGCGCCCGGCCGCTCGACGCCGAGGACCGCTCCCGTTCGTTCCGCGTGTACGCGGACCCCGCGGGGCACCCGTTCTGCCTCTGCGCCGGCTGAGCGCGGGCCGGGCGGCACCTCGCGGGGCGTCCGGCCGCCCGCCGGGGCCGCCGGGACCTCGGCGGCGGCGCCGGCGGTGTCCCGGTCAGCCGTCCAGGTCGGTGATGCGCGCCGTGGACGGCGTGCGCCGCTGCCGGACGGCCCGCGCGGTGAACTCCGCGTCGCGCAGCACGCGTTGGACGTTGCCCCAGACGAGCAGCGTCAGGTCGGCCGTGGACCAGCCGCGGGAGATCAGCTCCGCGACGAGGTGCGGATAGCGGGAGGCGTCGTCGAGGCCCCTCGGGTGGGCGCCGCCGCAGTCGTAGGTGCCCGACAGCCCCACGCAGTCCGCTCCCGCGAGGGCGCGGACGTAGTCGAGGTGGTCGGCGACGTCCCGGATGGTGGGGCCCGTCTGCTCGGCGGTGAGCGGCACCAGGCACAGCCCCTTGGCGGCGCCCAGTGCGGTCAGGACCGCGTCGGTGACGTTCGAGGGGTGGGGGCGCAGGGCGCGCGCGGCGGAGCGGGTGAACAGCAGCGGCGCCCTGGAGACGGCCAGTGCGCGGTCGACGGTGGCGTCCGAGGCGCCGGAGAGGTCGGCGAGCACCCCGAGCCGGTTCATCTCGCGCAGCACCTCCTCGCCGAAGCGGGTCAGGCCCCGCTCGCTCGCCCAGGAGGCGCCGGTCAGCGTCAGCAGGCGCAGGCCGAGGGTGTGCAGGGAGCGGAGGACGCCGAGGGAGTCGCCGAGGGCGGCGGCTCCGGCCGGTCCGGGCACGACGGCGACCCGTCCGCAGTTGCGGGCGTCGGCGATCTCGGCGGCGCCGTGGGCCCTGCGCAGCCCCTCGGGGTGCGCGTCGACCACCGTGGTGACCAGGTCGAGCCGCTCGACGGTGGCGGCGACGGCCCGGTCGCCGGCGAGGCCCTCGGGCAGGTGCAGGGACCAGAACAGGGCGCCCACGTGGCCCGCGCGGAGCCGGGGCAGGTCCGTTTCCACGGCGCTCTCGCCGAGTTCGAGGTCGCACCACGGCAGATGACGCAGCGCCCGGGCGAGGCCGCTGCACCCGTCGGCGACGGGGGTGCCGGCCAGGAACGCGCGGGCACGGGTGAGCGGGTCGGCTGCGGGTGCGTCCTCGGGGGCGTCCTCGGAGGCGGGGGCGGCGGCCTCGGCGCCCGCCCCGGCGACGGGGCCGTCTTCCGCGGAGGTCATCGACTCGGACGCGGGCCAGGCAGCGGGCGGGGCGAGCTCCGCCACCTCGGCGGTGGTGTCCAGTTCGTCCTGCAGGTCTGCCATGCCGGGCTCCGTGGGGTGGACGGCGGTGATCGCGCTACCGCCACCGTGGCACGGGGGCCGGAAGGCTTCCTGGTGGGCGGTGCGTTCGGGGGTACGTGGACGTCCCCCTCGGACGGACCGGCGCAGCGGCCCCGGGCGCCGGGCCGCGCGCACGGCGAAGGCACGAACGGCGAAGGCACGAACGGCGAAGGCGCCCGGCCGTGGGGGCGCGGGTCACCACCGAGCAGATCGGCCAGGGCCAGGCGTTCCGGGCGGACACCTCCAGCCCGGCGTACGCGTCCA
>NZ_JBICWL010000039.1:0-41911 GCF_043199735.1 Streptomyces sp. NPDC048566
CGTCGTGCAGACTCGGGGCGCGTTCGGCGAGGATGTCGACCGTTTCGCTCACGTACCGGCCGGCGGTGGCGGTGGAGACGCCGAATCCCGCAGCGTCCTGAGTCAGGGTCTCGTTCTTGCGCAGGTGCACCAGGACCAGCAGAGCCTGCCGGAAGCAGCCCAGCCTGCGCCAGCGGGAGTTCAGCTCACACCTTCGGGCGTAGATGAGCCAGGAAACGTGCTCAACGACCTCGTGAGGGACGTCGAGCATGGCACGATAGCGGGACCAACAGGGCTCCTGTGTCGAGGCGTTGGCGAGTGAGATCACCAGCCGCAACGACCAGGAGCCCTGCCGCGTCACGGCCCCCGACCGCCAGCCGTCATCGCCCCCGAGCCACAGGATGAGAAGCGTTCAGTCATGGCCATTGAGGCCAGGAGAGACATCACGAGGTACATCGAATTTTGGTACAATCGCAAGCGACTTCATTCGGCAGTCCGATATTTGACGCCCCATGAGGTATTCCTCGAGCATCGCAACATGCGACTCGCGGCGTAGATTTCAAGTGCTTGGTCGCTGTCCGGAAAGCGACAGGCCCCTCACCGATCGAGTCGGTCTTCGAGCACATGCGTCAGGACCTCGGTGTCGGCCAGGCCCGCAACCGCACCCGACGCGCGGTCGAGCGCACCGTCCCGTTCGGCCTGGCCGTCCACGCCATCGTCGCGCTCTGGTACGCCGCCCACGGCCACCACCCCGCAGACATCACCGACCGGCGCGCACAGCAGCCCTGGTACACCACGAAGGCGACCCCGGCGTTCAGCGACATGGTCGTCAAGCTCCGCCGGACGATCATCGCCGCCCGCCATATTCGCAACCCTGCAGGTCAACCCAGTCCCGAAGAAATCACGGCGGTCATCCGCGCCTGGGAAGCAGCCGCCGCATAGAGAGACCCACACCAAGATCGCGATTCGCTACAAACTCGAGTGAGAAAGCCACCACGGGAATTCCCGCGGTGCCTTCAGGGAAATGCAAGCGGGGCGTCCTCACTCTCGTGAAGACGCCCCGCTTGTTCGCTGCACCTCGTAGAAAGTGAACCGTACGAACCCGTCGTGGCGTTCCCGGCACGCCGGGACGAGCGGGATGTCCCGAAGCCGTCGCGAAACGCGCTGACCTGGGAGTTCGATGCCTCCCGGGACATGGGCCGAGACGGGGGGCATCCCTGACAGGGACGCGTCACGATCCCGGATCGGGACGCGTCACGGCCCCGGCTATCCGGTGTTGCCGCCGCGGTTGTGCCAGGCGCGGATCGCGCCGCCTTCGTAGATGACGACGTAGTCGGCCTTGCCGTCGCCGTCGACGTCCCGGAACGTGGTCTTGTCGCCCGGGTAGCCGGTCTCGTTCACGAAGTACAACTGCTTGATGAAGCTGCCCGCACCGCCGCCACCGTTGTTGATGTACGCGTGGACGGCGCCCGTGCTGCCGACGATGAGGTAGTCGTCCTTGCGGTCGCCGTCGACGTCGGCGAGCCGCAGCTTGTCGCGGGAGCCGCCCTGGACACCGCCGGCCCAGTTCGGCCACGGCTTCCAATGGATGGTCCCGGCGCTGTCGGGCGTGTTGACGTACGCGTCCACGGCCCCGGACTCCGTCACGCGCAGGAAGTCGGCGCGCCGGTCGCCGTTGACGTCCGCGAAGCGGATCTGCTCGCGGGTGACCCCTGCGACGCCGGGGGCGATGACGCCCAGGTTGCGGCCGAAGTACGGGATCAGGTCGTCGTCGCCCTGCCGGCCGTCGTTGAGCCAGGCCGTCACCGCACCATCCGGGCTGACGTAGAGGTACTCGTCGCGGCCGTCACCGGTGACGTCCGCGAACCGGACGCCGGCGCCGAATCCAGCCTGACCCATCGGCGGGAAGAGCGGGCGCCCAGGCGTGGGATCGGCCCAGTGCGGGTGCAGCAGGTCCGCGCCGGGGGTGTTCAGGGCGCCGCACACCGAGCCGTCGTCGCCGATCTTGACGTAGTCGGCCCGGCCGTCGCCGTTGAGCTCGACCAGGTCGGTGCGCCCGCTGCACTTGTTCATGCCGGGGGCGATGACGCCGATGGCCTCCCAGCCGGGACCGGCCGCGCTGGCGCCGTCCCCGCCCGACCCGCAGCCGGTGGCGGTCCCGCTGCGGGGATCCGCCAGCCAGCCGTCGGCCGCGGCGTCGGCGATGCCGTCCAGGAAGACGTCAGCCATCTTGCGGTATCCGGCGTCGTTCGGATGGGCGGGCTGGGCGAGGTCGTCGGTGGTCACGGCGCTCATGTCCAGCAGCGCCACGTGCTTGCCGCGCTCCTGGAAGTCGTTCACGAGTTCCGGGAGCCGGGAGTTGTAGGCGTCGATCAGCGGTTGCAGGCCAGGCTTGGTGGCCGGGACGAGACCGGCCACCAGCACGGTCGTCTCGGGCGCGTCGTCGAGCACCTGCTCGATCAACCCCCCGAGCCTCGCCGGCGCCCCGGCGACGTCGTGCTTCTGGTTGAGGTCGTTGGTGCCCGCGTGCAGGGTGACCACGTTGGGGCGTTGGGCGGGCACCGAACAGTCCGCGGCCTTCGCGATCTGGTCGATCCGCCAGCCGGGATGGCCTTCGTTGTCGGTGTCGGCCATCGTGCCCGAGTGCTGCGAACCGACGAAGTCCACCGACTTCGCGGCCCGCTTGAGGTCGTCGTAGAGCGGTGCCCGGTAGCCGGCCCCGGTGGAGCTGCCGACACCGGCGGTGATGGAGTCGCCCAGCGGCATGACCGTGACGGCCCGCTTGCTCAGCTCGCTCATGCCGCGCGGTGCGTCCGTGGCACCGGCACCGGTCCCGCAGATGGTGTCGTACGGCTCCGACCACTCGCGGTGGTAGAAGGGGGCTGAGGAGTCGAGGATCTCGAGCCGGTACGGCCGGACGTCACCGCTGCGGAACCAGCCGATCAACCCGTCGTTGTGGACGAGGTATTCGGCCGGTTCCGTCGGCCATGAATCGGTCGGTTCGATGGAGTACATGTACCCGACGGCGTTCGGGTCCACCTTCTTGTCCTTCTTGCGGCTGTTCCACTGCGTGCCACGGACGAACCAGTTGCCGTGGAAGTAGTCGCCCCTCATCCCGCTGCCGTGCTCCCACCGGGGCCCGATGTGGTCGTAGTGGTAGCAGGCGGTCCTGGCCTTGTTCTTCAGGTGCACCTCCTTCTGGCAGGTGCCGCCCCAGAACCACTGGTACCAGATCAGCTTCTCGGTCAGCGGGTGCTCGGCGTCGATCTCCCAGACGCAGTGCACCTGTCCGCCGGCCTTGAGGTTGGGAAACTCCTTGTCCTCCCAGGTGTTGCCGTCCCGGACGCACGTGCCCTTGATGACCCAGGCCTGGTAGCTGGTCTTTTTTGCGTATTCCCGCGACGCGAACCGCCAGATGTCCTTGGCCGGGTCGGGGGCGTCGAAGGAGGGCATGCTGACGCCCGCCTCGCGCAGCCGCATCTCCAGGGTCTTGCCGCCGCGCTCGCGAGCGATCTGCTCGGCCAGGCCCTTGACGCTGTCCTCCTCGCTCGCACACTTGCCTGTCCGACCAGTCCAGAAGTAGTTGGTGCTCGGGGTGCTCTCCAGGGCCCGGCTCACCTCCTCCCGGGTCGGGAT
Organism: Streptomyces sp. NPDC048566; assembly: GCF_043199735.1. Taxonomy (NCBI): domain Bacteria; kingdom Bacillati; phylum Actinomycetota; class Actinomycetes; order Kitasatosporales; family Streptomycetaceae; genus Streptomyces; species Streptomyces sp. NPDC048566. The sequence goes on from NZ_JBICWL010000039.1 coordinate 3,616, forward strand.
GTCCGCGGCCTCGGCCCGCGGCGCCAGTGCCAGCAGGGAGGCCAGCAGGGCGAGGACGAGCAGGGGAACGGTCAGTGCCTGCACGGCCCTTCCCGGACTCCGGGGTCTGTAGGAGGTGTTGAAAGAGGCCATGGAGCGTCCTACTTCCTGGGAGTGGGGTGAGTGAGCGTCAACCACAAGTGTGAAGCGGCGTGTTGGACGCCCCTTCTTACGCTATAGACCGCTAAGCCGGGCTCCAGGACGCGTTCGGGCACGGTGAGATGGATCACCGGCGGATGTGCCAACCGACCCGGCGGGTGCCCGGCGAAGCGCCGCCAGAGGCTCCGGCACACCGGCCGGTCACCTGGGATGACGGCCTCGAGGCTTGTCCCGTCGAAAGGAATGAACCCAACGTGCAGGACGGGGTGTTCAGGCGCAATGCCCAAGCCGTCGAGTGTGTCCGGCCGGTACTGAAGGCGCTTGAGCCGGTTGCGTACGAGGGCTTCGAGGGAGCCGAAGCACCGGAGGACCCCGGAGCCGGTGAGCTGGCACAACTACTGGACGAGATCGTAGAACGCCTGACTGGGGATCGGAGCACCAAGCAGGCGCGATCGACCGCCAAGCTCCTGGCCCAGGCGGCCGAGGCGATGAGGGCGGTGGCCAGGCTCGGCGGTCTCCTGCCCGCGATCTCGTTGTGGCACCTCAGGACCGCGCTCCGACACGAAGCCGTCGCCCGCGACCAACTTGCCGAGCACAACGACCCCCAGCCAGCCGCGTCTCGCCTGTAAGCCGCGCCCCGCACCGGCGAACGGCGTGGCGCCCCCTTCGAGCCGGGCCCGAGGACTACACTCGCGCCGTGCGGCATCGGTCTGCTGCTCCTCACGCGAACCTCGGCCCCGCGGGTTCAAGGCGGAGGCGAAGAAGCGCGGCTTCGATCAGCTGCACCCCACTGACCGCCGTACCGCACATCAGTGCCTGTTCCTCACGCTCCGCGGGCCGACGGAGCTGAGCGAAAGGCGCCTGAAGCCATGTCGGCCACCCAGATCAGCAGCCGGGCCCGGACCTACGCCCTCTACACCGGCGCCCCCCGCCAAGCCGCCTGCGACGCCGTCACCGCCTTGCAGCCCGGCGCGCCCCTCCTCCCGGTTCCGGCTCAGCAGGCGCATTTGCTCCTCGAATCCGAGGTGTTCTACTGGGTCCTCAACTCGCAGAGGCACTTCTTCGAGTACCCCTTAGGCATCCGCTACGTGCAGCCGACCCCGCACGGCCTCAGGCTCCACCTGGAGAGCAACGACAGCCTCGACAGCCTGCTGGGCGGGCTACTGCCCTGCCGCGCACCGATGCGTGAGCGTGTCGCGGCCCGGCAGACTTGTGGATCGCGCCCGGCGCAGTGCACCGGTGGGACGACATCACCCGCGTTGCGGGACACCTGGAACGGCCGGTCCGCTGCGATGCGGTCGATGGGCAGGAGGGTGCCGTCCAGGATCAGGTACGCCTTCGCCGACGCGGTCCGCACTGCCTCGCGGTCAGGCTCGGCGCGAGAGCGGCCAGGAGGTCGACAGCCTCGGTGACGTAGCGGTAGGCCGTCGTGGTGCCGATGCCGAATCCGGCAGCGAGCTGGGCGTAGGTGTGACCCATCCGCAGGTGAGCCAGGGTGAGCAGGGCCTGGCGGCCGGCGCTCAGGCGCCGCCACCGGGAGCCGATCGCGCGGCGGTGGCGCCGCAGCTCAGTACACGGACCGCCGGTCGGCCCCGGCTCTGAGCGCGGCCGTCGGCGCCGGGTCCCCCGACGGGAGGACGAAGCGTCCGTCGGCCCGCCCCCCGATCGACCGTGGCACCACGGGCGCGTGCTGGGCCATCGTGGGGATGCGGCTCCTCCGGGCGCCCGAGCAGCACCAAGAACTCAAGGGCATCATGCCGACTTCGACGAGCGGTCTGAGCCGCCAGACCCGGTTACGTTCCTGCGGTGCGCCGTCCACCGGCATTCCACGTCTCCGGGGAGATCTCCCACACCGGGCCACCTGCCCTGTGCGTGCCCCATCGCTCAAATGATGTGAGGACCTGTCGACCGATGAACGAGATCGCTACGCCGGCCCGGAGGGCCGTTGCCGCCGGGCTGGCCGTGTTCATGGCCGGCTTCGGCACGCTCTTCGTCTTCCACCTGACCATGGATAGGGACCCACGCTTGCCGGGCATGTTCACCGACCTGTGCGAGACCTGGGGCGACGCCCTGGCACTGCCGGTCATGACGGGCGCCTTGGTCTTCGCCGTCACGGCTCTCCCCTCGGCAGTGCGGGAGGCCAGGCAGGTTGCAGCCGTGGCCACGGCAGGCGGCGCGACCGGAGCCCTGACCCAATTGGTCCGCTGGGTCGACGAAGACCACGAACTCACCTGGGCACACCCGGAACCTCATCACTTCAACGCCGCCGGGGTCTATCACGCGGTATTCCTCACGCTGATGTGCGCGGCGACTGCCTCGCTCTGGACGGTCGCACTGAAACGGGCGGCCCGGGCCCCTCGGGGTCACCGGGGCCGGCCTGGAGCGTTGTGCGCGCTCGTCATCGCCATGGTCGCGGGGCTCGTCTTCGTCGCCCTGCTGGTGATCGACGACTGGGAATTCTTCACGACCACGAGCGGGGCCGTGGTTCTGGCCACGACCATGGCCGCCGCGGCTCTTTCAGCAGGACTGTTCACCACCGTGCTGGTCCGGATGTGCAACGCTTCGTCCCGATCCGGTCGACGGAACGTTGCCCGTGTCGCGGCTGTTCCCTTGCCGCGCGCGACGGCTTCGAGTGTCGGTGGGACAGAGGCCGACCTCGCGGTCCACGGGTGGTCCAGTGGCCGGTCGTCCATGCGGAAGCGAAGAGGCGAGGGCGGTCTGCAGGGACGGCACGCTGCACCGCCGCGTGCAGTTCGTGGTGCTCGGTCGCCGTGACTGTCCGCCCGTCCGGGAGTGTGCCGTCAACGGCTGATCTCGAGTGTTGGCGGTCGGTGGCCGGTGGAGGTGAGCCTCCTTTCGAAGGCGATCTGGCCCGATTTCAGGGGCGCCTTGCAGCGCACCGTTCACCGGAGTCGCTCCCTTGCCGGACGCATCAGGCTCAGCGGCGCGGTATAGGTGCACGTCAACGCGGCGCCCGCGGACAGAATGGCACCCGCCCCGCATGTCCTTGCACATGCGGGCATTGACACTCGCTATTGCGTTCGTGCTGCAGATGACCTTCCGGATTTCGGCGCCGGAAGTCGGCACGGGCTCGGCCGATTGCGTTCCGAGCGGTGCCTCCGACCCGCCCGGGGGCCGGTCGACGGGCGCACGGCGCACCGGGCTGTCCTTCCGGCGGCGGGCGGAGCCGTGCGCGTGACGCGTCAGCCCCTCTCCGGTATCTCCTCGACCTCGGGAGCGGCGACCCCGGACCTTGCGGAGGATGTCCAGCGGTGGCTCATGTCGGGTGGGGTGATGTGGGAGCGGGTGGAGGCTGGGGCTGGAGGGGGATGTAGGGGGAGACGAAGACGATTTGGGGTTCTTCCGCGGTGTCGTATCCCGCTGCTCGGGCGAGTGCGAACTGGAAGCCCTTGATTCCTGTTGTTTCCGATCTGTCGATCCGGTTGCGGATGAACTCACGCAGCATGCGGTAGGCGGGGTTGTGCTCGGCCACGGTGAACCCGTCGTCGAGTACGTTGATGACTTGCTGGCAGGCATCGAAGATGGCTTTCTCCGTGCGCCGCCCGGGGAACCACACGATCTGTGACAGCCGGCGTTCGGCTATTGCTTGGACCGTTCGCCATTTCGAGGTTTCTCGGTCGTAGCTGAGGGTGCGGTAGAGGAACTGGTAGTCGTGGCGAGCAGGAGTGGGGGCGAAGAACCTCCAGTTCGGGAACATGACGGCTGTTCTGTCGATGCGTTGCACGCGGCCGAAGAGTTCGGTGCTCGGATGCTGTGTTGCCAGGGTCCCCAGGAGCATGCCACTGCATGCTGCCCTTGTCAGGCCGCCGGGCCCGGTGAAGAGGCGGCTCACTGCGGTGGTTGGAGCCATGGGGTCACTCCTTTCGTGTGCTCGGTGGTCCATGACGTGCAGGGGGTGTGGTCTGGTCGTCGGCGGGTCCGACGGCGCCGATGTCCCGCAGGAAGTCGAGGATCTGCCGTGTGGTCTGCTCGCCGAAGCGAGGATTGACGAGCAGAGACTCATGGCCGGCGCGGTCTATGGTGGCGGACCGCACCACACGCCCATCGCCCCGGTGGGCATGGGCCAGGTCCTCGTGCATCTCTTTTTGGGCGGGGTCTTGTGTCACGGTCTTCTCCGCGGATATCACGAGGGCGTGACAGGCGAGGGGCGGTAGCGGTCCCGTGAAGGCGCGGAAGTCTGCTTCCGTGGCCTGCCACTCCCGGCGTCCGGCTCGCCAGATGCGACTGTCGGCGTGCTGGGCGAAGGCGCGGTTTCGCACCGCTGCGGGCAGGTGTCCGACCCATTCCGGACGAGGCATCAGCACGCCCATGCCACTGCGTAGACTCGTGGCGATCATGCCGAGTGAACCGTCCAGGCGCGCTGCCGTCTTGCTCTGCTTCTCCGATCGCTGCAATTCCTCGGGATGGGCGCTGTCCAGGTACACGACGGCGGATACCCGGTCGCCGAGCTCGACTGCTGCCCGGCGGGCGATCTCTCCGCCCAAGGAGTGGCCGACCAGGATCAGTGGCTGGTCGTCGGAGGCGACCTCGGCTACGAGGTCGAGGAGATCGTCGACAGACTCCTGCAGGGTGAACGGTTGATCTCCCGCGTAGGAACTCGGGCCGGTCCCGGCCCGGCTGTACGTGACCACGTCGCAGCTGCCTTCATCTCGCATCGTCTGCAGGAGCCATCCGAACATCTCCGGGGACGCGGCCAGTCCGCAGCACATGACGACGACGGGTTTGACGCCTTTGGCGGAACCTTCCATCCGGTGGTAGCTGATCTTGTTGCCGTGACGGGTTGCCACGCTTTGGCTGCCTGGCCAACCGTCGCGGACCCACTGTCGACGGTCGGCGGCCCGCAGCAGGCTGAGTGCAGCCGCGCCGGCCAGGGTGAGGGCGGCTGCCTGCACCACGGTGTCGTCTCGGTGGGCCGCCTCCGGCCGCCACCTGGGTGTCGTGGTGTAGGCGACAGCCGGATGCATGGATACGAACGAGGTGATGAACCGGCCCAGGCCCATGAAGTATCCGTTAGCGGCGTGGAAGGCCGCCGCACTGGCGAGCATCGGCCGCACCAGCAGGCCACCGGGAAGGTAGACCAGGGGGAACAGGCATTCCAGGGTCAGGACGCCGTGCGCCAGCCACCGCGCGGACTGCGGATGCCGGCTGGACCAGCGCCACATGCCTTCGTGGCCGTAGGTTCGGGTCCGCATGATGCCCGGAAGCGCCGTCCCCTCGCGCCAGTCCTGGCCCAGCAGCTTGACCCAGCCGGAGATGGCGTACGAGAGGTTCGACTGGAGGGCCACGTACCACAGGAGGGCGTCCTGGACCTGAGGTGTCCGAGAGAGCCGTGCTGCCCCCATGGCGGTCTGGACGAGTATCGCCACCTGGTCCGACCCGTCCGTGCCGAAGTGTCGACGGGGATAGAGCGCGATGTTGCTCAGGCCCATGTACAGGCTTGCCCCTCCCCGCCAGCGGCCCCGGCCGGGCATGAGTAGAGCGGCACCCGCGACTGCCTGCGCACCGAACAGAGCGTTCGTGACCTTTTCGTCACCTATGGCGTCCATGATCCGGCGCTTGAGGGGCGAGTCCACCACGAGTGCGTCTCGCGCGATTCTCCAGTCGTTGAGTCCGCCGGGCTCGCGGTCTTCCTTCCGCCGCAGGTACTCCAGGCTGGCGACGAGGGTCGTCAGGCTGGCGAGACGTTCGGACAGGGCCATCGCCCGCCCCCGTGGGACAGGTATCGGTCCCAGGACGGTGGACAGCACCTTCGCGGAAAGGTCACGGGCCTTGGACATCGGCCCCTCCCGACGCAGGGCACCGCCCGAAGCCGGAAGGACCGTGATCCTGACGATGCGGTGAAATGTGCTTAGGGATATTTTATGAAGGCATCACCAAGAGGGCGATATTTGACGGTGGCCTTCCGGTCGGTCCTTCGCCCGCAGGAATGTCCTCGGCCCGGAGCGGGCCCTCGATCCGAACAAACCGGACCGGAAGAGGGGCGGCGTCGCCGCCGGGGGCAGCTGCTCCCACCGTTTTCGAAGCCGTCCTGCCCATTTGATCTGGGAGTGCCTCACGCACCGTATGCAGGGGTGGGGGGTGCCTCTGTGTCCTTCGTCAAGGCACCCCTGTCAGGTTTGGGGTGGTTCAGGGGTGCTGGGCTTATGCGGCGAGCTCGACGTCCTTCGGTGTCCGGGATTCGTAGAAGGTGCCGTCGCGGAGCATGGCGACCAGGACGCTGATGCGTTGGCGGGCGAGGCGGAGGAGGGCTTGGGTGTGGGTTTTGCCGCGGGCTCGTTGCTTGTCGTAGTAGGCGCGGGAGGCCGGATCGGCAGGGCCCCGGCGTTTGCCCGGATCGCCCCCGCTTGGGTCGGTTGATCATGCTGGCGGGTCCCGGAGGCAGATGAACACGGCACCTGTGGATCATGGAGTTCTCTATGCTTCAAGATCCACGAAGGTGCCGTGTTGGTTCCTCCATCATCCCCTGCCGTCGTTCCCGTCTCTTCTCCGCCCCTCTGGAGGCCCTCGGCTCGGATGCTGCGCGAGGCCAAGTCCGCGGCTTGGTTGCCGAGTTCGAGTCGGTCACCGATCCTCGCGGGGCGTGCGGGGTGCGCTACCGGGTCTCCTCGCTGCTGGCCCTGGTGGTCTGTGCGATGACCCCGGCGGGCCATGACTCCATCACTGCGGCGGCGGAGTGGTGCCGACGTGCGATGCCGGAGGAACTGGCCGCTTTCGGTCTGCCCTACCATCCGTTGCGCGGCCGGTACCGGATCCCGAGCGAGAAGACGTTGCGCACCGTTCTGGGGCGGCTCGATCCCGGTGAGGTCAGCGCGGCCGGCTACGACCACCTGCGGCCCCTGCTGTCCACGGTGTCCCACTCTCCCGAGCCGCTCATGCCCGACGGCGGCATCGAACGCGAACAGCGCCGCGCCCACCGGGCGGCCGCCCGCGCCGAACCGGTGCGCTCCCGGCGCCGGGCCATCGCGGTGTACGGCAAGTGCCTGCGCAGTGCGAAGCGCCCGGACGGCAGCCGGGTCTTCGTGTTCTCCGCCGTCCGGCACGGCGACGGCATCACCCTCGCCTCCCGCGAGATCGGCGCGAAGACCAACGAAATCCCCGAGTTCCAACCCCTGCTCGACCAGCTCGACGACGCCGATCTCAAGGGGGCCGTCGTCACCGCCGACGCCCTCCACGCCCAACGCGACCACGCCGCCTACCTGCACGAACGCGGCGCCCACTACCTGCTGACCATCAAGAACAACCAGCGCAACCAAGCCCGTCAACTCCACGCCCTGCCCTGGAAGGAGATCCCCGTCATCCACCGTGACGACGCCCGCGGCCGCGGCCGCCAAAACCAAGATCGTAAGCATCGAGGAACTCACCCAAGCTGCTTGACACGACATAGCAGCCTCGGGGGGCGGGTTCCCCTGCAGGAGATGCGGATGTGGGTCCGACGCGAACAAGACACCGTCGGGTGGTTGGGGTACGCCGCGATCGGGCCTGCTGCGGGGCCACTGTCGCCGAGAAACGTTCATGCCCAGCGACTGCGCTCTGCCGCCACTGGCCATGGCCGGTGCCCGTGCACGGTATGTCCTCATAGCCGCTGGCACGACAATCAACCGTCATCAGCGGCCGGACGTCGGCGTACGGACTCGTCGCGCGTACGCCGACACCGGACACGTCGCCACCGTGCCGTCCGGTCCGGTCAGGCAATCCAAGCGATTCTGCCGCTGTCCGATTCTCTCAAGATCACCAACAGCGTCTCGACGGCGATGTGACGCCGCTCGTTCGGCGGATCCCGCTCCGGCCGCTGGGCAGACGGAAGCGGTCAGGCACTCGTCAACGTCTCCGGTCGCACCCTGTGGGTCCGGTGGTGCCACCCGCCGCAACACGGAGGGGCGCGGTGGTCCCGGTCGCGTACGGGCCCCAGGCTGATTCCGGTCGCCTTCTCAGCCGATGAGCGCCGCGGTGAGGCCGGTTCCGACGAGAGCCTGTCCGGCATTCCACATCACTTGGGCTTCCGCGAGCGAGGTGATCGTCGGCCCCGATTCTGGAGCCAGCCCGGGGTGGTCCTCGTGGAGTTCGCCCAGATTCGCGTTGCGCATGGTCGTTTCGAAGTCAGTCATGTTCGATCCTTTCGGTCTCGGCTTCCTTCCCACCTCTCGGTGGTGCCTCTCCCTGTTGACACTAGGGTTCTGGCCGGGGATTCCGTGTCAGCGGGCCGGTTGACAGCCCCGATGACGAGGACTCCTCCAATCAGGGGAGGCCTGCTGTTGTACTCCTATCCCCGATCCAGCGGCCGTTGGTGGCTCACTGAGCTTCTTCGAGCGGGCCACGATCGGGTGACGGTCCGTGAAGCGCAACGAGCGAGGCCCCTGGGCAGTTGATCGAGATGTCTGACGTCTCAACCACGCCGCTCAGGGGCCTCGTTGGTCATCTATCCTGCCGCACTCGACCTGCCACATGCGCTCGTGGAGTGGGTCACCATGCTCATCGTCACCCGTGAGGGTGACCGCCGCTGCAAGCTCCGTCCGTCCCAGCGCGCGATAGTGGCACTGGTGTACCTGCGCGAGCACACCACCCTGGCGAAGGTCGCTGCCGGGTTCGGGATCAGCGAGTCCACCGCCCACGCCTATACCAGTGCGGTCATCGACCTCCTCGCCGACCGTGCACCGGGCCTGCTGAAGGTCCTACGCGAGCAGGATCCGGACTTCGTCCTCCTGGACGGCACGCTCGCCGAGTGTGACCGGGTCGGCGACGGACGGGCCGACTACTCCCACAAACACCGCCGACACGGGGTGAACGTGCAGGTAGTCACCGATCGGGCCGGCCGACTGCTGTGGCTCTCGCCCGCGCTGCCGGGCCGCTCCCACGACCTGACCGCCGCCCGCACCCACCGGATCATCCGCATCTGCGAGCGCCAGGGCGTCCCCATCCTGGCCGATCTCGCCTACCAGGGCGGTGGCCCCTGGCTGACCTGGGAACTCACCCCTACCGAGAAGACCGTCAACCGGGCTCTGGCCGCGGCACGGGCACCGGTTGAGCGCGGCGTGGCCTGCCTGAAGTCCTGGCGGATCTTCCGCAGGTCACGCTGCAGCCCCAACCGCATGACGTCAATCGCCAAAGCCATTCTCACCCTAGAGCGGCAACGCTGAAGAAGCTCACTGACTCCTTCCGCACGGCGTCCCACCAGACGATCGGAGATCGCCTCGACCTCCGGGGCACGCTCTCCCGCACGGCAACAGTGAGCAAACGTGGGCCTGACCGGTGAGTGAGGTCGAGCCGGTTGCGTGGTGATCCAGGGCGCGGAGCCGGCGCCGGGACGTCTCGCGCGTCCGAAGGCGGCGTCGGCGCGGGTCGCCTGGGCCCTGGCCCTGCGGCCGGAGTGACAGCGGGATGAGGGCCACCAACCGGACGCCTCACGTGGGCAGGTGCGCGCATCCGTGAGTCGAGGCGGGTCCCCATATTCGGGGGCGATCGGCCTCCGAGCCCGCTGCCTTCAGGCGCCCGGGGGCCCCGCGAGGGTCCCTGGGGGAGGAGCGGCGAGTCCCCCGGTCGGGGGAAGGAACGTCCTCCACACTCAGGCCCGCTCGGTGGACGCCCACAGCGGGTGGACCTGCCAACAATGGTGGCAGCCAAGCACAGTAACTCATGAAGGGTAGACAGCACATGATGGAGCGCATGATCAACGACTGGACCATCGATCACCTGGGCCCCCTGGACGAGGACACGCCCGGAACCGTCATCGAGGGCACCACGCTGGTGGCGTGTGTCCCGTTCTATGCCGCATTGGTGGTGGCGGGAGCGGCAGCCGGCTACGCCACCGTCCAGGTGACCGCAGCAGGATGAGTGACGGCCGAACCAAGGGTGGCGCGGAAGGGAAGGTAATCGAACGATACGCTCAGGGCAGCCGGCCGGTGCACGTCCGGGTTTGCGGAGACGCTAGGGTTCCCGACAGCCGGTTCCCGCGCCGATGGAGTGGCTTGCGTCGAAGCGGAGTGACAAGCGCTCTTCCGGGGCGTGCGGTCGACCGGTCCGCAGCATGAAGCGAAGCTTGCAGCATTGTGACTTGATCCCGCCCGAGGGCGGCCAAGGAGGTGTCGAGCCGGTCTCTGGAGGGCGGAGGCCATGGAAGGCGTCTGGGAAGCCGGACGGCGTCAGCGTGCAGCAGCTACCGGAGTGGCTGTTGGCGTCGCCCTCCCTACTCACGACCGACTCACCCGGCGGGCCCAATGGCAACGGTGAACGTGACGACGTTCGTGTTGCCGCCGAAGCCTTCTTCTCTGATGGTTGGTGCGGAGATCGACTTGGACATCCATGACGTCCCTGGTGAAGCCTGTCCGCTACCGCTGTGAGACAGCGGACAGGCGCGATCCGTATCTGGCATCGTTGTTGCCGTGCACTCCGTACGGGTTCCGCGTTGCTACGGCGTGCGGCAGGCTCGCCGAGGCAGGCGTGTGGCTAGGCGCTCGGGCACCCTACGGCGTGTAGACGGTGTCGCTGCCGTACAACTCCCTGGTGAACGCGGAGACATCGGCGCTGCGATCGGTGCCGTCGAGGTTGTATGTCAGGTATACGCCGTATCCTTCGCTGACGGTGCGGCGGGCGAGGTTGCCGACCGTGGCCTGCGAGGTGCGGCCGATCTCGACGGCCGCCGGTGACAGCGACGACTTGGGCAGTGCCATACCGGGGACCTGCCAGGTGCCGTAGTACGGGTTCCAGGCGTAGTCGAACTTGGAGGAGATGTCGACGCCGCCGTAGGACAGGCGCGACGCGGCCGGGCCGATGTTGTAGAGGCTGATGATCTTGTCCGGCATGCTCGCTCGAAGTGCCGTCACGAGGTGCACGAACGAGCCGTCGTTGGGTTGGGCCGTGCCGTTGTTGCCGTACTCGGCATATTCGTCGTCGAAGTCGATGCCGTCGAGGCCGTACTTGGCCACGGCGTCGGACATCTGCATCGCGAACGCGGAAGCCGCCTGCTGAGAGGTGAAGTTGGCGAACCCTGCACCCTGGTGGTTGCCGAGCACCGAGAGGACGACCTTGATGCCCTGCTGCTGCAACGGCCGTATCTGCGTGGCAGCGTTGTCGAGGACGCGCTGCACGTTCTCATTGAAGTGCAGATACGCAGTCTTCGAGCTCGTGTCGTAGTTGATGTTCGCCGCGAAGATCACGGCGACGTCGAAGGCGTTGCCGCCACCGTCGGCGAGCGTGTACTTGCCGGCGTTGAGCAGGCTGTTGCTGTTCACCTCGATGTAGGCCACCGAGGTCGGACCCTGTTTGGCGGGAGTTGAGGCCGCTGCCGCTCCGGTCGCGCAGAAGGCAAGGGCCGTGACGGCCGAGAGCGCGAGCACGCCGGCCCACACTCTGTTCCGTACCAAAATGAACATTGTTGGTCGGTCTCCTGTCTCTATTGATCCGACTTGCTCGGAGCGTCGAGAGGTCACCCCGAGTTTCCGCAGCGAGTGCGGTGAAATGTGCGCGAAATCTTCACGACCTTCACGCAGGCATCCCCTCAAGTTCCCTTCGGGAAACATGAGTTGGCGCACGGCTCCTACGGCGTCCTGGGGGCCACAGCCGGGCACCTGGAGGCAGGCGAGCGCGGCGAGCTCAAGCGGATCGGGGTGTTTCGGCATCGGGCGGATGCCCGGGAGTACCTGACTACGTGGGATCGGGGCGGCGGAGCGCATCATCATTCTGCTGGGTGCTGGGTGCTGGGTGCTGGGTGCTGGGTGCTGGGTGCTGGGTGCTGGCGGACCGGCGGCGTTGGCGTCGAGAGGCGGTCACTCGCTTGTGCTGCACCAAGTGGCGGTTCGTCGCCGTCGCCGGGTCGGGTGGCGGGGTTGCGGAGGGCGTTGCCGAGGAGGGCGAGGGCGAGGCGGCGAGGGTCCCGCCCGGCGCTGGGGCGCTTCGGCTCCCTGTGGGGGACGTACGGAGCCGTGTTCTCCCAGCACCCGGCGGCGGGTCGGGCCGTGAGGGAACGCGGCCCGACGTCTGCGAGGGGAGGCATCATGCGTCGTCTCCCATCAAGTCCAGGATGGCGAAGATCGCCAGGGCATACCGGCGCAGGTACGACAGCGCCTGCGCGGGGGACGGCTGTTCGTCGCGCAGGGCGAGCAGGCCACGCAGCTCCTCGGTCGGATACACCGCGACGCGATGCGGGACGACCTGCATCAGCTGGCGGGTGGCCCGGCGGAACCGGTCGGTGATCCGTGCCGCGTCCGCTCGTCCTCGGTGCCCACCGGCCGGCCCGGCAGCCCAGCGGCGGTCACGTCGACGACGGCCACCATGGCCTCCCCGAGGGAACGCGGAAGGTGGCCCAGGTGGTGCGGCCGTCGTTGGTGACGCCCCATTTCCGCGCGAGCACCGTGACGAGCAGCAGGCCGCGCCCCGATTCGTCGTCATCACCGGCAGAGCGCATCCTGGCCGGAGCCGGGTTGCCGTCGGTGACCTCGATGCGGATTTCGTCGTCGGGGTACCGCACGCGCAGCCCGACATCGCCTGCTCCGTGCTCGACGCCATTACTGACCAACTCGGAGACGACGAGCGCGATGTTGTCGGCCAGCGGCGAGCGGCCCGCGCACATGCCACAGCCCGAGGCAGGCCATAGTGATCCGCCGTGCGCGGCCGACACACACCGGCTCCGGTTCGAAGGCCGCCTCGAAAGCGCGCGACGTGCACCACCGTCGCCGTCCTCGACGTCCCGCTGACCACCGCCCCGGACGCGCCGCCGCCCACCGTCCCGGGCACGGTCACGGCCGTCGCCGACGCCGTGCGCGCCGACGTCCTGCTCGTCCTGCGTCGCGACGGGCTGTACGCGGTGCGGGCGACGGACCCCGCCGTGACGGTCGAGCCGCAGATCCCGATCGACCTGACCCGCCCGCTCGCCGCCGTCACCGTCACCGGTGAGGCAGGCACCCGGTTCGCCGACCCGGCCACCGCAGCGGCCGCCGTCCGCCGCGGCCTCCTCGCCTCCGAGCAGCTCGGTCTCGCCGAGTGGTGCCTGGAGGAGACCGTCCGGCACACCCGTGAACGCCATCAGTTCAACCGGCCCGTCGGCTCCTTCCAGGCGCTCAAGCACCGCATGGCGCAGCTGTGGCTGGAGGTCGTGTCGGCCCGTGCGGCCGCCCGCAACGCCGCCGACGCGCTCGCCACCGACAGCCCTGAGGCGCCGCTCGCCGTGGCCCTCGCGCAGGCGTACTGCGGCCGGGTCGCCGTCCACGCGGCCGAGGAGTGCGTCCAGCTGCACGGCGGGCTCGGAATGACCTGGGAGCACCCCGCGCACATCGCCCTCAAGCGGGCGAAGGCGGACGAGCTGGCGTACGGTTCGGCCGGCCTCCACCGGGCGGCGCTCGCCTCACTCGTGGACCTGCCGGAGCCCGCCGGCCCGGCGGGAAGCGTCTGCTAGGAGCCTGGGTCGGCAACGAGCAAGTGGCTTGGATGCTCGATACCGGGACCGGCGGATCGACTGCGGCGGCCCTGTCCGGGCCTGGGGGCTCTGGCGGGGGCCGCGTCGGCGTACGCCCGGAACGTCCTGTCCCCGATGGCGGTCCGCCGCCCGGAATGTGGGCGGTGGACCGGGGGCGGACCCATCGGCGAGCACCGCCCGGCGGGTCGGGCGAGGCGGATTCAAGACACCGGGTCGTGACCACTCCTGCCGCGGCGCAGCGCGCGGGCGCACCAGCCGATGACCGCGGCGTTGACCAGCGCCCCGAACACGACGGCGACGGCGAACACCGCGGCGCTGTCCGGCAGCAGGGCTATCGGTATGAAACTGGACGGGGCGGTGGCGAGCAGCGGGATGACGCCCGCCATGGACTCGTCCGAGCTGTCAACGGCGCTCACCCAGAGCGCCCACACGAGCAGGACGGCACAGGCCACCAGGTAGACACGGGCGAAGACGTCCCCGAGTGCGTGTCCCAGACGTCGAGGACAGGCGGTTCGGCTGGGGCTTCTACCGGTCACGTGGTGCTCTCCTCGGTCGTGGCGGTCAATGGCCGACAGCGTCGGTCGGATGTCGGGGGTCAGATGTGGGTGCCCGGCGGATTCGGGCGGGCGAGACCGAGGTCGTACGCCAGGATCGTCGCCTGTACACGGTCGCGCAGGCCGAGCTTGCGCAGCAGCGCGTTCACATGGGACTTGACGGTGCCGACGGTGATACCGAGTTCGTCGGCGATCTCCGCGTTGTTGAGTCCGGACGCGACCAGGCCGAGGACATTGCGTTGGCTGGCGGTGAGGCTGTCCAGCGCGCTCGGACCGTTCCCGGCGCGTATCCCGGAGCCCGCTCCCGACGCGTAGTGGGCGATGAGCCGACGCGTCGCGGACGGGGCGAGCACGCTCTCCCCGGTGGCCACCACCCGGATGCCCTGGAGCAGTTCGGCGGCGTGCACGTCCTTGAGCAGGAAGCCGGAGGCTCCGGCGCGCAGCGCGTCCAAGACGTACGAGTCGAGGTCGAAGGTGGTCAGCACCAGGACTCGGGGCGCGTCCTGGCGCCCGGTGATGATGCGGGTGGCCGCGATGCCGTCGAGCACGGGCATCCGGACGTCCATGACGACCACGTCGGGGGCCAGTTCCGCGGCGAGACGTACTGCGGCGGTTCCGTCGGCGGCCTCACCGACGACCGTCATGTCCTCCTCGGCGTCGATCACGATGGCGAACCCCGCCCGCACGAGGCCCTGATCGTCGACGACCAGCACCTTGAGGCTCATCACTTCCTCTCTTCGGTCGACATAACATCGCCCTGCCGCTGAACCGGTGCGCATGGCAACCGGAGCCCGACCGTACCAGGCCGGCCGGTGTCTACGGTGCCGCCGAGCGCGGCGGCGCGCGCCGCCAGCAGCTCCCGTACGGCAGGGCGGGCGGCGCGGGGTACCCCGGTGGCCGTGAGCGTCAACGTACCCTCTTCGGCGTCCAGCTCGAGCATCGCGGGCTCCTCGCCGCCGGCCGCGAGGATCGTCTCGGCGGCGTGATAGGCGGCCAGGTCCACCGCGGTGGGCAGCCGTTCCGGTACCCGGTCGGTCAGCCGTATCTCGACGTCGCGACCGGTCGCCCGGCACTGGTGGGCGAGCAGGTCGAGAGCCTGGAGGGTGGGCTGCGGGCGCAGTTCGGGTCCCGTCTCGCCGTCGCGGACGGTGTCGAGCAGGGAGCGCATCGCGGCCAGGGCCTCGCGGGCGCGCTCGGCGGTCGTGTCCAGGCGGCCCGCCTCCGCCTGGGCGACCATGTCGGCCGTGCGCGCCAGCACGGTGGTCTCCAGCCCGGCGGCGATCCGGCGACGCTCGGCCCACGCGTCCCGAACGGCTTCCCCCGTCCAGACGGCAAGACGTTCGTCCCGCGCACTCCGGGCAACCCGTTCAACCCGCCCACGCAGAGTCCCCCCCCACCGGGCCGCACCGACCACGGCCCCCACCCCGACGGTCGCACACGCACCCACCACCCACACCGGAAGCCCCGTACCCCGCTCCAGAACGACGACGACGACACCCAGGGCATGCACCAGCACACCCAGGACCACCACCCCGAGCCCCGCAGGGGCGCGAAAGACGGCGCGGCCCTTTCCGGGGGCGCGGGGAACTGCGCGCCCAGCCCCCGCCGGGCCGCGGCACGAGGATGACGCAGCCGTTCGGGTCGCCTCCGCGGCAAGCGCCGCACACGTCGCGAACAGGCTCAACGCCGGCGGCAGAAGCACCGGCCCGCCGTACGCGCCCGCGACCATCGCCACCGGCCAGAGCAGGCCCAGACCGAGCAGTGCGCTCAAGGCGGCGCGAGGTGACCGGCGCAGCCACAGCAGCGCGACCACCTGGGCCGCGGCCAGCAGTGCGAAGAGCAGCCCCGCGGATACCCGTCCACCACTCGTCACGGTCTCCGCCCGAATGACCAGCACCGGGAGCAGCGGCTGCAGGACAAGGCCCGCGGCGGCCGTCACCTGCGCCACCCGGTAGCTCCGTGGCACGGACCGCTCCACCGGGGCGGCGGTCTGGCCGGGCAGGACCGCGCGCACCTCCCAGCCGCCCTCCGCCGTCGGGCCGCTGGTCAGGGTGCCGCCCGCCTCCTGGGCGCGGGACCGCAGGAACCCCTGACCGCGTCCCCCGCCCAGGCCCTCACCGTGTGCCGCCGCGACCGTCGCACCGGAGGGCGGCGCCGCGCTGGTGACCACGACATCCGTGCGGGTGTCTCCGTAGTGGCACCGCACCGTCGTACGGGCACCGGGTGCGTGCCGGGCCACGTTGGTCAGCGCCTCGCGCACGATGCCGAAGGCCGCGTCCGCGACGGCTCCGTCCGGCAGCGGGCCGATCTCGCAGTCCACGGTCTGATCGAGGCGGCGGAACCCGGCGGCCAGTTCCCGCAGCCGTTCCTCCGGCGAGGGCAGTTCCTCGCGCGAGGGCGCGGGCGCCCGCACGGCGCCGAGCGCCCGCGTGACCTCGCGGCCAGTCTCGATCGCGAACCCGAGTGCCTCCTGGCCCAGTTCGGGACGGCGTTCGCGCAGCCCGATGGCCGCTCCCGCCGTGACCACCACGGCTGTCAGATGGTGGGCGCTGACGTCGTGCAGCTCCCTCTCCATCCTGCGTCGTTCGACGGCCGGAAGCCGGTGGCGCTCGGTCTCGGCCCGCTTCAGCAGTTGTTCGGCCGCCCGCCGGACACGACGGGTGCGCCGCACCATCAGGCCGGCACCGCACGTCGTGGCGTACAGCAGGGCGGTCAGGACGAGGTCGAGTCCGTCGGGCTCGCTGAGTCCGTGCAGGCTGAGGCTCTGCAGTAGTTGCCAGGCGGCGAGCGTCACCCCGCACAGCACGGCGGTGAAGGTGTCGCGTTCGGTCGCCACGGTGAACAGGGCCAGCCCGACACCCGCGGTCCCGAGCACCGCCGTCGCCCCGGTGGGCAGTGGCCCGGCGCCCAGCGCGCAGGCGGCTGCGACCAGGACGAGGGTGACCACCGGGCGGGTACGGCGAAGGGCGAGTGCGGCCGTCACCGATCCGGCGACCAGGACCGCCACGAGAACCGCAGACGCGGTCGGTACGGCCCCGCGAAGCAGGACCACACCGGGCCACACCACGGCCTGCGCGCAGATCAGCAGAACCGGGAGCAGCCGGTCGTCGGCCCGGTGCACGGCGAATTTCAAGGCGGGTCTGGTGGGTCTCATGGCGGCTCAAGGCTACGGCCCAGGGTGGGCGGCCCGGCTCCGGCTGAAGGTGGATTCCCGTCTCTTACCCGGGTTGGAGACGGGACCGGGCCGGCGGCGGGTGGACGGCCGGTCGGTGCTCTCCACCTCTGGTTCAAGGCGGCAATCATCCGGCAGCGCGACGACCACGCAGTGCGCCGGGACCTAGTCTCGAACACAGCGAGAACATCGAAATGCGGCCGACCACCGGTTCACCGTGTGAACAAGCCGTAGTCCAGAAGTAATTCGCATATCACCTCTCCATTCAGATTCTCCGTGGGTGCGAGAGCGCATCTGCTTCCATACGAATTCAAGGGGATATCCCATGTCCAAGCGCATTCTCGTCTCGTCGCTCATCGGTGTCGCCGTCGTCGGCGGTATCACCGCCGGTGGACTCGCCGTGGCCGCGTCCCCCTCGAAGCCGGTCCTGAGCGACAGCTCGGTCCGGTACGTCGCTCCGACCGGCAGCGGCGCGGGTTCGCTGACCTTCACCGCGGACGTGCGTGACAACTCGGGCATCCGGGGCCTCAAGGTCATCGTGTGGCCCGCGAGTTCGAAGCTCGACCCGACCGAGGCGGAGCTGCGGTCGGTGGACAGCGCCGAGTGCCGCAGCACCTCGGACGAGACGTCCCGCTGCACCTACACGCTGAAGGTCACGCAGGAGGAGGCGGCCGAGCTGGACGAGGGCACCTGGCGCGTCTCCGTGCTGGCGACGGCCAAGGACGGCGACACGACGTTCGTGCCCCGCGCCGCCACCTTCGACCCCACCCGCTGACCCGCCACCGCCAGGCCTCTAGTGTCCTGAGTCGCTAATTCGTGTGCAGTATCCGGCGAGGGTGTGTCGAGGATGTCGTCGGCGGTCTTCGTCCACACGAACGGCTTGGGGTCCTTGTTCCACTCGTTGATCCAGCCGCGGATGTCGCGCTCGAGTTCGACGACGCTGCGGTGGGCCGAGCGGCGGAGTTTGCGGGAGGTCAGCTCGGCGAAACCAGCGCTCGACGAGGTTGAGCCAGGACGCCGAGGTGGGGGTGAAGTGCAAATGGAAGCGAGGGTGCCGCAGCAGCCACTTCTTGACCGGTTCGGTCTTGTGGGTGGCGTAGTTGCCCAGGACCAGGACCAGGACCAGGTGCAGGTCCAGGTCTTTGGGGACGGCGGCGTCGATGACCTTCAGGAAGCAGAGGAACTCCTGGTGACGGTGGCGCCGGTAGTGCTGGGCTATGACCGAGCCGGAGACGATGTCCAGGGCGGCGAACAGGCTGGTCGTGCCGTGCCGGACGTAGTCGTGCGTCATTCTCGCCGGCGTGGTCGGTGCCATCGGCAACACCGGCTGGGTCCGGTCCAGGGCCTGGATCTGCGACTTCTCGTCCACCGCCAGGACCAGGGCGTTCTCCGGCGGTGACAGGTAAATGCCCACTACATCAAGGACCTTGGTCACGAACTGCGGGTCGGTCGACAGCTTCCACGTCTCCACGATGTGCGGTTTGAGACCGAACGCCCGCCAGATCCGCGAGACGGCCGCGGCGTATCCTCATCGGCCGGAGACGCCGTACACGGGGGTACGGCCTCCGAGCGTCGGCGTAGCCCCTTCTTCGCGCGGCGTCCCCCGTCGGCCCGTTCTCCCCGAGAGGTACCCGCGTCCATGGCCGAGTCCCCCTTCAGCATCCTGTCCGAGAGCTTCGGCGCCGCACCCGATCGGTACTTCAGCCGGCTGAGGGAGCAGTCGCCGGTGCACTACGAGCCGTCGATCGACAGCTACTTCCTCTCCCGCTACCGCGATGTGAAGCGGGTGCTGACCGATCATGAGGCGTTCACCACCGAGACGTTGCAGACGCGCGCCGAGCCGGTGATGCGCGGGCCGGTCCTCGCCCAGATGACCGGGGCGGAGCACACCGCCAAACGGAAGGCAGTCGTCCGGTTCTTCACCGGGGAAGCGCTGCGGCATCAGGTACGCGCGATCCGGGCCAACGCCGCCGAGCTCGTCGCGCCCTTCCTGACCCGCGGGGAGATGGACCTCGTCAACGACTTCGGCAAGCCCCTGGCCGTTCAGGTGACGCTGGAGGTCCTCGGCCTGGACAAGCGGGACTGGCGGCGGGTCTCCGGGTGGCTCGACGGGGTCACCGAGTTCATCACCAGTGTCGCCCTCACAGCCGAGCGGCACCGACACTGTCTGGAGCGCGCCTCCGCGCTGGAAGGCTACATCGTCCCGATCATCGAGGAGCGTCGCCGCCGCCCCGGCGAGGATCTGATATCGGCCCTCTGCGCGGTCGAGTTCGACGATGTCGTCATGAGCAACCGGGACGTCACCGCGCTGATCACCAATGTTCTGGTGGCCGCCGTGGAACCCGCCGACAAGACCCTCGGCCTCCTCTTCCGACACCTGATCGAGCATCCCGGTCAGCTGGCGGAGGTCCGCAGGGATCCCGCCCTGCTGCCCGCCGCGATCGCTGAGACGCTGCGCTACACGCCGCCGGTGCAGCTCATACCCCGGCATGCGGAGAACGAGGTCGTGCTCGCCGGCACCCCCATCCCGGCCGGCGCCACCGTCTTCTGCATGATCGGCGCCGCCAACCGTGACCCCGACGCGTTCAGCGCCCCGGACACCTTCGACATCCATCGCTCGGACCTGGGCACCGCCCGCTCCTTCACCGCCGCCGCCCAGCACCTGTCCTTCGGTAGCGGACTCCACCAGTGCGTCGGCACGGCCTTCGCGCGGGCGGAGATCGAGACGGTGGCCGCGTTACTGATCCCCCTGCTCGACCAGGTCCGCTACAGCCCGGGTTTCCGCTACCGGGAGACAGGCATCTACACGCGCGGCCCCGCCGCCCTTCGGCTGGACTTCACCGCTTCCACGAGAGCGCTCGCGGCCCGTCCCTGACCGCTACCCTCACCCGGCTCCCCGGGCCGGGCCTCGCCCTTGACCACCACAGCCACGACCACCCGTACCTCCGGGAGGAGCACGCGATGACGCCGACCGACATCACCCGCGCGATCAACGACCTGCTGTTCACTCCGGGCCTCGATCTCGACACGGCCCTCGAGCGCCATTTCAGCACCGACTACCGCCAGCGCACCGACGGCGTGTGGAGCGACCGGTCCGCCTTCGCCCAGCACATCGACCGCCTCCGGTCCCTGATCCACAGCGGACACGTCGAGGTGCACGACGAGTTCCGCGACGGTCCACGCTACGCCGACCGTCACACCGTCACCCTCACGCTCCGCGACGGCCGTACCTCCCGCACCGAGGTGTACCTCTTCGGCCGCTTCGCTCCCGACGGACGCTTCGAGAGCGTCGAGGAGACCACCCTCCTGCTGTCCGGCAACACCGAGGACAGGAAACTGGGATCGGTCAGATGACACCGAAAGAAACGTTCAGGCTGAATCGGGCCGCTCCGTCCGCCCCTCCGGGCGGTCCGGGTCCCCACGCCTCTGGACACCGCGGTGCAGGCCCCCACCGCGTCCACGACCGCCCGGCGGTTCCACCGGCCGCCGGCATGCCGGGTACACCCGGCGCCCCGGTCAGAGGCCGCGCCTCGGTGGCCGCCCGCGCGGACCGACGCCGCGGCGATCGCGCCAGGCCCGAGGGCCTGACGCGAGGCCAGGCCGCCGAGGCGGCTCGCACCCGGCCCCGTCACCGCACAGAGGAAGGACCGTCATGGCGTCCGTCGAGAAGAGACTGAGCAGCGCACGTGTCCGGTTCTTCATCGCCCGGGAGGAGGAACTCGACCGCTTCGCCAAGGCCTTGGCCGGTGACGCGCAGGCGCCGTTCGCCTTCTGGCTCTTCGGACCGGGTGGCATCGGCAAGTCGACACTGCTGCGCCGCCTGGCCGACGACACGCGTGCCGAGGACCGGCCGCTCCTGGAGATCGACGGCCGCTTCGTGAGCCGCGACCCCGCCGATTTCGAACGTCTCGCCCGTCCTTTCCTGGCGGTACCCGGCACCGTCCTGTTCATCGACTCCTTCGAGCACTGCCAGTGGCTGGAGAGCTGGCTGTGGCAGCGGTTCCTGCCCCGCGCCGCCGACGACACCCTGGTGGTCCTGGCCGGCCGCCACGCACCGCAGCCCCAGTGGACCGCCGACCCGGCCTGGGCCGGGCTGCTGCACGTCCGTGAACTCGAACCGTTCTCCGCGGAGCAGGCCCGGAACATGCTGGCCACCGCGCAGGTGCCGCCCCCCTTGCGGGAGCGGATACGGCGGTTCGCGGGGGGCAACCCCCTGGCCCTGTCCCTCGCGACCGCCGCCAAGGCGGCGGACTGGAACCGGGAGGAGGTCTGGTCGCCCTCCGCCGACGTCCTGCGCACCCTGCTGTCAGGCCTGATCGGGGAGGTACCGAGCCCGGCCCACCGCCGTGCCCTGGAGGTGGCGGCCCAGTCCTACTCGACCTCCGAGGAGCTGCTCGCCGCGGTGCTCCCCGACGAGGACGCCCACCGGCTCTTCGACTGGCTCAGGAACCTGCCCTTCATGGAGCCCACCCACCGCGGGCTGCACCCGCACGACGCCGCACGCGAGACGCTCTCCGCCGACCTGCGCTGGCGTGCCCCCCACGCATTCCTTACGATGCGCCAACGACTCGCTGACGAGTACCTGCGTCTGCTGCGCGAGGCACCCGACGAAGAACGGGTGTGGACCGTCACCGACGAACTCTTCTACCTCTTCCGTGAAGGAGAGATCGTGGCGCGCCTGCGCACCTGGTCCCGTGAGGACGAGGTGCACGACCGGCCCCTCCACCCGGACGACCTGGACGTGGTGCTGCGCATGGCCGAGCAGACCGAGGGACCGGAGTCCGCCGCGCTGGTGCGCTACTGGGCACGACGCCAGCCACAGGCGTTCAGCGTGTACCGGCTGGTGAGCACCGGCAGGATCGTGGCGTTCACCGCCCGCCTCGCCCTGCCCGCTCCCGCCGACCCCGAGGACCTGGCCACCGATCCCGTGGTGGCGGCCGCCTGGTCGTACGCCGACGCCACCGCACCGGTGCGTCCCGGCGAGCACATCGGCATCAGCCGCTTCTCGGTCTACCCCGAGCGCTACCAGGTTCCGTCACGCGTCATCGACCTGAGCAGTTCCCGCGCGCAGGCGGAATCCGCCCGCGCCGTCGGACGCGCCTACGGCTTCGCCGTCTGGCAGGACGCCGAGACGTGGTCCGCGCGCGTCCGGGGCAGTCTCACCGATACCGGTGCGCGGCCTCGGGTCGGCGCGCATACGTACGGCGTGTTCGCCGTCGACTGGCGCCGGGTGCCCGTGGAGACCTGGCTGCGTCACTTCATCGCGGACACCTCCATCCCCACCCAGGCCGGGCCGTCCGGCGTCTCGCGCGACATGTTCGACCAAGCCGTACGCGAGGCCCTGGCGCACTGGCGCGACAAGGGCGCCTTCGCCGCCTGCGCCCTGACGCGCACCCGTCTGGCGGCCGATCTCGGCGAACCCGCCGAGGAACTGCGCACCCTGCTCCGCCAGGCCGTGGACGACCTCGCGCACGACCCGCGCGGGGTGCGTGCCCGCGACGCTCTGACGGCCGGCTATTTGTCCGGTGCGCCCACCCAGGAGGCGGCCGCCCGCCGCCTGGGCCTGCCGTACGGCACCTACCGGCGCCACCTGCGCCAGGGTCTGGACCTGCTCAGCGAGGCGCTGTGGCAGCAGGAGTTGCATGGGTCCCGGTGACCGCGAGGAACCGGGAGCCGGTCGTATCGCCCTTGGAACGAGTGAGCAGGGGTGGACAGTGATGGACAGTGCCCGCCCGCTCCCGGCCTGGCAGGTGGACAGCGGTCGAGCCGAGTCTGTGTGCCATGAACGTCGGACGCACGCCGAGGGATTCGGCAGCCGCAGCGAGTCACCGGCCGGGCGTGCTGATCGCCGCGCGTGCCGTCCAGGGACTCGCCGCATCGGCGCTCGCCCCGGCCTTGGCCCGGTTCCCCTCCGAACCCGGGCGCGGCGAGGCGCTGGGTATATGGGGTGCGGTCACCGGGGCCGGCGGAGCGGGCGGCGTCCTGCTGGGAGGGGCCCTCACCCAGACGTGGGGGTGGCCCTGGATCTTCCACTCGGTCGCCATCGGATCGGTGCTCGTCCTGGCCTCGGTGTCGGCCGCGGTCCCGCCTGGGGCCGGGCGAGGAGCGGGACGCGCTGCCGGGCGAACGGTCCGGCGGTTCGATCTGACGGGCACCAGCACCGTCACTCTCGCCCCGACGTGCCTGGTGGGGTGCCTGGCCACCGCGCGGGAATCCGGCTGGACGGAGGCAGAGTGCTGGGCGCCGTGAGCTCCGCCGCCGTCCTCCTGGCGGCCTTCGCCGTGATCGAGGTCCACCGGCGGGATGCCCTGGTGTCGCCGCGGCTGCTCACCACCGGCCGGTGGCCGCCGGAGGGACGGTCCCAGCGGCGGCGTCACCGGCATCCACGTGCTGGCCGTTCGAACAGACCGGCGACCACGCCATCGTCCGCATCGAGGAGTCCTGGAGCGGTGCCCCGGTCGTCGCCGCTCCCGCCGCTCCGGGCAAGGCATCCACTACTCGCTGGGGAGCTGGATCGGTCGGCTCAGGACCCGTGCCGAGCAGGGTGTCTGACTCCCTGTCGCCACCCCGCGGTCGCCCGTGCACCGAAAGGTTCCCACCATGACCTCCTCCCAGCCGTACCTGACCGGCCACTACACTCCGGTCGCCGATGAGATCACTGTCACCGGTCTGACCGTCGACGGCAGCCTGCCGCCGGAACTGTCCGGCCGCCTGCTACGCAACGGCCACAACCCCCAGCCGGGTGTGACCCCCGCGCACTGGTTCAAGGGCAGCGGCATGGTCCACGGCATCCGCCTGCGTGACGGGCGGGCCGAGTGGTACCGCAACCGGTGGGTCCACACTCCCGCCCTGGACGGCGCCCCCTACATGACCCCACACGGGCCGGACCTGACCGTCAGCACGGCCGGCACCCACGTCATCGAGCACGCCGGACGGCTGCTCGCCCTGTGCGAAGCGAACCTGCCCTTCGAACTCACCCGGACACTGGACACCGTCGGCGCCTATGACTTCCACGGAAAGCTGCGCACCGCGATGACCGCTCATCCCAAAGAGGACCCGGTGACCGGCGAACTCCACTTCTTCGCCTCCTCGCCATTCCCTCCGTTCCTCACCTACCACGTCGCGGACGCCAAGGGCGAGATCGTCCACAGCGCGGAGGTGCCTGGCGCCACCGCAGCCCTCAAGCACGACTTCGCCGTCACCCGGCACCACGTGGTCTTCGTCGAGGGCAACGTCACCTTCGACCCGACCGATCGGTCCGGCATCCCCTACCGCTGGAGCGACCGGCAGCAGGCGCGCATCGGCATCCTGCCTCGCGGCGCCGACGGCGCCCGGCTCGTCCGCTGGTTCTCCATCGAGCCGGGAAACATGCCACACATCGCCAACGCCTACGAGGACGGCCAGGGCCGCGTCGTCCTGGAAGGCCCCGCCGTGGACCGAGAGGGTTTCCGGCTCTCGTGGAACTGGTGGACCGGCGCACCCGGCCGCGGGGCCGAGCCCGCCTCCCGCTCCTACACCCGCCGCTGGATCGTGAACCCGGTGGCCGGCAGCGTGGACGAACAGATCATCGACGACCTGCCCGTGGAGTTCCCCACCCTCAACGGGAACCGCCTGGGCTCCGAGCACCGCTACCAGTACGCCGTCTCCTTCCCGGACGAGGAGGGCTACGGCGGCTACGGCGTGGTGAAGTACGACCGGACCACGGGCGCCCGCCGCATCCACCAGGCCGGCGACGCCCGCATGCCCGGCGAAGCCGTCTACGTCCCCGCCGCCGGAGCCACACGGGAGGACGACGGCTATCTGCTCACCGTCGTCTCCGACCTCAAACAGGACGCCTCGCAACTCCTCGTCCTCGACGCCTCCGGCCTCGATCGCATCGCCACCGTTCATCTCCCCCGCCGCGTCCCCGCGGGGGTCCACGGCTCGTGGATCCCCGACGACGGCACGACCGACGATCAGAACTGACCCACCGCCGGTCCGAGCGCCTCCGGCACGACCCCACTCGCCCCGATCCCCCGGGCACAGTCCGATGACGCACGAGATATCTCCCGTGGAGAGCACCCCGAGGGCCCGCGGCTGAATCAGCCGTCTACTCGGACATACCCCCACGGTGGCCGTCGCGCGGGATCCGTCGTGGGCGGTCGCGGCTCAACCGGCACGGCTCTGTGTCCAGTCCTCGCGCGGGACGAGGCCGGACCGGCCGCCGCCGGCGTCAGCGCCGGGCGTGCTTGCGTCGGCCGGTCAGCAACAGGAAGGCCCGAGGGCCAGCAGGAGTGCGGCACCGGGGAGCGCGGCCGGTACACCGCCCGCACTCCCGGTACGCCGAGACCGCGGCCGCTGTGTACCCGGCGGCGTGCCCACCACCCGGTACACGGCAGCAGACCCGGAGGCCGGACGGCAGGGTGCCGGATGCCGCGGAAGGCAGGGCAGGGTGAGGCCAGGTCACCAGTCGGTGCGGAAGTGCAGGGACGGGGTTCGGACGGTCCGCAAGTCGCTCTCCAGATCGCCGGTGCGGCGCGCGTACTCCGGCGGGAGACCGCAGGCTCCGCGACCGACACGCCGTCAGCTCTTTCGATCTGGTGACCGTTGTCCGTGTCCGAGCGTTCCCGCGCTGTTGCTTCTTTCTCTACGGGACCGGTGGTCCGTGCAGGTAGTCCCCCCTCTCGTCGTAGGGCCAGGCGTTGGGATGACAGCCCCGCAATCCCCTGATCTGCTGCATCATGGCCGGTGCCGGCTGGTTCGGACCGGGACAGGTCTCATGGCCCCGGCCGATCTCGTGCCCCACCTCGTGGTTGATGATCAACGCCCGGTATTACCTCTATGGGGCCGTCGAACCGGGGTGAACCCCGCACCCATAGCTTCAGGTTGACCACCACCGAGTGATCGATACGGCAGTTGACGTTTCCCTTGCTGCTCGGCGTGGTCACGTGACAGAGCCGGTCGGTGGTGCCGGGGGTGGCGACGCGCACGGTGAAGTCCACGGGCCCGGACGCGACGAGCCGGAACCCGTACGCGGGGTTCCTGGTCCATCCCCGCCGGTCCCCGAGGACCGCGGCAACCGTCCGGGCGGCCTCGTCCGGATCGAGCGCGACGCCGTCCTCCACCTCCACCCGGTAGGTGCGGGCGCGCCCGCACCCCTGCCGTTCGCCGGCGACGCGCGAGGCGGAGAAGGTGCCCGGTCCGTTCCGCGGCACGGGCACGGAGGGCGCGGGCCCGGAGCTCTCCGCCGGCGGAGTCGTTTCCGGTGCGGCCGTCGGAACTGTCGGAACCGTCCGGCCCGGAGTCACCGGCGGGGTGCGGGAGGGGGTCGTGCCGGGCGGTTCCGCAGACGGTGCGGACCGCGCCGCCCCGTCCTCCTGTCGTTGCGACACGGCCACACCGCCCGCACCGAGGAGCAGCGCGGCCACCGTGGTCAGCAGAACCCTTCTGTTGTGTCTGCGCTGGCGCCTTGCGGCTGTACGGGTGGTGCGAGAAGCGCGTCGGTTCATGGTGCCGTTCGGCGATGTCGAAGGGGGTGTCCACGGACAAGATCGTGTTCTTGAAGGCCGCGGAGCCGTTTCCGCGGGAGCCCGCCGGGATGTACCCGCGGCCGCCCGTGAAACTGGTTCCGTGTACATGTGGAGGGTGTTATCCGTCGTGCGGTTCCGGTGGGAGGCGGTGTTGCTGTCGACCTTCTGGCGAGCCCAGCTCGGTGAGGCGTCCCCCGGAGTGTGGACACGGGGACTCGTGCCGCGCGCGTGAGCGTACGTGCTCTCCGCTGTTGTTGTTCGAATTCGGGTGCTGAGAGGTAGGGGCCTTCCCCGGAAGCGTGGACACTGTTCGCCACGCGGCACCGGCCGGCGTAACTGATCGCCGTTCAAAGGCGATCGGGCTGAGGCGGCCAAGCCTTTCGCTCCGTCAGGAGTTGTGGCGGGTGACCACCGGAACACGACGAGACGGGCCGCACCCACCCCTGACCAGCGTTCCTTTCCTTGCGGGGTCTCCCTCCGACGAGCAGATACGTGATGTCGCCGACGAACTCGGTGTTCAGCCCGCCCGCGGTGAACTCACGCGGCAGCGGGCCCAGCCTCTGCTGGAGTACTGATGCCGTAACCGCAGGTGGGGTCGTGGCCCCGTCGTTGGTGGTGGCAGCGGCGGGCTTGGGCTGACTGCGGCGCCGGATGTGCGACCAGTCCGGCCCGGTCCCGAGGAGCTGGAACGTCGGCCTTCGCAACCCGTTTCGATGCCCCGGCGTCCAACTGCATGACGGACGAGTGCGATCACCAGGGAGGGCACGTGGCGAAGAAGAACCTGACGGCGGACGCGGCGGAGGAGAGGGACCGCGAGAAGTGGATGGCGCGATTCCAGGTACGGCTGGCCATGCAGCCGGGCGTGGACCGGGCCGTCGTGCTCCAGGCGGTCAAGGAGGTCACGGCCCACTGCGGGGACACGGGAGAGCACCCGCAGAGGGCCTTCGGCGACCCGGACGCCTACGCCGTACAGGCCGCCGCGCGGCTGGTACCGGCGGACAGGGCGGCGCGCACGAGGCGGCAGGACGCCGTGGTGGAGGCGCTCGGCTCCGCACTCAAGAAGGCCGGGGACGTCGCCGGTCTGTGACTGGTCGAAGTGACGTCCGCCAGGGCCGGGCGGCCCCATCGACGGGGCCGCACCGCGCTGGTTCGAGCGGTACCTCGACCCGGGAGAGGGCCTCTGCCTGCCGAGCGGCCAGGACGCCGCTTGTGACCCCTGGCCTGTGCAAGCAGCTCTCATGATGGAGGGAGCGGCGGAGCTGCCGGAGCCGGTTGGTGTGCCGTGTCGGCCGCCGTCACTCCCTCCAGGCGAGGTGGTGACGGCGACCGGCGGTGCGGGCCTGGTTCAGGTGGTGCATACGGTGCCGGGGGCGGGGAGTTCCCCGGTGGTCAGGTAGTGGTTGGTGGCTTTCTGGACGCACTCGGATGCCAGGAACATGCTGTAGTCGTCTCCTTCGTGGGCGAGGACGACGCTGCCGGGCAGCTGGGCGGCCATGGCCGCACCCGCCTGGAACGGTGCGAGGGCCTGGTGGGTGGACTGGAGGACCAGTGCGGGCGGAGCGCCGTGGATCGGGGCGCCCGCTGTGACGGTCTGGGCCGGGGTGGGCCAGCCGAGGCAGCCGGCGATGGCCTTGTAGGAGCGCACGGCACCGCCGAGGTGCGGGGATACCCGGGCGAGAGCCTTCCCCAGACGGGCCAGCTGGGCGAAAGTGCGCACAGGGCGGGCGGTGTCGAGACAGGCGGGCACCTGTACCTGGACCGGGTCGAGGGTGTCGTCCGGGTTGATGGTGAAGTCGGTCGAGTCACCCGACTGAGCCTTGACGATGGCGTTCGCGAAGTCCGGCCAGGTCCGTCCGGACAGGGTCAGGTAGTCCTGGGTGGCCTCACGGATGTCCTCACCGCTCAGCGGCTGGTGGGCCCTGCCCCCGGTCGGGATCGGGGCGCGGTCCGCACGGGCGACGAGGGCGTCGTACTCGGCCGCGGCGTCCTTGCCGTGCAGCGCGCAGTCCTTCGACGTGGCGCACCACGCGGTGAAGCGGTTGAAAGCCGTCTCGGCGGTGGCCGCCTCCTGGGTGACCCGGGTGAGAGGCGAGACGGTGTCGTCCAGAGCGGTGTCGAGGACCATGGTGCGCAGCCTGCCGGGGAACAGCTTGGCGTAGGTGCGCCCGAGCAGCGTGCTGTAGTGGATGCCGTACCAGTTCAGCTGCTTTTCGCCCAGCCCGATCCGCACCGCCTCGAAGTCCCGTGCGGTGCTGGTCTGGTCGACGTGGGCGGTGAGCCGGCCGTTCCGGCGCCCACAGTCCTCGGCGAAGGCCCGGTTGTGGTTCACCAGCGCCTTGAACGCCGCCTTGTCCTTCGGGAAGTGGCTCACTGAGGCGGGCTTGAGCGGTTTCGCGCAGAGGATCGGCGTGCTGTGCCCCACTCCACGCGGGTCCACCGCGACCACGTCGAAGTTCTGGGTCATGGCACCGGCGAAAGACGGGAAGTGGATGTGCATCGCCAGTCGCAACTGCTCGATGGAGGAACCGCCGGCTCCGTCGTTGAGAAGCAGGGTGCCCTGACGGTGCGCCTGGTCATCCGCCGGACGGCGGACCATGGCAAGGGTGGTGCTCCCGGCGCGGGGGCGGGACCAGTCCACCGGAACCTGAAGCGATCCGCACTGCATGCCCGCGAAATCAGTGTCCGCGCAAGGACGCCAGCTGATAGCGCTCGCGGATTGCCGGTAGTCGGCGTTCTCCGTCGTCGCGAGCGCCGGTGCGGCGATGGTGGCTGTGAGCGCGGAGAGGACCGCGACGATCCAGGCTGCGGTCTTACGGGTTCTTGTCATGGCGACTTTCCTTGGTCGGGGCCTCGTCCTGTGCGGATTCAAGGCGTTGTTCCGGGTGCTGTGGGGCGTTGTTCCGGGTGCTCGGGGAGGACACGGGCGAGCTGAACCGGTGAGTGTTCGGGAGCGTCGTCTCAAGGGGTGGGCGGGGTCCAGTCGGCCGGCAGGCCGGACTGGGAGAGGACGGAGTTGAGGCTGTAGTAGTCCTGGTCGGAGGCGATCCGGTGGTGGGCGTCGAGGTCGAGGAGGGTTGCCATCGGCACGGCGAACGGCTTGGGCGCACCTTTCAGGTGGCCGGAGTAGACCGATTCGACGGTGATGTGGTCACCGTCGCGGTGGGTGGCCTTCACTGTGACGTGGACGTCGTCGATGAGGCTGTCGGTGCGGGCCTTCCAGCCGGAGACGTCCTGGCGGCCGTGGAAGGTGACGCCCAGGCCCTGGTCGGTGTAGGTGCTGTCCGCGGTGAACAGGTCGCCGAGCGCTTGGGGGTCGGCGCCGTTCCAGGCGGCGGCCCACGCGGTGACGGCCTTCGGCGGGCGCTCCTGGTCGGGCCACGCGACGGCGGCGGTGGTGCCGAGTACGGCGCAGACGGCCGTGGCGCTGATCAGCACGGTCAGGATACGGCGCGGGCTGGACTTCATGATGGGGCTCCTTCGAGTGGCGCCTGTGGTTGAGGTGGCCGGTCGGGACAGGGGAACGTTCGATGAGTACGTGTCAGGGGACCAGGACGACCTTGCCGGAGACGGTGCCGGACTCGGCCAGCCGCAGCGCCTCGGCAGCCTCGACGAGCGGCAGTCGGGCGGCGATACGGGCCGTGACCTCACCACGGCGCACGGCCGCGAAAACCTCGGCGAGATCGGCGCCCGACCGAGCCCGGAAACGATCCCCACCCAGCACCCGGCCGGGGCGGAGATCGACTCACGGGCCGGGCAGCTGCCCCGGCGGTGCGTCGTCGCTGTCGATCAGCCCTCGGCGGCCTCCAAGGCGGTGTCGGGGATCCAGGACCCGTGAATGCCGGCGGTCACACGGCGGGGCAGGTGAACGGTGGCGATCCGGTCGAGGCCTACGGCGTCCAGGACCAGCAGCTGTGAGGCGTCCTGCTTGAGGTCGGAGACGACGGTGAGGAGATAGCCGTCGTCCTCGTTGGTGGCACCGGCGGCGGGAACGAACACCGCTTCACTGGGCAGCCGGGCATCGCCGATCTGGTGGATGCGGCGGGCGCCGGTGGCGCGGTCGTACTTGACGACGCCGTAGCCGCCGAAGCCTTCCTGGTCCGGAAAGGACACCGCGTACTGGTAGCGGTGCTCGACACCGAGACGGTCCTCGTTGAGGGTCGGGAACTCCACCGCGAGGTCATCGATGATCTGCTCGTCGACCGTGCCGGCCACCGCGTCGATCACCCAGCGGCGCATGTAGGAGCGGGTGTTGGGCTCGGTGCCGCGGCCGGGCGCGCCGACCCACCAGTTCCACGAGAGCCGGAACCCCTCGCGGTCCACGGTGGGGCCTTCCAGGACGATGCGTCCCTGGCCGTCCTCATAGGCGTTGGCCGCGTGCAGCATGTTGCCGGGTTCGACGGAGTACCAGCGGATGTGCTGGGCACCTTCGCCTCCCCGGGGCATGACGCCGATGCGGGGCGGCCACTCGTCGCTCCAGCCGTACGGAATGCCGGAGTGCTCGGCGGGGTCGAAGGTGACGTTGCCTTCGATGAAGACCACGTGGCGGCGGGTGATGGCGAAGTCGTGCTTGAGAGAGGCGGTCGCTCCTGGGACCTCGGCGCTGTGGACGACCTCGCCCTTGGCGTCCGCGACGTAGTACGTCAGGAACGGCGGGAACGGTGAGGAGCCGAAGAAGTGGAGCTCTCCGGTCACCGGATCGACTTTGGGGTGCGCGGTCATGGCGGTGTTCACCCGGCCGTTGAAGTCATGGGCGCCGACCGTCTCCAGGCTCCGGGTGAGCTCGAAGGGCAGGTTGGCCTCACAGAGCGCCAACAGGCGGCCGGCGTGCTCGATGACATGGGTGCCGGCGGTGCTCGCGGTCAGGTCGGGCCCCCTGTCGGTCATGTAGGGGGCGCCGTCCAGGGCGGGAGTGTGGACCCACCGGTTGCGATACCACTCGGCACGGCCCTCGCGGAGCCGGATCCCGTGGACCATGCCGCTGCCCTTGAACCAGTGTGTCGGGGTGACGCCGGGCTTGGGGTTGTGGCTGTTGCGGATCAGGCGGCCGGTCAGCTCCGGGGGCAGGCTGCCTTCGACGGACAGATTGGTCGCGGTGATCTCATCGGTGACGGGGGTGTAGTGGCCGGTCAGGTAAGGCTTCGTAGCAGCCATGGCAGAGAACTCCCTCAGTGGATGCGAGGTGCGAGACGTGCGAGGTGTGTGGTGCACGGTGTGATGTTCGTCAGGCAAGTTGTTCCGAACGGGTCTTGAGGTGGGTGAGCCAGTTCTCCAGGGAGTCGTGAAGGGCCCTGCCGAGGTGGTCGGTCGCGGCGTCGACCGGTGCGCCGCTCCAGGACTCCTCGGTGCGGACGATGACGTGATCGCCGACCTGTTCGAATGTCCACACGTGGACGCCGGTGATGCCGTTGGCGGGACCGCCCCAGACGATCCGCTCGCCGGGGACCAGTTCGTGCACGGTGGAGATGATCTCCAGGCCGTGGGTGCGCCAGCGGAAGGAGTCGCCTGGCACCAGCAGACCGTTGAGTTCGGCCTGGTCGATGTCCGTGTTCCAGGTGGGCCAGGCGGCGATGTCGGTGTGCAGGTCCCACACCGTCGCGAGCGGGGCGTTGATCACGATGCTCAGACGGACACGGACGGGGGCGGTCTCGTCGATGGTGAACATGACTGCGGGTTCCTCTCTCTGGATGACACGTTTCGGTGAAGCGGCTGATCCATGGCGCGGCTGGTCCATCGATTCAGCCTGATCCGGATTTCCGGCGGTTCAGGCGGGTCGCGGGCCGGAAGCAGGGCCGGGTGTGGAAGCACCGGCCGTGGCGGTGATGGTGGTTGTGGTCCGCTGGCTGATGCGGCGGGTGAGGAACTGTGCGAGAAGGGCTGTCAAGGCCAGGACCCCGGCGGCGACGGTGAAGGCCGCGCGGTAGCCGGCGGTGAGGGCCTCCGGATGGGGTTGGCGGGTGGCCGCGTGGGCGGTGACGGAGCCGGCCAGGGTGGTGAGGGCGGCGAGGCCGATCGCGCCTCCGACCTGGCGGGCGGTGTTCACCAGCCCGCCGGCCAGCCCCGCGTCCTGTCGCGGAACGCCCTCCACGGCGAATGCGGTGAGCTGCACGAAGGCGATGCTCAGACCGAGGCCGATCAGGATGCTCGGGCCGAGGACGTCGGCGAGGTAGCTCCCGTCGGCGCTGATCCGCGACAGCCACAGCAGCCCGGCCGCCTCGGTGAGCAGGGCCGTCGTCACGGTCGCGGGGCCGCCGATGCGCCGGGAGATGCGAGGCGCCAGGGCGGCGCCGAGCATATTGGCTCCGGCGAGGGGGAGTTGGCCTGCACCGGTGACCAAGGGATTCGATCCGAGTACCAGTTGCTGATAAAGCGGCAGGAAGAAGAACAGGGCGATCCAAACAGACCCGAGCAGCGCCATGAGCAGGTTGCCCGCCGCGACCCGGCCGGTGGTGAACAGCCGCGGTGGCATCAGCGCGTCCGGTCGGCGAAGCTCGATCACCACGAAGGCACCGAGCAACGCGACGGCACCGAGGAGGGCCCCGAGGACCCGGGCGTCCGCCCAGCCGGCCCCACGTGCGGTGGTCAATCCCCAGACCAGGCAGGTCAGGGCGAGTGTGACGGTGGCAGTCCCCAGCAGGTCGAACCGCCCGGCGTTCCGGCCGGCCGTCGCCCGTGGCACGAGGGTCGCCACGGCGACCAGGATCAGCGCCGCCCCGAGCGCGACGGCGTGGAAGATCCAGGGCCAGCCCCATGCCTGGGTGAGCAGACCGCCCAGCAGGACGCCGCCCGCCCCTCCCGCGCCGGAGACCGCGCCCCACACGCCCAAGGCCCGGCCACGCCCGGGGCCGGACGGATACAGGTCCATCGTCAGAGCGAGCGCGGCTGGGGCGATGGCGGCGGCTCCGAGGCCCTGTACGGCGCGGGCCGCGATCAGCACGCCCGGGGAGGCGGCCACGCCGGCCGCCAGCGAGGACACCGCGAACAGCGCGAGGCCGGCCATCAGCACCCGGCGGCGCCCGAGCAGGTCGGCCGTCCGTCCACCCGCCAGGAGCAGCGCACCGAACGCGAGGCCGTAGGCGTTGACCACCCACGTGGTGCCGCCGTCCGACAGGCCCACACCGGCACGAATCTGGGGCAGTGCCACGTTCACGATCGAGGTGGCGAGCATGACGGTGAACTGGGCCGCGGCGAGTGCCGCGAGCACGGCCGCCGGCCGAGGTGTCGGGGGCGTCCGGCCCTTTTGTATGCGTCGGAGGTTCATGACGCAGAGCTTCGTGCCGAGCGCCGCCCACTTTCCAGGCCCGGCAGGCGCGGACACTGCCCACTCCTGTCCGCACCTGTCCACCCGGCCCTGCCGGAGCCAGGCCCCTCACTGAGCTTGACTCTGCCGGGGATCTTGGAGTTCCTCGGTGGGGAGTGTTCAATGATCGGCGGATCCGATGATCAAGGAGACGCCAGATGAGCGACACGACCATCGAGCAGATACCGGGCAGTGAGGCGGCGGAGGCCGTGCCGGCGAGTGACGAGCAGTTGGTCGCGATGCCCGTGGACCGGGCCCGCAGCGAGGGTCTGCAGCTGACCGGGGAGGGCGGGATGCTTCAGCAGCTGACGAAGCGGGTGCTGGAGTCCGCCCTGGAAGGCGAGATCACCGATCACCTCGGATACGGCAAGCACGACGCCGAGGGCCGGGGCAGCGGCAACTCCCGCAACGGAGCGCGGGCGAAGACGGTGCTGACGGATGTCGGCCCGGTCGAGGTCAGGATCCCCCGGGATGTGGCGGGCACGTTCGAGCCGGCCATCGTGAAGAAGAGGCAGCGGCGCCTGTCCGGAGTGGACGAGATGGTACCAGTTTGCGGACGGTGGCCTGGTGCAGCCCGAGTTTCCGTCCGATCGCAGCCTTCGACATCCCCTGTTCCCAGAGCGCGTGGGCAGCGGCGTGCTGTTCACGCAGTCGGGTCACGATCTTCAACTCTCCCGGTGGCTGGACCACCTCGGGCTCCGCCTCCGGTCCGTCGGGCATGCCTGCAGGTCCGGCAGACGGTTCGGCCAGGCGGGAACGATGAGCGTTCACCGTCTTCTCGACCGCCTGGCCGAGGTTGGCCCACAGGTGATAGCGATCAGCGACCTGCTCGGCCCGCGGCGCCCCGATCCGTGCCCCCTCCAAGTAGCCGCTGGAGCGGTCCCGGCAAATCACCTTCACCTCAGGGTGGTCGCGGAGCCAGGCAGCCAGGTCCTCGCCTTCGCGGCCGTCGTAGAGATGCAGCGGACGGTGGGTGGCCATGTCGATCAGCACCGTGCCGTAGTGGCGGGCCCTTGCGGAAGGCGAAGTCGTCGACGCCGAGGACTTCCACCTCCCCGACGTCCGGCTCGGGCAGGGCCCTGACCAGTCGCAGCAGCATGTCCTTGCCCACGGTGGTGCCGACCACGGAGGCCAGGCGGGCTCCCGCCCGGCCGGCCAGGGCCAGCCCGATTTGCGTCAACACCCCACGCGGCAATGGGGTCGGCCGACTGTGCGGGGTCGTCAGTCCCGCGACCTGTTCGGCAAACGTCACCGCCGGGCAGGCAGAGTTCTCGCAGCGGAAGCGGCGTATGCATAACTCGATCACGACACCGAGCCCGCCCACGGCCAGGTCGCCCAGCTTGCGTACATACCGGCCGCGCACCCGTACCGAGCTCCGGCCGCACCGACAAGCCGCGGTTGCTGCCCGCACCCGCGTTCGCAGCACCACCTTGTCCGGCCGCCGCTCAACCTCCTCGATCACCAGCGCGGACAGGTACGGAAACAGCTTCAAGAGCACATCACGAGAGCACGCGATGCATGATCGCGAACAGACGACACGACCCGCTCAATCGTCCAGATCACAAGATCGTCGACAGAACCCGGATCTTCACGTGGATCGCGTCGATGAAGACCACCGGATAGACCGCGTCCAGGGGCCGGTTCTGCCACTCGGCCATGCCGTCGAGGACCTTGTCCGTGATCGTGGAGATCGTCTGACGCGACACCTCGGCGCCATAGACCTCGGACAGGTGGGCCTGGACCTCACCGGTCGTCAGGCCCTTCGCGGCGAGCGAGATGACCATCTCGTCGACGCCGGAAAGGCGTTTCTGCCGCTTCTTGACGATCTTCGGCTCGAAGGAGCCCTCGCGGTCGCGGGGCACGGATATCTCCACCGGGCCGACATCGGTCAGCACGGTCTTGGCCCGGGTGCCGTTGCCCGAGTTGCCGCCGTTCTTCCCGGCGGGATCGTGCTTGTCGTAGCCGAGGTGGTCGGTGATCTCGCCCTCGAGAGCGGACTCCAGAAGCCGCTTGGTCAGCTACTGGAGCAGCCCGCCCTCGCCGGTCAACTGCAGGCCCTCGGCCTGAGCCCGACTCACGAGCTCGTCGATCAGCCGGTCGTCCATGGACGTCGGCACCACAGCCTCAGGCGGCTCGACGGTCTCAGCCTCGGTCACGTTGTTGCTGGTCATCGATGCATCTTCCATGATCCGGAGTTACACCGAACGTTTTACAGTCCCGCCCCCGCAGTCCCCGTCACCCACCTGCTGCGGGAGATCCGAGAGCTGGGCTACACCGGCGCCGTGCTTGGCCTCCCGTTCCCCCGATCGGAGGAACGGTCTTCCACCGACGGAGGGGACGGTCGGCGGTGCCCGGCGGCAGCCGCCGACGGCCACCCTGGATGGGTGGTCGTCCCGAGTAGCGGAGGGCCACGCGGAGAGTCAGAGAACGGACGACGTGCTGCGTGTCCGCGGCCGATCAGAACGTCGCCACGGCATAAGCGAGTGAGGAAAAGTTATGCGTTACATCATTGTGGGTGCCGGCAGTGTCGGCTGCACCATCGGCGCGTGTCTCGCTTCCGCGGGCCTCGATGTCGTCCTCGTCGCCAGAGGCGAACACCTGCGGACCCTGCGGGCGAAGGGACTCAGACTGACGACGCCGACGACCGAATCACATCAGTGGATCCAATCGGTCGCGGGCCCGCAGGATCTGACGCTCGACCCCGAGGACAGGTTGCTCCTCACCACCAAGAGCCAGGACTCCACGCAGCTCCTGGAGCAGTGGGCCTCCCGCCCGGTACAGGGGGGCGGCCTGGCCGGTGACATCCTGCCGGTCTTCTGTGTGCAGAACGGCGTCGAGAACGAGCGGACGGCACTGCGCCATTTTTCCCGTGTGTATGGAGTGTGCGCCTGGCTGCTGGCCAGCGTGACGGCGCCGGGTCACGTGGACGTGGCGGCCAGCCAGACCTTCGGCGTTTTTGACCTGGGACGCTATCCCCGTGGAACCGACGAGGTGAGCGCGACGACCGTCGCCGACCTCCGCGAAGGCGGCTTCTTCGCCTTCGAACACCAACAGGCGGCGCCGTGGAAGTACGGGAAGCTGCTGTGCAATCTCGGCAATGCAGTACAGGCCGCCTGCGGCCGTACGCACTCGGAGCCGGTGGCGACGCTGTGCAAGCTCGCCCGTGACGAAGCTCTGGCGTGCTACCGGGCAGCGGGCATCGCGCACATCGACCTCCCGTCGACCATGGCTGCTCGCGGAACCACCATCGAAGGCGTCCAAGGCGCCTGGGCCACCCGGCTCGGTAGTTCGACGTGGCAGAGCCTCATCCGGAACTCGGGCACAACCGAAGTCGACTATCTCAACGGCGAGATCTCGCTGCTGGGCCGGCTGTACGATGTGCCGACGCCGACCAACGATCTGCTCCGGCAGGTCGTCGACGAGCTCGCCCGATCATGCCGCGCGCCTGGTTCCCTCGACGCCGTGCACTTGCTAAGGCGTCTGGAAGGCTCTGTCGGCGCGCGCCTCGACCTGCACACGCAACCGGCCCTGACGGCCTGATCGCAGAGACACGCCTCAGGAAGCGGGTGCACCGTTCCCACACGGTAGCGCGTGCCAGCAACCCGGGCGCCTCGGGGCAGCAAGCCTCTGACCTGTGCTGCTTCCTATTGATCCGAAACGCTTGAGGGGCCACGAAGTTTCCGGACAGGCACCCAATAGGGTTGTCCTGAACAAGGAAACGAGGAAGAAGTGGCGCCACCCAGTAGGTACTCGCCGGAGTTCCGCGAGGAAGCCGTCCAGATCGCGTTGAGGTCAAGCAAGACGATCTCCGAAGTCGCCCGGGAACTTGAGCTGAACTCGGAGACTCTGCGCGGCTGGGTGAAGAAGTACCAGAAGCAGCAGGAACCGGCCCACGATGCGGAACTGACGGTGAACGAGCGGGCGCGCCTGAAGGAACTCGAACGACGCAACCGCGAGCTGGAGATGGAAGTTACCTTCCTGAAAAAAGCCGCAGCGTACTTCGCGAAGGATCCCCGGTAGCAAGCAAGTACGAGTTCATCGACGAGATGCGGCTCGACACCGAGAAGTACGCATACAGCGTCGAGTTCATGTGCGGCCGACTCGGCCAGGGCGGTTGCAAGTTCCGGGGTAGTGCGGCTGGTCGGGTAGCGACCGGTTGGGGTGCATAGCAGAACAGGCACGGGCTTCGTGATCATTGTG
>NZ_JBICWL010000040.1:0-39273 GCF_043199735.1 Streptomyces sp. NPDC048566
CTCCCGCACCCCCGCAAGATCATCGCGTTCAACGGCCACGGTCCTCGCAACTCCCACAGATCGCGGGTGTTGCGAGGACCGTTAGAACCCAAGGACAGCGCCGGGGGCCTTCGGGTCGCAGCGGTCCCCGTGTGGGGCGGCCGGGGACCGGTGGGGTCGGATCAGACCGGCTCCGCCAGCGGGGCCGGCGCCGCGTCGGGGGCCTTCTCCGCGCCGGGCTGGGGAGCGCCCGCGCCCTTCAGCGGGACCTCCTTCACGAAGACCGCGGCGATCAGGGCGACCACCGCGATCACCGAGCCGAGCAGGAACGCGGAGTGCGTGCCGGAGGACACCGCGTGCTGGTACGCCTCCCGCGCCGGAGCCGGCAGCTTCGCCAGGCTGGCCGCGTCGAGCTGGGCCGACTTCTCGGTCAGCTTGGCCCCGATGGCACCGGCCCGCTCGGACATGACGTCCTGCACCCGGTGGTTGAACAGCGCGCCCATGATGGCGACACCGAACGAGGAGCCGAGGGTGCGGAACAGGGTGGTGGAGGAGGAGGCCACGCCCATGTCCCTCATCTCGACGCTGTTCTGCGCGACGAGCATCGTGATCTGCATCAGGCAGCCCATGCCGGCGCCGAGCACGGCCATGTACAGGCCCGAGGTGAGGCGCGTCGTCCCGGTGTCCATCTGCGAGAGCAGGAAGAGGCCGACGATCATCAGCACGCTGCCGGCGAGCGGGAAGACCTTGTAGCGGCCGGTGTTGGTCGTGACCCGGCCGGCGACCATCGACACGGCGAGCATCGCGCCGAGCATCGGCAGGAGCAGCAGGCCGGAGTTGGTGGCGGACGCGCCCTGCACCGACTGCTGGTACAGCGGCAGGAAGAGCACGGCGCCGAACATCACGAAGCCGGTGATGAAGCCGATGATCGACATCAGCGTGAAGTTGCCGCTGCGGAAGATGTGCAGCGGGATGACCGGCGCGGCGGCCTTGGTCTGCCAGTAGACGAAGCCGACGAGGGCGGCGACGCCGATGCCGATCAGCTCCATGATCCGGGCGGAGCCCCAGGCGTACTCGGTGCCGCCCCAGGTGGTCACCAGCACGATGGACGAGATGCCGAGGGCCAGCAGGCCCGCACCCAGGTAGTCGATCTTCGCCTGGACGCGCTTGCGCGGCAGGTGCAGCACCGCGCTGACCGCGAGGAGCGCGACGATGCCGAGCGGCAGGTTGATGTAGAAGGACCAGCGCCAGCCCCAGTGGTCGGTGATGGAGCCGCCGACCAGCGGGCCGAGGATCATGGCGAACGCCATCACACCGGCCATCATGCCCTGGTACTTGCCGCGCTCCCGGGGCGGGATCAGGTCGCCGATGATGGCCATGACACCGACCATCAGACCGCCGGCGCCGAGGCCCTGGATGGCGCGGAAGCCGATGAGCTGCCCCATGTCCTGGGCCATGCCGCTGAGCGCGGAACCGATCAGGAAGATC
The DNA here is from genome assembly GCF_043199735.1 of Streptomyces sp. NPDC048566. Lineage (NCBI taxonomy): Bacteria > Bacillati > Actinomycetota > Actinomycetes > Kitasatosporales > Streptomycetaceae > Streptomyces > Streptomyces sp. NPDC048566. Next base: position 1,468 of record NZ_JBICWL010000040.1, read on the forward strand.
ACGATCGAGGTCATGAAGGCGCCCTTGCGCCCGTACATGTCGCCGAGCTTGCCCCAGATCGGGGTGGAGGCCGCGGTGGCGAGCGTGTACGCGGTGACCACCCAGGACAGGTGTTCCAGGCCGCCCAGCTCACCGACGATCGTCGGCATCGCGGTGCCCACGATCATGTTGTCCAGCATCGCGAGCAGCATCGCGATCATGAGGGCCAGCAGGACGACGCGCACGCTGCGCGGCTTCCCGCCGTCCTTGGCCGCGGGTCGGCCCTCGGCCTGTCCCCCGGCTCCCGCGGCCGCCACGGCCGCCTGTGTACTGTCCGCCATCGTGTCCACTCCCCTGGCTGCGGCTGCTTGCCGTCCGGCTACTTACTTGCCGACCGGCAAGCTGACTACACTGAGGAAGGTAGACCCGTAACTAGCCGGGCGTCAAGTAAGTTTAAGTAGTTTTGCCGGCGGGGTCACCGGTAGGTTCCCAGGGAACGCGAGAAGCACGAGGATGGGCGGCACGATGGACGGCACCAAGCGGCAGCGCCGGGGCGACACCCGGCAGCGCATCCAGGACGTCGCCCTGGAGCTGTTCTCCGAGCACGGGTACGAGAAGACCTCGCTGCGCGAGATCGCCGAACGGCTCGACGTCACGAAGGCCGCGCTCTACTACCACTTCAAGACCAAGGAAGAGATCCTCATCAGCCTCTTCGAGGATCTGACGCGGCCCCTCGACGAACTGATCGAGTGGGGCACGGAGCAGCCGCACACCCTGGAGACCAAGCAGGAGGTGCTGCGCCGCTACAGCGACGCGCTCGGCGGCGCCTCCCCGCTCTTCCGCTTCATGCAGGAGAACCAGGCGACGGTGCGCGAACTGAGCGTCGGCGAGACGTTCAAGGACCGGATGATGAGCATGCTGGAGATCATCAAGGAGCCCGGGGCGCCGTTGACCGAGCAGGTCCGGTGCATCAGCGCGCTCTTCACGATGCACGCCGGGATGTTCGTGCTCAAGGACGTGGAAGGCGACCCCGAGGACAAGCGCAAGGCGGTCCTGGAGGTCGCGATCGATCTGGTGACGCAGGCCCACGGGGGCTCGTCCGCGGAGCACGCGGGCCCGGGCCAGGATGGCCCCGGCACCGCGGAGGCGGAGCCGCGCGACGCCGCTTCCTGACGCCGGGCTCCGCCTCGTTCCGCCCCCCTCCACGGGGGGGGTGCCGCGCCGGATCACCGGCACGGGACGACTCAGACCTTGACGCCCTTGCTGTGCAGGAAGGCGACCGGGTCGATGGCCGAGCCGTAGTTCGGGGTCTTGCGGATCTCGAAGTGAAGGTGCGGACCGCTGGAGTTGCCGGTGTTGCCGGACTTCGCGATGTGCTGGCCGGTCTTGACGACCTGGCCTATCTTCACGTCGATGCGCGACAGGTGGGCGTACTGGGAGTACGTGCCGTTGCCGTGCTTGATGACGATGGCGTTGCCGTACGCCGGGCCGTCGCCGGCGCCGTTGCCGCCGGCCTTGACGACGGTGCCGCCGTGCGCGGCCACGACGTCGGTGCCCAGCGGCACCGCGTAGTCCTGGCCGGAGTGCTTGTGCGACCACATGCCGCCGGCCTGGTTGAAGGTCGCGGACAGCTTGTACTTCTTGACCGGGTCGACCCAGGACGCGGCCTTCTTGGCGGCGGCCTGCTTGGCCGTCGCGGCGGCCTTCTTCGCCGCCGCCGCCTTGGTGGCGGCCGCGGCCTTCTTCGCCGCCGCCGCCTTGGTGGCGGCCGCGGCCTTCTTCGCCGCCGCGGCCTTGGCCTGCGCGGCGGCCTGCGTCTGCACGGCGTTCGCGGCGGTGACGGTTCCACTGGTACCGAGGCCGGCCTCGGCGGCGTTCGCGACCCCGGCGCCCAGTGCGACCGTGGCGCTCAAGCCGACGGCCACGACGGCCGCCCGATTGCGGACCAGGGACGTGAGGGACGTGCGGGACGTGACGCGCTTCGACATGAATACCTCGCGATGACGGGGACGGGGGCGATGCGACCACCCGGCGCGATGTCCGGCGACCGGGTGGGCCATACCTTGGTAACCCGCACCCCCGGAGACGCCCAAACCACCCTTCTACGAGGCAAACTAGTAGTTCACCCCTAAACCTGATGAACCTTGACACCTCGGACATCCGGGACGCGATCCCCCGATATGACCCGCGAAACGAGGCCGCGACCCGTGCCGAGCCCCGGCATCCCTGGCCGGACGGGCCCTCGACCCGTCGACCCGCAGGGCCGGGACACACGCCCACCCTCTCGGGTTTAATGTCCGTTTTTGCCCTTTTCCGCCCGGCCACTATTCGCCCTAGTACCGGACAAACCGCCTGTGCGTCATGTCACCGGGGCGCCCCGCGCACCCCCCTCGAAATGTGACCCGGGCTACCCTCCGGCCCCTGTTTTCACGGCACTTGGGGATGTGCGCCACGCCACCCGCGGGGGCTCCCGCGCTGACGCGCGGCGACGCTCCGGATCGGCTCCGCGACCGTCCGAGCGCCACCCGGCCGGACGCGGCGCGGTGCGCGCGGCGCGCGCCGCGCGACGGGGAGTACGGGGCGGGAGGCCCACCGTGACCGAACGGAGGGGAACGGAGGGGAACGGAGGGGAAACGGGGACACGGGACACGGGACACGGCGGCCACGGTCATACCGGCTCACCGACACACCCGGCTCACCTGCTCACCGGCTCACCGGCTCACCAGGCCAATCGGCACCGGCACCGGCACCGGCACCGGCTCATGGCTCCCCCGCCCCGGCCCATCGGACCGGCCCATCGGCCCGGCGCGACGGTGCGGATCGACCGCGGCGGCCGGCTCGGACGCGGCGCCGACCGTGCCCGCCGTGCAGCCCGGACGCCCGCCCGACGGCGGCTCTCTTCGCGGAGGCCGCGCACCCGCGGCACCCACACCCCACGGGGCGGACGCCCTGCCGCGACATGCACCCACCGCGGGCACGCAACCGGGGCTCGGACGGCGTACCGGTGCCGCCCCCGGGGCGCCCGTGCTCCGGGGACCGTCCTCCGAACGCACGAGGTCGCCGCCCCGGGCCGGCACCGCGCGGCGGCGTCGTGGCCGCTGGAGAGAGCGGGTCCCCGCTCCCCGGTGCCGCCGGTGCCCGGGCATGCGAAAGGGGCTGCCCCGGGACCGTGGTCCCGGGGCAGCCCCTGTCAGGCGAACCCGGAGGTTACGCCTCCTTGCTCAGGTTGGGACCGGCGCCGCCGGCCGCCTGCTCGATCGGCGGGACGTCGGGCAGCGCCGACTTCTCCTCGCCGCGGAAGGTGAAGGTCTTGCTGTCGCCCTCGCCCTCCGTGTCGACGACCACGATGTGGCCGGGACGGAGCTCGCCGAAGAGGATCTTCTCCGAGAGGACGTCCTCGATCTCGCGCTGGATGGTCCGGCGCAGCGGCCGGGCGCCCAGCACGGGGTCGTAGCCCTTCTTCGCGAGGAGCGACTTGGCGGTCGGGCTGAGCTCGATGCCCATGTCCCGGTCCTTCAGCCGCTCGTCCACCTTGGCGATCATGAGGTCGACGATCTGGATGATGTCTTCCTCGGTGAGCTGGTGGAAGACCACCGTGTCGTCGACACGGTTCAGGAACTCGGGGCGGAAGTGCTGCTTCAGCTCCTCGTTGACCTTGGCCTTCATCCGGTCGTAGTTGGTCTTGACGTCGCCCACGGCCGCGAAGCCGAGGTTGAAGCCCTTGGAGATGTCCCGGGTGCCGAGGTTGGTCGTCATGATGATGACCGTGTTCTTGAAGTCCACGACCCGGCCCTGGGAGTCGGTCAGCCGACCGTCCTCCAGGATCTGCAGCAGCGAGTTGAAGATGTCCGGGTGGGCCTTCTCGACCTCGTCGAAGAGGACGACGGAGAACGGCTTGCGGCGGACCTTCTCGGTCAGCTGGCCGCCCTCTTCGTAGCCCACGTAGCCGGGGGGCGAACCGAAGAGGCGCGAGACCGTGTGCTTCTCGCTGAACTCCGACATGTCGAGGGAGATCAGCGCGTCCTCGTCACCGAACAGGAACTCCGCGAGGGTCTTCGACAGCTCCGTCTTACCGACACCCGAGGGGCCGGCGAAGATGAAGGAACCACCGGGACGCTTCGGGTCCTTCAGACCCGCCCGCGTGCGGCGGATCGCCTGCGAGAGCGCCTTGATGGCGTCCTTCTGGCCGATGACCCGCTTGTGCAGCTCGTCCTCCATGCGCAGCAGACGCGAGGACTCCTCCTCGGTCAGCTTGAAGACCGGGATGCCGGTGGCCGTGGCGAGGACCTCGGCGATCAGCTCGCCGTCGACCTCGGCGACGACGTCCATGTCGCCGGCCTTCCACTCCTTCTCCCGCTTGGCCTTCGCCGCCAGCAGCTGCTTCTCCTTGTCGCGGAGGGAAGCCGCCTTCTCGAAGTCCTGGGAGTCGATGGCCGACTCCTTGTCGCGGCGGACGCCCGCGATCTTCTCGTCGAACTCGCGGAGGTCCGGCGGCGCGGTCATCCGGCGGATGCGCATCCGGGAGCCCGCCTCGTCGATCAGGTCGATCGCCTTGTCGGGCAGGAAGCGGTCCGAGATGTACCGGTCGGCCAGCGTCGCGGCCTGGACCAGGGCCTCGTCGGTGATGGAGACCCGGTGGTGGGCCTCGTACCGGTCGCGCAGGCCCTTGAGGATCTCGATCGTGTGGGGCAGGGACGGCTCCGCCACCTGGATCGGCTGGAAGCGGCGCTCCAGCGCCGCGTCCTTCTCGAGGTGCTTGCGGTACTCGTCCAGCGTGGTGGCGCCGATGGTCTGGAGCTCACCGCGGGCCAGCATCGGCTTCAGGATCGAGGCCGCGTCGATGGCGCCCTCGGCGGCACCCGCACCGACCAGCGTGTGCAGCTCGTCGATGAACAGGATGATGTCGCCGCGGGTGCGGATCTCCTTGAGCACCTTCTTCAGGCGCTCCTCGAAGTCACCGCGGTAGCGGGAGCCGGCAACGAGCGCGCCGAGGTCGAGGGTGTAGAGGTGCTTGTCCTTGAGGGTCTCGGGCACCTCGCCCTTGACGATGGCCTGGGCGAGGCCCTCGACGACGGCGGTCTTGCCGACGCCGGGCTCACCGATCAGCACCGGGTTGTTCTTGGTGCGGCGGGACAGCACCTGCATGACCCGCTCGATCTCCTTCTCGCGCCCGATGACCGGGTCGAGCTTGGACTCGCGAGCGGCCTGGGTGAGGTTCCGGCCGAACTGGTCGAGGACCAGGGACGTGGAGGGGGTGCCCTCGGCAGGACCGCCGGCGGCGGCGGTCTCCTTGCCCTGGTAGCCGGAGAGCAGCTGGATCACCTGCTGCCGCACCCGGTTGAGGTCTGCGCCCAGCTTGACCAGGACCTGGGCGGCGACGCCCTCGCCCTCGCGGATCAGGCCGAGCAGGATGTGCTCCGTGCCGATGTAGTTGTGGCCCAGCTGAAGGGCCTCGCGGAGCGACAGCTCCAGGACCTTCTTGGCACGGGGGGTGAAGGGGATGTGGCCGGACGGGGCCTGCTGGCCCTGGCCGATGATCTCCTCCACCTGCTGGCGGACCGCCTCGAGCGAAATCCCGAGGCTCTCCAGGGCCTTAGCGGCGACACCCTCACCCTCGTGGATCAGGCCCAGGAGGATGTGCTCGGTGCCGATGTAGTTGTGGTTGAGCATCCGGGCTTCTTCCTGAGCCAGGACGACAACCCGCCGCGCGCGGTCGGTGAACCTCTCGAACATCGTTAATCGCTCCTCAGAGCGGTCAGGCAGTAAGGGGACGCTCCCCTCCCTGTCCTTCCGCAGCTTAGTCCCGCAAGCGGGGACCGCTCATTCCAACTGCCGACACCGGACCGAGAACCAGCACTGCCTCCTGACCCCGAACGCCGACATCTGCCTCAACCTGATGGTGCGAGACGATGTTCCCGCAGGCCAAGCGGATACCCTCGCCACCTGTACGCCGATGGCGAACGTGAGACGCCGAAGTCCTGCGTGTCGCCCCTCCCACTAGGGATGTCTTACCCGCACGCACGGACGGTCCATGCCGCGCGCACCGGTTCCCTCCGCTACGGGCGAACACCCACGCCCCGCGAAACGCCTCCGCACGCCCGTTTCACCGGAACTCTGTGCGCTCGGCGGGAGACCCAGCGTAACTCCGGGGCCGCCGCGGCGGTTGCTCCTTGCATGGTTCCCACCGTTCCCCCTCCCCGCCGGCCGCGCGACCCGGTCGATCCGGTGCGGCGGTGGTACGAGAACGAACTGGGCTGGCCGACCGTGCCCGGCCCGCCGGCGGGCCTGGTGACCGGAGCCCTCTTCGACGTCCTGGAGGGACCGGCCGAGGCGGGGTTCGCCGCCCTGCGGCACCTCGGACCCGGGTCCCCGGTGGTTCTGCACGGAGACCGGATGATGCTGCTGGTGGCGGCGGGGAGCGCGGAGGAGCTGCCCGGGCTGCTCGACTGGCTGGAGTGGGGCGGCCTGGCGCTGGACCTCACGGCGACCGGCGCGGGCGGGAGCGTCGAGGCTCCCCCGCCGCCGGGTCCGGGCACGCGGCCGGGCCGGCGGGAGGCGCGGGAGGGCCCGCAGGGGGCCACCCGCTGGCTGCGGCCCCCCGAGCCCGGCCGGGCGCTGGGACCCGCGCTGCCGGCACTGCCGGCACCGGGCGGCGCGACCGCCGCCGGGGGCGTCGGGGGCGCCCCCGATCTCGTACGCGTCGTGCAGACGATGGCGACGCACTGTCACCGGCTGCGGCTGGGGCGCGTGAGCGCTCAGCCGTTGACCTCTTCGTACTTCTCGCGAATGGACGCGGGAACACGGCCGCGGTCATTGACCTCGTAGCCGTTCTCCTTGGCCCACGCGCGGATCTGCGCGGTGTCCTGGCTGCCGCCGGAAGTGGCGCGCGCCTTTCCGCGTCCGCCCGAAGCACGGCCACCGGTACGACGGCCACCCTTGACGTAAGGCTCGAGAAGGCCGCGGAGCTTGTCCGCATTGGCGGTCGTGAGATCGATTTCGTACGTCTTGCCGTCCAGCGCGAACGTCACGGTCTCGTCTGCCTCGCCACCGTCGAGGTCGTCGACAAGAAGGACCTGAACCTTCTGTGCCACCGGATTTCCTTTCATCGATAACTTCAGGGCGAGGAGGGTCCGCGGCGTCGGCCGTTTCGCCGTCCCCTGTTATATGCAGTACTGCAGTACGTCGGAAAGCAAACCGCTTTTGCCGGAAAAACACAAACCCCTGGCGGAGACTCATGCGGCACCGCCCCGCGGGAAACATGCGCGTTTCGGACATAGGGGCACCGGGCAAGGAGGCCGGCCGGAATATCCGGGGGCGATCACAGATGCAGAAGCATCCGGCTGTTGCCCAAGGTGTTCGGTTTCACCCGTTCGAGACCGAGGAACTCCGCGACGCCCTCGTCATAGGAACGCAGCAGCTCGGCGTAGACCTCGGTGTCGACCGGCGTCTCACCGATCTCGACGAAGCCGTGCTTCGCGAAGAAGCCGACTTCGAAGGTCAGGCAGAAAACCCGCCGGACACCGAGCCAGCGGGCGGTCTGGAGGAGCTTCTCCAGCAGCCGGTGCCCCACTCCGAGGCCCTTGACCGCCGGGTCCACGGCCAGCGTGCGCACTTCCGCGAGGTCTTCCCACATCACGTGCAGCGCGCCGCAGCCGACGACCTCGGCGTTGTCGTCGCGTTCCGCGACCCAGAACTCCTGGATGTCCTCGTAAAGGGTCACCGTGGGTTTGTCGAGGAGGATGCGGCGCTGCACGTTCGCGTCGAGGAGTGCGCGGACGGCGGCGACGTCACCGGTCCTGGCCCGACGGACGGTGAGGGCTTTTGCCGCGGCTTCGGGATGCGGCGCCGGAAGGTTCGCCGGAACCTCTGCCGGATGCTCTGCGGGATGCTCTGCTGGCATGAGCGGACGCTATCGCCCGGAGCCGTCCTCGTGGGCGGCGGGGTTCTCCCCGGAGGGTTCGGCGCCCGCCGCCCTTTCCGCCGCTTCGGGTGCCGGCGGTTCTGGTTCCGAGGGCCCCTGCACCATGCGTACGGCATCGCGGAGCGCGACGCGTTGTTCCTCGCTCATCATGCCGAAGAAGGCGACGAGAGCCGCCGCCGGGTTGTCGCTCTGCGACCAGGCGTCGTTCATGAGCGCGGCCGAGTACGCGGCGCGCGTGGAGACGGCTTCATATCGATAGGCCCGGCCCTCCGCCTCGCGCCGCACCCAGCCCTTCTGATGGAGATTGTCCAGAACGGTCATGACCGTGGTGTACGCGATGGACCGTTCCTGTTGAAGGTCTTCCAGGACTTCCCGAACGGTCACCGGGCGGTTCCACTTCCACACCCGCGTCATGACCGCGTCTTCGAGTTCTCCCAAGGGGCGAGGCACAGTCCAGAACAATAGTGGGAGAGGGGCGACAAAAAGGGCGTACGACTCGAAGAACGCGGGAACCGCGTGAAACGTCCGAGCCGTACGCCGCGCGGGCGCACCGGGGGTCCGGGGCGCGGGAAAGCCGCGGAACGCCCGTCACGGGTGCTCCGCGGCTACCGGGCGCCGGTGGTCAGGCGCCGGCGTCCGAGGGGCCGGACGCCTGGCGCGCGCTCTCCGCGCGGGCGAGGACGGCGTCCACGGCGGCGTCCTCCTTGCCCTTGTTGGCGCCGCCCTGGGTCTTCACGATCGTCACGATGAGCCCGATGAAGAAGACGGCCATCACGACGGGGGGCACGAGCGCGGAGACGTAGTCCATGCCTCCAGGGTAGCCAGCGGGCACCGCGTCCGGCCCCCGGGGTCGGCGGCCCGCGTCAGCCCGCGGCGAGCCGGTGCCGCGGGTCCGCCGGGGCGGTGCCGGGCTTGCGGCGGGGCGGGAAGACCTCGCCCGGGGTGGGGATCGGACGGTCCGGGCGCGGGGTGCCGGCCGGGGGCCGCGAGCCCGGTTCCGGCTCGGGGCTGCGTCCCTCGTCGCCCGCGGAGCGGCCACCCGGCAGTGCCAGCAGCCGGGTGCGGGAGGCGGGGACGACGGGGGCCGCGGGGGCCTGGCGGGCGGCGAGGCGGGCCCGTACGTCCTGTTCGGCGAGGGTCCGGCAGCGGTCCAGGAGGGCCGCGGCGGCGGGATGGCCGCGCAGGGAGCGGAGCGCGGCGAGGTCGTCGGGGTCCGGCCGGTGGCCGGTCGCCAGGACCTCCTCCAGGAGGTCGAGGTAGCCGCCGGCGGCACCCGGGAGGGCGGCACGGTAGCGGGCGAGGTCCGCCAGCAGGAAGGCCCGCAGCCTGGCCGCCTCGCGGGACGCCTCATCGACGGACTCGGCGAGGCGCAGGCAGTCCTGGACGTCCTCGGCCGTGGCGGAGGCGGGGTGCAGGGCAAGGGCGAGAGCGCGGCGGAGCACACGCAGCTCCTGTGCGCCGAACGCCATGCCGCCGTGGGAACCGTAGGGCGTGGGCATGGGGTGACGATACGCGCTAATCAGACAAAAGAGGCATAGCGGAAAGGCTGTGGCGCGTCCTGTCCCGGCGACGCCGGAGTGCCGACCGCAGCGGTGGCGGTACGGCCCACCGCCGGGGCCGTACCGGCAAGGCACACGAGCCGCACCGGCGCCCGGCGCACAACCCGACACCTGGACCCGAGACCCGGGAGCGGTCCGGGCCCGGAGCCGGTCGCCCGGAGCCGGAGATCGCGCCGGCGGCCCGCACCGGCCGCGCACCGGACCCGCCGCACCGGCAGGGCACACGAGCCGCACCGGCGCCCGGCGCACAGCCCGACACCGGACCCGAGACCCGGGAGCGGTCAGGGCCCGGAGCCGGGACTCGCGTGGGGCGCCCGGGCCGGCAGGGGTCGACACGGGCCGGAGCCCGGCCGGCCGGAGCCGGCCGGCGGCTCACATGCGCGAGACGTTCCGCTCGTAGACCAGGCGCAGGCCGATGAGCGTCAGCCACGGCTCGTGCTCGTCGATCACCGAGGACTCGCCGAGCACCATGGGGGCGAGGCCCCCGGTGGCGATGACGGTGACGTCCTCGGGGTCGTCCGCCAGTTCGCGGGCCATGCGGTTCACGACGCCGTCGACCTGGCCGGCGAACCCGTAGACGATGCCCGACTGCATGGCCTCCACGGTGTTCTTGCCGATCACCGCGCGCGGCCGGGCCACCTCGATCTTGCGCAGCTGCGCCCCCCGGACGCCGAGCGCGTCGACGGAGATCTCGATACCGGGGGCGATCACCCCGCCGACGTACTCGCCGCGGGCGCTCACGGCGTCGAACGTGGTCGCCGTGCCGAAGTCGACGACGATCGCCGGTCCCCCGTACAGCTCGACGGCCGCGACGGCGTTGATGATCCGGTCGGCGCCGACCTCCTTGGGGTTGTCCGTGAGGATCGGCACGCCGGTCTTGACGCCCGGTTCCACGAGGACGGCGGGCACGTCGCCGTAGTAGCGCCGGGTCACCTCGCGCAGCTCGTGCAGGACGGACGGGACGGTCGCGCAGATCGCGATGCCGTCGATGCCGTCGCCGAGCTCCTCCCCGAGCAGCGGATGCATGCCCATCAGGCCCTGGAGCAGCACGGCGAGCTCGTCGGCGGTGCGGCGCGAGTCGGTGGAGATGCGCCAGTGCTCGACGATCTCCTCCCCGTCGAAGAGACCGAGGACGGTGTGGGTGTTGCCCACGTCGATGGTCAGCAGCATGGCCGGGGCTACTCCGCCGCTCGCAGGTCGAGGCCGATGTCCAGGATCGGCGCGGAGTGCGTGAGCGCGCCCACGGCCAGGAAGTCGACGCCCGTCTTCGCGTACGCCCCGGCGTTCTCCAGGGTGAGCCGGCCGGACGCCTCCAGCAGCGCCCGACCTCCGACGACGGCCACCGCCTCCTCGCACTCGGCGGGGGTGAAGTTGTCCAGAAGGATCAGGTCGGCGCCCGCGTCCACGACCTCGCGCAGCTGGTGCAGGGTGTCCACCTCGACCTCGATGGGCACGTCGGGGAAGGCCTCCCGGACGGCCTCGAAGGCCTTCGCCACACCACCCGCGGCGACCACGTGGTTGTCCTTGACGAGCGCGGCGTCCGAGAGGGACATGCGGTGGTTGACCCCGCCGCCGCAGCGCACGGCGAACTTCTCCAGGGCGCGCAGGCCCGGCGTCGTCTTGCGGGTGTCGCGCACGCGGGCCCCGGTGCCCTCCAGCGCGTCCGCCCACGCGCGCGTGGCGGTCGCGATGCCGGACAGCCGGCACAGGATGTTCAGCGCGCTGCGCTCGGCGGTGAGCAGGTCGCGGGTGCGGGTGGTGACGCTCAGCAGGCGCCGGCCGGCCTCGACGCGGTCGCCGTCGTCGACGTGCCGCTCGACCTCGAACTCGTCCGTGCAGACCACCGAGAGCACCGCCTCGGCGACCCGGAGGCCCGCGACGACGCCCGCGTCCCGGGCGGTGAAGTCACCGGTGGAGACCGCGTCCTCGGGGATGGTGGCGACCGTCGTCACGTCCACCCCGTGGTCGAGGTCCTCCTGGATCGCCACGTTGGCGATGTCCTCGACCTCCAGCGGGTCGAGGCCCGCGTCGGCGAGGAGCTGGGCGAGCGCGGGGTCGAGACCGCACTCCAGGTACTCCTCGTCCGTCTCGGCGCCGCAGCCGCAGCCGTCGCCGCAGCCTCCGCTCTGGACGAGGGGAAGGTCGGGGGTGCTCACTTCGGTCACTGCTCCTGGGGACGGGACGGGGGCGCCGGACGGGGCTGCCGGGTCGTCGGGGGGAAGTCTGCGGTATCGGTGGTCCGGACCGCGAGTGTCCGGTCGGGATTCAGCCGTACGACGATGTGCCGGCGCCAGTCGGTGTCGTCCCGGTCCGCGTGGTCCTCGCGCCAGTGGCAGCCGCGGGTCTCCTCGCGCAGCCGGGCGGCGGCCACCAGCACGCGGGCCACGCACAGCAGGTTGGTCGCCTCCCAGGTGTCGACGCCGGGCTCTGCGGTCTTGCCGTTCTCGTCCAGGGCCTCCCGGGCGTCGCTGTGCAGCCGCTGGAGGGCGTCGGCGGCGGTGGCGAGGGAGGCGGCCGAGCGCAGCACGCCGGCCCCGCCGGTCATGATCCGCTGGATCGCGAACCGGGCCTCCGGCGCGAGCAGCGGGTGCGCGGGCTTCTCGGGGTGCGGGACCGGCTCGGGCACGCGCGTGCGGAGGCCCTCCGCGGCGTGCCGCTCCGCGATGTCGGCGGCGATCCGCTCGGCGTAGACCAGTCCCTCCAGCAGCGAGTTGGAGGCGAGCCGGTTGGCGCCGTGGACGCCGGTGCAGGCGACCTCCCCGCAGGCGTACAGCCCCGGGACGGTGGTGCGGCCCCGGGCGTCGGTGCGGACGCCGCCGGAGGCGTAGTGGGCGGCCGGGGCGACCGGGACCGGCTCGGTGACGGGGTCGATGCCGTGCGCGCGGCAGGCGGCCAGGATGGTCGGGAAGCGGTGCTCCCACATGGCGGCCCCGAAGTGCCGGGCGTCGAGGAACATGTGCTCGGCGTCCTGCTCCTGCATCCGGCGCATGATGCCCTTGGCGACGATGTCCCGGGGCGCCAGCTCGGCCAGCTCGTGCCGGCCGAGCATGAAGCGGACGCCGTCCGCGTCGACCAGGTGGGCGCCCTCGCCGCGGACCGCCTCGGAGACCAGCGGCTGCTGGCCCTCGGCGTCCGCGCCGAGGAACAGCACGGTCGGGTGGAACTGGACGAACTCCAGGTCGGAGACCTCGGCGCCGGCCCGCAGGGCGAGCGCCACCCCGTCCCCCGTGGAGACGGACGGGTTCGTGGTCGCGGAGTAGACCTGGCCCATCCCGCCGGTGGCGAGGACCACGGCGGGGGCGTGCACGGCGCCCACGCCGTCGTGCTGGCCCTCTCCCATCACGTGCAGGGTGACGCCCGCCGTGCGGCCCTCGGCGTCGGTGAGGAGGTCCAGGACGAGCGCGTTCTCGACCGTGCGCAGGCCGCGCGCGCGGACCGCCTCGACGAGGGCGCGGGAGATCTCCGCGCCGGTCGCGTCGCCGCCCGCGTGCGCGATACGGCGGCGGTGGTGGCCGCCCTCCCGGGTCAGTTCGAGGCCGCCCTCGGAGGACTCGTCGAAGTGGGCGCCGGTCTCGATGAGCCGGCGGACGGCGTCGGGGCCCTCCGTGACGAGGATGCGCACCGCCTCCTCGTCGCACAGGCCCGCGCCCGCGACCAGGGTGTCGTCCAGGTGCTGCTCGGGGGTGTCGCCGTCGCCGAGCGCCGCGGCGATGCCGCCCTGGGCCCATCGGGTGGAGCCGTCGTCCAGGCGCGCCTTGGTGACCACGACGGTGCGCAGGCCCGCGGCCTCGCAGCGCAGCGCGGCGGTCAGCCCGGCCACGCCGGAGCCGACCACCACGACGTCGGCGTCGAGGGCCCAGCCGGGCGCGGGCGCGTGCAGGCGTATGCCGGTGGCGGTGTCCCGACCTGTTGAACCTGTGCCTTTGCCGGTCACGAGGCGGCTCCGAAGGTGAGGGGGATGTTGTCGATCAGCCGGGTCGTGCCGACCCGGGCGGCGACGGCGAGGACGGCCTCGCCGGTGAAGTCGTCCCGGACGTCGCCGAAGTCGGACGGGTCGACCAGGGCGAGGTAGTCCAGGGCCAGCGGCGGGTTCATCCGGGCCGCCTCGTCCAGGACGAGGCGGGCGGCGAGGCGGACGCCGGCCGGGCCGCCGGGGGCGGCCTTGGCGACGGCGTGGGCGTCGGCCGCGGCCCGGGACTCGCCCAGGGCGCTGAGCGCCTCGGCCCGCGCGCGGGTGGCGGGCACCTCGCGGGCCCGGGCGCGCAGCGCCTCCTGCGCGGCGTGCCGGTCGCGGCCCGCGAACAGCGCCTGCGAGAGGGCGAGCGCGGTCCGCCGCTCGGCCGCCGACAGATAGCGGTTGCGGCTGGAGAGGGCGAGGCCGTCCTCCTCGCGCACGGTGGGCACGCCCACGATCTCGACGCCGAAGTTCAGATCGCGGACCATGCGCCGGATCAGGGCCAGCTGCTGGGCGTCCTTCTGCCCGAACAGCGCGACGTCCGGGCGGGTGAGGTGCAGCAGCTTGGCGACGACGGTGAGCATGCCGTCGAAGTGACCGGGCCGCGCGGAGCCCTCCAGGCGCCCGCCCATCGGCCCGGCGGAGATCCTCACCTGCGGCTCGCCGCCGGGGTAGACCTCGTCCACGGAGGGGGCGAACACGGCGTCCGCGCCGGCCGACCCGGCGATCCTTAGGTCGGCGTCGAGCGTGCGGGGGTAGCGGTCCAGGTCCTCGCCCTGCCCGAACTGGAGGGGGTTCACGAAGACGGTCACGACCACCTCGCCGCCGTCCCCGGCGACGGCCCGGGCGGCGCGGATCAGGGTGGCGTGCCCCTCGTGGAGGGCGCCCATGGTCATGACGACGGCGCGGCGGCCCGCGCGGGCGCGCGCGTGCAGTTCGCCGGCGGTGCGCAGCAGGGCGGTGGTCATCGGGTCTCTCCCTCGCTCCCCCGGGTCCCGTCGGTACCGCCCGCGAGGACTCCCAGGAGGTCCTCGGCGAGTTCGGGCCTGAGCAGTCCGTGGGCGAGCGCGCGGTCGGCGGTCGCGCGGGCCATCGCGAGATAGCCCGCGACGGTCTGCGGCGCGTGCGCGCGCAGTTCGGCGACGTGCGCGGCGACCGTGCCCGCGTCTCCGCGGGCGACGGGGCCGGTGAGGGCCGCGTCTCCCGAGCGCAGGGCGTTGTCGAGGGCGGCGCCCAGCAGCGGGCCGAGCATCCGGTCGGGGGCCTCGACACCGGCGGTGCGCAGCAGCTCCATGGACTCGGCGACCAGCGTCACCAGGTGGTTCGCGCCGAGCGCGAGGGCCGCGTGGTAGAGCGGCCGGGACTCCTCGGCGATCCACTCGGGCTCGCCGCCCATCTCGATGACCAGGGCCTCGGCCGCCAGCCGCAGCTCGTCGGGGGCGGTGACGCCGAACGAGCAGCCGGCGAGCCGCTGGACGTCCACCGGGGTGCCGGTGAAGGTCATCGCGGGGTGCAGGGCGAGCGGCAGGGCGCCCGCCCGGAGGACGGGGTCGAGGACGCGGGCCCCGTACCGGCCGGAGGTGTGCACGACGAGCTGGCCGGGCCGGACGGCCCCCGTCTCGGCGAGCCCCGCGACGAGACCCGGCAGGGCGTCGTCCGGGACGGTGAGCAGCACCAGCTCGGACCGCTCCAGGACCTGGGCGGGAGCCAGCAGGGGCACGCCGGGCAGCAGGTGCGCCGCGCGGCGGCGGGAGGCGTCGGAGACGCCCGAGACGGCCACCGGGCGGTGCCCGGCGAGCTGGAGGGCCGCGGCGAGCGCGGGGCCGACGCGGCCGGCGCCGACGACGCCGACGGCGAGCCGCGCGGGGCGGTCCTTCGGCTCTGACTGCGGGAATGTACTCACTCGACGGGGGCCTTCCGTTCCAGTCCGCTCGGGGTACCGGACGATTTCTCGTCATGTTAACGCGATTGCCCGCAGGAGCGTCCGGCCGTCCACCGGCCGCGGGGTCCCGGCGGACCGCGGCGCGGGCCGCCCCGCCGCTCCGGGGGCGCGATCGGCGCAGGTCACGGGCGGGCGGGGAATTCGGGGTGACCGGCGGGGTGGGCTCGGGACATCATCCAGGGATGAGCGACAGGGCGGCACGGACGGAAACGGGGCCCGCGGGACGGGCCGGGCGGGAGGCGGCACCGCTGACCCCCGAGGAGCGCTTCGAGCGGCGCGCGGTGGCCTGGCGGGCCGCGGAGCGGGTGCTGTGGCGCCCCGGCTACCAGCTGACGCTCCGGGAGCGCCTGGAGTGGCTGGGCGAGGCCGCCGGGGAGTCCCACGACCTCGACGGGCGGGTCGACATGTACGGCGACGGCGTCGTGGAGGCGCTGGAGGAGCGGGTGGCCGGGCTGCTCGGCAAGGAGGCGGCGGCGTTCTTCCCGACCGGCACCATGGCCCAGCAGGTCGCGCTGCGCTGCTGGGCGGGCCGCACCGGGAACCCGACGGTGGCGCTGCACGCCCTCAACCACCCGGAAGTCCACGAACGGCACGCGTTCAGCCGGGTCAGCGGACTGCGGCCGGTGACGCTGACGGACGAGCCGCGGATGCCGACCGCAGAGGAGGTGCGGGACCTCCCCGAGCCGTTCGGCGCGCTGCTGCTGGAACTGCCGCTGCGCGACGCCGGATTCGTCCTGCCGTCCTGGGAGGAGCTGACCGCGGTCGTGGAGGCGGCCCGCGAGCGGGACGCGGTGGTCCACGTCGACGGGGCCCGCCTGTGGGAGTGCCCGTCGCACTTCGGCCGCCCCCTGGACGAGATCGCCGCTCTCGCGGACAGCGTCTACGTGTCGTTCTACAAGTCGCTCGACGGCTTCGGCGGCGCGGCGGTCGCGGGGCCGAGGACGCTCGTCGACGAGGCGAAGACCTGGCGGCACCGGTACGGCGGCATGATCGTCCATCAGTTCCCGACCGCCCTGTCCGCCCTGGTGGGCCTGGACCGGGAGCTGCCCCGGCTGCCCGACTACGTGGCCCACGCGCGCGTGGTGGCCGCGGCCCTGCGCGAGGGGCTGGCCGAGGCCGGGGTGCCCTGGGCCCGGGTCCACCCGGAGGTGCCGCACACCCACCAGTTCCAGGTCTGGCTGCCCTACCCCGCGGACGTCCTCGGGGACGCGGCGCTGCTCCAGACCGAGGAGACGGGGACGGGCCTGTTCGGTCAGGGCTGGTCCGAGGGCGGTCCGGGGCTCTCGCTCACCGAGGTCACCGTGGCCGCCCCGGGCCTGGAATGGACGGCGCAGGACGTGAAGGACGCCGTGCGGGAGTTCGCGAAGCGCCTGCCGGGAGCGGCCGGCGGCTGACCGGCCCGTTCGGCGCCGGCCGGCCGGTGCACGGCCGACCGACGCCGGCCGTGCACCGGGAACCGCTTCGGCAGGCCCCGGCGGCCGGGGCGTTGTCGGTGGCGGGGTGCACCATGAGGGCATGAGCGTGCGCATCGACATCGGCGGGCTGCGGCCGGAGCGGATCGCGTTCGTGCCGTCCCCGCTGGCCGAGCTGGGGATGGCGCTGCACGCGCTCGCCGAGCCGGGACACCACCCCGGCCTGAGGGGCTGGGCGGCCGGGGTGGGCGCGGCACTCGACCCGCACCTCGCGGACCGCATGTGCGAGGCGGACTTCCTGTGGCGGACGACGTTCTCCGACCTGTTCCTGCCCGCCGCCGGCGTCCCCGGCGGCGCCCTGCCCGGCGGGACCCTCGCCGAGGACCTGGACCTGCTGGACAAGCTCACGGACGAGCAGTTCGTGGACGCGGCGCTGGAGTTCACCTGCGTGCCGGCCTACGGCTCCGCGGGGCCGCACGCGCTCACCGACCCCGGGGTGCGCCGCCGGGCCGTGGAGCTGGCCGCCTCGCGCGGACCCCGGCAGGCGCTGTTCACCGAGCGGCTGCTGGCGGACCCGCCCGGCGTGCGGGCCTGGCTCCGGCAGTTCCTGGAGGACTGCGACGAGGCGTTCTTCACCGAGACCTGGTCCCGGCTGCGGCATCCGCTGGCCGCCGAGGCCCGCCACCGGACGGCGCTGCTGCACCGGGGCGGCCTGGCCGAGGCGCTGTCCTCGGTGTCCTCCGCCGTGACGCTGGACGAGGCGCGCGGCCACATCGTCGTCGACAAGCTGACCGAGGGGCACACCGTCACCGCGGACCGCGGCCTGCTCCTCGTGCCCACCAGCCTCGGGCGCCCGCACCTGATGGTGCTGCACCGCCACCGCTGGCGGCCCGTGCTGCACTACCCGGTCGGCGCCCCCGACCTCGCCGCCCCCGCCGCGCCGCCCTCCGTGGAGCAGCTCACCCTGCGGATGACGGCCCTGTCCCACCCGGTCCGGATGCGGATGTGCCGCCACCTGGCGCGCAGCGCGTACACCACCGGCGAGCTGGCGCGGGTGCACGGCATGACGGCGCCGGAGATATCCCGGCATCTGGGCGTGCTGAAGAAGGCGGGGCTGATCACCACGCGGCGGCGCGGCCGGTACGTGCTGCACCAGCTCGACGCGGGCGTGGTGGCCCGGCTGGGCGGCGACTTCCTGGAGGGCCTGCTGCGGTAGCGCGGGCCGGCGGGCGGGGCCCTCAGTCGAAGCGGATGTGGCGCACGCCGGTCCACGCCCTGCGCAGGCGCCCGCGCAGGGCGCCGTCGCGGTTCGGCGCGAGGGTCAGTCCCGCGAGGACCGCGATGCGCTCGGCGGTCCGCGCGACCGTCGTCCGGTCGGTCCACAGGTGCTCGGCGAACTCCGGTTCACCGAGCCGTTCCAGGCAGTGGTCGAGCCGCTCCACCGCCCAGCTCTCGCGCCGCAGCGGGGCGTCCTTGCCGGCGACGTGGCGCAGCAGCCGCGCCAGGCCGCGCTCGCGCAGCCTGGCCAGGACCGTCTCCCGCTCGGCCAGCAGCGCGAAGTGCCGTACGTCGTGGCCCAGTTCGCGCAGGCGGCCGACCGTCTCCGCGAAGTACCGCGGATCGGTCACCGTCATGGGGACGATGACCACACCGTCGTGCCCCGCGAGGGCGAGGTCCAGCACCTCGACCACGCCCTGCCGCCAGGACACCAGGTCCTGGAAGTCGCCGCGCAGTTCGGGCGGGAGCATCCGGCGCAGGCCGAAGCCGGGGTGTTCCGGGTCGCAGACGACGCTGCCGGGCAGCCGGCGCCGGATCTCGTGTGCGGTCTGTGTCTTGCCGCCCCCGAAGGGGCCGTTGATCCACAGGAGCATGCGCAGACCCTAGTGGTCGCCGGTCACGCCCCGGTCACGCGCGGCGACCGCCGTCCGGGCGCCGGAGCGGCGCCCCGCCGCGCGGGCCCGGCCGGGTCAGCCCAGCCCGCCGGCCCGGACCAGGCCGGTCTCGTAGGCCAGGACGACCACCTGGACCCGGTCGCGCAGCCCGAGCTTGGTCAGGATGCGGCCCACGTGGGTCTTCACGGTCGCCTCGGAGAGCACCAGACGGGCCGCGATCTCCCCGTTCGACAGGCCCTGCGCGACGAGGATCATGACCTCGCGCTCCCGGTCGGTGAGCCGTTCGAGCCCCTTGTGCCGGGGCTCCCGGCCCGCGTTCGGCAGCATCGGCGCGAACCGGTCGAGCAGCCGCCGCGTGGTGGACGGCGCGACCACGGCGTCCCCGCTGTGCACGGAGCGGATGGCGGCGAGCAGCTCGCCGGGCGGCACGTCCTTGAGCATGAATCCGGAGGCACCCGCCTTCAGCCCGGAGAACGCGTACTCGTCGAGGTCGAAGGTGGTGAGGATGAGCACCTTCGGCGGATGGGGGTCCGCGCAGATGCGGCGGGTGGTCTCCACGCCGTCGAGCTTCGGCATCCGGACGTCCATCAGCACCACGTCCACCGCCGTCGCCGCCAGCACCTGGAGCGCCTCGACGCCGTCGCCCGCCTCGGCCACGACCTCCATGTCCGGCTGGGCGGCGAGCACCATCCGGAATCCGGTGCGCAGCAGCACCTGGTCGTCGACGAGCATCACGCGGATCGCCATCGGGGTCCTTTCCCTTCGTACGGATCACCGTACGGATCGGCCTGCGGGGCAGGCGTGTGACAGGTGTCAGTGGGCCGGCTTGAGCGGCAGCAGGGCGCTGATGCGGAAGCCTCCACCCGGGCGCGGGCCCGCGTCCAGGGTGCCGCCGACCATGCCGACGCGTTCCCGCATGCCGATCAGGCCGTGCCCCTGGCCGTCGGCGCCGCCCTCCTCGTACAGCTCGTGGGGCGCGCCCTTGCCGTCGTCCTCGACGAGCAAGCCGAGCCCGTCGTCGAAGTAGACCAGCCGGACGCTGGCCCCCGCGTTCGGCCCCCCGTGCTTGCGGGTGTTGGTGAGCGCCTCCTGCACGATGCGGTACGCGGTCAGCTCCACGCCGCTGGGCAGCGGGCGCGGGGTGCCCTCCACCTTGAAGTCGACGGGGAGGCCGGAGGCACGGCACTGCTCGATCAGTTCGTCGAGCTGCTCGACGT
The DNA here is from genome assembly GCF_043199735.1 of Streptomyces sp. NPDC048566. NCBI lineage: Bacteria > Bacillati > Actinomycetota > Actinomycetes > Kitasatosporales > Streptomycetaceae > Streptomyces > Streptomyces sp. NPDC048566. The sequence goes on from NZ_JBICWL010000040.1 coordinate 21,345, forward strand.
CGGGCTGCGGCACGTACTCGCCGCTTTCCTGGTGCTCGCCGGTGCGCAGCACGCCGAGCAGCCGGCGCATCTCGGCGAGGGCCTGCCGGCCGGTGCCGGAGATGGTCTCCAGCGCCTTCCTCGCCTGGTCCGGAGCGGCGTCCATGACGTACGCGGCGCCGTCGGCCTGGACGACCATCACCGAGACGTTGTGCGCGACGACGTCGTGCAGCTCGCGGGCGATCCGGGCCCGCTCGGCGGCGACGGCCACCTTGGCCTGCGCCTCACGCTCCTTCTCCAGCCGGGCGGCGCGCTCCTCCAGCTGGGCGAGGTAGGCGCGGCGGGTCCGGATCGAGTCGCCGAGCACCCAGGCGAGCGCGAACGGAACGGTCTGGAAGACCGCTATCAGGACACCGCCGAGCGCGCCCGCCTCGTCCGCCGGCCAGCGCAGCTGGGCGAGCGTGCCCGCGCACAGCCCGCCGGCCAGCGCGAACCGGGAGGCCCAGCGCGCCCCGTCGGCGGCCACCGTGTAGATGATCACGAGCAGCGCGAAGTCGGCCGTCATGACCTCGACGTCGACGACGAGCTGGACGAAGCCCATGGCCGCGGCGAGGACGAGCATCCTCTCCGGCATACGGCGGCGCAGCGCGACGGCCACGCACAGGAAGAACGCGATGGGCAGCGACTCGGCGACCGACCCGTGGTGGCCGGCGCCGTCCACACTGACGATGTTCACGCCGGTGATCCCGAGCAGGGCGACGGCCCAGAAGCTGTCGACCCACGTCGGGTGCCGGCGGAGAAAATCGTAGAGGCGCTGCACGTGACCCAGCGTAGGGAAGCGTGCCGTGTGCAGGGGTCAACCGGAGGGCCGATCCGGGACCGTCCCTCGTACTCCCCAAGGTGGAGGCCCCGCTTAGTGTGGCCCGGTGACGGCGACGAGAGGCCCGGCCGCGGCCGGACGGTGGCGCGGGTGGCGCGAGGCGACGGAGGAGGCGCTGTACGGGCCCTCCGGCTTCTACCGCAGGCCGGAGGGGCCCGCGGGGCACTTCCGCACCTCGGTGCACGCCTCCCCCCGCTTCGCGTCGGCCGTCGCCCGGCTGCTGTGCCGGGTCGACGCGACGCTCGGCGGGCCGGACGAGCTCGCCTTCGTGGACATGGCGGCGGGCCGCGGCGAGCTGGTGAGCGGGGTGCTCGCCGCCCTCCCCGCCGACGTGGCCGCCCGGGTGCGGGCGTACGCGGTCGAGCGCGCCGGCCGCCCCGCCGGGCTCGACCGCCGCGTCACCTGGCTCGCCGAACCGCCCCGCGCGGTCACCGGGCTGCTGTTCGCCAACGAGTGGCTGGACAACGTGCCCGTGGACGTCGCGGAGGTGGACGCGGCCGGGCGGGCCCGGCTCGTCCTCGTGGACGACGACGGCTCCGAACGCCTCGGGGACCCCGTCGGCGGCGCGGACGCGCGGTGGCTGCGCACGTGGTGGTGGCCGTCGCCCGGCGCCGTCCCCGCGGGGGCGCGGGCCGAGATCGGCCGGCCCCGCGACCTCGCCTGGGCCGGTGCCGTGGACTCGCTCGCGCGGGGGCTCGCCGTCGCCGTCGACTACGCCCACCGCGCCGGGGAGCGGCCGCCCTGCGGAACCCTCACCGGGTTCCGCGACGGCCGGGAGACCCGGCCGGTCCCGGACGGCTCCTGCGACGTCACCGCGCACGTGGCGCTCGACGCGTGCGCGGGCGCCGGGAGCCGGCTGACGACGCAGCGGGCGGCGCTGCGCGCGCTCGGCGTGAGCGGTTCGCGCCCCCCGCTCTCGCTCGCCTCGGCCGACCCCGCCGGCTACGTCCGCGCCCTCGCGGGCGCGGGCGCGGCGGCCGAACTCACCGCGCCGGGCGGGCTCGGCGGCTTCGGCTGGCTGATCCAGCCCGTCGCGCTCCCGGCCCCGCCGGCCGGCGCCCCGGCACCGGACGACCCGTTCGGGCCGCTACTTGTCGATGTCGCCGACGACGAAGAACAGTGACCCGAGGATCGCGACCATGTCGGCCACCAGCGTCCCCGGCAGCAGCTCGGCGAGCGCCTGGATGTTGTTGTACGAGGCGGACCGCAGCTTCAGCCGGTACGGGGTCTTCTCGCCCTTGCTGACGAGGTAGTAGCCGTTGATGCCGAGCGGGTTCTCGGTCCACGCGTAGGTGTGGCCCTCGGGAGCCTTCAGCACCTTGGGCAGCCGCTGGTTGATCGGCCCGGGCGGCAGCTCGGCGAGCCGGTCCAGGCACGCGTCCGCGAGATCCAGGGAGACGTGCGTCTGCTCCAGGAGGCACTCGAAGCGGGCCAGGCAGTCGCCCTCGCTCCGGGTGACGACCCGCAGGGTGTCCCGGAGGTCGCCGTAGCCGAGGTAGGGCTCGTCGCGGCGCAGGTCGAAGTCGACGCCGGAGGCGCGCGCGATCGGGCCGCTGACCCCGTAGGCGTGCACGGCCTCCGCGGACAGGACGCCGACCCCGCGGGTCCGGCCCCGGAAGATCTCGTTGCCGAGCACCAGGTCGTCGTAGACGTCCATCCGCGAGCGCAGCGCGGCCACGGAGGCACGCGCGCGGCCGGCCCATCCGGCCGGCAGGTCCTCCTTGAGACCGCCGACCCGGTTGAACATGTAGTGCATGCGCCCGCCGGAGATCTCCTCCATGACGTGCTGGAGTTCCTCGCGCTCGGTGAAGGCGTGGAAGATCGGCGTGATCCCGCCCAGCTCCAGCGGGTAGGAGCCCAGGAACATCAGGTGGTTGAGGACGCGGTTGAGTTCCGCGAGCAGCGTGCGGGTCCACACCGCGCGCGCGGGCACCTCCATGCCGAGCATCCGCTCCACGGCGAGCACGACACCCAGCTCGTTCGAGAAGGCGGACAGCCAGTCGTGCCGGTTGGCCAGCATGACGATCTGGCGGTAGTCGCGCGCCTCGAAGAGTTTCTCCGCGCCGCGGTGCATGTAGCCGACGACCGGCTCGGCGTGCTGGATGCGCTCGCCGTCGAGGACCAGCCTCAGCCGCAGCACCCCGTGCGTGGACGGGTGCTGCGGCCCGATGTTGAGCACCATGTCGGTGCTCTCCGCGGCGCCGCCGATTCCGACCATGGTCTCCGTCGTGGGACTCATGGACACAGTCTGTCGTACGTACGCTGGCCCCATGGAGACGGGGAGCACGAGGACAGCGGGGAACGCGGCAGCCGAGCCGGTGTGGAAGGCACTGCCTCCGGGGCTGCTGCGGATGCGACGGCTGCTGCTGGTGGTGTGGCTGGGGCTGCCGACCGTCGTCGCCGGGGTGCTGCTCGGCGTGTTCGCGGGGCCCGGCTGGGCGCTGTGCGCGCTCCTCCCGGCCGCCCTCGCCGCGTGGGGCTGGCGCATGCTCGGCCGCAACTGGCGCTCCTGGCGGTACGCCGAGCGCGCCGACGACCTGCTGATCAGCCGGGGCGTGCTGTGGCGTGAGGAGACGGTGGTGCCCTACGGACGCATGCAGTTGGTCGAGGTGACCTCGGGGCCGGTCGAGCGGCGCTTCCGGCTGGCCGGCGTGCAGCTGCACACGGCGGCGGCGGCCACCGACGCCCGCATCCCCGGGCTCGACCCGGCCGAGGCGGAGCGGCTGCGCGACCGGCTGACCGAACTCGGCGAGGCCCGGTCGGCGGGCCTGTGAGCACGGCCTCCCCGGGCCCCTCGGGCCCACCCGCGCCCGGCCCGCCCGGCTCCCCGGTCACCCCTGCGGACGGCGAGCCGTTCGGCGGCGGGCGCGCGCCGTCCGAGCGGCGACTGCACCCGGTGACCCCGTTCCGGCGGGCCTGGGCGCCCGTCGCGGTGATCGCCGGCTGGGCCGTCCACGACCCCGGCCAGGCCCAGCAGCAGCTCGCCCGGCTCACCACGACCGCACTGCTCCTCGGGCTGGCCGTGATCGTGCCGGGCGCCGCCCTCTACGGCTTCCTCGGCTGGTGGTTCACCCACTTCGCGGTGACGGACACCGAACTGCGCATCCGCACCGGACTGCTGTTCCGCCGGACCGCGCACATCCGGCTGGACCGGCTCCAGGCCGTCGACGTCACGCAGCCCCTGCTGGCCCGGGTCGCCGGCGTCGCCAAGCTGAAGCTCGACGTCGTCGGAGCGGACAAGAAGGACGAACTGGCCTACCTGGGCGAGCGCGAGGCCCGCACGCTGCGGGCCGTGCTGCTGGCCAGGGCCGCCGGGTTCACCCCCGAGGCCGCCCGCGAGGTCGGCGAGGCACCGGTGCGGCGCCTGCTGCACGTGCCGCCCGGCGTCCTCGCCGTCTCGCTGGTGCTGACCGGCGCCACCTGGATCACGCTGGCCGCCGCGGTCGTCGTACCGCTGCTGCTGTGGCTCGCCACGCACAGCGTGTGGACGGTCCTCGCGACCGGCCTGCCGCTGTTCGGCGCGGCGGGCGCGAGCAGCGCGGGCCGCTTCGTCGGCGAGTACGACTGGACGGTGGGCGCGTCGCCGGACGGCCTGCGCATCGACCACGGCCTGCTGGACCGCACGCACGAGACGGTGCCCCCCGGCCGGGTGCAGACCGTGCGGATCGTCGAGCCGCTCCTGTGGCGGCGGCGCGGCTGGGTGCGCGTGGAGCTGGACGTGGCCGGGTCGTCGAACTCCGTCCTCGTGCCGGTCGCCCCGCGCGAGGTGGCCGAGGCCGTGATCGCCGCGGTGCTTCCCGGGGTGACCGTCCCGGCGTCCCTGCACCGGCCGCCGCGGCGGGCCCGCCGGTGCCTGCCGCTGTGGTGGCGCGGCTGCGGACTCGCCGTCACCGGCACGGTCTTCGCCGCGCGCCACGGCCTGCTGCGGCGCAGCCTCGCCCTGGTCCCGCACGCGAAGGTGCAGAGCGTCCGGATGACGCAGGGACCGTGGCAGCGGCTCCACGGGCTCGCCGACGTGCGCGTCGACACCGGCGCCGGCCGGACCGTGACCGCGCGGCTGCGGGACGCCGCGGAGGCGAGGGACCTGCTCCAGGCGCAGGCGGACCGGTCGCGCACCGGCCGGCGGGAGGCCCGGCCGGACCGCTGGATGGCCTGACGGCCGGCTGCCCGCGCCCCACCACGACCACCGTCGGCGAGGCGCTGTGCGACACTCCCGCCGTCCACCCGGAGAACGGGTCGCGCGGAGAGCGGGCGACACGGTGGGCGGGTCGCGCGGAGAGCCGGGCACGCGGTGTCGGGTACACGCTCTCGGCGTGCCGGGCGGAATCCCTCGCACGGGGCGTACCCGGGGGGCTTCCGCCCGGTGCGGCGAGCGGGCGGGCGGGGTGCGTCGCGCGGCAGGCGGGACCCGCAACCCGCCCGGTCACCGGCGGCGGGCGGCGCCCTCGGCGCCTCGCCCTCGGCCTCGTCCGCGGGCGGGCGGGCCGTTCAGGAAGCCGCGCTGCGCAGGCCCGCCACGTCGATCTGCTCGGTCTCGTCGTGCGCGGTCAGGTCGATGACCTGACCGGCCCGCAGCGGGCCGCCGGCCAGCGGCTTGAAGCCGGACTCCGCCTCGGCCTTGTGCAGGGCGAGCGCCTCCTGGCCGACGACGTCGGCGAGATCCTCGTTCTGTACGGCCTCCATCGCCGCGGCGTCGGCGGACCCCTTCTGCGTGCCGAAGAAGTCGAACCCGCCTTCGACGGCGCGCCGGCGGACCGGAGCCGCGGGCGGAACGACGGCCACCGCGGTCGGGACGGTGAAGTGACCGGACCGCCGGGCGGTCTCGGCGGGCCGGACCGGGTGGTGCGCCTGCGCGCCGCGCGGCGGCACCTCGTCCGGCGCGGACGGCGCGGACGCGTCCGCCGGAGCGGCCGGTCGGGCCGGCGAAGGCTTGGCCTCGGCGGTCGCGCGCTGGTGCCCGCCGACCGCCTCGGGCTTCCCCTGCGCCCCACCGTCCTCCGCGTCGGCGCCCGAGGACGGTTCCGGGGCCCCGGCGGGTGCCGGACCGGGCGTCCGCGCCGACCCGTCCGCCGCGGAGCGCTGCGCCCGCTCGCCGGACGTGGCGCGCCGGGCCGCCGCGCTCTTGCGCGCCGCGGCGTCCTTCACCGCCGCGTCGAGCGCAGACCCGGCGCGACCGCCGGACTCCGGGCGCGGGCCGGCGGGCGAGGCGGCCGGCGTCTCGGGTTCCGTGTCGGATTCCGCCCTGGCGTCCGTCCCGGCGTCCGCCGGGGTCGCCGACGCGGTGCCGCTCTCGCCACCGGGCCCGGGGTCGGGGTCCGGGCCGCTGCCCGTCCCGCCGTCGGGCCGCGCCGCGGCGACCGCTGCGGTGCCCTCGGCGTCCGGCGCCGCCGGGCCCGTCGCCGCCGGCTCGTCGCCGTCCGCGGCGACACCGCTCTCGGCCGAGTCGGCCCCGGCGGAGTCCGCCGCACCGGCGTCCCCGGACGACGGTCCGTCACCGGACCCGGTCCCGGCGGCCTCCGGTGCCTCGGCGTCCTCGACGTCCTCGACGTCGGCGTCGGCGTCGGCGTCGGCGTCGGCGTCGGCGTCGGCGTCGGCGTCATCCTCCGCCGCGTCGGTGGCCTCCTCCGCCGCCGCGTCCCCCGCGGCTTCCGTCACGTCGTCCTCGGGGACGCGGTCCGCGTCCGGTCCGTCCCCGGAGTCACCCTCGTCGCCGTCCGCGACCGCGCCGCCGCGGCCGTCGGCCGGGCCCGCGGCGGGCGCGACCCCGAAGAAGCCCGCCGGGTCGACGGGTTCGGCCACCGGGCGTTCCGAGGCGGCCGTCGCGACCGGAGCCGGCACCGCGTCGGGGGCGGCCACCGCGTCCGGAGCGGTCCGCGCGGCCGGGAGGGCACGCGTCGGCACCGATGCCTCGATGGCGAGCCTGCGCCGCCCCTCCAGAGCCGTCGCCCGCTCCGTCTCCGCGGTCGCGTACCGCCGCAGCAGGGCCGCGTGTTCGTTGCGCAGGCCGGCGAGCTCGGTGCGCTTGGCGCGCAGCTTGTGCTCCAGCTTGACCCGCAGCTCGCGCGACTCGTCGAGGTCGGTCTCCAGCTCGGCCACCCGCTCCTCGTGACGCCACTCGTCGCTCGCCCGCGCGCGCGTGAGGTCGGCGACGCGTTTGCCCGCCGCGGTGTCCCAGCGGCGCATGACGACCGCGCCGGCGACCGCCGTCACCGCGGCACCCGCGGCCAGCACACGGAGCACGGCCGGCTCCGTGAACAACCAGGGCCCCACGGCGCAGACGAGCGACACGCCGGCGATCGCCGAAGGAGGCAGCAGCCTGTGCAAGGGCGGGGAATGGCGGTGGCGTCCACGTGGCATGGCCAGAAACTTACCGCGCGTAGGCGAATCGTGGTGGCCCGCACGGTAAAAACACAGCCACCCCGCGGGCATGGCCGCGCAGCGGGAGCCGACAGGGCCCGCCCCTTGTCCCGCAAGGGCCGTCGCGAACCACCGGCCCCGCCCGCCCGCCGGCCGATCCCGTCCGCCGGGGCCGTCGCCCGCACGCGTCGCGGGCAGGGCCGGGCCGGCCCCCGAACGGCGCCGACCGGCCCGGCCGCCGCTCCGGCCACCCGCGCCCCGTACCCCGCGCCCGGCAGGACGTCACCCCCGCAGGACGTCACCCGGCGCCAAGCGCCGCGCGTCGCAGGGGCGTCGGGCGCGGCGGAGCGACGGCAGGCCCGGGCCCGGCGCGGGGCGTCGGGCCCCGACGGCGGACCGTGCCGGCTCAGTGGTCGCCGAGCCGTCCGCTCATCCACTGGAGCGCCGCGGGGATCTCGCGCCGCCAGGTGTTGAAGTTGTGTCCGCCGCTGTCGAGGACGATCGACGAGATCCGCGTCCGCCCGGTCGCCTTCGCGAGGTCGATGAAGGCGAGCGTGTCGCGGTAGTTGGACTCGCCGATCCTGCTGGTGGTGACGAGCAGTGAGGTGTCGGGCGCGGGACGGTTCTTCAGGTACCAGCGCAGGTCGGCGGCGGCGCGCAGCACCCGGTCACCGTGGAAGAGGTCGCCCGTGGTGCGGTCCAAGGGCGCCTTGTAGTACGCGGAGAGACCCGCCGCCGCCGCGTAGGCACCGGGGTGGTGGACGGCGAGCTTCAGCGCGCAGTACCCGCCCGTCGAGTCGCCGATGACGCCCCAGTTGCCCGCCCGCGTGCCCACCCGGTAGTGCGCGGAGACGGCCTCGGGCAGGTCCTTGGCGAAGAAGGTCTCGGTCCGCGGGCCGCCGGGGACGTCCACGCACTCGGTGTCCCGGGGAGGCGCCACCGTCGGCCGCAGCATGACGAGGATCATCGGCTGGATCCTGCCGGTCCTGGCCAGCCGGCCCGCGGTCTGCGGGTAGTGCAGCCCCTTCACGAGCGCGCCGGCGGTCCCGGGATACCCGGTCAGCACGGTGACCGCCGGGAACGTCCGGGTCCGGTAGCGCGGCTGGAAGTACTCGGGCGGCAGGTAGACGTAGGCGGGGGTGGCGATGCGGGTCGTGCGGCCGACGATGTCGATCCGCTGGATCTGCCCGCCGGTCCACGGCCGGGAACCGCCCGAGACGCTCACCCGCCGGGTGTCGACCACCCGGAGGGGGCCGCCCCCCGCGGCGCCCGCCGGGTCGTGGTCGACGACCACGCCCTCGCCGCGCTCCCGGCCGAACAGGTCGGCCCAGCTCGCGTAGAACCCGAACGCCTGGTTGGTGCCCAGCCCGACGCACGCGAACAGCGCCAGCTGGGTGGCGAGCAGCAGGCCCACCCGCCCGCCGACGGACCGCCAGCCGGACCGCGCCAGCCGCGGCCAGCACGCCACCGTGCCCGCGAACAGCAGCACGGCGAGCAGGACCGCCAGTACCAGCACCTTGTTGCTCGTGAGACCCATGGGCTGCTCCGCCGCGCTTTCCGCCCCGGGAGCCCCGCCTTCGCGAGTCCTTGCCCGGGACTTTCCTTGCCTTTTGAACCGGCTTTCCGGGGACGAGTGAACCTGTGTCCCCACGACACCGTCCTAGAGGGCGCAATGTCGCCGGATGCCGGAATGGCACCGGATTCAAGGTCTCTCGCAGAACTACGGGATGCGATGTCTGTCAGGATAGATGGGGAAATGTCGGGTGGGGTTCCGGACCGGACCGGCCGGACGCGGCGCATACTGCGCGGTCCGAGCCCCGAGGCCGTCCCCGCCCTGATCGCCAGGGCCTGCACGCTCGTCGGCCTCCTGGACATCGCCGCGGGCGTCTTCCCGCGCTTCCGTCACAGCCGTATGCACGCCCTCGCCGAGGTGCTGCCCGGCTCCTTCGGCCCGTTCGCCGCCGCCCTCTCGCTGAGCGCCGGCGTGCTCCTGCTGCTCCTCGCCCACGGGCTGCGGCGCCGCAAGCGCCGGGCGTGGCGCGCCGCCGTGGTGCTGCTCCCGGTGGGCGCCATCGCCCAGTTCTCGTACCGCCACTCGCTGATCGGCGTGGTCATCTCCGTCGCGCTGCTCGCACCCCTGCTGCGGCACCGCGACGAGTTCGCGGCCCTGCCCGATCCGCGCAGCCGCTGGCGCGCGCTCGCCAACTTCGTCCTCATGGGCGCCGGTTCCCTCGTCCTCGGACTCCTCATCGTCAGCGTTCACGAGAACCGCATGATCGGCGACCCGAGCCTGGCCGACCGGATCACCCACGTGCTGTACGGCCTGGCCGGCTTCGAGGGCCCGGTCGACTACGCGGGGCCCACCTCCTGGACCGTGGCCTTCTCCCTCGGCGCCCTCGGCTGGCTGACCGCCGTCACCACCGTCTACCTGGCGTTCCGCCCCGAACACCCCGCCGCCCGCCTCACCGAGGACGACGAGGTCAGGCTCCGCGCCCTGCTGGAGCGGCACGGCGGCCGGGACTCCCTCGGCCACTTCGCCCTCCGCCGCGACAAGGCGGTCGTCTTCTCGCCCAGCGGGAAGGCGGCCGTGACCTACCGGGTGGTCTCCGGGGTGATGCTCGCCAGCGGCGACCCGATCGGCGACGTCGAGGCATGGCCCGGCGCCATCGAGCGCTTCATGGACGAGGCCCGGGCCCACTCCTGGACCCCCGCCGTCATGGGCTGCTCCGAGACGGGCGGCGAGGTGTGGACCCGCGAGACCGGGCTGGACGCCCTCGAACTGGGCGACGAGGCGGTGGTGGACGTCGCGGATTTCTCCCTGTCCGGGCGCGCCATGCGCAACGTGCGCCAGATGGTGAAACGCATCGAGCGGGCCGGTTACGCGACCCGGGTGCGGCGCGTCCGTGACCTCGGCGAGGGCGAACTGGACCGGATACGGCGGGCGGCCGAGGACTGGCGGGGCACCGACACCGAGCGCGGATTCTCCATGGCGCTCGGCCGGATCGGCGACCCCTCCGACGGGGACTGCCTCATCGCCACCGCCCACAAGGCCGACGATCTGCCCGGCACGTACGGCGATCTCCGGGCCGTCCTGCACTTCGTCCCCTGGGGCACCGACGGCGTCTCCCTCGACCTCATGCGCCGCGACCGCGCGGCCGACCCCGGCATGAACGAGCTGCTCATCGTGGCCGCGCTCCAGGCCGCCCCCCGGCTCGGCATCGCCCGGGTCTCCCTCAACTTCGCGATGTTCCGCTCGGCGCTCGCCCGCGGCGAGAAGATCGGCGCCGGGCCCGTGCTGCGCGCCTGGCGCGGCCTGCTCGTGTTCCTGTCCCGCTGGTTCCAGATCGAGTCGCTGTACAAGTTCAACGCCAAGTTCCGCCCCCGCTGGGAGCCGCGCTTCGTCGTCTACGCCTCCTCCCGGGACCTCCCCCGCATCGGCCTCGCCGCCCTCCAGGCCGAGGGCTTCGTGACCCTCGCCCTGCCCCGCCTGCTGCGCCGCCGCGCCCGCTCCCCGCGCCCCTGCCCGCACGGGGTGGCCGAGCGGGGCGTCCGGGCCGCCTGATCCGGCGGCCCCCGGGACCCGCGAGCCGCACCGCGGGACGCGGGCGGGGCGGGCGGCTCCGGCGGGGCCGGGCCCGTCCGCGCCGGCGGGTCCGCCCCCCGGCCCCGGCGGGCAGGCGCGCCGTGCCGGCAGCCGCCGGGCCCGTGCTCCGGGCGGAGGACGCGACGGCACGGAGGGGACCTAGGCTGGGCGTATGAGCATTGAGCGCGGGCGCGGCCGAGTCGCGGGACTGCCGACGTGGGACCGCTGCGCGGTCATGGGGGTCGTGAACGTCACCCCGGACTCGTTCTCCGACGGCGGCCACTGGTTCAACACGGCGGCGGCCGTCAAGCACGGCCTCACCCTGGTCGCCGAGGGCGCGGACCTGGTGGACGTGGGCGGCGAGTCCACCCGTCCCGGCGCCACCCGCGTCGACGAGACGGAGGAGCTCAAGCGGGTCATCCCCGTCGTCCGCGGGCTCGCCGCCGAGGGCGTCACCGTCTCCGTGGACACCATGCGCGCCTCCGTCGCCGAGCAGTCCCTGGCGGCCGGGGCGGCCCTCGTCAACGACGTGAGCGGCGGCCTCGCCGACCCGGCGATGATCCCGGCCGTCGCCGCCGCGGGCGCCCCCTTCGTCGTCATGCACTGGCGCGGCTTCCTGGCGGGCGGGAACGTCCGGGGCGTGTACGCGGACGTCGTCCGCGAGGTCGTCGACGAGCTGCACGCACGCGTGGAGGCCGCGATCGACGCCGGTATCGCCGCCGACCGGATCGTCGTCGACCCCGGCCTCGGCTTCTCCAAGGACCCCGCGCACGACCTCGCGCTCCTCGCCCACCTGGACCGCCTGCGCGGCCTGGGGCACCCCCTGCTGGTCGCCGCCTCCCGCAAGCGCTTCCTGGGCCACGTCCTCGCCGGCGCCGAGGGCGCGCCGCCGCCCGCCCGGGAACGGGACGCCGCCACCGCCGCCGTCTCCGCGATAGCGGCCCAGCACGGCGCCTGGGCGGTCCGCGTCCACGAGGTCAGGGCCACCGCCGACGCGGTGCGGGTCGCCCGCGCCGTCGAGGGCGCCCGCACCGGCGGGCCCTCCGGCACCGCCGGCCGTCCCGCCGCCGAGGGAGCCCGGTGAGCACACCGCAGACCGACGTCGAGCAGGTCGAACACGCCAACACCGCCTTCTACGAGGCACTGGAGCGCGGCGACTTCGAGGAACTCTCCGGCCTGTGGCTGGCTCCCCCCGACACCACCGACGACGACGTCGAGGGCGGCGAAGGGGCCGTGGTGTCCTGCGTCCACCCCGGCTGGCCGGTCCTCAACGGCCGCGGCGAGGTGCTCCGCTCGTACGCGCTGATCATGGCGAACACGGAGTACATCCAGTTCTTCCTGACCGACGTCCGCGTCTCGGTCGCCGGCAACACCGCGCTCGTCACCTGCACGGAGAACATCCTCAGCGGCGGGCCGGCCCCCGAGGACGGCGACGAGCTCGGACCGCTCGTGGGCCAGCTGGTCGTCGCCACGAACCTGTTCCGCCGCACCGGCGAGGGCTGGAAACTCTGGTCCCACCACGCCTCGCCCGTCCTGGCCGAATCGGGGGAGGACGACGGGGAGGAGCCCGCCGGCTGACGCCCGGATGCCGCCGGCCGGGTGGCCGGCACCCCCCACAGGGACCAAGAAGTGGTTCGCGTCGCCCGTCGGGGGTAGGGGCGGCTACCAACCCGTGAGCCGCCGCGTTCCCCGGGGGAAACGCCCGGTGAAGCCTCAGCCCTTCGACCGGACGCCCCGCCCCCTCGGGACACGCCGCCGGTGCCCGCAGGTAGATTCGCCCGAGGCCGGTGTGCCGACCGCACGCGGCGCACGACGGCCTTCACCGACGATTGCAGGAGTGATTCGCGTGGATCGTGTCGCGCTGCGCGGCCTCAAGGCCCGCGGGCACCACGGCGTCTTCCGGAGGGAGCGCGAGGAGGGCCAGACCTTCATCGTGGACCTGACGCTCGGCCTGGACGTCCGGCCGGCCGCGGCCGACGACGACCTGGCGAAGACCGTGCACTACGGCATCGTGGCCGAGGAGGTCGTGGCCGTCGTCCAGGGCGAGCCCGTCGACCTCATCGAGACCCTCGCCGAGCGCATCGCCCAGACGTGCCTCAAGCACGAAGGGGTACTGGAGGTGGAGGTGTGCGTCCACAAACCGGACGCCCCGATCACGGTCCCCTTCGACGACGTGACCGTCACCATCACCCGGAGCCGAGTATGACCGCGTCCTTCACCGAGGGTCAGAGCGACCCGACCGTCCAGCCGGTACCCGCCTCCGTCGTGGAGCGCGTGGACGCCGCCGACTCCACGCTGCACAACCCGCGGCGCGCCGTGATCTCCCTCGGCTCGAACCTGGGCAACCGGCTGGAGACCCTCCAGGGCGCCGTCGACGCCCTGGAGGACACCCCCGGGGTCCGGGTCAAGGCCGTCTCCCCCGTCTACGAGACGGAGCCGTGGGGCGTCGATCCCGACAGCCAGCCCTCCTACTTCAACGCGGTCGTGGTCCTCAAGACCACGCTGCCCCCCTCCTCGCTCCTGGAGCGGGCCCACGCGGTCGAGGAAGCCTTCCACCGCGTGCGGGACGAGCGCTGGGGCCCCCGCACGCTCGACGTGGACATCGTCGCCTACGCCGATCTCGTCTCGGACGACCCGGTGCTGACCCTGCCTCACCCGCGCGCCCACGAGCGGGCCTTCGTGCTCGCCCCGTGGCACGACGTCGACCCCGCCGCGCAGCTTCCCGGCCGCGGCACCGTCGCCCAGCTCCTGGGCACGGTCCCGCGCGACGGCGTCGCGCCCCGCGCCGACCTGGAACTCCGACTGCCCGAGTAGTCGTTAAGGTCAGGACGACCACGGGCCGGTCCGGCAGGGCCGGCCCGCACGCGGGCTATCGAAGGGGCATCGTGAAAGAGCTGCGCATCAGGACACTGGCCGGGGTGTTCCTCGTGGCCGGGGTGCTGTCCTGGGCGGGCGCCCGGCTGTGGAACTCGGTGGGCACACTCCCCCGGGTCCCGCTGGCCGCCCCCATCGTGCTCGCGCTGATCGCGATCGTCCTGCTCGCGACGGCCCTGTCCCTGCGCGCCCGCCTCAAGGCACAGCGCGAGCGGCGCCCCGGCGCGAAGGGCGTCGACCCGCTGATGGCGGCGCGCGCGGTCGTCTTCGGCCAGGCGAGCGCCCTGGTCGCCGCCCTGGTGGCGGGGATGTACGGCGGGACCGGCGTCTTCCTGCTGGAGTCCCTGGAGGTCCCCGCCCGCCGCGACCAGGCCATCTACGCCGGGTTCTCCGTGCTGGCCGGCATCGCCGTGATAGCGGCCGGCCTCTTCCTGGAGCGGGTCTGCAAGCTCCCGGAGGACGACGACGAGCAGCACGGCGGGGCGACGCCGGCCGCCTGAGCCGGAGCCGCGTCCGCCCGGCCGTCGGACGGAGGCGGCACCGGGACGGATCAGCGCGCCAGGATCAGACTCATCGCCTCGGCACGCGTCGTGGCGTCGCGCAGCTGGCCCCGGACCGCCGAGGTCGTGGTCTTCGCGCCGGGCTTGCGGATGCCGCGCACCGACATGCACATGTGCTCGGCCTCGATGACGACGATCGCTCCCCGTGCTTCGAGAATGCGCATCAGCGAGTCCGCGACCTGCGTGGTGAGACGTTCCTGCACCTGTGGCCGGCGAGCGAACACGTCGACCAGCCGGGCGAGCTTCGACAGACCGGTGATCTTGCCGCTGGACGCGGGGATGTAGCCCACGTGGGCCACCCCGTGGAAGGGCAGCAGGTGGTGCTCGCAGAAGCTGACGATCTCGATGTCCTTCACCAGGACCATCTCGTCGTGCCCGAGGTCGAAGGTCGTCGTCAGCACGTCCTCCGGCTCCTGGCGGAGCCCGGCGAGCAGCTCCTTGTAGGCCCGCGCCACCCGCCCCGGAGTCTCCCGGAGGCCCTCGCGGTCCGGGTTCTCGCCGACGGCCAGCAGAAGCTCGCGCACGGCGTTCTCGGCACGCTTCTCGTCGAACTCGCCGATCGCGGCCTCGTCCAGCGTCACGGGGTCGGTCATCTGGTCCTCGTTCCTGGGGATCTTCCTGCGCGTGCCGTCGACGCGTCCACACGGTGCGGGCGTACGAAAGAGCCGCGCCCCCCAAGGCTAGAACCTGGGGGGCGCGGCATGCATTCCGGCCCTGGTGGGAGCGCCGGGAGCCGATCGGGTCAGCTCTCGGTGCGGTCCTCCGGGCTGGTCTCCGCGGCCGGCACGGACTCCGTCGCGGTGGCGATGGAGGCCGTCGATCCGTTCGCGCCGTTCGTCAGCGACAGCTCCTTGGGGGAGAGCACCGGCGGACGGGTGGACGGGGTGCGGCGGGAGGAGCCGGTCCACGCGGGGCGGGCCGGGCGCTTCACGATGGGAGCGAAGATCTCGGCGATCTGCTCCTTGCTCAGCGTCTCCTTCTCCAGCAGCTGGAGCACGAGCGCGTCCAGAACGTCGCGGTTCTCGACCAGGATCTCCCAGGCCTCGTTGTGCGCGTTCTCGATGAGCTTCTTGACCTCTTCGTCGACGAGCGCGGCGACCTCTTCCGAGTAGTCGCGCGGGTGCGACATCTCCCGGCCCAGGAAGGGCTCGGTGTTGTCGCCGCCGAACTTGATCGCGCCCAGACGCTCGGTCATGCCGTACTGCGTGACCATCGCGCGAGCGGTGGCCGTGGCCTTCTCGATGTCGTTCGCCGCGCCGGTGGTCGGGTCGTGGAAGACCAGTTCCTCGGCCGCGCGCCCGCCCAGCATGTACGCGAGCTGGTCGAGCATCTCGTTGCGCGTGGTGGAGTACTTGTCCTCGTCCGGCAGGACCATCGTGTAGCCGAGGGCACGGCCGCGCGACAGGATCGTGATCTTGTGGACCGGGTCGGAGTTCGGGGACGCCGCCGCGACCAGGGCGTGACCGCCCTCGTGATAGGCGGTGATCTTCTTCTCCTTGTCCGACATGATCCGGGTCCGCTTCTGCGGGCCCGCGACCACACGGTCGATCGCCTCGTCCAGCATGCCGTTGTCGATCAGCTTCTGGTTGCTGCGCGCGGTGAGCAGCGCGGCCTCGTTCAGCACGTTCGACAGGTCGGCGCCGGTGAAGCCCGGCGTCCGGCGCGCCACGGCGGACAGGTCGACGTCCGGAGCGACCGGCTTGCCCTTCTGGTGGACCTTGAGGATCTCCAGACGGCCCTGCATGTCCGGGCGGTCGACCGCGATCTGGCGGTCGAAGCGGCCGGGGCGCAGGAGGGCCGGGTCGAGGATGTCGGGCCGGTTCGTGGCGGCGATCAGGATGACGCCGCCCTTCACGTCGAAGCCGTCCATCTCGACGAGCAGCTGGTTGAGGGTCTGCTCGCGCTCGTCGTGGCCGCCGCCGAGGCCGGCGCCGCGGTGGCGTCCGACCGCGTCGATCTCGTCGACGAAGACGATCGCCGGGGCGTTCGCCTTGGCCTGCTCGAAGAGGTCGCGGACACGGGAGGCACCGACACCGACGAACATCTCGACGAAGTCGGAACCGGAGATCGAGTAGAAGGGCACGCCCGCCTCGCCCGCCACGGCACGCGCGAGCAGGGTCTTGCCGGTACCGGGAGGCCCGTAGAGCAGGACGCCCTTGGGGATCTTGGCGCCGACGGCCTGGAACTTGGCCGGCTCCTGGAGGAACTCCTTGATCTCGTGGAGTTCCTCGACGGCCTCGTCCGAGCCGGCGACGTCCGCGAACGTCGTCTTCGGGGTGTCCTTGGTGATGAGCTTCGCCTTGGACTTCCCGAAGTTCATGACCCGGGAGCCGCCGCCCTGCATCTGGTTCATCAGGAACAGGAAGACGACGACGATGAGAACGAAGGGCAGCAGGGACAGCAGGATGCCCAGGAACGGGTTCTGCTTGGACGGCGACACCGTGTAGCCGTCCGGGATCTGCTTGTTCTCGTACTTGTTCTGGAGTGTGTTGGCCAGGGACACGCCCTGGTCGCCGATGTAACTCGACTGGATCTTCGAGCTGCCCTCAACCTTCTCGCCGTCCTTCAGCGAGACCTTGATGACCTGCTCGTCGCCGGTGGTGATCTTTGCCGACTCGACCTTGTTCTGGTTGATCGCCTGGACGACCTGGCCTGTGTCCACCGTCTTGTAGCCGCCGGACGAACTGACGACCTGCATCAACACGACCACGGCAAGGACGGCCAGCACGATCCACATGACCGGCCCACGGAAGTATCGCTTCACGTCCATCCATACGGAGCGGTGCCGCCCCGTCCCTCCTGCCATAGTGAGTTTGATAAAGACTGTTCTTCGGACGGTACCCCAGCATTGTCACCCGAAGCCGCAGGGGACTGCCGGTAATCCGGTCCACGCCTGCTCCAACGGCGCTGAACCCGCTGGGGTTCCCGAACGTCTCCACGGGGACGGGCCCGTCCCCGTGGAGAGGGTCGTCAGCCGCCGTAGACGTGCGGCGCGAGCGTACCGACGAACGGGAGGTTGCGGTACTTCTCGGCGTAGTCCAGGCCGTACCCGACGACGAACTCGTTCGGGATGTCGAAGCCGACCCACTCCACGTCGATCGCGACCTTCGCCGCGTCCGGCTTGCGCAGCAGCGTGCACACCTTCAGCGAGGCGGGCTCGCGCGAGCCGAGGTTGGACAGCAGCCAGGACAGGGTCAGCCCCGAGTCGATGATGTCCTCGACGATCAGGACGTGCTTGCCCTTGATGTCGGTGTCGAGGTCCTTGAGGATCCGCACCACGCCGGAGGACTGGGTGCCCGCGCCGTACGACGACACGGCCATCCAGTCCATGGTGACGGGGGTGGACAGCGCACGCGCGAGGTCCGCCATGACCATCACGGCGCCCTTGAGCACGCCGACGATCAGCAGGTCCTTGCCCGCGTACTCCGCGTCGATCTTCGCGGCCAGCTCGGCCAGCTTCGCGTCGATCTCTTCCTTGGTGATGAGCACCGACTTGAGGTCGGTGCCCATGTCTTTCGCGTCCACCCGTATCACTTTCGGTCGTCCGGTCCCACTTGTCTGGGCTCGCGGGGCCGGGGGGGCCCGCCCCCCCCGGCCCCCGGGGGGGGCCGGGGGACCCCGGGGGGGGCGGCCGCGGGGGGGCGGGGTTTGACCGTTGCGCATAACCACGCTGGCCCCCCGGGGCCCGGCGACCCC
>NZ_JBICWL010000041.1:0-36953 GCF_043199735.1 Streptomyces sp. NPDC048566
GAGCTACAGACACTCCTCGCCCTCTGGACCGGTGCCTGCCCCACCTGCCACCGCGACATACCTACACCGATACCGACCTGACCAAGCCCTACTAGTGCTGTGACCGGAAAGGTTCGCCGAGTCAGGCGTGGACGAGCAGTTTGAATGGGCTGGGCAGTCTGTGTGCCGGGGGTGGGAAGATCGCGGCGTGACTATCACCCTGCATGACTTCGATGGTGAGCACTCGCTGACGCTCGATGCCGGCGACCTGGCCGCTGATGCGGCAGTGGTTGCCGCCGGACACGAGTCGAACGGGTACTTCTGGGAAGGTCTTGTGCAGTTCGCCTGGCCGGATCTTGCTGAGCGTCTCGACTTCGACAGCGAGGGCGGCATGTTCTGTGCGCTCGGGAGCTTGAGTGACCTCACTCAGCTCAAGACTGCCCTTGAGCCCGTGATCTCGAGCCCCAGCGCGGTTCGCGAGCTTGTTGCCCGTGCGGAGACGGCAGGCTTCGAGTTCGACGACTGATGCTGTGCTCAGCAGGTCTGCCGGTTCAGGCCGCAAGCTGGAGAGATCTGCCGCCCCAGCGGATGTGTTTCTCGCTGCGGATGCGTGCGCGTTCGCGTCGTTGGGCGGCGAGGACGTCCGGATGGCGGGCGTTCTCGTTGCGCCAGCGCAGGTAGGCATGCAGGGCGCGGGTCTGGGCGGTGTGGTTGGGGTGGTTCGAGTTGGCGAGGGTGAACTGCCGCAGGGGCCCGACGTGGGCCTCAATCGGATTGGCCCAGGATGCATAGGTCGGGGTGAAGCAGAGCTCGACCTTGTTCCGGTCGGCCCAGCGGCGGATCCGCCGGTTCAGGTGCGCGGACAGGTTGTCGAGGATCACGTAGATCGGGGCGCCGTCCGGGCGGGCCGCGCGGATCGACCGCAGTGCCGCCCAGGTGTGGTCGATGCCCTTGCGGCGGCGGACAACTCCCCAGAGCCGGTCGTCGCCGACCGAGTAGCAGCCGTGGAAGTAGGTGATGCCGTGGGTGCGGCGGTAGGTCGCCGGCAGTCGGTCCGGATTCGACCGGGGAGCCCAGCACGATCCTGCGATCGGGCGGATGCCGAGCGGGCCGAACTCGTCCAGGCGAAGGTCCGGTCCGGCCGCTCGGTGAGCGCGAACTCGATCCGGTCGAGCTTGGCGTCGAAGTCCAGGTCCGGGGACTCCTTCCAGGTCTTGGTGCGTTGGAAGGAGATCCCGCGGCGGAGCAGTAGGCAGCGCAGGGCCTCCCGGCCGATCCTCACCGGGCGGGCGATGTTGCGCCGCAGGTGCTCGGCGAGCTTGCGGATTGACCAGCGGGTGAAGGGCTTGCCCAGCACGGTAGGCCGGGTGGTGGCCGCCTCGATGACGAAGTCCTCGTCCTCAATGCTCAGCAGGCGGGGACGGCCTCCCGCCCACCGAGGGTCCAGACAGGCCAGCCCCACCTCGTTGAACCGGTGGATCACGTCCCGGACGGTGTCCTCGTCAGCCTGGACCAGCTGCGCGATCACTGGGACCGGGCTGCCGCCCGACGAGGCCAGCAGCATCATCGCCCGCCGGAACCGCACCGAACTGGTGCTGCCCCGCCGGACGATCCGCTGCAGCTTCTGTCCCTCCTGCTCGGTAAGCTGGCGAACCCTAACCGGTGATGCCATACCCGCCCCCTTGCCGAATTCCGTCACAGGCACCCAGCACAACGAGCAACCCGGCAAAGGTTCCCGGTCACAACACTAGTTGTCGGTCTCCAAGACTCAGCAGTGGTTTTGGAGGCCGACGTCGTCATGTCCGGAGTGATCGATACGCCATCATGTTGACCAGCGTCATGCGCCCTGCTTCCTCGCAGCACACGGCAAAGGACACCTCCAAGTCCTCGTCGCCCCACCGCACGTCGAGGTCGTCGTAGCAGACAACGTAACCGTGAACCGGGCATTCGCACGGTGCGATCAGGTTCCTGGCGAAGAATTTTTCGAAGGCCAGTTGCATGGCCTCCTCTCGGATGTCTCCCGGAGGGTCCGACTTGTATTCCTTCTGCATCCAGTCCAGGGAGACCTTTGCGGCTCCTGTCTGGAGTCTGGGGATACGGGATCCGCTCAGCCATTCGAAGTGATTGAACTTAAAGTGCAGCATGCCGTATTGATGGCGTGCGTTCCAGGCGTTCAAGGCACGGGTCAGGGGTGCGGTCGTCTTGATGACCGGTGGCAGGTAGCGTGTGCGCGCGAAGTAGTCGGCGAGGGCGGCCGGTGGACGTGAAGAGGTTCCTGAGGAGATCTTCACGGTGCGTACGGTCTGTTTGAGAAGGTTTTTGGCCGAGGCGAGGTTGAGTAGCCGGCGTGATACCGACCAGGTGCGTTCGAGCATGGCCTCGGCGCCTGCGAGGTATCCGAGTTCGGATCGGATCGCCGTGTACTCCTGGTAGGCGACCTCTTTGATGTAGGTCTCGAAGGCGTCAATCCATGGGCTGTCCAGGCTGGATACCAAGGGTGAAACAGCGCCGACCAGGTGCGGGTGGTAGCTGTGCGCGACGGTG
Organism: Streptomyces sp. NPDC048566; assembly: GCF_043199735.1. Lineage (NCBI taxonomy): Bacteria > Bacillati > Actinomycetota > Actinomycetes > Kitasatosporales > Streptomycetaceae > Streptomyces > Streptomyces sp. NPDC048566. Next base: position 2,524 of record NZ_JBICWL010000041.1, read on the forward strand.
TTCAGGAATCCGAGTGTGGTGGCGGAGACCGAGCTCTGTGCCGAACGTCTGAGTCTATGGACCGCGGCGGAGAATTCCCGCAGCGGTACGTCGATCTGCACCCGTGAGTCGATGCCGAGGAGCAGGTGATAGGTCGTGCTGTGTACGAGCAGAAGGTCCGACCACGACTTCTGCTTCTCGGGTGCCAGTTCCGTCACATAGCCCTGCGGTCCTGTGATCGGGTGGCCCACCACATCGACGCGTTGGGGGTCGAGCCCCAATTCGGCGGCGATGGGGCGAAAAGCGAGATTGATCATTTCCCTTGTCTCGTTGGTCGCGTCCAGGACGCGGGTGAGCCCTCGTACTGGCGGGGACAGGCCGGCTCTGGCCGCTGCAAGAGAACTGCCCGGATCGGTTCCAACACCCGTGGCGCCCTGACTGACGAGCTCGCTCACCAGGAAGGTGAGAGCCCCTTCCGCCTTGAACGCGAACTCCAAGTGTCTGCTGTCGTCCGATATGGAGGTGATCGGGAAAAACAGTGCATCAAGGCCGACGGGCAACAGGACACAACCCGCGAGGGAAAGGGTTGGCTCAGAACCGGGTCCATCGTGCACCGCCTCAGGGTCGGCTTCCGTCCGACGGGGCACCGCCTCGGTACTCGAGGAGGGTGCTGCGGCAGCCGGTTGCGAGTGTGAGGCCCCCTGGGGAGCCGTCCCTGCTGGCGGAGTCTCGCGCGCCTGATCCCACAGGGCGCGCCACTTCTTGCGGCGGGCTGCCAGTGTGGTCTCAACGTTCTGAGATGGCCGCGGGTTCGCTTCCATCCACCAGCGTTCGAGGACGGCTACGAGCGACCACAGGGCGTCGAACTCACCGGGAACGCTGTTGCCTTTGAACCAGTCGGAAGCTGTCGATGTCGTCTGGCCCGCCTCCCGGCACGCCTGCGCCCGTGAGCGGCCCGGACGACCGCCCAGGGCAGCCTTCTCCAGAGAGGCCAACTCCCTTTGCAGCGCCGCACGTCCCGGATGACGGTTGTTGTCCTGCTTCTTCATGTGCCTCCGCCGGATAGTGGCTGTGTGTCAAGTGTTGCCGTCCTCCGCCGCTTTTTGCGTTGCCTTCTCACCAGTGAGGCAACTACGAACGCCATGCCCACGGCCGCTGCTGCCCAGCGTGCCCTTGTGGCGTCCGGCGCGTCCGGTCCTTACCTCCGGACGCGGCCGTCTGACGTGGCTTCCCTTCTCAGCTTGTCCGGCCGATCCGGATCGGCTGTGCCCGGCCTCTCACCATGCCGTGTCCTACTGCCCAGCCCCGCACCGCTGCTGCGGGTTCAAGAAGGCGGAGGATGATGGCTGTGGTTGCTTTCATGGTGGTGTCGGCCAGTGCACTGCTACTGCTGATGGCCGCACTGACCGGTGCCGGCGTCGGCTACCTGGTGCGTCGGGACGGAGGGTCCTACCCAGCGGCCATCCTACGGGCGGGAACTGCCTTCGGGGCCGTCCTCGCGCTGGTGGCTGCAGTGACCACGGCGGTCGCCGCTGTGGCCGATCTGCTGCGGTAACTCAATATCGGACTGATGGCCACTCTGCCCGGCCACCGGTCCTGCGGCGACTGTTCATTGCCGCCGCACCATGGGACGCCCCTGAATCTGTGAATCACGTCGCGCACGGTGTCCTTGTCGGCCTGCACCAGCTGGGCGATCACCGGCACCCGGTTCCTGCTGGCCGAGGCCAGCAGCATCATCGCGCGCCGGTAACGCACAGAACTGGTGCTGCGCCGGCGCACGATCTGCTGCAGCTTCTGCCCCTCCTGGTCGGTCAGTCTGCGCACACGGACAGGCTCGGCCACCGCGCCTCCAGCGGTCGGATCGGACGACACCGCCCATCCAACCGCCACGACCTCCGACCCGGCGAACTTACGCGGTCAGAGCACTAGCTCGCACTCCCGAGCGCCGTCCTGGCCGACGTTGCGGAGAATTGAGGAGGCGGCCGGCCCGCCCGCGAACGTCGTGAGCTGGCCAGCTCTGTCCGCCAGCACGCCCGCCAAGCCATCATCAGCTGCTGCGTCTCAGCCCACCTGGGCCATCGAGGGCAGCAGGCCGGAAAAGGGCCTACTGCTGCTCGAGGCTTCCGCGTCTCCTGGGCCGCCTGCGCCCGGGACGGTGTCGCGGTGGCCGATCTGCTCGAGCTGGTCGGCTGGGCCCGAGATGTGGCCCTGCAGATCGCCGTCGAACCGCGGCCCACCGACCTGGTGGAGGCCCCACGCCCAACTCTGGAGGCGCCGCGCCTGGGGGCGGTACGGAGCGGCTTGACCGCGGACGAGGCGTCGCGGGCACCGCCACCGTGCTGGTCGACCTGCCCCGCGGCCCGCACACCCGGCTGACGTTCTCCGACGCCATCAGCACCCGCGGGCGCACCGTAGCCTGCTTCTCGTCCCGGCAGAACGCGGTATCGGCCGGGAGCCGTACTGACCGTACAACAACACCCGTGCCACGGTCGGCGCCTGCACTTTGGATCAGCGCAGGGCCGACTGATCGGCGAGGACGTCCCGGCGGCGGCGCACTGGGCCAGCTACCGCAGGCCGACCGCGCGCAGCGGTGCCTCATTGCCCCTGTAGGGGTAGTTGTGGCCGTGCTCCAGGCTGCGCTGGATCAGCTGCCCGTTCTCCTTGTCGGCGTGGAAGATTGACCAGCTGCTGCAGGCTTCGCAGATCTCGCAGGTGAGGAACGGGCGGAGCGGGTGGAGGTTCTGGTCGCGGTCAGCGAGGTAGAGGCTGCCGGCCTCGATCCGGTCGGCGCCGGTGACGACCATGGTCGCGGTGGGCACGACGGGGTGGTCGCCCGTGAGCCGGCGGTAGCCGACCGTCTCGCTGGCGCTCAGGCGGTCCCAGTTGACCGAGGTGACGTGGAGCAGCGACCAGTCGGCGAGGAAGCGGGCGCGTTCGAACAGCAGGGCCAGGTCGGCGAAGGATTCGGCGAGGGCACCGGCGGAAGGCAGCGGCTCGTTGGCGCGGCCGTGGGCGTGGTTGTTGCGTCGCCCCGCGAGGCGGGCGGCGGCCTGGTCGGTGTCGGAGCCCTCGACCAGGATGGCGCCGAGTTCATGGAAGGGGTGGTCAGCGTCCAGGCTGGCGGTGCCGGTCGCGGACGCGGCTTGCTGGAGTATCCGCGTCCAGTCGCCGAATCCCGGGCCGCCTAGCTGAGTGGAGATCTTGTTCTTCAGGCTCCTGAGCGCTTTGGAGCTGATGCCGGCCTCCTGCGCGAGGCTGGCCACGAGCAGCGCGCAGAAGCCGAGCAGGGCCTCGGCGGCGTCGAGGACGGCTTTATAGGCGCGGTCCCGGTCGTCGGTGCTCATACGGGCCTCGACCTCCCGCCAGCGCTGCGCCAGCGGGTAGGGGAAGCGCGTACGGGCAATGTAGCCAGGGTCATCGAGCTGGGCGGCGGCGTCGGCCCGAAGACGGATCAGCTGGCCGGCGCGGATGATCGAGCGGCGCGCCTGCACGGGGTCCTCGCTGTCCCCGAAGACGTTGTCGGCGAGGCTTTCGGCCTCCTGGTGCCAGCGGGCCATCTGACTGCTAGCGGAGTCCAGTTCGCCGAGCGCCGCCGACAGCGCGTCATCCCAACCGGGGACCCGGAGGCTGTGCAGAGCGCTGGCCGTGATCCTTAAGTCGCCCTTGAGCGTCGAGCACAGTGCGCGGAGTTGGGGGCTGGAGCGCAGGAACGCCGTGATCAGTCGGAGATGGCTGGGATCGATGGGGACGACCGGGCGCAGGATCAGGAGGGCACGGGCCGCTGCGGCGGGAATGCTGATCTGTCCGACGAGGCTCAGTCTGGGTCCGCGGCGACCGAAGAACTGCGGCATGAGAACGTCGCCCGCCTGGACGAGGTTCTCCGGTGGGGCGTCGGTCAGCCACTGGCCGTCGTCGAAGTCAGAATCGCCACTGTGGTCGGGATCGACGATGAGCGGGGAATCGAGGTTCCAGGGCCGCAGGTAGCGGACGTAACCTTCCGCCCTCCGGTTCGCGATGAATTCCGCGAGTTTGATGGGGCGCGGGACGATCACCTGGAACAGGTCGCCGAGCGGCGGGCCGGACGCCGACGCCTGACCGCCGGTTGAGGTCATTGCAGGATCCCGCACGTGCTCCCCCTCGCATGTGAAGTGCCGCAATCTTAGACCTGGCTGGTGCGCCGTCGTTCGCGGCGGCCGTCGTCGCGCGCCCCTTCGGGCAGGATGCGCTCGGAGTTCGGCGGAAAGGGGGAACGGCCCTGCCGTATCGGCCGGCACCGGGTGTCCGATCTTGCTGCACCTGCGCCACCGCGAAGACCTGACCTGTGGTGGCCCAGGTGTAGCAAAGCGCTCACCACCCCACAGACTCGCTCGACCTGGACCAAACTCCGCCCGTCGGCACGCCCGCCAAGCCCTCGCGACCTGCGGTGTCTCAGTCAACCCGAGTCACAGAGGGCAGATGGTTCGGGATGAACGAGGCGGGCCCGCCTTCGCCGAGACGGAAACACGGCTACCGGATGTGAGACTCTCCGTGCAGGCCCGCGTACCGGTTCGCTAGTTAGTCCACTGCAAGGGTGGAGGCACCGGTAGCAGCAGATGTCTCTGCCAGACGGATCCTCTCCCAGGCCCTGCAAAAGGGCATCCTGACTCATCTCGACCTTGATGAAGCGGGCCAGGGGGTCTCTAGGTCGGGAGACCAGACTCACTTCGTGGATGTGCAACTCGGACATGACGGGCCGTGGGAAGGCTGAAACGGTCTCACCGTCGGTGTGTGGACAGCTGAGTCGGCCGCACACGTTGCATGTTCCGTGAGCGTCATGGCGCACGGTGACGTCGTACTGGGTGTCGAGCAGGTGCTGACAGGTGTCGATGTCCTGCGCGCACAGGGAACAGTTTCGGGTAGAGGTGAAGCCAGCAGACATGCCCCATCTGCTGTGCATGAGCGTGAGCCGGCATACGTCCCAGTAAGTGTCGTCGGAGTACTCGATGTTGCAGCCGAACAGTCCGCCTACGAGGGCCGCGACGTTGTGAGCGTGTCGGTGGGCGAGTTCGGAAAGCTCGCTGTCCTCGAGGAAGTTGTAGGCGTCGACGGCACGGGCCAGCGAGGTGCGTGCCCCCGCTTCCAGGTCGTCCCACGGGTCGGTGGGCCGGGGCGTGTCGTGCGGTAGGTGCAGAGAACGCAGCATCGCCGCGTACTGGCGGTGGCTCCACCGGTCGGAGGTGGGTGGACCGACAGACCAGGGAGGCGGCACGGTAAGTACTTCGATCTTGGCTCGCAGTTGACGTCGGGCCTGCGACCACACGTGGATAAGGAAGTCCCGTTGTGCGCTCATCGTCCGCAGTCCGCGGCGGTGGATTTCCTCTGTCGTCGACGCCCAAGACGGGAGGTGGGCCAGGGGCAGGCCCCGGGTGAGGGAGATGCTGCGGCAGCACTGCCCGTACAGGCGCATGGATTCCCGCAGGGCCGCCACGCCGTCCTTGTACATCATGGCCTGGCGCACAGGGCCTGATGCCGGGGGCAGAGGTGCCCCGGTGCGGATGACGAGGCCGGAGACTCTCATCCGGTGGTGTCCTCCGGAGCGGCACTGTTCGGATCTGCCGGGGGAAGCTCGGCACGGGCCGGGTCGGACACAACCGCTTGGATGACGTTCTCGATGTCTGCCAACCGGCTGGTGATCTCTAGACCCCGGATGGCCGTCTCGTTCTCGGTCCGGACGACCTCAGCGATCTTGACCGTCACGCGCGCCTCGTCGACCTCCTCATCAGGGCAATTGGGCCCCAATGAGGAGCGCGCCCGCTGCCAGGCAGTCAGAACGATGCTTTTGACCAGATCGGTGGTGAGGTTGGTGACAACAGCGATGCCGATGGTGGCTACCACCTCGCTGGCCCCGTACTCGCTGAGATAGCGGCGGTCTTCTCGTGCGTATGCGAAGTCGATGTCCACGCCACGGTGTCGCAGTGTTTTGATCAATCCGGCCACATCGTCCCGGTAGAGGGCCACACCGTCGATGCTTGAGTCGGGGAGCAGAAACACACGGTCGCCCGTTGGGGCAGTCAGCACCGTCGCGGGCAGGTGTGCCGCTGAGACGTCCCAGCGTGTCAAAGCACCGGTGATCTCTTCGGCCATCAGCAAGAGCCCTCTCGTCACTACGTGTTGTGCGCGTGCAGAAGCCTATAGCGGGCGGGGCCGCCGCTGCCTTGATGCCAGCATCGCATCCTGCCACTACCGCTTGTGTCTGAGCTCGTCACCCTGGAATCTCGCCCTCGATGATGGCCGTGATCTTGTCGCTGAAGAGCTGAACCCAGTTGTCCTGCTCGGGCCCGGACAGCGGGTGACGCACGTGGGGGACACCATGGCGGCAGAGGTCTCGCAGATCGACCGCTGTGACGTCGTCGCCGTACTGGAGCCACTCGTCCACGGTTGCCCATCCACGGTCATCGAAGACGGACTCGCCCAGGCGCTCTTCGTACCCGCGGTCGCTGGGTATCAAGGCCCACGCCAGGGGCCGGAAGTAGACCTCGGAGAACACGTTGTAGTACTGCCTGCGCCCCAGCACCCGGTAGTTGTTGAACATGCTGGCCAGGCGTGTCCGCCTCAGGGGATACAGGGCCATGCGCAGCGAGGCCCCGTCGGGCAGCGCGATGTGATCGCGCCGCTCGCGAAGGTCGACGGCGAGACCCGGGAACATCACCCGTAACTGAGGAGTGGTGGCGAACATCCCGATCAGGATCGACCGGGCGACCCGGCCTGGGGCGACCCGCACGGGCGGCGCTGGGTCAGCCTGCGGAAGGTGCAGGAGCGTGCGCGCGCGCTGGTAGGTGTCCAGCGCCTTGGCGAAGTCGCCATAAGCGCTGTCGTAGTTCAATCCGGCGAGACTGTTGCAGTCGCCGCAAAGGCCGCGCATCCACATGCCGCCCGCAGCGAGCCGACCGAGGCTGCGTGCGTTGTTGTGGACCCGCACGGTTGCGCTGGTCACCCTGCCCCGGTTGCCGACCGCTTGAGGCGGCACATGCGCCTTCGTCATCTCCCTTACCTCGCCGCAGAGACCGCACGGGCGAAGGCCCGGTGTGCGCAGATCAACCCCCAGGGTGCCGGGAGGTCGCTTGTCAGACATCCGAGGAGCGTAATGGGCCCTCACGCCCGGTCGCTGGCCTTTATAAACGCCCGAGCGGGACTGGGCCGGCGCGCTACGCGTGCACAGTCCTGATGCCTGCGCGCCGGCCGCGGGCCTTCCCCTGCCAGGGCCTCCTGCTGATGCGGGCGGCTCAAGAGGCGGCATGGCCGGCGGCTTCCCCTTGCAGGGGGCGTGCCTTCTGGACAGGAAGACGGTTGTCAGTCTGATCGGACGGTGAGCGCTGTCCGGTTCTGCGGCGCCTCCAGGTAGTGATCGTTCACGGTCCGGGCTGCAGGCAGGCCCAGGCGCCTACGCTGACTCATCCGCCGTTTTGCGCCAGTCGCTGTCCTCACCAGGCAGTCGGCAGTCCAGTACGTGCGCAGCGGCCAACAGCACTCCGTCACTGGTCAGTTGGCGTATCTGTTCGTGTTGCTCGCGGCGGACGTCGTCGATGTTGTGGTTGGTCGCGGGGCAGCTGCGTTTCTTAGTGTTCCAGCGGGTGCAGTCGAAGTAGCCGACGAGGAGCAGACCGGCGGTGTCGGGTTCGCTGAGGTAGGCGCGCAGCTGGGTGCGGGCGGTCATGGGCAGTTCGGGGTTCCAGCATCCTTTGGCTTCGATGATGACCCTGAGGGTGTGCCGGCCGGTGTCGGCGGGCGCGGGGGCTTCGATCTGTATGTCGGTGCGCAGGCCGGGCAGGCCGTCGCGCCGTACCTGCACTTCGCGGTTGACGACGACGCGGTGGCCGCCGATGTCGCGGCGCAGGAAGGAGGCGACAGCGTCGCTGAGGTCGTCCTCCCAGCAGGGCCAGCACTGGGTGGCAGAGGTGAAGCGGTGCTGGTTGCGGTTCCAGAGGGTGGCGGCCGTCCCGTTGTGGCCCTGCAGATCTTCCTCCAGGACGGCCAGGGACTCACGGACCAGGTCGAGGAGCTGGCGCGCGTCGCGGACGAGACGTGTCTGGTGGTCGGTGACGAGCCGGATCAGCTGTTCTGGTTCGAGGGGCCGGACGCTGTGGTCTGCTGCGGTACGGGCGGTGTCGCGGGCGAGCATGCGCAGTTGCCACACCTGCGGATACGCCTGAGCGAGGCGGTGCAGGGCAGCCGCCGCGTGGTGGGTACCGCAGGAGGCGAGGCTGAGCGGGAGGTGGCGCAGCAGGTCGACGAGGCGGTCTTCTTCCTGGATGAAGCCGCTGCGCAGGGGCCGTTGCAGGCGTTCGACGCCGACATTCTCCAGCAGGAGGGTGTAGAGGTCGGCGAGTGCGTCTTCGTCGAGGTGGTCGAAGGGCCAGCTGTCGGGCCCGGTTGTCAGGCCGTCCAGGGGTCGCCGTAGTCCTTGAGGACCGTGGGATCGCCCAGGCCGCGGCGCAGGGTGGGCCAGTGGTCAGGAAGGGTGTCGTGGCGTAGCAGCGCGCGGGCGGCGTACAGCCATCGTTGCCGTGGTGGCGAGCCGGGTTCGTGGACGCTCGGGTCGGTGTCCAGGGCGTGTATCAGGTGGCGGAGGGCGTCGGGGTCGTTGGCTGCGTCGAGTTCGTCGAGGACTGCCCGCCACTGCGCGGGGCTGCGGTCGCGGTGCAGGGCCCAGGCGTGCAGGAGGGGTCTGAGTCCCAGGGGCTCTTGGCCCAGGGCGCCGGTGAGGTCGCGGAGGGTCTGGTCTGAGGCGTGGTCGAGAGCGTCCAGCAGCAGCGGGGGCAGCTGGTTTCCGGCGCGCGGAACACATAGCTGGAGCCAGGTGCGCTGGAGGTCGCGTTCGTCGGCCCTGTAGACGGTGTTGGAGGCGAGGGTGATGGCCCAGCCGGCCCAGTGCGCGGGGTCGGCGTGCAGCGCTTGCGGGTTGTCGACGAGGGCAAAGGCGGTGAGTTCCGCAGTCGGCGGGCGGGTGGTTGTGCCTGGCCGGAAGTGGGGAGCGGTCAGCGGGGGGGAGTTCGGTCAGGAGGTGGACGGCCGCCTCGTCAAGGCGCCGGGCTGGGCCGGTGCCGGCGGCGGGACGTGAGGGCGCCTGGGCGGCGAGGGTGAGGAGGCTCGTCAGTTGCCGCGCTGGTGGTGAGCCGTCCGGTGTGCGCCGCAGGCAGCGCAAGAGTTGGTTCCATGCGCTCAGGACGCTGGGGCCGCGGGCGGCGCGGACCTCGTCGAGGGCCTTGTTCAAGGCGGCTGGGTCGAAGCGGCGTTGCTGCTGCTGTGCTTCGGCGTGTGCAGCTCGTTCTTGCTGGCTGTGCCGGTAGGTGTTCCAGAAATCGGTGGCGGCGGCGAGCGTGGGGTGGGCCCGACGTGCGACGTCGGCTCGTGCCGTGGTCTCGGGGTCTTCCGGAGGTTCGAACCGGACAGCCTGCCGGGCGCGATCCGCGCTGATGGCGGTCAGCTGGTCCCAGTGCTCCATCCAGTACAGCAGGTCCGTGGAGGGCAGGAAGGAGCCGCCGGGGATGGCTGACAGCAGAAGGTAGAAGGGATCGTCGTCGCCGTGCTGGAGGAGATGGCGGGCGAGCAGGCGGCGGGTATGAGGGCAGCCGTCCAGCGCCTGATCCAGTTCCTCGAGGGCGGTTTGCAGGGCTGAACTGTGCAGGAGGTCCTCGTGTCCGGCCCGGCCGAGGAGCCCTTCACCAATGAGGGGCACCAGGTTGAGGGCGGGGATGTCCTCGTTGAGGGTGACCGCCCGGGTCATCACGGCCAGGGCCAGGTCCGGACTGGCGCCCTGGGCGTTTCCCGCCTTCAGGACACGCCCGGCCCACCCGCTTGCTTCGGTGATGGTGGATGCGTCGAGTTGAGCCGAAGCCTCGCGGCGCAGAAAGAAGGCTGCTCCCACGTAGGCGGGGTCCGGGTCGCGGATGCGGTCGAGGTAGTCGGTCACCGTCAGGTGGCCGGGGTAGAGGTGGCGCAGCGCCGCCGCAATCACCTCGGGCGAGGCGTCCTCGGTCAGCCCTGTGATCCGGGTGAGGGCGTCCGGGGTGGGCTCGGTGACACCGGCCAGGGCCGCGGTGCGCACGCCAGTGCCGTGGCGGGCGTCTTCGGCTACAACCAGCAAGACGTCGGCCAGCTCGGGGCAGGGGCAGGCCCGGGCAATGCTCAGGGCCGCATACAGCAGATGGTCCGCGCCGCCCTCCTGCAGGCGGGGGCGCAACTGGTCGGCCAGGCCGGTGTGGTTGAGGCGGTGCAGCAGGCTGTGGTCGAGGCTTACCGTGTCATCCCGTTCCAGCAGGGCGAACAAAGCGTCAACTGTGCGCTTGCGCTCGGTGTCGGGCAGGCTGGGCAGGTCGGCCAGGAGCAGGACGAGGGGGTCGTCGCGCAGGAGGTCGGCGAAGAGGGCGGCATCGCTGGTGGCGCGCCAGGCGGCGACTTCCTGGTGGGCGGGGATGATGTGGCGGGCCTCGCCGTCGCCGATCCACAGCAGCTGGCGCTGCGGTTGCGGCGGCAGATTGCGCATACACAGGAAGTGAGCGGCAAGGAATTCGCGGTAGCTGTCGTGGGCGAATACCCAGCGCAGGTCGCCGGTCGGGACCAGCAGGCTCGACTCGGTCACCTGACGCAGGTTCCAGAGGGTGCACGGGACGCGGCCGCCCAGGTGCCCGGGTTCGTCGGAGTCGTCGAGGCGTGACAGCCGCAAGTCTGCCGACGTAGCCGAGGGGTCGGTGACGGGGGCACCAGTCACGGCGGTGTACGGGCCGAACTGCATCGTGGCGGCCAGCCGAGCCGCGACGGCCAGCAGGTGTTCAGGAGATGCCTGAGCCTGCAGCTGACGCAGGTCGGTCGAGCGACGCTCTTCAGCGCACAGACGCAGACATGCCCCGAGGTAGGCGTCGTGCACCGTTGCCGGCAGGCGAGCGTGGTCGGCGTAGCTGTCGAGGAGCTGCAGCAGAGTGACCGGATGGGTGGCCAGCGCGATCAGACCCTGCTGCTGGATCGCCCCGAGGAGAGCGTCGGTGTCCACCACCCCGACCGCCCGGGCCGCGACGGCTACGTCGTCCCGGCCGAGTGAGGCCAGCCCCATGATCTTTATCTCGTCGGGTTGCCAGCGTGTGCGCAGGGCTTCCTCGAACCGGCCGGGCCAGCGTGCGCTGCGGCAGGTGACCCGCAGACGTAGCCTCTCCCGGTCAGGTTCGGGCACCTCCTCGAGCGCCTCATCCAGGAGCTGGTCCAGCTGAGGAAGATCGTTGAGGCCCTCGTCCAGGCCATCGAGGAGAACGTGCCACTCCCCCGGCTCCGCGGGGGGCGTCAACGCTGCCTGCAGGCGGGTCTGCGCCAGCCGGGTCGTGGTGCACTGCTTCAGCTCCAGCCAGGCGGCATGCAGACCGTCGGCCAGCAGAGCCTCGTGTTCCTGACGCAGAGCGTACGTTTTACCCATGCCGCGTTCGCCACGCAGAACGATGACCGCGGTCGCCCGCTCCTGAGCCAGCAGCGCACCGGCCTCGGCATCACTGGACGGCCATCCATAGCGGCCCTGAGCGGGCGGCTCGTCCAGCACGAACACCCGCCGCTGCCAGGGAAACCGGTACTGCTGCGTCAACGTGCTCTCCCTGGCGCGCGGGGCCAACTGCTGCAGACAGCCTAAAACCGACAGCGCCAGCAGGACGGTCGTTGCACGGCCAGCCGCCACTTCTGGGACGCCACCCTCGCCAGCTACGGAGGGACAGGGGCACCCCCGCTGCCGGTGCACTTTGATGAACGCTGGCTTGCTCCTCGCCTCCGCCCGCCCCTCTTGGAGCGGCTCCCCAACCCCTCAAATCAAGATCAACTTCTCCGCACCCAGGGACTCCAATCCAAGAAATTATCCGTGGAGTTGAGACATTCTCGATAGGGATGCGGCACTCCAGGTCCCAGGCTAGCCACCGAGGCTCCCAGGAGCTCTTGCATCCCATCAGAGCAGCTCAGCCAGACAGACGGCTCAACCTCGGTTTCTGTGAGTGCAGTTGAGATGTTGCAGGTAACAGCGATGGACAAGTCTCAACTGTACGAATAACCGACAGCAGCAACGGCTCCTTGCACTGCTGGGCATCAATGCCGCGGCGGCTCGGGATGCCCGGCCCCGGCGTCGCAGTCAGCGCGCCGGGGAGCAGGAGGCGCTCGCCCATGCCCGGACCTGGGCTGCGGAGCACGGAAGCCTGGCGGGAGTCAGTGCCAGCACGGTGCATGAGAATTACCCACTGGGCAGGTGGCTTTCCGACAGGCGCGGCCAGATGGGGCGCGGAGTGCTGTCGCCAGACCGTGCCGAGGCTTTGACACAGATCGACCCGTGGTGGCGGCCGCCCTGGCACTTGCGCTGGCAGCGTTCCTACGAACACGCGCGCCAGCAGCTCCAGCAGGTGGGGGGCGAGGAGTTGAGTGCGGGCTTTCCGCTCATGGACAAGCCGGCGCAGGAGTGGCTGCGCATCCAGCAGCGCCGCTACCACCTGCTCCTGCCAGGCCAGCACGATCTCCTCGACCAGCTCGGTCTGAAGCCGGAGACGGCCATCGCCGAGGCACCGGCCGCCACGGCCACTGCCCCTGTTGCGCCCGTACGGGCCCTGGGGAGCCCACAAGGTGACGAGGAAGGCGCGCCACCGGTGGGAGGCCTTCCTGCAGTCGCCCGGCACAGGCCGCTGGGAGTTCCGCGGGTCGGACAGCGCCCCGACCACCGCGCCGCGCCCGGTTCGACAGCGCGCTGGTACACGCCCGGGCCTGGGCAGACGTCCACGGGCACCTGGCCGTCCCACGCGATACACGGCAGAGCGGCTTCGCGCTCGGAATGTGGCTGTTCAGCCAGCGCAACCGCACCAAGCAGCGCGCCCGGAAAGGCGAGCCGGCCTCACCGCACCTCGGACAACTGGCCGCGATCGATCCATGGTGGAACCCGCCGTGGGACCTGCACTGGCAGCGCAACTACTACCGCGCCCGCGACAACATGCGTGCCGGCCGTGGAGCAGACACAGTGGGCGGTCTCCCCGTCGGGAAAGACGCCCTGGGTATCTGGGTCAAGCGCCAGTGCACCCTCTACACCAGCCTCCACCCCGACCAGCAGCAACTCCTCGCCGCTATCGGCATCACCCCCGAAGCCGCCCGGGCGCGGGTCGGCCCCCGTGACTCCCACCGACTGACCACCACACCACGCTTCGACACCGACGTCGCCCACGCCCGCTCCTACGCAGCCCAGCACGGGCACCTCGCCCCACACGCTGGCGAGGAATACGAGGGGTTCCCCATCGGGCGGTGGCTGGCCGAACACCGCCAACGCGCCCGCAAGAAGAGTGGAATGTCGCCTCAAGCCCGGGTCCTGGCCAGCCTGGACCCGTGGTGGAACCCGCCCTGGCCGATGCGGTGGCAGTACTCCTACCACCACGCCCGCACTCATCCGGACAGCGCACGGGCCGAGAAGTGGATCACCGCCCAGCGCCAGGGCTGGTCCCTCCTACACCCTGACCAACAGCAACTCCTGGCCGACATCGGCATCAGCGTGGTCAGGCAGCTCTCGTTTCAGCGAGGGCGCTCCTGCTCGCTGTGATAGGCCCGGGCCAGTAGCCCAGCGAACGCAGCGGCCCGCTCGACGCCGTACCGACCACCTCGGATCTGGTGAAGCAACGCTCGGCCTACCTGCTCGGGAGTGAACCCGTTTCTCGCCAGTTCTTGGACGATCTCCTCAATGGACGGTGGTGCCTGCCGGTGGGCACGCTCGCTCACCGCACCAGGCGCAGTCCCAGCAAGGACGGGCCTTTGATCGGCGGATACGGCAGTCTGCACCGGGGCTTCGAAGAGGAGTTGCTGCTCTTACCTTCGCCGCCGTCGGGCACACCGAACGCCACCAGGCGCCGCTGACCGAACTCGCCCGGCTCCTTCACCGCGGGGACTTCGGAGACCTGTGGCAGCTGACCACCCGCCGTCAGGGCCCCTACTCCGGGCGCATTCTCGACGTCGGCGTCGCCCTGGACCTGCTGGTCCACGACATCCCGGGTGAAGGCATGCAGGTGGGGCAGGTCCTCGGCCTGGGCCGAGGTGATCCAGGTGCTCAGCAGAGTGGCATTGCCGTCAGCGGGATCCAGCAGCACGGCGAAGTGGTGGATGAGGCCGGCCAGAGCGGTCATCTCGTGGCAGGCGGTGCGGGCGGCCTCGATGCGTTCCCGCTGGTGGTCCTTGAGGCGGTCGGGGCGGGTGAGCAGGTAGCGGGCGAGGCGCCGGGGCGAGAGTGCGGGCTGATCGGCCTCGACGCGGCCCTGGTTGATGTAGCGGACGAGCAGGTTCGAGCTGCCGGTGTAGCCCAGTTCCCTGATCTGCTGGAGGAGATGGGTGACGGGGACGGCCGGGTTCTCCAGCGGGCGTCGGCGCAGGTGATCGCGGTAGGGATCCACGAGGGTGGGCCGGTACTTGGGGGCGCGGATGAGGCGCTCGGGCTCGGCGACGCGGTCGTAGCGCTTGACGGTGTTGAGAGCCAGGTTCAGGCGGCGCGCGCACTCCAGAAGTCCGACTCCGCGCTCGCGCAGGGCGTGGACCTGCTGCCAGCGCTCGCGAGTGGTGGCGGCCTGTCTCCCCTCGGCCGGGGGCGGGCCCGCTTTCGCCCAGCAGGTGCTGTGCGCGGCGACTTCTTTGCGGACGGCCTCGGCGAGGTTGTGCCACAGGTGCCAGCGGTCGCTGATCTGGACCGCGTCGGGCAGGGCTCGGCGGACCGCCTCGGCATAGGTGGCCGATCCGTCCCGGCACACGGCCTCGATGCCCGGATGTCCGCGCAGCCAGGCCTCCAAGGTGGCGGCTTCGCGGCCGGGCAGTACCTCGATCCGCTCACCGGTCTCGGCGTTGATGATGATCGTGGCGTAGCTGTGCCGGCGCCGCAGGGCGAAGTCGTCGACCCCGATCACCCGCGGGATCCGCACCTCCGGCACGGCCACCCGCCGCAGCAGCCGCAGGGCGGAGGCGTACGACACGGGCACGGCCAGAGACCGGGCGAGCCGGGCGGACGCCCGGCCGCATAACTCCTTGACCAGCTCGGAGAGCTGGCCGGTCAGACGTGTGGTGCGGCGCTGATGGCGCTCCAGGAGCCCGGGGACCTGCTCTCGGAAGGTCTGCCGCCTGCAGCCCAGGACCGGACAGACCAGCCGTCGTATCCTCACCCGGACCACGACTTGCCGGCCGTCGACCGGCACATCCCGCACCGTCCGGCCGTGATACCCGTGGACCCTCCCCGTCACCACCCCGCACACCGGACAGGGAACGGGAACATCCCGGGTCCGAGCCGAAACCCGGACTATCTCGCCACCGTCCGCCACATCCTCGATGACCAACGCCGACAACCCCGAAAACACCGTTCCCACAAGCGTGTTTGCATCATGCACGCTCAATGATCACAGGCAAGCACTCACCGTCACCACCGACTACGGAACAGACCCGCTCGTTTGACAGACCCTCCACTGCGATGAAGGTCGCCTACATCGACCAGTACACGGAGACGTTCGGCGTCCAGCCGACCTGCGACGTCCTCGCCGAGACGGATGCGCCGATCGCGCCGAGCACCTACTAGGCCGCCCGCACCCGTCCGCCCTCGGCCCGCAGTCTGCGAGACGAGGAGATCACCAGGGAGATCCGCCGGATCCACGAGGCCAACTACGGCGTCTACGGGGCCCGCAAGATCCACGCCGCCCTCCGGCGCGAGGGATTCGATGTGGCCCGCTGCACGGTCGAGCGCCTCATGCGCGCGGCCGGTCTGCGCGGGGTGATCCGGGCCAAGAGCCCACGCACCAACGGTCCCGCACCCGAGACCGACCGGCCCGCCGACCCGGTCGAGCGGCAGTTCACCGCGAGCGCACCGAACCAGCTGTGGGTCGCGGGCATCACCTACATCAGAACCTTCTCCGGCTGGGTCTACGCAGCTTTCGTCATCGACGTCTTCTCCCGCATGGTCGTCGGCTGGCAGGTCGCCACCTCCCTCTACACCTCCCTCGCCCTGGACGCGCTGGAGATGGCGATCTGGCGCCGCCGGCACACCGGCGCTGACTTCACCGGCCTCACACACCATTCGGATCGCGGAGTCCAGTACGGCTCCAAGGCGTTTGCCGACGCCTGCCGCATCGCCGGCATCAGCCGGTTCATGGGAGCGGTCGGTTCGAGCGCGGACAACGCGGCCGCCGAGTCGTCTTTCGCCTCCCTCAAACGAGAGATCCTGCCCAGCCGACGCGGCTGGCCCACTGAACAGGCCGCCCGCCTCGCGGTGTTCCGCTGGCTCGGCTTCTACAACCACCAGCGCAGGCACTCGGCGATCGGCTATCTCGCGCCCGCCGCCTTCGAACAGAGATCAACTACCCTGGCCACCGCTGCATAACAACCCGTGTCCACGATCCGGGTGGAAGCCCCACGTAAGCCGCATAACCCGTGTCCAGGAACCGGGGTCAAGGCCCGTCTGAGATCCCGGCGCGTTGATGCCTTCTTTCGCCCCGGGGCCGGATCGCTCCCCGGTGCGCTGCCCGCCGCTGCGGCAACGGGAGGCTACCGCGAGTGGATACGCATTGCCGCCCGCGTGGAAACCGGTTGATACGGACGTGGCTATGATGCGAATCGCCCCGCCGCCTGGCAGTTCGAGTGCCGGGGGCGGGGCGTTGTCATGGGTGGCTTTCCGAGCCAGGTGAGGGTCGGCCGGCGGCGCAGCGGCCGGTTCACCCAGTAGGTGAACCGGTCGTCACGTGGCGTGAGTGCCGGACAGGATGGCTATGGACCAGTGCATATCGGTGCCGTTGACCTTCACGGACAGGTGCTTCTGTTCGTCGGGCGCGGTGTAGACACGGCCGACGGTGACCGGGTCACCGCACGTGATCTTGGAAGGGTCCGAGTCTTTGGGCCCGTACTGGATCGTCATGGTGCCCTTGCCCGTGCAGAGGGCGTGGATGGTGTAGACCTTCTCGGCCGGCGTGAACACGGGCAGTGTGCGACTGTCTCTGCCCTTGGTCACCGGAAGCAGGAAGTCTGGCTTCTCCGGCATGGCCAGGGGGTCTCGGGGGGCCTTGCTGGGGTTCGTCGCCGTAGCGCTCGGCGATGAAGACTCCGGGGCCTGCGAGCCGACGCCACTCTTGCTGGTGGAACATGCCGAGAGCAGGAGGGCCAGTAGGACCGGCGCGGCAACATGTCGGCGCATGCGATGACTCCTTGAGGTGTGTGAGACGCGTCCTGGCGCCAGCGGTCATGACGAGGCGCTCAAGCGGGGTGTATGGGTCAGCTGTGAATGCGCCAGCCCTCGCGGTACGGAGCCCAGACGTTCATGTACTGCCTGGCGCCGATCCTGCAGTTGCTGTGCTGCATCGCGACGTAGCCGTACACGTTCTCCTTCATGATGCCGTAGTCGCCCTTCACGGTGGAGTGAGCCTTCACCTTGCCGCCCGTCTCGACGCCGAGTTCGGATGTCCAGCTGTGACTGACGCTGCCGTTGACGTCGACCTTGAGCTTTCCGAGCCACAACACCTTCACCTCGCCACTGATGGTGATCGAAGCGCCCACGGTCGTCGTGCCGGACTTTTTGGACGTGAACTTGAAGTCGATCGATGAGTTCAAGTCGTTCTTCACGAACGTCTTGTACTTGACCGACATCGTGTTCTTTGTGTTCCTGCTTATATGTGCGAACCGTGCGGGCTCGCAACGTGCCGCAGCGGGGAGATCCTCGTGGCCCGACTTGCCCGAGAATTCAGGGTCAGGGGCTTCAATGACCTCTTCGGTCTCGCCCGGAATCAGAGCGTCTTCCTCGAGCGCTCCGCCGCTGTCCGATCCGGTCACCGCCCCTGCATCAGGACTGTCAGTGATGCTCCCCGCCTCGACAGGTGCATCGTCTGCGACCACAGGCGGCGCCACACGGCTGGTCGGGGCCGTCGGCTTATCAGCGGCAAACGCCGGGACGGCAGTTGCCATGAGGAGCAACCCGGTGAAGCCTACAAGCACGCTGGATGTTCTCTGCATGTATCCCCCTCGGTTCAGCCGACTCTGTGAAGACGGCCGACGATGAGATGCAGTTCACCATCCCCATGATCAAAGATGGCGAGAGTTGAGGAACATCTGAGCAAAAATCTGATGCTCCGTCAAAATGTGTGCAGAACCGCAATGATCTAGATGACAACAGGGGCGCCGAGGTTTCGCAACCCTGCCCCGTGTCCCCGTGTCCCCGTGTCCCCGCAGGCCGAAGGCGGTAGTGCGCTGGTGGCCCGCGACCACGTGGCCTTCAAACCCTGCATGCCAGAGCTGATCTGGCGCGCCGAGTTCCTGCGGCGAACTCGCAGAAGGATGGACGCGAGACCATACGGGCCATGATCATGGAAGAAATAGGAAAGGGTGTTAATCAATGCTGAGGCTGAGGATTGCAACCGTAGTGATGCTCCTTGTCGGAGCTGTAGCCATATTCCTTGGTGTATCCGGAAGTGGTGGACATGTGCCGGCCATCCCAATTGTCCTGGGAATCGTTGCCATCGTTTGCGGCCTCACACTCGCCGTTTTTATGATCCGGGGCCCTCGGAACTCATCGGCAAGATGAAGAACCGCATCATCGACGGCATGGACGACGGCTTCACCATCAAGATCATCACCTGAGCGCGGGACCGCCTGGCGGGAACGGGGCCGACAGACCCGCGGTCCCGCCGGGCGCGGTGCATCACGTTGTGGTGGAAGAGGGCCAGAACTGGAGCAGGTACCGCTCCGCGCCCGTCGCTGCGCCCTCGGCCTCGGATAGCGCTGCCGCCTCGGCCCGGCCCGAGCAACACGCCCGAACCCGCCAGCAGCCCCCTGCCTCCCCGAGCTTGATGTCGCCGTCCATCCGCCCGGTGTGCATCGACCAGACCGCCATCGTGCCGCTGATGCTCTCGAAGTCCGCCTCGGCCACCTCGTCCCAGTCGGCTGCCTTCTGCGGGGGCGGTACCGCGTCCCACACCTCTACGTCCAGCAGCGCTGTGTGGGTGTGCCCGCCGCTGGTGACGTCCAGACGCCCCGGGTGCACGCCCAGGAAGGTGTCGGTGGCGAAGTCATCCGGGAACGGGACGGGAAGGCTTGCGTCATCACTGTCCTGGAGCCCGAAGGAGAAGTAGCCCACGAAGGCCTTCGTCTGCTGCCGCCGAACAATCTGTGCCACGAGCACTCCTCCACACCGGCGAACCTGATTCCCGGATGCTACTGAACTTGAACTCGTGATGTCGGTCGACTCGTGGTGGCGGCGTCAGGGTCCGAGAGGCCGGCTGTAACCGACTCAGGTTCAGGACGGTGGCTGTAGTCAGCGCCGCGCCGCGGCGAGGGTCACCTCGAAGTCATCGCTCCGAGAGCAGACCTCCAGCCATGAGAGGTAGCCGCCTTGAGCGAAGACCAGGGCCTCGCCAGGGCACTCGCCGGTTTCCGTGAAGAGCTGTACGTCGGCAGCTACGACGGTGCCGGGACGCGTCGGTGCGGGCTCCACCGCGTCGGCGTCAAGATCGAAGTAAGCAGTGCCGCACCCGCACTGACAACGGGATTGCACCCTGAGTTGGGGCACCTGCCGTCGGAGGGCGACGTGAATAGGCTCGTCCGGGTTCAGGACGAGGTCAAGCACGTCGGCTACGTCCTCGGGCAGGCCGTCAGTCATGCCGCCACCGTAGCTGACCAGTGGTTTTGGGCTTCGGCCGATTTCGGGTCCGTCGACCCGATGCTCACAGGTCCAGGGCCAGGTCGGTGCCGGCGAGGCAGCCGTCGATGACCTCCGGCCGGTACTGCAGCATCTTCAGTTTGCGTTTCACGGCGCGGGTGATCTGGCCGAGGTCGGCCGCAGCAAGGTTGCCGATGTCACGCTTGACCAGCGACCAGACACCCTCGGTCGGGTTGAGGTCCGGGGCGTAGGTGGGCAGCTGGAACAAGGTGAGCCACTCGGCGTTCGCGTCGATGAACGCGCGCATGCCGACCGTCAGGTACAGGCGGACGTTGTCCCAGACCAGCACGATCGGTCCGCCGAGCTGGATGCGGGCGCGGACGATGAGGTCGCGAAAGTCGCGCCAGCCGAAGCCCTTCGGCTCGTCCTTGCGGCCCCGGTACTCGCGGATCGCGTAGATCAGCCGGGACCGCTCGCTCGGCTTGTAGCAGGCCATACACGCCATCGACACGCGCCCCGAGCCCCGGCCCCTCACCCTCACAACCGGGGTCTGGCCGACCCGACCCCAGGTCCTGGCGCGCGGCGGAGTCATCGACTGTCCGGCCTCGTCCTCGAAGACGATCCAGGTGTTGCGCTCCGCCGCGGTGCTCTTACCCGCGGCCAGGTCTCCTTCTTCCACACCTCGACCGCGTCGTCATCACGCTCGATCGCCCGCCTGGTGGGCTGCTGCCAGCTCCAGCCGTGCCGCGTCAGCAGCCGCCAGGTGCCCTCGACCGTGTAGGAGACCTGGAACAGTCGGCCGATCAGCGTCTTGATCCGTGCCAGGGTCCACCGCTGGTCCACCCAGCCGTGAGCCAGTGGACCACGCTCCAACTCCCGCTCCAGCCTCGCGATCTGGGCTTCACTGAACCTCTTTCATCCTGTGCTGGCGGGTGAGATGAGCTGGTCAGTGGGTGTGGTGACGAGGCAGGGCCCCTCGTCGTTGGCGTGGTGATTCCACTCAGCACACCGGCGACCGAAGGGGCCCTGTTGGTTCCGTATCCTGCCATGCTCGACGTCCCGCATGAGCTCGTCGAGCACGTTGCCTGGCTGCTGTACGAGCACCGCCGCGCACGCAACACCCGCTGGCGAAAGCTCGGCTGCTTCGACCAGGCACTGCTCACGCTGGTCCACCTGCGCAAGAACGAGACGTTCGCCGAACTCGGCGCCGGGTTCGCGATATCGCAGGCCACCGCCTGGCGCTACGTGGACGAAGCCCTGGAGGTGCTGGCTTCCTGGGCCCCAGGCCTCCATGAAGCCCTCACCGGCCTCGGTGAGGGCGACCACGTCATCGTTGACGGCACACTGATCCCCACCGACCGCGTCCGCGCCGATCAGCCGTACTACTCGCAGAAAAACAAGAAGCACGGCATGAACGTGCAGGTCATCGCCCGCCCGGACGGCACACCACTGTGGTTCTCCCGCGCAACACCCGGCCGCACACATGACCTGACAGCGGCCCGGGCCCACGGCATCGTCCAGGCCTGCCTGACCCGGCAGATCCTTGTGCTGGCAGACCGTGCCTACCAGGGCGCCGGCGCCACATTCCGCACCCCGTACTACCACCACAGCGAACAACCCGAGCACTACCAGCAGTTCAACCGCGACCACGCCCGACTCCGAGCCCCCGGTGAACGTGCCTTCGCCCGACTCAAGTCCTGGCGCATCATGCGCAGAGCACGCTCCTCCACCCGCCGCGTCAGCCGCACCGTCCAAGCCATCCACGTGCTACTGACCTGCGACTATTCAGGATGAAAGAGGTTCACTGAACGCTTCTCATCCTGAGCGCCAGGCGATCTCGATGGCGTGAATGGCGGCGACCGTGCGGCCGATGCGGTTGGTGCTGCATCGGGCCTTACGGAGGATCCGCCATTGCTTGAGGCGGGCGAAGGCGCGTTCGCCCGGTGCTCGCAGCCGGGTGTGGTCCCGGTTGTACTGCTGGTAGTGCTCTGGAAGTTCGTGGTGGCGGTAGTAGGGAGTGCGGACAGTGGCACCGGCGCCCTGGTAGGCGCGGTCGGCCAGGACGAGGACATGGCGGGACAGGCAGGCTTGGATCACCCCGTGTGCGCGGGCCGCGGTCAGGTCGTGCGTGCGGCCGGGCAGAGCCCGGGAGAACCACAGTGGTGTTCCGTCCGGGGCGGCCAGGACCTGCACGTTCATCCCGTGACGGCGGTGCTTCATCGAGTAGTACGGCTCGTCCGCGGCGATACGGTCGGTGGGGATCAGGGTGCCGTCGAGGATGACGAGCCCCTCTGGCGGCAGTTCGCGCAGGGCGTCGTGCAGACTCGGGGCGCGTTCGGCGAGGATGTCGACCGTTTCGCTCACGTACCGGCCGGCGGTGGCGGTGGAGACGCCGAATCCCGCAGCGCCCTGAGTCACGGTCTCGTTCTTGCGCAGGTGCACCAGGACCAGCAGAGCCTGCCGGAAGCAGCCCAGCCTGCGCCAGCGGGAGTTCATGCTCACACCTTCGGGCGTATATGAGCCAGGAAACGTGCTCAACGACCTCGTGAGGGACGTCGAGCATGGCACGATACGGGACCAACAGGGCTCCTGTGTCGAGGCGTTGGCGAGTGAGATGACCAGCCGCAACGACCAGGAGCCCTGCCGCGTCACGGCCCCCGACCGCCAGCCGTCATCGCCCCCGAGCCACAGGATGAGAAGCGTTCACTGTCAGGCGAAGGGCACCGACATCACCCAATCAAGTTCAGTTGCAACTCAGCCGTCCACCGTTCAGCTCGGCATGCCCGACATCCGCCGCGACACCGGACGCAGCAGCGCCGACGCTGGGACAGCCGTCCCAACGGGTCCTAAGCTTCGCGGATGACCTACGAAGAGCTGTGCTGGGAACCGATAGCGGCGCTTCCAGAAGGCGAGCCCGAGACGTCCTTCGGCGGGCGTTGGGAGGACCGGCTCTGGCTGAACG
The DNA here is from genome assembly GCF_043199735.1 of Streptomyces sp. NPDC048566. NCBI lineage: Bacteria > Bacillati > Actinomycetota > Actinomycetes > Kitasatosporales > Streptomycetaceae > Streptomyces > Streptomyces sp. NPDC048566. The sequence continues at coordinate 25,101 of NZ_JBICWL010000041.1, forward strand.
TTCCTGGCCCCTTCTACACCGGCATCGCCGACAACTGTTGGACGGGCCGGCTGCACGCACCGCGCCATGTGCTCTACGGCGGCGAGTACTTCGGTGAATACGTGTATCGCCAGCCGACCACCACGGCCGAGGTCCTGCACCTGGTAACAGCAGCCCAGAAAGATCCGTACCGCGGCTATGCCTGCGACGGCGACAGCCGATGGACCCCCGAGGCTGTTCGGGACTGGTGGCGCGACCGGGGACGGGTCACCGAGTACTTGGAGTCCCTCCTGCCCGGATGGTCGTCCAGCGACAGGTGTGACGAGCGGGAAGCCGCAGAGGGGCTGAGGGCGTTTGCCGCCTACATCACTGAAGGGCTTGGCGCGGACCTCAGGAAGTACGTCTTCCGGCTTGAAGAGGGCCACTACCCGAAGAGCTCCGGACCACTGCCTGAGCTCCGATAAGCAACGACGGCCACGGGGTGCTCGGTGCTCTCGCACCTGGACCACGTGGAGTGGGATCAGGTACCCGGCTGGGCCTCAGACGCCTGGCGGAAGAACCTCGATGATCTCGGCGATGCCAGCGAGAGGTCGGGCCTCGTGCATCGCTATCACGTCACCATACTTGAGATGCCGCCACTGCTCGGGTTGAAGGGGGGCCAGACGAACGTCGGCTGTCTCTCCGGGGCCGAGTTGCGGCGCGAACTCCACCCAGATCCTTGCGATGTTCAGATCGTGTTGCCCGTCTGCGGTGCGGTTGCCGATGTCCCACAGCGGCCTGAGTCGCCCATCCCCTGAGAAGGGGCTCTGGCGTCCGCCCTCGTCGGCGCTCAGCAGAGTCAGCGTCGCGCGAACGGTGCCGTGCCTGACTTCCCAAGCCCTCCACTCGCACCAACGGCGGCTGCGGTCGAGCATCATCTGCCGGGCGGCCTCGGCGAGCATCTCCCAGAAGCCGGTGGACACGGGATGGACGTCGGCGATCTCGATCAGCACGTCCAGCGCCATCTCCCATTCCTGGAAGGCGATCTCCTCGCGGACGTTCCCTACCGACTGGCCGTTCTCCGCCATGGCGTCCTCCGGCAGCAGTTCGACAGCCCGCCGAAGAAGTGTGAACGCGTCATCCATACGCTGGATTCTCGCCTGGCCCCGGGGCTTTGTCATAGACGACCTGACCCGATCCGGCGGCGCGACACGCCCGGACGCCCCACCGACCTCAAGATCTCTGACCGCTACATTCAGCAACCCGCCCGTCGTCTGCCTCCGCCGGACCCAGCTGGCTGATTCGGATAAGCCTGTGTTCGCTGCCCGATGCTCTGGCCCGATCCCACCCAACGCGACCGGCTCGTCGAGATCCGCGACAACCTCCTCGCCCGGATCGCCGAGGGGTCTGCCGCACGATCGGGTGACATCTGAACTGGCTTGCCTTGTCTGGCAGGTGGGAAGGATGTCGTTGTGCCCAAGCCCTATCCTCAGGAGTTCCGCGAGGACGTCGTGCGGGTCGCGAGGAACCGCGGTCCGGGCGTCACGGTCGAGCAGGTGGCCGCCGACTTCGGCGTCCACGCGATGACGTTGTGGAAGTGGATGCGCCGCGCGGACATCGACGACGGCGTGAAGCCCGGGACGACCAGCCAGGAGAGCGCGGAGCTGCGCGAAGCCCGCCGACGGATCAAGCTGCTGGAGCAGGAGAACGAGGTCCTGCGCCGGGCGGCGGCCTATCTGTCACAGGCGAACCTGCCGGGAAAAGGATCTACCCGCTCGTGAAGGAGCTGGCCGGCGACGGGGTGCCCGTCACGGTCGCGTGCCGGGTGCTGAAGCTCGCCAGACAGCCCTACTACCGCTGGCTCGACGAGCCGGTGTGCGACGCCACGCTCGAGGCGGCCTATCGCGCGCACGCGCTGTTCGCCGCGCACCGCGACGACCCGGAGTTCGGTTACCGCTTCCTGGCCGACGAGGCCCGCGACGCCGGGGCCGGCATGGCCGACCGGACCGCGTGGCGGATCTGCCGGGACAACCAGTGGTGGAGCGTGTTCGGCAAGAAACGCGGCCGGACAAAGAAGGCAGGCCCGCCGGTCCACCACGACCTGGTCAACCGGGCCTTCACCGCGACCGGACCGAACCAGCTCTGGCTCACCGACATCACCGAACACCCCACTGGTGAAGGCAAGCTGTATCTCTGCGCGGTCAAGGACGTCTTCAGCAACCGGATCGTGGGCTACTCCATGGACGCCCGGATGAAGTCCCGACTGGCCGTGACCGCCTTGGACAACGCGGTCGCCCGGCGCCAGGACGTCGCCGGATGCATCCTGCACAGCGACAGAGGATCGCAATTTCGCTCAAGGAAATTCGTCCAGGCCCTCGGCCGCCACCAGATGACCGGCTCGATAGGACGAGTCGGAGCGGCCGGCGACAACGCGGCCATGGAGTCCTTCTTCAGCCTGCTGCAGAAGAACGTCCTCGACCGCCGCACCTGGGCCACCCGCGAGGAACTGCGGATCGCGATCGTGACCTGGATCGAGCGGACCTACCACCGACGCCGCAGACAAACCGCACTCGGCCGACTCACACCCGTCGAATACGAGACCGTCATGACCACACCGGCTCTCCAGGCCGCGTGACTGAACCTGCCACCTGAAGGTGCAGCAGACCCCAGCCGGTCGTGGAACTCCTGGACCAGGGCGTGGTCGCGCCAGCGGCGGAAGAACGCGTAGACGCGGTCCCCACGGCGGGAAGTCGGCCGGCATGGCCCGCCACTTGATGCCGTTGACGACGAGGTAGCGGATCGCATCGAGTATTGCCCGGTGGCAATACGCCTCCGGCTGCCCGCCCCGGCCGCGCAGCCAGCCGGGCACCGGTGGCAGCGGCCGGACCAGAGCCCACTCCGCGTCCGTCAAGTCCGAGGGATTTCGCCGAACACCTTCCGGGTGATCGGCCGCGTTTCCTAACCGGTGAGCGACACAATCACACGTCGGTGCAGCCGAGTTGAACTCCACCAGCGTGACCACGTAGAACTGCGGCAACAGGGTCTCTTGGATCTCGGTTGGCTTCGCAACCCCGCGCTACCAAGAGGCCCTGCCTTCATGCCCGCGACCAGTTGCGATCACCCGATCGAGACTCCCGTTCGACACGCACCCCTCAAGATCGGAACGACAACAGCTACTGAGCGCTTCAGCTGGCGGATGAGCGGTTGAGTTGGCGAGCTGAGCCTGCGGGTCACCGGCCTGGCTTACCGAAGCCCCGCCCAGCCCAGCACGACTCGCGAACCGAAGTGCTCAGTCCGTCCGGGGCGCCTGGCGAATGGGTTCCCGTATCAGCCGATCCCGACCAGTTCGGCGATCGGGTGTACGGCATTCTGCGCCGCGCGGAGGGTGAGCCGGGGGACCAGGGCCTGACCTGTGCCCGGCCTGCCGGTGAGCGCGGGCTGCCGACTGCGCGGGACAGCAGCGCGGCGGATCGCCCCTCAGAGGGCCGACAGGGGCTCGGCACCGTCGAAGAGCGCGGTCGCGTCCGGGCAGGTCCATGGCTCGGCAAGGGTGCCGTCCTGGTTCCAGCCGTAGCGCCGCAGCTGCCGGGCCCGGTCGGCTCTGCCCTCTTGTTCTAGCAGACGCACAGCGTCGTCGAGTGCGCACCTGTTGCCGCTGTCGGCGGAACGTCGCCAGGCCGTGGCAGCTGCTTCGTTGCGTCCCGCCTTCTCGTAGAGGCGCGCGACGCCGCTGAAGTCGTGGCTGCGCAGGAGCAGGGTGACGGCGTCGTCGAGGCGGCGGGAACGGGTCAGCAGAGCCGCCACCGCCGACCGGATGACGAAACCCGGGTCGCCGTCCTCTCCCCACAGATGGTGCACGGCCTCATCGACACGGCCCTGGGCTTCCAGCAGACGGACGAGCGGCGTGCGATCCGGGGCGGAGAACCAGCCGCGGCCGGTGCCGTGCAGGTACTGGTAGGCGCTGATGGCCTCGTCGGGGAAACCGGACCGCTCGGCCACGCACGCCGCTCTGGCGATCAAGCGGGGGTCCTCGGAGCGGATTCTCGCCTGCATCCAGTCCCGGATTTGCCGTTCGTCCTCGGCTTCGCTGGCCGGCGGTGCGGTGGCCCTAGCCGCCACGATCCGGCTGAGCAGGTCCTCGTAAGCGCCGGTGGCGTCCAGGAGCATCGTGGCGAGCATGATCCCGCTTGCGTCGAGGGAGGAGCGGGCCTCTTCCCATTCCTGAACCGCCTGTGCCGCAGTGACATCGGCGCGGGAACGTACGTACGCCTCGGCGGACCACAGGAGGAGGCGTTCACCGTTTCCCAGAGGGTCCGCGGCCTCCTGCACCAGGACCAGGGCGAGCGAACAATGGCCCGCGGCATGCAGCAGCCCGCTCATCCGGCACAGTGGCCGGGTGAGTTCCACGCCCGCCGGGGAGGAAGGCCCGTCGGCGGCCAGCCATCGGATCGCCTCCGCCGAACGGCCTGCGGCTTGGAGCGAGGCGACCGCCTGAGCCAGAGCCGGCCAGTCACCGGCAGCAGCCCACTGCTGCAACCACGCCAGCGTCTCGGGTGCGCGCCCGTCGTGCTCCAGCAGGTCGGCCACCCATCCGACGGTGTGGTCGTTGACGGTGGTCGCCCGGGCGGCGGCATAGTTCTTCAGCCATCGGATCGCCTCGTCGACCCGGCCGAGCGCCTTGAGACGTGCCACGAATTCATATTTGGCATGCCAGTTGCCGCGATCGGCCAGATCACGGAGCCAGCCGATCGCCTCCTCGGTCCTTCCGGCTTCGACCATCACATCCGCCGCCTCGCACAGGACTTCCGTGTAGTCGCCCTCGTCCAGATCCTTGGTGCTGATCAGCCGCATCCACCACGAGATCGCGTCGTTGGTGCGGCCCTGATGGTGCAGCAGTTGCGCCAGGACCGCCCAGTCGTACGTTCCTCCCGAAAAGCTGCAGCGTTTGGGTGCCCAGGTTATGGCCTCGTCGCTTCGGCCTTCCGCGAGCAGGAACCCCATGATCGACCTGTTGACGAAGTAGTACTCGCCCTGGGCCTGGTTCGCTCGTTCCCACCAGTCGCGGGCCTCTTCGCCGCGCCCGGCGGCGTCCAGGTGGTAGGCCACCAGGCAGGGGGCCTCCATATGGCCGGCATCGGCCGCCTTGGACCACCATCGCAGCGCCTCAGCGTCCTTCCCGTGTCGTTGCAGGTAGGTTCCGACGGCGACCATGGCTCGGACGTCGCCCGCCTCGGCGGCCCAGCGCCACCAGGCATGGGCCTCCTCGGCGCGTCCGGCCCGGTCCAGCAGCCGCGCCAGCTCTGCCGCCGACTCCCGGTCGCCGCCGTGCGCGGCGTGGTGCAGGAGCAGCGCCGCGTGACGAAGTCGGCCGCGTTCCTCGGCCGCCTGGGCGAGCGCGCGCCGGTCCGCGTCACACGGGGCGTGGTAGAGGGCCGCCTGCCAGAAGCTGTCTGGGGGAACCACGGCGTGCCGCTGGGTACGGCCGTACTGCTGGAGGTAGTCGGCGAGGGTGACCACGCCGGGCAGAGCGCCCATGCCGGAGGGACGGGGCACGTCCTGCAGCGGCCTGACGACCCGCTTGATCATGGCGCGAGCGTGGGCGAGGGCACCGGTGAACCAGGAATCGGGGTCGGCGGCGGTGATTTCTTTGCGGGTGAGGTAGCCGCGCGCCGCCTCCTGAAGGAAGGTCAGCGGCATCGGCCCGGTGACGCCGAGACGGTGCGCGTCCATCGCCGCGCTGATCAGGGCCCTGCCGTAGGGGGCAGGGCCGTGCGGGTCGGCAGGGTCTTCATAGTGCGCCACCAGGTCCGGTCCGGCGGCCAGCACCTGGGTGATGTCGGTTCCTCCGCTTTCTAGGGCGGTGGCCAGGGACGGGTCGTGCCGGGCGGCGTCACGGACGGCGTCCAGATCGTCGGCGAAGGAGGCGGGAAGGCGGACATGGTGCGCCTGGACCAGCAGCGTCCGGGCCTGCCGATGGGGGTCTGGCTGGCCGGATTCGGGAGGGGCGCCGACGGTGAGCGCCTTGTCGTGGTCGGGCCACAAGGTGGCGAACGCGAGGAACGGGCCGTCGTCGTCGAGGCGGCGCAGGAGCGCGGCCGCGGCGGCCTCGCCGGCGGGGCCGCCCAGGTAGTGCTGGGCCTCGTTCAACCACAGTACGGAACGCGGGCCGAGAGCCTTCGCGTTCAGCATGGCCAGGAGGCTGTCGGCATCCGCGGGGAAGAACAGCCGGAAGTCGTCCGGAACCGCCGTCAAGGCCTCCACGGCGGTGCGCGTCTTGCCGGTGCACGACTCCCCGCGCACCACCACGAGTAGTGGCTCGCCGCCGGCCATCGCGGCGACCAGACGGGCCCGCAGGGCGGCGTCGTGGGGGCGCGGCACATAGGTGGGCAGGACGAAGTCAGCGCCGCCCGTCGTCGTGGGTCCGCCCGGCACGGCTGGGTGCACTCCCAGCCGCTTTGGTGTCCAGTGCCGTACCGGGCGAGGGCGGTCCGCCAGCGCGTCCTGGCGAGCCCGCCGTTCCTTGTCCTCGAGCGCGCCGAGGGCCTGCTGGCGTTGCAGCGCCTCATGGTTCGACCGCGTCCGGCGCTGCAACTCGGCCGTCCACGTCCGGTCCCAGCGGTCGTCGTCCAGAAGCTCGGCGACGCTCTCGTCCGAAAACGTGTCGGCCCGGGAGCCCAGCAAGCCCTTGAGGGCAGCCTCCCCTCTGATCAGTTCGAGGACGGCCAGCAACTTGTCCAGCTCTCGCGGGAAGCGTTTGCCCCGCATCCAGGCGCCGACCGTGTCGCGGGACAGCGGCGGCTTGGTGGCCTTGGACAGCACGTTATTCGAGGGCTGACCGTCCATCTGGAGCCGTTTGAACTCGCCCACCCGCTGCAGGTCGGTGAAGAAGTCCGGTGTGTCGCCCATGCCCCGTCCCGTACGCGCCGGTGTCCGGCCGTGTCAGTTCAGGACACCGCCGGACACTGAGTTCCCCAAGCCCGCCACCAGCTGCCCGGCAGCGGATGTGTCCAACCCTGTGGCGGCCAGTGGCAGGACACGCCTCAGGACAGGCAATCTCGCACCCATCTGGTCCGCATGACGCAGTGGACCACTCGTCCAAGGAGACCGCGATGTCTACGCTCCAGGTCCTGATGCTGCTGCTGGCGCTGTCGGTGGCCCTGCACATCGGCTGCGCCGCCGCCTTCACCGCATGGCGCGCTGGCACGCACCCTGCCGCGGCCCTCCTGGTCGGCGGCGGCGCGACCGGCACCGCCTTCGCCCTGTACCTGACAACACTCGGCGCCTACCGCTGATAATGAGCTTGTTCTTTAACCTTCGTCCGGCTCATGGCAGGGTGGCCGGCGGCCCTGGAGTGATCAGTGCGACCGAGATTTTCACTTGGCGGACGAGCGCAATAGTTGGCGGATCTTGCTTCGGAAACGCTGCGTTGTTGAGACTTGGCGCTCTCGTTGGCCCTTGAGCGTTGCAGCTAACCTGTGACTGAGCTCGGTAGGTGGCCCTTGAGCATTCCGGTTGGCCCCTGTGCATGATGGGTGGCCCCGTACGAGCCGCGCGATCACCGCCAAGAGGCTTCCGGTGGGCCGCCGGGCCAGCCATGGTCAAGTTCCGGGGATTCGACGGTTGGGGTGTGACGTGGACTGGCGGACCGATCCGACGTTCGAGATGTGTCGGAAAGTGACGGACGGGGCGGACCTGGCCTCGTTCTCGGGGGTCCGTTCGACGTGCGGGCGGCGGTGGCCAGCATCCTGCCCGAGCCTCGACACGGGGAGGCGGATTCCCTCCTGCGCGCTGGCGGCGAACCGGTCGTGGACGCGACGGTGTGCTGTGGAGCCTGTGCGCCGACGACAGCCGGGCCGCCGCTGCCCTTGCCGTTCCGTTCCTCATTCCCCTCGCTATCAACGCCTACCACCCACACCGCACCGCCGCCCTCGCAGTCCTCTCCGGCCCCGCCCGTGCCGGGCACCACGGCGTCGCCTCTCGCGAGGAATTCCTCCTCCACCGCAACGATCCCCGGCACCACGCACCCGATACCCACGACGACTACGGCTAGGGCTACGAGGTGACCGGCTACCCGGCCGGCTGGTCGGTGGCCGCCGCCCGAGCCGCGATCACCACCGCCACCACCGCGCTCCTGCCCCTCCTTGGAGACTCCGACCCCACCGTCCGCGTCGACGCCGCCTACGTCCTGGCGACCGCCGCCGACCCCGCCCACACCATCCGGACTGCCTTGGCCAGCGGATTCGCCACCGAAGGCGATGCCATGGCCCGCGCCGCACTGCTCCTGGCCGCCGCCGAGATCACCCGGGCCCACCCGCACCCGCCGGCGCTGCCGCTTCTTGATGATCTGCGGCTCGAACGTGCCCGACACGTCACGCGGGACCTTGCACCCCTTCGCTCAAGCCTGAGCGGCGGGCCGGTTCGAACACTCGGCGATGCCTGTTCGGGTAAGGGTCGACCGGGCAGGTAGGCGAGTCGGTGTGACCGCCCTGCCCCTCTTTCATAGTGCGAGGCGGAGGGAAGGCGGTCGGCGTTGCGATTCGTTTAAACTCACTGGCACCAAGGCGGGAAACAGTCGAGCAGGAAGACACCAGCCGTGCCGAACCCACTGCAGGTGCTGATCAAGCACCAACTTGACCAGCACGGTTTGTCCTATGGCGACGTGGCGCGTCGGGGGGGTGTTTCGCGTTCCACCGTTCATCATCTGGCGACGTCCGAGCGTTTGGCCCGGATGCCGCAGCAGAGCACGCTCGAGGGGCTGGCCAGGGGTCTCGACATCCCTGTCGCTCCGGTGCGTCGGGCTGCGGCCGAGGCGTGCGGAGTGCACCTCTATCTCGAGGATGCGCCCGAGGCGGGGGATCCTGAAGTCGCGATTTTGATCGCGAGCGTGCAGAAACTCGGGCCGGTCGACCGCCGTCATGTTTCCGCGCTCGTGGAGTCTCTGCTGCGTACGGCTGCGGCGGAAGAGGAGAAATCCGGCCGCTCCTGAAGGGGACTGAGGGCAAATGAGCCGCGGCGGTCGGGCCCGGGGCACGAGAGCGCTCCGCGCGTCCTGCTTGGGCGGGAGTTCACGGATAGCCGATTTTCAAATTCTTTCAATTCGCCTTCAACCTTCTGTACGGAATTCGCCGTAGGGGTGCCGCGCGGCCTTGGCCTCGGCGGTACTTGAATCGTCAGAGGTGGCGCGGGTTCGCAGCTCCGAGCCAGTCGATCACGATGGCGACCGCCCGGTAGTCGAGCTCGGCGATCTGCGTCACGATCCTGGCGTCCCGCAACCGGTCGGGAACGCAGGCGGCGTCCAGGGCGCAGTGGAGCAGCACGGTGTGCGCTTGGGTGGCGGGCAGGTCCGCCTCCGCGGTGAGGGCCCCGCGCAGGGACGGCGTGACGGGCAGAGGCGGGGTCGTTGCCGTATTCGTCATGTTCTCCCTCGTGACGACGCGCTCGGTTTCGCCTCCGTGCCGTCCGGCGGGGCGCGATGGCGTGCAGGTGGTGGCGCGGTGCGTTCGCGCCGTGCGGGCGTCATTCACGACGCCTGCACGGCCGCCGGCAGGAGTGCCGCCGCGGGCGAGGAGGCGTCGCCGAAGAGGTTTTGCAGTTGTCGGTGCAGATCCTCGGTGGTGTTTCCCTGGTTTCCCGGGGGCAGGCCGCGGTCGATGTTCCTCCAGAAATGGTCCACCGATGCCTGGGCGTACTGGTCGGGGACGCGGGCCGTGGCGGGGGCCAGTGCGAGGATCCGGGTGCGCTCGGTGAAGGCGTAGGCAGTGAGTCGGCTGCGCAGGAGGGGTCCGGTAGCGCGGGTGAGGGCCTGGTTCAGTGCCGTGTGGACCAGGTCGTGGGTGACCGCGTTGTGCACGCTCCAGCCGAGGAGGCGTTGCTCGTGGGTGTCCAGCACGACGGCGCTGTACAGGGTTCCCGTCGAGGTGTGGTGGCCGCGGGCGTCGACGACCCAAAGGCGTCGTGTGGTGCGGCTGTCGAGGGTCTGTGCGGCTTCCCACCGGATGCGGCCCGCGCGTCCTTGGATGCCGGCCTGCCGCATGAGGAGTTCCACCGTGCCGCGGCTGATGCTGATGCCGTAACAGCGCTGGAGTTCGTGGTGGATGCGCCGTGAGCCGTACATGGCGTCGGAGGAGCGGTGGATGGAGAGGATGAGTTCGCTCAGGCGGGCGTGGCGGAGCGCGCGGCCGGAGGGGGCGCGTCGGCACCAGGCGTAGTAGCCGGATTCGGAGACGCGCAGGAGGGCGGCCGTGGTTCGGACGGGGTGGCCTTCGGCTGCCATGGCCTGGATGGCCTCAAAGCGGCCCTGTGGGGGTACGACGTCGCTCAGTCGTCTGGTCAGGCGCCGGTGGGCGAGCAGTTCGGATTCGAGTTCGGCGATGCGTGTGTGGGCGGCGTGCAGTTGCTGCTGGTGGTCGGGTAGGTGGGGTGGGATGGTAAGGGGGCTGGCCCGGCGCCAGCGGTAGAGGGTGGATCTGCTCAGGTGGAGTTCGGCGGCGACGTCTTTGACGGTGCGTCCCCGGGCGAGGAGGTTGAGGGCCTGGTCCTGCAGCGATGGGGGCAGTGGCTGTCGGGGCATGGTCCTTCCCGGTTCGTTGCCCGGGACCGGGCGAAAACTTGGTGGATTGGCGTGGGGTGGGGTGCCTGGTGGGACTGCCGGGGTCCCGGCGGGGGGTGGGTTCCCGGCAGTCTCACGTGGGGTCAGGTGGGGTTAGTTGACGTGGCGGTGCATGGTGACGGTGGGCTGGAAGCTGTCCTGGGGGGCGGCGGCGCTGCGGTGGGGGGCGGCGGCGGCTTCGCGGTCCAGGACGGTCTTGATCTCCTGGGCGAGTTCGTCGGCGCGCTTTTTGACGTTGGGAATGGACAGGTGGGAGGTCCTCAGTGCGGCCGCTTCGCGGTGGATGCGGGTGAGGTTGCTGAGAGCCGACCTGCTGAGGGTCATCTCCTGGGGGGTGGCGACCACGAACTGGTAGGCGCCGGCGAAGGTTTGGCAGCCTTCGCAGTGGTTGTTGGAGGACCGGGAGAGGTTGGTGGCGTTGATCAGGCGGGCGTTGCGGCCGGCGGCGGTGACGATCTGGTAGGACAAGGCGATCGACCGGCAGGGGGCCTGCGGGGAGCAGCCTGCGGACTGGGCCGTGGCCCGGTTGTTCGCCGTCACCGCGACGAGCGGCCCGAACTGGTGGATTTTGAACGACTCGTCGAACTGGTTGGCGTGGGTGCGGTTGGCGTGGGCGTCGGCCATGTCCACGGCGGCGGACATGAAGGAGTGGCTACCGCCGGTGGTGGTGGCCTGAGCCGACGTCGTGGTCGCCGCGACGGCCATGCCGGCCGTGGCGATCATGCCGAGACGCACCGCGGTCTTGGCGGCGGTGCTGGTGCGGGGTTTGCGGTGGCTCATGGCTGTCTCCCGGGAGTGAGGAACGTCGGCTGGGATGCGGGACGTCGGCTGGTGGGGGCTGGGGCGGCGGTGGCGCCGGGGGTGTTGCGGAGGTTCTAGGGCGTTGCGGATGCGGAGGGCGTCGGCGGGGGCGCCGTCGGGGTGGGCACCGTGGTGTCGGGGGCGGACGGCGACGGGGTGGGCGTGAGGGGCGGGAGAGCGGAGGCACTCTGCGTGCGGGTGCTGGTGGCGGTCGCGGTCCGGGCGGTGGTGGCGCCCGCCGGTGTCGGGGTCGCCGGCCGGCTGCTGCCGGGCGAGGTGGACGCGGAGGGGCTCTCCTGCGAGTCAGGGCGGGCCGTGCCGGAGGACGGGGAGGCGGTGGTCCGGAGGGTCCGCGGCGGCTCGGCGGACGTGGTCGCCTCCGCCGTCGGCGCGGTCGCCGTGGGGGTGGGGTGGACGGGCTGGTCCGCGGGCCGTGCCTTGGGGACGCCGGGCTGCAGGATGGGGGCGACGGGCGGGGCGGGGGG
>NZ_JBICWL010000042.1:0-35928 GCF_043199735.1 Streptomyces sp. NPDC048566
CGCATCAGCGTCCTCTTCGCCATGCTCCGCGACGGAACCTTCTACGAACCCAGAAGCCCTCGCACAGCTTGACGAAAGACATAGAGGCACCCCCCCGATCCGGCCCGGCACGGCGGCCACGACGACACCGCTCGCCGCGGCGCGGCGCCCGCGGCGAGCGGTCCGCGCCCGCGAGCGGTCCGTGTGCGGGGACGCGGCTGCACCGAGGCGCGCGCCCACCCTCGTCGCCGCTCCCGCCGGGCGTGCCCTTAGGGTGTGCGCTCATGACCACGAACTCCCCGGCCACGCCCTCCTTCGCCGTACACATCCCCGACGCCGAACTCGAGCCCGAGCCGCTGGACCCGGCCCAGATCGTCTCCGGTGATCCCGCCGTGACGGGCAAGGTGCTCTGGGAGTCCGCCGACGGCAGGCAGCTGCGCGGGATCTGGCAGATCACGCCCGGCGTGGTGACCGACACCGAGGCGAACGAGCTGTTCGTCGTCGTCAGCGGGCGCGCCACCATCGCGGTGGAAGGCGGCGACGTCATCGAGGTGGGGCCCGGCGACGCGGCGGTCCTGCGCGAGGGCGACCGCACGACGTGGACCGTGCACGAGACGCTCCGCAAGGCGTACCACATCAGCCTCTGACGGCTCGGCGGCACCGGAACGCGACCGCGGACCGCGCCTCCCGCGCCCTCACCCCCGGGCACCGTGCGCGACGAGGCGACCGGTGCCCCCGGTCGCGGACGGAGACGCCCCCTGGCGACGCCCGGGGGCGGGCGCCGGGTTCCGGTCCGCGGGCGACGGGCGACGGGCGACGGGCGCTGGTGGGCCCGCTCTCAGAACAGCGGCTCGGGCAGGACTCCCTCCAGGGCCAGCAGTCTGCGTTTGGTCTCCAGGCCGCCGCCGAACCCGCCGATCCCGCCGTCGCTCTCGACGACCCGGTGGCAGGGAACCACCACCGGCAGCGGGTTCGATCCCATCGCCGTCCCCACCGCCTGGGCCGCCCCCGGCTGCCCGACCCGCCGGGCCAGTTCCCCGTAGCCCACGACGGAGCCGAACGCGACGCCCGCGCGCAGCTCGCGCAGCACCTGGCGGTTGAACCCCGAGACCAGCGACCAGTCCAGCGGCAGGTCGAAGTCCCGCCGTGTTCCGCCGAAGTACGCGTGGACCTGGCGTATCGCCTCTGCCAGCGCCGGGGCGTCCGGCGCCTCGACGGGTGCGCCGCCCAGGCGGGACGCGAGCCGGTCCAGTGCCGTCGCACGCACCCTGCCGGAGGCGTGGAAGACGACGTTCACCAGGCCGTCGCCGGTCGCGGCCAGGAGCAGCGGACCGATGTCCGTCTCCACGACCGCCCATACGGCCCGCTGCCCGGCGGGCCCGTGACTGTCCATGCGCTCCACCGTACGGCCCGCCACCGACAACGCCCGTGGCGCGGGCGGCGGACCGCTCCACGCCACGGGCGTGCCGGCTCCGTTGCCGGCCGTGCGGGTCAGTCCCGCCCGGGCCGCCGCCGGGGCACCTCCAGGACGGCTCCGACCACGTCCGGGACGTTGGTGATGATGCCGTCCACACCGAGGTCGGCGACCCGGCGCGCTGCGGCGACGTCGTCCACGGTCCAGGCGAACACCTTCATCGGGCCGTGCGGCCCGCGCTGGGCGTGGACGGCGGCGACGTAGTCGGCGGACAGCCTCGTGTGGTCCGGGTTGATCCGGTCGGCGAACCGGGCGTACCGCGGCAGTTGCGCGACGGGCGGCTTGCCCAGGAACGCCGTCGTGATTCCGGGCCGCAGGTCGTGCACGGTCGCCACGCTGTCGGCGCTGAAGCTCTGCACGATCAGACGGTCCCTGAGGTGCACCGGGTCGAGCCAGCCCTCGTTGCTCAGCAGCTTCAGGGTCTGCCGCTCGATGCCCGGATACAGCTGGGGGTTCTTGATCTCCAGGACGAGTTTCTGGTGATGGCGGGAGACATGGTCCATGTACTGCTTCAGGGTCGGCACCCGCACGCCCGAGTACTCGGGACCGAACCAGCTTCCGGCGTCCAGGCGGGCGATCTCCGCCGCCGTGAAGTCCTTGACCTTCCAGGGCGCGCGGCCGGGGTACACGTCCTCCACGTCGGTCGTGCGCGCCAGCGAGTCGTCGTGCAGGACGACGAGCTGCCCGTCACGGGTGCGCTGGACGTCGTTCTCGACCCAGTCGAATCCCAGCTCGGCCGCGTGGTCGACGGCGGCCAGCGTGTTCTCCGGGGCGTAGGCGGAGGCGGCGCGGTGCGCGACGACCACGGGGGCTGCGCTCCGGCCGCCGGCCTTGGCGTGCGGGCTGGGCAGTATCAGAACGGCTCCCCCGAGAAGCGCGGCGGTCGTGGCGGCGGCAACGCGCGCAAGCATGCGTACTCCTTGCGTCGAGAGATAACGGACAGCAACAGAGTGACAGCAATGAGTCACATAATGCGGTTAGCGGGATGCCCGCGAATTGCATCGAGTTGCCCAAGTCCGCTCGCTTGCGCCGCACAAGTGGGGGGAGGTCGTGTTTCTTTGCCGGAAAATCGTTCGACCATTCCGGTGGGGGTCATACTCTCTGCCACACCCCGGTCCGCTCCCGCGGTCCCGAGGTGGGGCGTTTTCGGAGCGGTCGCGCAGCGACGGAGCAAGAGCGGAAGGGCAGCCGCGTATGCAGGGCACGGTCGACGGCTTCGGTTACGGACTCGTCACCCCTTTGGTGGCGTGTTTCATGGCCTGCCTGGGCGGGGCGCTGGGGCTCCGCTGCACCACCCGGTCGATGCTCGTCGCCGGTCCGTGGCGGGCCGGCTGGCTCGCGCTCGGCTCGGTCGCGATCGCCTCCGGCATCTGGACCATGCACTTCATCGCGATGATGGGCTTCACGGTCCACGAGACCCCCGTCCACTACGACCGCCCGACGACCTTCGCGAGCCTCGGCGTCGCCGTCCTCATGGTCGGCATCGGGATCTTCATCGTCGGCTACCGGGGGACCACCGGAACGGCCCTGTTCACCGGCGGCACCGTCACCGGTCTCGGTATCGCCTCGATGCACTACCTGGGCATGGCCGGGATGCGGCTCAACGGGAACCTGGAGTACAACACCCTCACCGTGTCCGCGTCCGTCGTCATCGCCGTGGTGGCCGCCATCGCCGCCCTCTGGGCGGCCGGACAGGTGCGGGGCTTCCTGTGGAGCCTGGGGGCGAGTCTCGTCCTGGGCCTCGCGGTCAGCGGCATGCACTACACCGGGATGGCCGCCCTCACCGTCCACCTGCACGGCCCGGCCGGCAGCGACCCCGCCGGGGACTCCGCGGCCTCCCTGCTCGCGCCCATGATGATCGGCCCGCTGGCCCTGCTCCTGCTGGCCGGCGCCGTCGTGCTGTTCGACCCGCTCATGGTGACGGGCCGGCCCGACCGGACACCGCCTCCGCCCCGGCGCCCCGGCGTCCCGGCCCGCCCGGTCACCGCACGGCCCGCCCGCCGCGTCCCCGTCCGCACCGGACCGGACCGCGGACGCCGCTCCGAGGCCCCGCAGGGCTGGTGATCCGGCCCCGTTGTCGGTGCGGGGTCGTACGGTGGAACCCATGCGGCCCGTATCCAAGATCGAACGTTCGGTGGCGCCCTTCGAGGTCGTCAGCCCCTTCCGGCCGGGCGGTGACCAGCCCACGGCCATCGCCGACCTGGACCGGCGCATCCGCGCCGGCGAGAAGGACGTCGTGCTCCTCGGCGCGACCGGTACCGGCAAGTCCGCCACCACCGCGTGGATGATCGAGAAGCTCCAGCGCCCCACGCTCGTCATGGCCCCGAACAAGACCCTGGCCGCCCAGCTGGCCAACGAGTTCCGCGAGCTGCTGCCGAACAACGCCGTCGAGTACTTCGTCTCGTACTACGACTACTACCAGCCCGAGGCGTACGTCCCGCAGTCGGACACCTACATCGAGAAGGACTCCTCGATCAACGAGGAGGTCGAGCGCCTGCGCCACTCCGCGACCAACTCGCTGCTGACCCGGCGCGACGTCGTCGTGGTCGCCTCCGTCTCCTGCATCTACGGCCTGGGAACCCCGCAGGAGTACGTCGACCGCATGGTCAGCCTCAAGGTGGGCGACGAGATCGACCGCGACGACCTGCTGCGCCGCTTCGTCGACATCCAGTACACGCGCAACGACATGGCCTTCGCCCGCGGCACCTTCCGCGTCCGCGGCGACACCATCGAGATCTTCCCGGTCTACGAGGAACTCGCTGTCCGCATCGAGATGTTCGGCGACGAGATCGAGGCGCTCTCCACGCTCCACCCGCTCACCGGCGAGGTCATCAGCGACGACGACCACGTCTACGTCTTCCCCGCCTCGCACTACGTGGCCGGCCCCGAGCGCATGGAGCGCGCGGTCAACGACATCGAGAAGGAGCTGGGGGAGCGCCTCGCGGAGCTGGACAGGCAGGGCAAACTCCTGGAGGCCCAGCGGCTGCGCATGCGCACGACCTACGACATCGAGATGCTCCGCCAGATCGGCTCCTGCTCCGGCGTGGAGAACTACTCGATGCACTTCGACGGCCGGGAGCCCGGGTCCCCGCCCCACACGCTCATCGACTACTTCCCGGACGACTTCCTGCTCGTCATCGACGAGTCGCACGTCACCGTCCCGCAGATCGGCGCCATGTACGAGGGCGACGCCTCGCGCAAGCGGACCCTGGTCGACCACGGCTTCCGGCTGCCCTCGGCCCTGGACAACCGCCCGCTGAAGTGGGAGGAGTTCCAGCAGCGCATCGGCCAGACCGTGTACCTCTCCGCCACCCCCGGGCAGTACGAGCTGTCCCGGTCGGACGGCTTCGTGGAGCAGATCATCCGCCCCACCGGCCTCATCGACCCCGAAGTCGTCGTGAAGTCCACCGAGGGCCAGATCGACGACCTGGTGCACGAGATCCGCAAGCGGACCGAGAAGGACGAGCGCGTCCTGGTCACCACGCTCACCAAGAAGATGGCCGAGGACCTCACCGACTACTTCCTGGAACTGGGCATCCAGGTCCGCTACCTGCACAGCGACGTCGACACCCTGCGCCGCGTCGAACTGCTGCGGGAACTGCGCGCCGGCGAGTTCGACGTCCTGGTCGGCATCAACCTTCTGCGTGAGGGCCTCGACCTTCCGGAGGTCTCCCTGGTGGCGATCCTCGACGCCGACAAGGAAGGCTTCCTGCGCTCCGGAACCTCCCTGATCCAGACCATCGGCCGCGCGGCGCGCAACGTGTCCGGCCAGGTCCACATGTACGCCGACAAGATCACTCCGGCGATGGAGAAGGCGATCGAGGAGACCAACCGCCGCCGGGAGAAGCAGATCGCGTACAACAAGGAGCGGGGGATCGATCCGCAGCCCCTGCGCAAGAAGATCAACGACATCGTGGCGCAGATCGCCCGCGAGGACATCGACACCGAACAGCTCCTCGGGTCCGGGTACCGCAAGGCGAAGGACGGCAAGAGCGCCAAGGCCCCCGTGCCCGCCCTCGGCGGCACGGCCGGGGCGTCCGGCAAGGCGGCGAAGGCCGCCAAGGGCGCGGGGGCGACACCGACCGACCGCCCCGCGGCCGAACTCGCCGGGCAGATCGAGGAGCTGACGGAGCGCATGCGGGCGGCGGCGGGAGACCTCCAGTTCGAGATCGCGGCCCGTCTGCGCGACGAGGTCTCCGAGATGAAGAAGGAACTGCGCCAGATGAAGGAGGCGGGACTGGCCTGACGGCCGGGCGGACGGCGCCCGACCTCGGCGGACGCACCCTGTGTTGCAAGACCGACACAAAGTCCGCCCCGGTCTTCGGCGCCGTCACCGCCGCTGCGTAGGGTTCTGCTCATCCGCCCAGTCCGCGGTAACAGGGGACAGTTCGAGAGGGGAACAGCGCGTGACGGTCAACATGACCAAGGGTCAGGCCATCAGTCTGGAGAAGAACGACGGGGGCACGCTGACCGCGGTCCGCATGGGCCTCGGCTGGCAGGCGGCTCCCCGGCGCGGCCTGTTCGGCTCGCGCACCCGGGAGATCGACCTGGACGCCTCCGCCGTGCTCTTCGCGGACAAGCAGCCGGTCGACGTGGTGTTCTTCCGCCACCTCGTCAGCGACGACGGCTCGGTGCGGCACACCGGCGACAACCTGGTCGGCGGCGCCGGTCAGGGCGGCGACGACGAGTCCATCCTCGTCGACCTGCAGCGCGTCCCGGTCCACATCGACCAGATCGTCTTCACCGTGAACTCCTTCACGGGCCAGACCTTCCAGGAGGTGCAGAACGCGTTCTGCCGTCTGGTCGACGAGACCAACGGCCAGGAACTGGCCCGCTACACCCTGGCCGGCGGCGGGCAGTACACGGCGCAGATCATGGCCAAGGTGCACCGCGCGGGCTCGGGATGGCAGATGACGGCCCTCGGCACACCGGCCAACGGCCGCACGTTCCAGGACCTGATGCCGGCGATCCTGCCGCACCTGTAGGACCGGCCCGCACCACGCACACGGCGACACAGGGGGACAGGCGATGACGGCCGAGCTGGTCCGGGGGCAGAACCATCCGCTCGCCCAGGTCCGCCTCGAAGTCCGGGTCTCGGCCGGGAGACCGGTCGTGGCCGGGGCCGCGCTGAGCGACGAGCGGGGCCGGGCCCACGGTGTCGAGTGGGTGGCTCATCCGGGCGCCCCCACGCTGCCCGGCGTGGAGGTCTCCCGGCAGGCCGCGGCCGACCACCGCCTCGCCCTCGACCTGGACGCCCTTCCCTCCGCCGTGCACCGGCTCGGCGTGCTGCTCGCCCTGCCCGCAGGCGTCGGCGGACCGGTCCGGTTCGGAGCCGTCGCCGCCCCCTTCGTCGCCGTCACCGGTCTCGACGGCGCCGAGATCGCCAGCTACACCCTCACCGGCCTCGACACGGAATCGGCCGTGATCGCCGTCGAGTTCTACCGCAGGCAGGGCGCCTGGAAGGTCCGCGCGGTCGGCCAGGGCTACGCGGGCGGTCTCGCCGAACTTCTCTCCGACCAGGGCCTGGGCGAGGCCCGCCGGCTCGCGGAGGTCATCGACGAGGCGGTGGCCCGCGGACTCGCCCGCTCGGTGGCCGCACCGCCGCCGCGCACACCGGACGCGGACCGCTCCCGGCAGACGGCCCCCGCCACGCCCGGCGCCGACCAGCCCCACACCGGACCGGGCGCGCCGGGCGGCGCGACCGACGGCACGGAGCCGGCCCGGCCCCCCTACGACCCGCCCGTCTCCGACGGTTCCCCGCACCGCACCCCCGCTCCGCCCTCCCCGCCGTCCGCCGGTCCCGTCGACTACAGCCACCCCCGCCGCCGGACCACCGCCCCGCCGCCGCCTCCGCCGGCCGCGGCGCCCGCCGAGCCGGGGCAGCCCGCCCGTCCCGTCGCGGGCGACGCGACCGGCTGGTCGATGGACGAGCGGCTGTACAACCAGGTGTGGGGCATGTTCGAGGACCTGGCCAGGACGGTCGCCGCGTACCGCAGCGCCGTCGACTTCGCCGACTCCCGTCTGGACCGGGAACTCGATCAGGCACTCGCCGACCCGCGCGGCCGGATCGGCGCAGGGGGCGACGGCGCACGCGAGGCCGCCCGCGCCAGGCACGCGGCCCTGGTCGACCAGGCACGCGCGGTCCTGGACCGCGACCTCGCCCAGCTCACCGCCGAGGCCGAGGTCGTCGAACCCGCGCTGCCGGCCGCCTACGCGAGCTGGGACAACCCGGTCTGGCACGGCTACCGGCCGCCCATGGAGATCCCGATGGCCGTCCGCGTCGGAGACCTCTCCCTCCCGGAGAGCGGCACGCTCGGCATCCCGATGCTGCTGCGGCTGCCCCTGGAGCGCGGTCTGTGGATCGACAGCGGTCGCTCCTCGCACGACGGGACGCTCGCCGATCAGGACCGGCTGCGCCGCCTGGCCGTGGACACCGCCGTCGCGCAGGCGGCCAGGCTGCTCGCGGTGTACCCGGCGGGGGAGTTCTCCGTCCACGTCATCGACGCCGCCGGAGCGGGAGCCCCGTCCCTCGCCCCGCTGGTCGCTTCCGGGGTGCTCGCCGGTCCGCCCGCGGCCGGTGCCGCGGGCGTGGCGGAGGTGCTGACCCGGCTGACCCGGCGGGTCGACCTGGTGCACATGGCGTTGCGCGGGGGCGCGGCCGACTCCCTGCCGCCCGACCTCGACACCTCCGAGCAACTGCTGATCGTCAACGACTTCCCGCACGGTTTCGACGACCGTGCGGTGACCCGGCTGCGCTATCTGGCGGACGAGGGCCCGGCCGTCGGCGTCCACCTGATGATGGTGGCCGACCGGGAGGACGCGTCCGGCTACGGCCCGCTCCTCGATCCGCTCTGGCGCTCCCTGCTGCGGATCACCCCGCTGCCCGACGACCACCTCGCGGACCCCTGGGTCGGCCACGCGTGGACCTTCGAACCCTCGCTCGTGCCGGCCGGCAGCCGGGTGGTGGAGCGGGTCCTCGCGCAGGTCGCCGCCGCCCGCGGCCGCTGACCGGGAGCCCGTAGGCGAAGCCGCGCCCCAAGGATCGGCAAAGAATCTCTGACCTGCATATTTGGATCTTCTTTTACTTTCCCCTTTACCTTTCCTTGGTGATTCGGGTACTGTCTTCCGTACGGAGGGGAGTACTCCCTGACTGCTGCGGCGCACCCGTCAATACGGATCGGACCTGATCCCGGGGCGTCGGCCCACGGACTCCGGACGCGTCGAGCGCCCCGGCTGCCCGGGTGGAAGAGACTTCCGGTGGCGACGACGCTGAAATCTGCCGTTACGAACTGCCGGAGGCGCAGTGGATGTTTCCCCGACCCTGTGGGTCCTGACCATCGTGGGGCTTGCCGCACTCATCGCGGTCGACTTCTTCATCGGCCGAAAACCCCATGACGTATCGATCAAGGAAGCGGGCGTCTGGACGGTCGTCTGGATCGCCCTGGCCGCCCTCTTCGGCCTGGGGCTGCTCCTCTTCGCCGGCGGGCGGCCCGCCGGGGAGTTCTTCGCGGGCTTCATCACCGAGAAGTCGCTGAGCGTCGACAACCTCTTCGTCTTCGTCCTGATCATGGCCAAGTTCGCCGTGCCCTCGCGCTACCAGCAGCGGGTGCTGCTCGTCGGCGTCCTCATAGCCCTGGTCCTGCGCGCGATCTTCATCGCCGCGGGCGCCGCGATCATCGCGAACTTCGCCTGGGTCTTCTACCTCTTCGGCGCCTTCCTCATCTACACCGCCTGGAAGCTCATCCAGGAGGCGCGCGCCGAGGAGGAGGACGAGGAGTTCGAGGAGAGCAAGCTGCTGAAGGCGGCCGAGCGGCGCTTCGGCGTCGCCGACCGCTACCACGGCACCAAGCTGTGGATCCGGCAGAACGGCAAGCGGGTCATGACGCCGATGCTCGTCGTCATGCTGGCGATCGGCACCACCGACGTCCTCTTCGCGCTCGACTCGATCCCCGCGATCTTCGGCCTGACCCAGGACCCGTACATCGTCTTCACCGCCAACGCGTTCGCGCTGATGGGCCTGAGGCAGCTGTACTTCCTCATCGGCGGACTGCTCAAGAAGCTCGTCCACCTCAGCTACGGCCTGTCGGTCATCCTCGGCTTCATCGGCGTGAAGCTGGTCCTGCACGCGCTGCACGAGTCCGGCGTCCACGTCCCCGAGATCTCCATCCCGGTCTCGCTCGGCGTGATCTGCGCCGTGCTCGCGGTCACGACGGTCACGAGCCTGGTCGCCTCGAAGCGGCAGGAGCGCGCCGAGGCCGAGCGTGCGGAGAAGGACAGCGTGGAGGTCTGACCGGCCCGGCGGACCGCCCGGCCGCTTCCCGGGCGGCACACCGTGAAGGGCCGGGCCCCGCCGCGCCCGGCGTCCTCCCCGCCGAGACGCCCGGGCGGCCGGACGGCGGGGGCCGCCGCTCCCGGCACGGGCGGCGCGTATCCGGAGTGCGGGGCACGCCGGCTGCTGGGACGATCACGGCATGATCGTTCGGCTCCGGTCGCTCCTCACCCGGTGGACCGCCGTGGTGCCCGTCGCCGCGGTGGTGCTGCTGGTCCTCACCTGGGGACGCGACCTGCCCGCCGCGGTCGTCGCACTGGTGACGCTGATCCTCGCCGGCGCCGTGCTCGCCGCCGTCCACCACGCCGAGGTGGTCGCGCACCGGGTGGGCGAGCCCTTCGGGTCGCTGGTGCTCGCCGTCGCGGTCACCGTCATCGAGGTCGCCCTCATCGTCACCCTGATGGCGGACGGCGGCGACAAGAGCGCGACGCTGGCCCGCGACACCGTGTTCGCCGCCGTGATGATCACCTGCAACGGCATCGCCGGCGTGTCCCTGCTCGTCGCCTCACTGCGGCACGGGCTGGCCGTGTTCAACGCCGAGGGCACCGGAGCCGCCCTCGCGACCGTCGCCACGCTCGCCACCCTCAGCCTGGTCTTCCCGACCTTCACCACCAGCAAGCACGGGCCGGAGTTCTCCACGGCACAGCTCACCTTCGCCGCGGTCGCCTCCCTGGTCCTGTACGGCCTCTTCGTGGCGACCCAGACGGTCCGGCACCGCGACTACTTCCTGCCGATCACCCGGCACGGCCAGGTGGTCGAAGCCGACGACCACGCCGACGCCCCGTCCGCCCGCACCGCCCGGATCAGCCTCGGACTGCTCGGTCTCGCCCTCGTCGGCGTGGTCGGCCTGGCCAAAGGGGTGTCGCCCACCATCGAGTCCGCGGTGGAGGCGGCCGGGATGCCGCAGTCCGTGGTCGGTGTGATCATCGCCCTGCTCGTGCTGCTCCCGGAGACCATCGCCGCCCTGCGGGCCGCCCGCCGGGACCGGGTGCAGACCAGCCTGAACCTCGCCTTCGGCTCGGCGATGGCGAGCATCGGTCTGACCATCCCCGCCGTCGCCCTCGCGTCGGTCTGGCTCACCGGGCCGCTCGTCCTCGGCCTCGGCCCCACCGAGATGGTGCTGCTGGCCCTGACCGTCGTCGTCAGCTCCCTGACCGTCGTCCCCGGGCGGGCCACCCCGCTCCAGGGCGGAGTCCACCTGGTGATCTTCGCGGCCTACCTGGAACTCGCCGTCAACCCCTGAACCCTCCCGCCCGGGAAGCGCGGAGACGGACGCGCGGGCCGGCGGACGGCGGCGGCGCGGCCGCGCCGGACCGCTGGCGCAGCCCGTTCCGCCGGGGCGGACCTTCCGGGGCGGATCGGCCCCGGTGCAGCGTGATAGACCGAGGGCGACAGCGGTCCTCGACGGGCCGGCCGACCCCCAAGGACCGGAGGACACGTGCCCCGCACCCTCGCCACCGCCCCGATCATGATCCTGAACGGGCCCAACCTGAACCTCCTCGGGCAGCGCCAGCCGGAGATCTACGGCCGCGACACGCTCGCGGACGTGGCCGAGCTGTGCGCCGGGGCCGCGGCGGCGCTCGGCGGCACGGTCGACTTCCGGCAGTCCAACCACGAGGGCGAACTGGTGGACTGGATCCACGAGGCCCGCCTGCACCACGCCGGGATCGTGATCAACCCGGCCGCCTACTCGCACACCTCCGTCGCCCTCCTGGACGCGCTCAACACCTGCGACGGACTGCCCGTCGTCGAGGTGCACATCTCCAACATCCATCAGCGCGAGGAGTTCCGGCACCACTCCTACGTCTCACTGCGGGCCGACGGGGTCATCGCGGGCTGCGGTGTGCAGGGGTACGTGTTCGGCGTGCAGCGGGTGGCGGCGCTGGCCGGCACGGGGCGGGCCGCCACCTGACCACGGCGGCCGGGCTCGCGCGGACCAGGGCGGCCGGCCGCGTCCCCCGGGCCGGCCGCGGCCGCAGTACCGCGTGTGCCCGGCCCGCCCGCCCGGCGGTTCGCGCCCTACGCGTGCCGGTCGCGCCGGCGGACCGGACGCGCAGAGCAGCCCGACGCACGACCTCGTCGCTCGCGGTCGGCCGGCGCAAGGCGTCGGGCCCGCCACGATCGCGGCGGACCCAACCCCTTTACCGTCGCAGCCGTTACCGCCGGCTCGGCCCCCACCCGCCTGTCGGCACCGGGACCATCACTTCACGACGATGTTGTCCCCGGCCGACGTCGACGACCCGGTGGTGGTGTTCCCGTAGTACACCCAGCGCCACGTACCCGTCTTGGAGGCCTTCACGGTCGTCCTGAGATCACCCGAGCCGTTCGCGTACACCTTCTTCACCGTGGTGTAGGAGGTGGTGCCGGCAGGCTTGAACTGCAGGCTCACCAAGCGGCCTCCGTAGGCGGCGTACCTCCTGGTCTCCCAGTTGGCCCGCGTGACCTTCCCGGTCACGGTGATGGTCCTGTCCTTGGCCACCGGTTCGGGCGAGGCGTTCACGGTCAGGCGGGAGTTGCGCTTGACGTGGACCGTCAGATCCTCGTCGTCGGTGTCGCCGCCGCCGCCCTGGAAGTACACCTCGGCCCCGACCTTCCAGGCCCCGGCCTCGCTGTTGCGCATGTCCCACACGCTCGGGTCGAAGTACATCGTCTCGTTGAAATCGCAGACGCCCGAGCTCACCTTGATGCAGTCGCTCGTCTCGATGGCGTGCCACAGCCGATCACCCGCACCACCCCGGTACAGGAACACCGCCGGCCACTTCCACTTGTGAGTGGTCGCCATCCGGAAGGAGGCGGGCACCGCGACCTCCTTCGACACCCCGATCACAATCGGCTTGCCGCCGTTCACCTGGACACGGGTGAACGAGACCCCACCCTCGGCCGCCCCGGCCGGTGCCGCGGCCACGGTCGTGAACACCGCCGCCGCACCACCGGCCACGACGGCTCTCCAGACCTGCTTCCCCACCTGATCCCCAATCTCCTTACGAAAAGCACCGAAGGCTCATCCCTCCAGCGCCTTACAGACGGCCGGCATCCGCAAGGGGTTGTACACCCGCGAATCACAATGGGGCATCAGACAATCCCCGCCTTGCGCGAGGCGAGAGGCCGGTACGGTCCCAGGGATCGGGGTGGTCGCCAGACGGCTCGTGGAGGACGAATCCCTCCCCGGTGGGAGCATGGGCCGAAGGCGGCTTGCGGAGGCATCCCGGGCCCGATGTCTGGGTGAGTTCGGACGCCGTCGTCCCTCAGGCAGGACGCTGCCCGAGCGTCGACGGGCCTGAACGCGCGACCGCCCCGGCTTCGGTTTCGAAACAGGGGCGGTCGTCGTGGGACGGTTACCAGCCTCGCGCGCGCCATTCCGGCAGATGCGGGCGCTCGGCGCCGAGCGTGGTGTCGTTGCCGTGACCGGGGTAGACCCACGTCTCGTCCGGCAGCACGTCGAAGATCCTCGTCTCGACGTCGTGCAGCAGGCGCGCGAACGCCTCGGGGTCCTTGCGGGTGTTGCCGACCCCGCCCGGGAACAGGCAGTCCCCGGTGAACACGTGGGGGTGGCCGTGCGGGTCGTCGTACACGAGCGCGACCGAGCCCGGGGTGTGGCCGGCCAGGTGACGGGCGGTCAGCCGCACGTTCCCCACGGCGACCCCGTCGCCGTCCTCCAGCAGCACGTCGGTCGGCACCGGGATTCCGGCGGCGTCCTCCCGGCCCGCGTAGGTCCGCGCGCCGGTGGCCGCCACGACCTCCGCGAGCGCCTGCCAGTGGTCACCGTGCTGATGGGTCGTGACGACGGAGGCGATGCCGTCGTCACCGATCAGGGTGAGCAGTGTGGAGGCGTCGTCGGCCGCGTCGATCAGGAGCTGCTCGCCGGTGGCACGGCAGCGCAGCAGGTAGGCGTTGTTGTCCATCGGACCGACCGCGACCTTGGAGATCATCAGGTCCGGCAGCTCGTGCACGTCGGCGGGCCCGCCGACCCTCACCGCTCCGCTGTACGTCATGGCGGCAGCCTATAGCGGGGGCAGGGCCGGCAGCGGGCCGCCGTCCGCGGTCAGCGCCGAGCCGTCGCGCCGGCCGCAGAGCCAGCCGAGCAGGTCGGCCGTCGTGCCGCGGACGCCGACCGGACCGCCCGCCGCGCCCCCGCCGGTCGTCCAGGCGCGCCCCTGGTCGTCGGCGAGTCCGGTCGAGGGCACGTCCGGATGCCCGGCGAACCGCTGGGCGAGGAAGTCGATCTCCCGGAGGGCGAACTCCTCCGGCAGGTCCTCCAGCTCGTAGCCGACGCCCAGGTCCACGTGGTGCAGCTCGACCTCCGCCCAGCGCCGGAACGGCAGTCGGGCCGCCACGTCCGTGACGCCGTTGCGCAGCTCGACGGTGCGCGACCAGTCGGCGGGCGCGGCCCCGGTGTCCGCGAAGCGGGCGGCGCTGTCGCGGACGTCCGCGAGCTGTTCGCCGAGGGGGCGCGGGGCGTCCCGTTCGATGTCGCCGTCGCGCGCGGCGGCGGAGAGGTACATGGGGCGTCCCTCCAAGACGTTCACGAGGGCGTCCGCGTTCCGGGCGACGTGGGCGAGGACGTGGCCGCGGCTCCAGCCGGGAAGCCGTGACGGTTCGGCCACGGCGGCGTTGTCCAGTCCGGCGGCTGCGGTGAGCAGCCGGTCCGTCGCGGCACGTACGGAGGCCAGGTCGCGCGCATGATCCATCATGGGCCGACCCTAACCCCACCACTCGTTCGGGTGAAGGCGGTCGACCTGGCCCGTAAATCGAATGCGCGTGCTATACGCTCGGAGGCGGCGTCGGGCATGCTGGACGGTCCGGGATTGTTGTGAACCAGGGAAAGCAACCGGCGCTGTCAGTGGCTCGCCCTAGTCTGGGGAAGACGGGGGCCCGCGGCCCCTGTCACCACTCTCAAGAAAGGTGCGGACCGGCGTGGCCGACCGTCTCATCGTCCGTGGAGCGCGCGAGCACAACCTGAAGAATGTCTCGCTCGACCTCCCGCGCGACGCGCTCATCGTCTTCACGGGCCTGTCGGGATCGGGCAAGTCCTCCCTCGCCTTCGACACGATCTTCGCCGAGGGCCAGCGGCGCTACGTGGAGTCCCTCTCCTCGTACGCCCGGCAGTTCCTCGGCCAGATGGACAAGCCGGACGTGGACTTTATCGAAGGTCTCTCCCCGGCGGTCTCCATCGACCAGAAGTCGACCTCGCGCAACCCGCGCTCGACGGTCGGCACCATCACCGAGGTCTACGACTACCTGCGGCTGCTGTTCGCCCGCATCGGCAAGCCGCACTGTCCCGAGTGCGCTCGCCCGATCTCCCGGCAGTCCCCGCAGGCCATCGTGGACAAGGTGCTGGAGCTGCCCGAGGGCAGCCGCTTCCAGGTCCTGTCGCCGCTGGTCAGGGAGCGCAAGGGCGAGTTCGTCGACCTCTTCGCGGACCTCCAGACCAAGGGGTACAGCCGGGCCAGGGTGGACGGCGAGACCGTCCAGCTGACCGAGCCGCCCACGCTGAAGAAGCAGGAGAAGCACACCATCGAGGTGGTCGTCGACCGCCTCACCGTGAAGGACTCCGCCAAGCGCCGGCTCACCGACTCCGTGGAGACCGCCCTCGGCCTGTCCGGCGGCATGGTCGTGCTCGACTTCGTCGACCTCCCCGAGGACGACCCCGAGCGCGAGCGCATGTACTCCGAGCACCTGTACTGCCCGTACGACGACCTGTCCTTCGAGGAGCTGGAGCCCCGCTCCTTCTCCTTCAACTCCCCCTTCGGCGCCTGCCCCGACTGCACCGGCATCGGCACCCGCATGGAGGTCGACCCGGAGCTGATCGTCCCCGACGAGGAGAAGTCCCTCGACGAGGGCGCCATCCACGCCTGGTCGCACGGGCACACCAAGGACTACTTCGGCCGGCTCGTCGGCGCGCTCGCCGACGCCCTGGGCTTCCGCACGGACATCCCCTTCGCCGGGCTGCCGCAGCGCGCCAAGAAGGCCCTGCTGTACGGGCACAAGACGCAGATCGAGGTCCGCTACCGCAACCGGTACGGCCGCGAGCGCGTGTACACCACGCCCTTCGAGGGGGCGATCCCCTTCGTCAAGCGGCGCCACAGCGAATCGGAGAGCGACGCCAGCCGCGAGCGCTTCGAGGGCTACATGCGCGAGGTGCCCTGCCCCACCTGCCAGGGCACGCGCCTGAAGCCGCTCGTCCTCGCGGTGACCGTCATGGAGAAGTCGATCGCCGAGGTCTCCGCCATGTCGATCAGCGACTGCGCGGACTTCCTGGGCCGGCTGAAGCTCAACGCCCGCGACAAGAAGATCGCCGAACGCGTCCTGAAGGAGGTCAACGAGCGGCTGCGCTTCCTGGTCGACGTCGGCCTCGACTACCTGTCGCTGAACCGCGCGGCCGGCACCCTCTCCGGCGGCGAGGCCCAGCGCATCCGCCTGGCCACCCAGATCGGCTCCGGACTCGTCGGCGTCCTCTACGTCCTCGACGAACCCTCCATCGGCCTGCACCAGCGGGACAACCACCGGCTGATCGAGACCCTGGTGCGCCTCCGCGACATGGGCAACACGCTCATCGTCGTCGAGCACGACGAGGACACCATCAAGGTCGCCGACTGGGTCGTCGACATCGGTCCCGGCGCCGGCGAGCACGGCGGCAAGGTCGTGCACAGCGGTCCGCTGAAGGAACTGCTGGCCAACACCGAGTCGATGACCGGGCAGTACCTGGCGCGCAAGAAGGAGATCCCGACCCCGGACGTGCGCCGCCCCACGGACCCGGGTCGCAGGCTCACGGTGCACGGCGCCCGGGAGAACAACCTCCGCGACATCGACGTGGCGTTCCCGCTGGGCGTCCTGACGGCCGTCACCGGCGTGTCCGGCTCCGGCAAGTCGACCCTGGTCAACGACATCCTGTACACGCACCTGGCCCGCGAGCTGAACGGCGCGCGGAACGTGCCGGGCCGGCACACGCGCGTGGCGGGCGACGACCTGGTCGACAAGGTCGTGCACGTCGACCAGTCGCCGATCGGCCGCACCCCGCGCTCGAACCCGGCGACGTACACCGGAGTCTTCGACCACGTCCGCCGGCTGTTCGCGGAGACGACCGAGGCGAAGGTGCGGGGCTACCAGCCCGGACGCTTCTCCTTCAACGTCAAGGGCGGCCGCTGCGAGAACTGCTCCGGCGACGGCACCATCAAGATCGAGATGAACTTCCTGCCGGACGTCTACGTCCCCTGCGAGGTCTGCCACGGGGCGCGCTACAACCGCGAGACCCTGGAGGTCCACTACAAGGGCAAGTCCATCTCCGAGGTGCTGGACATGCCGATCGAGGAGGCGCTCGACTTCTTCGAGGCGGTGCCCGCGATCTCCCGGCACCTCCGGACGCTCAACGACGTCGGTCTCGGATACGTCCGGCTCGGCCAGTCCGCGCCGACGCTGTCCGGCGGCGAGGCGCAGCGCGTCAAGCTCGCCAGCGAGCTCCAGAAGCGCTCGACGGGCCGCACCGTCTACGTGCTCGACGAGCCGACCACGGGTCTGCACTTCGAGGACATCAGCAAGCTCATCACCGTCCTGTCCGGCCTGGTCGACAAGGGCAACACGGTCATCGTCATCGAGCACAACCTGGACGTCATCAAGACCGCGGACTGGGTCGTCGACATGGGTCCCGAGGGAGGCAACGGCGGCGGACTGGTGGTCGCCGAGGGAACCCCCGAGGAGGTCGCCGGGGTTCCGGCCAGCCACACCGGCAAGTTCCTGCGCGAGATCCTCGGCGCCGACCGGATCAGCGACGCCGCCTCGGTGAAGCCGCCCCGCAAGACGGCCGCCAGGAAGGCGAGCCCGGCCAAGAAGACCGCCGAGGCCGGGAAGACCGCGGCGAAGTCCACGACCGCCCGGAAGGCGGCGCCGGCGAAGAAGACCACGCGGGCCCGCAAGGCCTGAGCGGATGCCGGCCGCGGGCCGGAACCCCGGCGTGGCGGCGCCCCGCGGTGAGAGCCGCGGGGCGCCGCCACGCCGGGCCGGTGGTCCGCCACGCCGGGCCGGTGGTCCCGCCGGGCGCGACCGGTCCCGTGCGCCGGTCACCCGCGGTCGCGGGGGGAGGGGGGCCGGTCCGGTCGCCCCTTGCCCCGCGACCGCTGCCGGGGTCAGGAACCGCCGAGTTCCGAGGCGTACGGCGGTTCCGCTCCGGCCCGCGAGCAGGTCACGGCGGCGGCGCGGGCCGCGTAGCGCAGCAGCCCGGTCCAGCCCTCCGGGCCGAGTCCTTCCAGCGCGTCCGCACGGAGGGCGTCCCGGGTGGCCAGACCGTGCAGCAGCGCCGCGTTCACCGTGTCCCCGGCACCGATGGTGTCCACCACGTCGACCGCCTCGCCCGGCACGGAATGCACCGAGCCGTCCCGGGTGAAGGCGGTCAGGCCGTCGCCGCCCTGGGTGATCACCACGGCCGCCGGTCCCGCGTCCAGCCATTCCCGCGGGGTCCCGCCGAGCCACGCCGCGTCCTCCTCGGAGAGCTTGAGCAGGGACACCGAGGGCAGCCAGCCGAGGAACCGGGCACGGTAGGCGTCCGGGTCCGGGATCAGGCCGGTGCGGATGTTCGGGTCGAGCGCGGTGAAGACGCCCTGGGCGGCGGCCTTGCGCAGCAGTTCCTCGTAGGCGCTCGCGCCCGGCTCCAGGACGAGTGAGCAGGTGCCGAAGGACACCGCCCGCGTGCCGTCCGGAAGGGAGGCCGGCGCCGAGAACAGGCGGTCCGCCGTGCCCTCCACGTAGAAGGAGTATCCGGCCGAGCCGTCGGTGCCGATCGTGGCGGCGGCCAGCGTCGTCGGTTCGGCGCCGCGCTGCACGCGGGACACCTCGACACCCGCCGCCGTCAGCCCTGCGAGGAGCGCCTCGCCGAACGCGTCGCGCGAGACGCGGGAGCAGAAGGCGGTGGGGGAGCCGAGGCGGCCCAGCGCCACGGCCGTGTTGTAGGGGCCGCCGCCGAGGCGCGGCAGCAGGCTCGCGAGGGCGCCGGGCCCCTGCGGCACCAGATCGATCAGGGCCTCACCGGCGACGACGATCACGACTCGGGTCCTTTCCTCGGTGCCTCAGGGGTCTCGGGGTGTGCGGGGCCGTCGGGGCAGCCGCACGAGGTGCGGTGGACGAAGGCGGAGGGCAGCCGGACGGTACGGGCGGCGCGGCCCGGCTCCGCCAGCCGCTCCAGCAGCAAGGCGACGGCGCGGGCGCCGATCTCCCGGCTCGGCTGGGCGATCGCGGTGAGCCGGGGGGTGAACAGATCGGCCCAGGAGAAGTCGTCGAAGCAGCACAGCGCCAGGTCGCCGGGCACGCTCAGCCCCCGCCCGCGCAGTGCCCGCAGCGCGCCGATGGTCATCGCGTTGTTGGCGGTGACGAGCGCACTCGGCCGCGCCGCGAGGTCCAGCAGCCGGTGCGTGGCGCTCTCGGCCGTCTCCGCCCGCGACGCGCCGTGGACGACGAGCCGCTCGTCGTACGGGATACCGGCGTCGGCGAGGCCGTGCCGGTATCCCGTGATCCGTTCTTCGGTGGTGCTGAGCCCCCGCAGCCCGGCGACGAGACCGATGCGCCGGTGGCCGCGCTCCGCGAGGTGGGTGACCAGCGTCGTCATCGGCTCGGTGTTCTCCGCTCCGACCTGGTCGTGGCGGAAGCCGCCGTCGGGCGGTGCGGGCAGGAGCCGGTCCAGGAACACGGTGGGCACCTGGTGCTGTCCGAGGTAGCGCAGCAGCGCGTCGGGACGCGCCGAGGGAGCGATGATCATGCCGTCCACGCGCCGCTCGTGCAGCAGCCGGACCGTCGTCGTCTCGTGCTCGGGATCGTCGTGCGGATCGGCGATGAGCAGGCCGTACCCGTCTTCCAGGGCGCGGGCCTCCACGCCTTGGAGGATCTCCGTGAAGTACGGGTTGCTGATCGCCGACACCGCGAGCCCGATGGAGCGGGTGCGCGCGGTGACCAGGGATCGGGCCAGGCCGTTGGGGGTGTAGCCGAGGGCGTCGATCGCGTCGAGCACGGCCCTGCGGGTGTCCGGCAGCACCGGGCGGGTGTCGTTCAGGACGTGCGACACCGTGGCGATGGACACCCCCGCCCGCCGGGCCACGTCGGTCATCGTCGCCATGACGCACCCTCCCGGGAGTCTCGCCGCTTCGCCGCTCGCGTCGGGGCGGCCTCGTCCCGCGCCGGCGGCGTGCGGTTCCGCCCGCACCCCGTGCCGCCGCGCGTGCGGGCCCTGCCGTCCGCCCGCGAAGGTATCCCATCCGGCGGTGCACGTAAACGCTTACGCGGAAGGCGCGGGAAGCGGGCGGGACATGCGGTGGACGGCGCGGCCCCGGAGGAGGCGCGTGCCGGCCGCACGGACGCCCGCCGGCCGCCGAGGGGTCCTTGGCGTTCCCGCGCCCGCGCCCGTGACCCGTGACGCCCCCTGGGCATCCCTCCGGTCCGGGCCCGGTCCCACGCCGGCGGGTCCGCCGCATCGGGTCCCGGGCGCCCTGCCCCGGTCTCTGCCTCGGCGCCCTGCACCTGTCCTGTGTCCCCGTCCCCGGGCCTTGCGTCCGCCCCCCGTCCCTCCGGCCCTGTGTCCGGTCCCCGTTCCCGGGCCCTGCGTCCGGCTCCCCGTCCCCCGTCTCCGTGCCCCCGTCACCGGTCCCCGGTCTCCGGCAAAACGATCTGTGCCGGTATCGTCGCCCCGCGACCGCCCGGCCCCCTGCCGGGCGGGCACCCGTGAGACCCGCGAACAACCTCTCGACCAGTGGAGATGCCATGACCGGCCGTCCGTCCGCGAGCCGACGCACCGTCCTGCGGGGAGCCGCGCTCACCCCGGTCGCCGGGCTGGGCCTCGCCGCGTGTTCCGGCGGTAACGGTGGGGGAGCGTCCGCGGCACCGACCGCTCCGGTCGTGCTGGGCGCGGAGAGCGAGGTCGCCCGCGGCGGCGCCGAACTGTACCGGGACCGGAACGTCGTGGTCAGCCGCGCCGACGACGACGCGCTCACGGCGTTCAGCTCGATCTGCACCCACGCCGGCTGCGCGATCGACCGACTGGACGGCACGACCCTGGTGTGCCCCTGCCACGGGAGCGAGTTCGACGCGCGCACGGGCAAGGTGCTGCGGGCGCCCGCCACCGAGCCGCTCGAAGCGCTGCCCGTCCGGGTGAAGGACGGCAGGATCGTCGCGGGCCCGGAGGCCTGAGGGCCGGATCGGTCCCGGGGTGCCGGGACGGCCGCCCGCTCACTCCCAGTCCCAGCCGATGCCCACGATTCCCGCCCGTACCCGTGGTTCGACCAGGTGTACCGAGCGGTGACGGCCGCTCAGGGGCAGCTCCTGCCGGCCGCTGCGCGGCGCGGCCGTGGAGTGCTGGGTGAAGCGGTGGCAGCGCACGGGGAGCGCCTCCTGGTCGAAGCGCACCTGGAGCGCGTACTGCCCGCCGGCGAACCCGAAGCCGCGTACGTACTCGCGGGAGGCACCGGCGGTGCCGTCCTCGAAGCCGTACCGGAAGAGAAACGTATCGCCTGATCGAAGCCGCGTGTCGAACAGGAACTCGGCGACGAGGATGCCCGTGCCCTGGTGCCGGCGCACCCGGCCCGTGCGGCAGTTCTCCAGGGCGAGGACCGACACACCGTCCGGCGCGCATCCGGGATCGCCGTGGTGGACGGCCACGTAGCGGTCGACCCCGTCCCGGTGGGCCCGCACGATGTGCTGCGACTCGCGGCCCAGCAGCTCCCGGCGGGCGCCGATCCGGACCCGCTCGTGATGGCCGATGGTGTGCAGGCCGCCGTCGAGGGGCGACTCCAGCTCGCCCAGCAACCGCTCCAGCACGCCGGACGCCTCCACCAGCGAGCGGTAGGAGCGGCCCGTGGGGCGCTCGGGGTCGCCGCGCTCCTCGGCCCGGGCGAGCAGCCGTATCAGCGACTCGTCGGGCAGGTGGAGTATCTCCTCCAGGGCGCGGACGGCCCGCAGGGACTCGGGACGCTGGGGCCGCCGGGCGCCCTGCTGCCAGTAACTCAGACTCGTCACACCGACCTTGACCCCGTGGCGGGAGAGGTGGTGCTGGACGCGTTGCAGCGGCAGGCCGCGGGCGGCGATCGCGGCCCGCAGCGCGACATGGAAGGGGCCGCCGCGCAGGGCCGTCTCCAGTTCCGCGGTGCCGGGGTCCGCTGACGGTGTGCCGTGCCGCATACAGGGGCCTTTCTGTGACGGATACTACGGCTGACCAGGCCGTTCGTGCTGGTGGTCGGGCCGCCTGGTGGGCGCGCGGGGACCGTTCACACGCGGGTTGCGCCGTTCACGCCCCAAGTTCCCCCGCATTGAAGCGTGTTGACCAAGCCCCGACAACACCTGACGCCCAACATGGCCGACCTCGGCCCCCGAGCGGGGCTCCCGCCCTTCCCGGTCGGTACCGGGGCGGGGCGAGCGGTCGGCCGGGGGCCGCCGGTCGCGCTCGCCGCACCGGCGCGAGCCGCCTGAGCCGGCGGGACGCGGGGCCCTTCGGGGGCCCGGAGCGGAGGCGTGCAGGGGGTGCCTCGAAGGGTTACCCGGGCGGCGCCGGCGCACCGGAGGCGGCCGCATCCTCGCCGCGCAGGACTGCCCGGTCGGCCGGCGCACCGGACGGCGGCGGGCCACCGGAGGGGGAGAGGTGCGGGCGGGACGGGCGCCCGCGCCCGGGCGGCGCCGATCCCGGCCGCACCGGCGGCGGGAGGGCGCCGTCGCCCGGGGGACCTGCTCCGCGCGGGTCGCGCCCCGCCGCCGGGTGCGGCCGGAATCCGGGGCCGTCGCCCGGGTCCCGGCGCTCGGCCGGGCGTCCCGACCCGGGGCCCCGCGGGCCGGGAGCCCGCCGTGCTGTCGGCGCACGCCAGTAGGGTGTGGGGCATGGCCGACCCCTCCAGCTACCGCCCCAAGCCGGGACAGATCCCGGACTCTCCCGGGGTGTACAAATTCCGCGACGAGCACCGCCGGGTGATCTACGTCGGAAAGGCGAAAAGCCTGCGTCAACGCCTCGCCAACTACTTCCAGGACCTGGCCGGTCTGCACCCGCGCACGCGCACCATGGTGACCACCGCGGCCTCCGTGGAGTGGACGGTGGTGTCCACGGAGGTGGAGGCCCTTCAGCTGGAGTACTCCTGGATCAAGGAGTACGACCCCCGGTTCAACGTCAAGTACCGCGACGACAAGAGCTATCCCTATCTCGCCGTGACGATGAACGAGGAGTTCCCGCGCGTGCAGGTGATGCGCGGCCACAAGCGCAAGGGCGTGCGCTACTTCGGCCCGTACACGCACGCCTGGGCGATCCGCGACACCGTCGACCTGCTGCTGCGCGTCTTCCCGGTGCGCACCTGCTCCGCGGGCGTCTTCAAGAACGCCGCCCGCACCGGCCGCCCCTGCCTGCTCGGCTACATCGGCAAGTGCTCCGCCCCCTGCGTCGGACGGGTCTCGCCCGAGGAACACCGCGACCTGGCCGAGGAGTTCTGCGACTTCATGGCCGGCCGCACCGGCACCTACATCCGCCGTCAGGAACAGCAGATGGCCGAGGCCGCCGAGGAGCTGGAGTACGAGCGCGCGGCCCGGCTGCGCGACGACATCGAGGCCCTGCGGAAGGCCATGGAGAAGAGCGCGGTCGTGCTCGCCGACGCGACCGACGCGGACCTCGTCGCCGTCGCCGAGGACGAGCTGGAAGCGGCCGTGCAGATCTTCCACGTGCGCGGCGGGCGGGTGCGCGGCCAGCGCGGCTGGGTCACGGACAAGGTGGAGGCGGTCACCACCGGCGACCTGGTCGAACACGCCCTCCAGCAGCTGTACGGGGAGGAGCGCGGCGACTCCGTGCCCAAGGAGGTGCTCGTCCCGGCGCTGCCCGATCCGGCGGAGCCCGTCCAGGAGTGGCTCGCCGCGCGCCGCGGGTCGAACGTGTCGCTCCGCGTCCCGCAGCGCGGCGACAAGAAGGCCCTCATGGAGACCGTGCAGCGCAACGCGCTCCAGGCGCTGGCCCTGCACAAGACCAAGCGCGCCTCCGACCTGACCACCCGCTCGCGCGCCCTGGAGGAGATCGCCGAGGCGCTGGACCTGGACAGCGCGCCGCTGCGGATCGAGTGCTACGACATCTCCCACCTCCAGGGCGACGACGTCGTGGCCTCCATGGTCGTCTTCGAGGACGGCCTCCAGCGCAAGAGCGAGTACCGGCGCTTCCAGATCAAGGGCTTCGCCGGTCAGGACGACGTCCGCTCCATGCACGAGGTGATCACCCGCCGCTTCCGGCGCTATCTCGCCGAGAAGGAGCGGACGGGGGAGTGGACGGACGGCGAGGACGCCTCCGCGGCGGTCTCCGGCCCCGCCGCTCCCGACGGCTCGGCCCCCGGTGCCGCCCCGGCCGGAGCGGCGGCGCCGGGGGCCGCCCCGGCGGAGGGCGGCGACGAGGCGCCCGGACGGCCCTTCACCGAGGACGACGGCCGGCCCAGGCGGTTCGCCTATCCGCCGCAGCTCGTCGTGGTCGACGGCGGCCGGCCCCAGGTCGCCGCCGCCCAGCGGGCGCTGGACGAGCTCGGCATCGACGACATCGCCGTCTGCGGGCTCGCCAAGCGCCTGGAGGAGGTGTGGCTGCCGGACGACGAGGACCCCGTGGTGCTGCCGCGCAGCAGCGAGGGCCTGTACCTGCTCCAGCGCGTGCGGGACGAGGCGCACCGCTTCGCGATCACCTACCAGCGCGCCAAGCGGGCCAAGCGCTTCCGGTCCGGCCCGCTGGACGACGTGCCCGGCCTCGGCGAATCCCGCCGGCAGGCGCTGATCAAACACTTCGGCTCGGTGAAGAAGCTGCGTTCCGCGACGATCGACCAGATCTGCGAGGTTCCCGGCATAGGCCGCAAGACGGCGGAGACCATCGCCGTGGCCCTCGCCGGTGCGGCTCCGGCCGCACCCGCCGTCAACACGGCGACTGGAGAGATCATGGAAGACGACGAAGACGCGGCGCCCGGGACGACGACGGGCTCCGCGGAGGAGCCCGTGACCGCGGGCGCCTCGGACGAACGACGGGGGCAGGAGACATGAGCGAGCACGACGAGGGCACGGCAACGGACGCGGCGCGCACCCCGCGGGACGCCGCCGGCACCGAGGACCGAACGGCACCACAGGAAGACGGAGCACACGTGGGTACGGGCACCGAGACGGCCGCGACGACGGCACCCGACGCGGTCATCCCCGAGCTGGTGATCATCTCCGGCATGTCCGGAGCGGGCCGCTCGACGGCCGCCAAGTGCCTGGAGGACCTCGGCTGGTTCGTCGTCGACAACCTGCCGCCCGCGCTGATCCCCACCATGGTCGAGCTGGGCGCCCGCTCCCAGGGCAACGTGGCCCGGATCGCCGTCGTCGTCGACGTGCGCGGCCGGCGCTTCTTCGACAATCTGCGCGAATCCCTCGCCGCCCTGGAGGCCAAGCACGTCACCCGGCGGATCGTCTTCCTGGAGTCCTCCGACGAGGCCCTGGTGCGCCGCTTCGAGTCCGTGCGCCGGCCCCACCCGCTCCAGGGCGACGGCCGGATCGTGGACGGCATCGCCGCCGAGCGGGAGCTGCTGCGCGAGCTGCGGGGCGACGCCGACCTGGTGATCGACACCTCCAGCCTGAACGTGCACGAACTGCGCGCCAAGATGGACGCCCAGTTCGCCGGCGAGGAGGAGCCCGAGCTGCGGGCCACCGTGATGTCCTTCGGCTTCAAGTACGGCCTGCCGGTCGACGCCGACCTGGTCGTGGACATGCGCTTCCTGCCCAACCCGCACTGGGTCCCGGAGCTGCGCCCCTTCACCGGCCTGAACGAGGAGGTGTCGGCGTACGTCTTCAACCAGCCCGGCGCCAAGGAGTTCCTCGACCACTACGCCGAGCTGCTCCAGATGATCGCCGCGGGGTACCGGCGCGAGGGCAAGCGCTACGTGACCATCGCCGTGGGCTGCACCGGAGGCAAGCACCGCTCGGTGGCGACGGCCGAGAAGCTCGCGGCCCGGCTCGCCTCCCAGGGTGTGGAGACCGTGATCGTGCACCGGGACATGGGGCGCGAGTGACCGGACGCGCCGTCTCGCGGCTGTACCGGCTGCGCCGGGAGACCTCCACGGAGCGCGCCGGGCAGCCGGTCGTGGCGCGCGGCGCCAAGCCGCGCCGCCGCGGAGCCCAGCCCAAGGTCGTCGCCCTCGGCGGCGGCATGGGGCTGTCCGCCTCGCTCGCCGCGCTGCGCCGGATCACCGGCGACCTCACCGCCGTCGTGACCGTGGCCGACGACGGCGGCTCCAGCGGCCGGCTCCGCGACGAGCTGGGCGTGCTGCCCCCCGGCGACCTGCGCAAGGCGCTGGCCGCGCTGTGCGGCGACGACGACTGGGGCCAGACCTGGGCCCGTGTCATCCAGCACCGCTTCCAGTCCAAGGGCGACCTGCACGAGCACGCGGTGGGCAACCTGCTCATCGTGGCCCTGTGGGAACAGCTCGGCGACCACGTCCAGGCGCTGGACCTGGTGGGCAGGCTGCTGGGCGCGCACGGCCGGGTGCTGCCCATGTCCGCCGTGCCCCTGGAGCTCCAGGCCCTGGTCAAGGGCCACGACCCGGAGCGGCCCGAGGACGTCGACACCGTCCGGGGGCAGGCGACCGTGGCGCTCACCCCCGGCGAGGTCCAGTCCGTGCACGTGGTGCCGCACGACCCGCCGGCCGTGCCCGAGGCCGTCGCGGCCGTCCTCGACGCCGACTGGGTCGTCCTCGGCCCCGGCTCCTGGTTCTCCTCGGTCATCCCGCACCTGCTGGTGCCCGAGCTGCTCGACGCCCTCGTCCAGACGAAGGCGCGCCGGGTACTCTCCCTGAACCTCGCGCCGCAGCCCGGAGAAACCGAGGGCTTCTCCCCGCAGCGTCATTTGGAGGTTTTGGGACGACACGCCCCTAAACTCGCCCTGGACGTGGTGCTGGCCGACGAGGCCGCCGTGCCCGACCGCGACTCCCTCGCCGACGCCGCCAAGCGGCTCGGCGCCGCGGTCGAGCTGGCGCCGGTGGCCCGGACCGACGGATCTCCGCGGCACGACCCGGAGCTGTTGGCCGCCGCGTACGACCGTATTTTTCGGATGCATGGAAGGATCGGCCCATGGCGATGACGGCAGCGGTGAAGGATGAGATCTCCCGGCTTCCCGTCACCCGGACCTGCTGCAGAAAGGCGGAGGTTTCCGCCATTCTGCGGTTCGCCGGCGGCCTTCACCTGGTGAGCGGCCGGATCGTGATCGAGGCGGAGCTCGACACCGCCATGGCGGCGCGCCGTCTGAAGCGGGACATTCTGGAGATCTTCGGCCACAGCTCCGAACTGATCGTGATGGCGCCCGGCGGCCTGCGGCGCGGTTCGCGCTACGTCGTGCGGGTCGTCGCCGGCGGTGACCAGCTGGCCCGCCAGACCGGGCTGGTCGACGGCCGGGGCCGCCCGATCCGGGGGCTTCCGCCGCAGGTGGTCTCGGGGGCCACCTGCGACGCCGAGGCGGCCTGGCGCGGGGCGTTCCTCGCGCACGGCTCCCTCACGGAGCCCGGCCGCTCCTCCTCCCTGGAGGTCACCTGCCCGGGGCCGGAGGCCGCGCTCGCGCTGGTCGGTGCCGCGCGCCGGCTGTCCATCGCGGCGAAGGCCCGCGAGGTGCGCGGGGTGGACCGCGTCGTCGTCCGCGACGGTGACGCGATCGGTGCCCTGCTGACCCGCCTCGGCGCGCACGAGTCGGTGCTGGCCTGGGAGGAGCGCCGGATGCGCCGCGAGGTGCGCGCCACGGCCAACCGGCTCGCCAACTTCGACGACGCCAACCTGCGCCGTTCGGCGCGTGCCGCCGTCGCCGCCGGGGCCCGGGTGCAGCGCGCCCTGGAGATCCTGGCCGACGAG
The DNA here is from genome assembly GCF_043199735.1 of Streptomyces sp. NPDC048566. Classification (NCBI taxonomy): domain Bacteria; kingdom Bacillati; phylum Actinomycetota; class Actinomycetes; order Kitasatosporales; family Streptomycetaceae; genus Streptomyces; species Streptomyces sp. NPDC048566. Next base: position 27,618 of record NZ_JBICWL010000042.1, read on the forward strand.
GTGCCCGAGCACCTCGCCGCCGCGGGGCGGCTGCGGATGGAGCACAAGCAGGCGTCCCTGGAGGAACTGGGCGCGCTCGCCGACCCGCCGCTGACCAAGGACGCCGTCGCGGGCCGCATCCGCCGGCTGCTGGCCATGGCCGACAAGCGGGCGCAGGACCTTGGCATCCCCGGTACCGAGTCGAACCTCTCCGAGGAGGAGATGGCCGACAACCTCGCGGGATGACCTGACGGAGGATCAGTCGACCGGCGCCGACGCCCGCACGGGGCTCCGGCGCCGGCGTTGGTGCGGTCTTGAGGCGCTCTTGACTTGACCATGAACTGTCATGAGCCTGGCATCTGTTCGCTGCTGTGGCGGACCACCGCAAGGGGGGCTCATGAGACGAAGAGCGAGCGCGATCCTCGCCACCGGCGCGCTCCTGCTGGGCGGAGCGGCCGTGGCGCCGACCGCCCACGCGCAGAACGGCAGTTCACCCCGGCCCGACCCGGACGCCATCGGGGTGTACCGCGCCGAGATCACGAAGCAGCAGGTGCCCCTGCTCCTCGCGGCCGGCCAGGACGGACACGAACTCGGCGACGCCACCTGGAAGAACGGCAGGAGCACCGTCGAGGTCTACGTCACCGGCGGGCAGGCCCGGAAGCTGGAGAAGCAGGGCGTCGACCTCACCGAGCACACGCTCTCCGCCCGGGCCGAGAACCGCGTCGCCGGCGCGGCGGAGGGGGTCTTCCGCCCGTACAGCGGAAAGGGCAACCTCCAGGAGGAGATCATCAGGACGGGTGAGGCCCACCCCGGGCTCACCAAGGTCGTCTCCATCGGCAAGACCCTCAAGGGCCAGGACATCCTCGCGCTCAAACTGACCAAGGGCGCGCGGCGGACCCGGGACGGCGCCAAACCGTCCGTCCTGTACGTCTCCAACCAGCACGCGCGCGAGTGGATCACGCCCGAGATGACGCGCCGGCTGATGCACTACTACCTGGACCACTACGCGACCGACCGTCGCGTGCGGAAGATCGTCGACTCGACCGAGCTGTGGTTCGTGCCGTCCGCCAACCCCGACGGCTACGACTACACGTTCCAGGGCGAGGACACCCGCCAGTGGCGCAAGAACCTGCGGGACGTCAACGGCGACGGCGTCGTCTCCACCGGCGACGGCGTCGACCTCAACCGCAACTTCGCCTACAAGTGGGGCTACGACGACGAGGGGTCGTCCCCCAACCCCACCAGCGAGACCTACCGCGGCGCGAGCCCCGGCTCCGAGCCCGAGACCCGGGCCCTGGACGCCTTCGAGAAGCGCATCGGCTTCACCTACGGCATCAACTACCACTCCGCCGCCGAACTGCTCCTGTACGGAGTCGGCTGGCAGGTCGCGACGCCGACCCCGGACGACGTGCTCTACCGGTCGCTCGCCGGCACCCCCGGGAACTCGGCGATCCCGGGCTACCACCCCCAGGTCTCCTCGGAGCTGTACACCACCAACGGCGAGGCGGACGGACACGCCGCCAACGTCAACGGCATGGCGATGTTCACCCCCGAGATGTCGACCTGCCAGAGCGCCTCGGACCTCGACCCGGACGACGCCTGGGACGCCGCCGACTGCGCCTCCGTGTTCACCTTCCCTGACGACGAGAAACTCATCGGCCAGGAGTTCGAGAAGAACGTCCCCTTCGCGCTGTCCGTGGCCGAGACCGCGTCCCACCCCGACCGGCCGTCCTCCCCGGTCGGTCTCGACGCCCCCGACTTCACCCCCGCGCCCTTCACCACCTCCTACTCCCGCGGTGCCGACCAGGAGGTCTCCGTCGTCGCCCGCCGGTCGGTGCGCGACAAGGAGCTGAAGTACCGGGTCGACGGCGGGCGCACCCGGGACATGGCGCTCAGGCACTGGAAGGGCGGCGAGACGTACGGCGGCGCCGACAACCTCTACTTCGACGAGTACCGCGCCAAGATCAAGGACGGCGACCCGGGTGACCGGGTCGAGGTGTGGTTCACCGGCGAGACGAGGAGCGGCCGGCCCACCTCCAGCCCGCACTTCACCTACACCGTCGCCCACCGGCCCCGTGCCGACGTCCTCGTCGTCGCGGAGGAGGGCGCCACCGCCACCCAGGCCCGGACCTACACCGACGCGCTGAAGGCGAACGGCAGGAAGGCCCTCGTCTGGGACGTCGCCACCCAGGGCGCGCCCGACGCGCTCGGCGTCCTCGGCCACTTCGGCACGGTCGTCCACTACACCGGAGCCCCGCGCCCCGGCAACGCCACCCAGCTCCAGCTGCGCGCCTACCTCAACGAGGGCGGGAAGCTGATCGAGGCGGGCGAGCAGGCCGGCGGCAGCGTCGACCTCGGGGGAGGCAACTTCTCGAACGACTTCAGCCAGTACTACCTGGGCGCCTACTCGCGCACGTCCACCCCCGGCGCCACCGGCTTCACCGGATCCGGCCGGCTCGCCGGCGCCGCCGGAGCGCTCGGCGACGCGCCCGGCAACCCGCTGAACGCCGCGGGCACCTACGGCGTCACCTCGGAGACGCTGTCGGCCGACCGGTACCCGCAGTTCTCCTCCAGCGCCGGCGCGGGCCGGTTCGCCGGCACCGTGAACCCCTACGGGCCCTACGCCGGCTCGTACATGGCCGCCGCCGTCCACACCGACGACGCCTACAAGCGCCTCACCCGCACCGTCGACCTCACCGGGGTCTCCGCCGCCGACCGGCCGGCGCTGCGCTCCCGGCTGCTGTGGGACACCGAACCCGGCTACGACCACGCCGTCGTCGAGGTGCACACGACCGGGGCGGACGACTGGACCACGCTCCCCGAGGCGGGCGGCGCCACCACCACCGCCGTCCCCGACGAGTGCGAGGCCGGGTTCCTCGCCCGCGAGCACCCCTGGATCCGCCACTACCTCACCGTCGACCCGGCCGGCTGCACCGCCACCGGCACCAGCGGTGTGTGGAACAGCCTCACCGGCTCGTCCAGCGGCTGGCAGCAGGTGTCGTTCGACCTGAGCGCGTACGCCGGCCGGTCGGTGGAGGTCTCGTTCGCCTACATCAGCGACCCGAGCGCCGGCGGCCACGGTCTCCTGCTCGACGACGCCTCCCTCGTCGTCGGCGGCGCCGCCACCGACACCGAGGGCTTCGAGTCCTCCCTCGGCCCCTGGACCGTCGCCGGACCGCCCCCCGGCAGCCCGGCCGTCCTGCGGGACTGGACCCGGACCGGTGAGCTGTTCAAGACCTACGGAGCGGTCACCACCCGCGACACCGTGCTCCTCGGCTTCGGCCTGGAACACGTCACCGCGGCGGGCGACCGCGCGGCCCTCGTCGGAAGGGCCCTCTCCGCGCTGCGGCGCTGACTCCGCGTGACGAACACCTGAGCAGTGCGGGTGGTCCGTACCCCTACTGACGGGTACGGACCACCGTGCCGTGTATGGCCCTACTCGATGTCACTCCGTGGGCCTCAGGGAGGTAGGGTCGTAGGCGGTCGGGGACATCCCATACAACTCGCCGACACTCGAGTCGGCGCACCTAACGAGGAGATCGGTTCGTGACGATCCGCGTAGGCATCAACGGCTTTGGCCGCATCGGTCGTAACTACTTCCGCGCGCTGCTGGAGCAGGGTGCTGACATCGAGATCGTGGCTGTCAACGACCTGGGTGACACCGCGACCACCGCCCACCTGCTCAAGTACGACACCATCCTGGGCCGCCTCAAGGCAGAGGTGACGCACACCGCCGACACGATCACCGTCGACGGCCACACCATCAAGGTCCTGTCCGAGCGCAACCCCGCCGACATCCCGTGGGGCGACCTCGGCGTCGACATCGTCATCGAGTCGACCGGCATCTTCACGAAGAAGGCCGACGCCGAGAAGCACATCGCCGGCGGCGCCAAGAAGGTCCTCATCTCGGCTCCGGCCAAGGACGAGGACATCACGATCGTGATGGGCGTCAACCAGGACAAGTACGACCCGTCGAAGCACAACGTCATCTCCAACGCCTCCTGCACCACCAACTGCGTGGCGCCGATGGCCAAGGTCCTCGACGAGAACTTCGGCATCGTCAAGGGCCTGATGACGACGGTGCACGCGTACACCAACGACCAGCGCATCCTGGACTTCCCGCACTCGGACCTGCGCCGCGCCCGCGCCGCCGCCGAGAACATCATCCCGACCACGACCGGTGCCGCCAAGGCCACCGCCCTGGTCCTGCCGCAGCTCAAGGGCAAGCTGGACGGCATCGCCATGCGCGTCCCGGTCCCGACCGGCTCGGCCACCGACCTCGTCGTGACCCTCCAGCGCGAGGTCACCAAGGACGAGGTCAACGCCGCGTTCAAGAAGGCCTCCGAGGACGGCGACCTCAAGGGCTTCCTGGCGTACACCGAGGACCCGATCGTCTCCTCGGACATTGTCGGCGACCCGGCCTCCTGCACCTTCGACTCCTCCCTGACCATGGTCCAGGAGGGCAACTCGGTGAAGATCCTCGGCTGGTACGACAACGAGTGGGGCTACTCCAACCGCCTCGTCGACCTCACGGTCTTCGTCGGCGGCCGGCTCTAGGACCCGGAGCAGGCACCTCGATGCGAGTCAGGGCCCGGACAGCGCTGAGCCGCGCTGCCCGGGCCCTGTGCCACGTACCCACCGATCCGCTCTCCCGGATCGGACGAGCCTTCCCAGGAGACCTTTCATGAAGACGATCGACGAACTTCTCGCCGAGGGCGTGGCCGGCAAGCGGGTCTTCGTCCGCGCCGACCTCAACGTGCCGCTGGCCGACGGCGTCATCACCGACGACGGCCGCATCCGCGCCGTCCTGCCTACGGTCAAGGCCCTCGCCGAGGCGGGCGCCAAGGTGATCGTGGCCTCGCACCTGGGCCGCCCCAAGGGCGCCCCCGACCCGGCCTTCTCGCTGCTGCGCCCGGCCGAGCGGCTCGGCGAACTGCTCGGCGCGCCCGTCGCGTTCGCGCAGGACACGGTCGGCCCCGCCGCCCACGACGCCGTGGACGGTCTGGAGCCCGGCCAGGTCGCGGTCATCGAGAACCTCCGCTTCAACCCCGGTGAGACGTCGAAGGACGACGCCGAGCGCGGCGAGTTCGCCGACCGCCTCGCGGCCCTGGCCGACGCCTACGTCGGGGACGGCTTCGGTGCCGTGCACCGCAAGCACGCCTCGGTGTACGACCTCCCGGCCCGCCTGCCGCACTACGCCGGCCACCTCATCGCCACCGAGGTCGGCGTCCTGAGGAAGCTCACCGAGGACGTCGCGCGTCCCTACGTGGTCGCGCTCGGCGGCTCCAAGGTCTCCGACAAGCTCGCCGTCATCGACGAGCTGCTCGGCAAGGCCGACCGCATCCTCATCGGCGGCGGCATGGCGTTCACCTTCCTCAAGGCCAAGGGCTACGAGGTGGGCGCCTCGCTGCTCCAGGAGGACCAGATCCCGGCCGTCACCGAGTACATGGAGCGCGCCGAGAAGCTGGGCGTCGATCTGGTGCTCCCGGTCGACGTCGTGGTCTCCCCCGGATTCCCGGACCTGAAGGCCAAGGCGGCCACCGAGCACACCGCCGTCGACGCCGACGCGATGCCCGAGGGGCAGCTCGGCCTCGACATCGGCCCGAAGACCGGCGCCCTGTACGCAGCCAGGCTCGCCGACGCCGAGACCGTGTTCTGGAACGGTCCCATGGGCGTCTTCGAGCACCCCGACTACGCCGAGGGCACCAAGGCGGTCGCCCAGGCCCTGGTCGACTCCAAGGGCTTCACCGTCGTCGGCGGCGGAGACTCCGCCGCCGCGGTGCGCACCCTCGGTTTCGACGAAAACGCATTCGGCCACATCTCGACCGGTGGCGGCGCCTCCCTCGAATACCTCGAGGGCAAGACGCTCCCCGGCCTCGCCGCACTGGAGGACTGACCTACATGAGCACGCGCACGCCGCTGATGGCGGGCAACTGGAAGATGAACCTCAACCACCTCGAGGCCATCGCGCACGTCCAGAAGCTCGCCTTCGCCCTGGCGGACAAGGACCACGAGGCCTGCGAGGTCGCCGTCCTGCCGCCCTTCACCGACCTGCGCTCCGTGCAGACCCTGGTCGACGGCGACAAGCTCAAGATCAAGTACGGCGCCCAGGACCTCTCGGCGCACGACTCCGGGGCCTACACCGGTGAGATCTCCGGCTCGATGCTGGCCAAGCTGAAGTGCACCTACGTGGCCGTCGGCCACTCCGAGCGCCGCCAGTACCACTCCGAGACCGACGAGATCGTCAACGCCAAGGTCAAGGCCGCCTACAAGCACGGCCTGACCCCGATCCTGTGCGTCGGCGAGGAGCTGGAGGTCCGCGAGGCGGGCAACCACGTCGCCCACACGCTCACGCAGGTCGAGGGCGCGCTGAAGGACCTCCCGGCCGAGCAGGCCGAGTCCGTCGTGATCGCCTACGAGCCCGTCTGGGCCATCGGCACCGGCAAGGTCTGCGGTGCCGACGACGCCCAGGAGGTCTGCGCCGCGATCCGCGCCAAGCTGGCCGAGCTGTACTCCCAGGAGCTGGCCGACCGGGTCCGCATCCAGTACGGCGGCTCGGTGAAGTCCGGGAACGTCGCCGAGATCATGGCCAAGCCCGACATCGACGGCGCCCTGGTCGGCGGCGCCTCGCTGGACGCCGACGAGTTCGTCAAGATCGTCCGCTTCCGCGACCAGTGAGTATGCGGTAGCGGCGATTCGTCGTACCCTTGCGGGGGTCTGGTGCTCGGGTGCCGGACCCCCGTCGTCCATCCAGTTCCGAGGAAGTTGGTCCAGCCGTGGTTTTGGGGTTCTCGATCGCCCTGATCGTCTTCAGCCTGCTGCTGATGCTGCTCGTGCTGATGCACAAGGGAAAGGGCGGCGGCCTGTCCGACATGTTCGGTGGCGGCATGCAGTCGTCCGTCGGTGGTTCCTCGGTCGCCGAGCGCAACCTCGACCGCATCACCGTGGTGCTCGGCCTGCTGTGGTTCGCGTGCATCGTCGTGCTCGGCATCCTCATGAAGATCAACAACTGAGCATCCGCCGGCCTCGCCGCGGTAAGCACAACTGCACACAACGCAAGCACATTCCGCACGTAAAGCCCCATGTCCGGTGCGCGCCCCCGAGCGCCGCCTATCATGGGGCTTGCGTCTGTGGGTGGGGAGGTAACTCCCATCACTGGACGCGCGTTGGGCCTTACGTAGACTGAGGCGCTCGCAGCGAAGCGTCACGCCGACTCGCTTCGCGGCACCATCACGCAGGGAGTTACGACCGTGGCAAGTGGCAACGCGATCCGAGGAAGCCGGGTCGGGGCGGGGCCGATGGGCGAGGCCGAGCGCGGCGAGTCCGCGCCGCGGCTGCGCATCTCCTTCTGGTGCTCCAACGGGCACGAGACGCAGCCCAGCTTCGCCAGCGACGCGCAGGTCCCCGACACCTGGGACTGCCCGCGCTGCGGCTTCCCCGCAGGACAGGACCGGGACAACCCGCCGGACCCGCCGCGCACCGAGCCGTACAAGACGCACCTCGCGTACGTACGGGAGCGGCGCAGCGACGCGGACGGCGAGGCGATCCTCGCCGAGGCGCTCGCCAAACTGCGCGGTGAGATCTAGGAGTTGACAGCCGGCCGGGCACCCAGGTGCCCGGCCGGAGGCGTTCCCGGCGCGGCACGGCCCCGCCCGCGCGGCCGTGACCGCCGCCCGCCGCGCAGGCCCTTCGGCGCGCCCGGCCGCCCGCTCCTCCCGGCGCCCCGTGCCACCGGTCGACTGCCGGGAGACCGCCCGCCGCGAGGCCCCGGACCGTCGCGGCCGGGCGCCCGGCGCGGCCCGCGACGGCACCCGGGTCACCCCGATGCAGCAGCGGCCCCCGTGTCCGGGAGCCCGGCCCCGCCCGCGCCCCCGGGAGCCGCCGACGCCCCGCTCGCGCGCTTCCCCGCGCCCTCTCGCCGCCCCACTGACACCCGCGGGCCGCCGGGACGTATCTGTTGGCAAGCCGGTGGACGGCGTGACGACAGCTCACGTCCAGACCTGATCAATTAGGTTGGAACCGGCAGCGGGGCCAGGCAGCCAAGCGCAGACGCAGGAAGAAGGCGGAAGTCCCAGATGAACGCAGACAGCCGTACCCGGCTCGATCGCACACCGCAGTGGAATGCCCTCGCCCGGCACCGCGAGGACCGCGCGGACACCTCTCTCAGGGAGTTGTTCGCCGCGGATCCGGGGCGGGCGGAGCGGTACGCGGTGCGGGTGGGTGATTTGTACATCGATTATTCGAAGCATCTGGTGACCGACGAGACGCTGGCGCTGTTGCGGGAGTTGGCGGTGGCGACGGATGTGTTCGGGTTGCGGGACGCGATGTTCCG
>NZ_JBICWL010000043.1:0-27488 GCF_043199735.1 Streptomyces sp. NPDC048566
CCGCGCCCGCCGACCTGCGCCGGCAGATCGACGCCCTCGCCCGGCACGCCGTGCCCTACCGAGGCCGACTCGCCTTCCCCGGCGAGCAGATGATGCGCCTGTCCATGGACCTGGCGACCGGCACCGCCGGCTGCCTGCTCGCCCTCGGCAGTGCCGCCTCCGGCGGAGACGTGCACCTGCCGTTCCTTCCGCCGCCCCGGCGGAACCCACAGACCGGTCCCGTCCAGGGATCGTGAAGAGCACCACCCGCACGACCACAACCGCTCACAGTCCCCGATGGAAAGGAAAGACGATGACCCTGCTCGACCTGCAGTCGATGGAGACCCCCAAGGAAGAGGCCACCGGCGACGTCGCCACCGGCAGCCGTGCGAGCCTGCTGCTCTGCGGCGACAGCAGCCTGTCGGTCACGACCTGCAACTGACCCACCGGCCGGTCCGCGCGGCGAGCACGCCGCGCGGACCGGCACCGGTCCGTGCGCGGCGCGCACCGGCCACGACGGTCCGCGCAACGCACCCGGCGGGGCGGTCCGCGGACCGCCCCGCCGGCCGGCGTTCGCCCGCCACCGGTGACCCGCGCCGACCGCGCCCGCCCGGCAGCGCCGTAGCGCGGCCGTCCCTGGAGGAGGAGCCCCCGCGATGACCTCCGCCCCGGACGTCCCGGCCACCCGGCGGACGCGGACCGGAAAGGCACCGGACGACGACGGCCCGCTCGGGTCCGCGAGCGACCGCGCGCTCCGCGAGGCGCTGCGGCACAGCGCCGGCCACAGCCTCGCGATCCTCCTGTGCTCCCTCGCGTCGGTGCTGGTGGCGCTGGCCGAACCCGCCGTCCTCGGACACGCCCTGGACCTCCTGCTGTCCCGGTCACCGGGCGCCACCCGCTGGACTCTGCTCTGCGCGGCGCTCGTCGTGGCGGAGATCCTCCTCGACGCCGCCGACGCGCTCCTCGTGGGAACGGTCGGCGCCCGCTCCGCCGCCCGGCTGCGCACCCGGACACTCGACCGGATCCTGCGCGCCGACCCGCACGACGCCGCGGCCCGCTTCGCCCCCGGCGACCTGTCCACCCGGCTCACCGCCAACGCCACCGAGGCGGGCACCGTCCCGGCCGCTCTGGCCGGCGCCCCGGCCGCCGTCCTGCCACCGCTCGGCGCGCTCGTCGCGCTGGTGGTCATCGACGTGTGGACCGCCGCCGCGTTCCTGCTGGGCGTCCCCGTACTCGTCGTCGTCCTGCGGGCGTTCGCCCGTTCCTCGTCGGACGCCGTCGGCCGCTACCAGCGCGTCCAAGGGGACCTCGCCGACCGGCTCACCGAAGTGCTCCACGGCGCCCGGACGGTGGCGGCCGCGGGCACCGGCGCCCGGGAACGGCGGCGTGTCCTCGCGGACCTGCCCCGTCTCGGCGCCGAGGGCCGCACCATGTGGCGGGTCTACGGACGGGCCGTGGCCCGCGGCGGGGTCCTGCTGCCGCTGCTGGTCTGCCTGGTCCTCGCCGTCGGCGGTCTGCGTCTGGCCGGCGGGCACCTCAGCGTCGGGGCGCTCGTCGCCGCGTCCCGGTACGCCGCCCTGGCCGCGGGCGCAGGAACGATGGCGGGAGTGATCGCCGCGCTGGTCAAGGGCAGGGCGGCGGCGCAGCGCACCGTCGAACCGGCCCTGCTGCCCCCCGTCGGCCACGGCCGGGGCGTCCTGCCGGACGGGGGAACGGGGACGCTGGAACTGCGCGGAGTCGGTGCCCTGCGCGACGGAGTCCGCGTCCTGGACGACATCACCCTGACCGTCCCGGGCGGGACGACGGTCGCCGTCGTCGGGCACTCCGGTTCGGGCAAGTCGCTGCTCGCCGCGGTGGCGGGCCGGCTGACCGACCCCGACACGGGCCGGGTGCTCCTGGACGGCGTGCCCCTGGACCGGCTCGACGCGGCGGAACTGCGCCGGGAGGTGGTCTACGCCTTCGCGCAGCCCGCCCTGTTCGGCACCACGGTCGCCGACGCCGTCGCCTTCGGCGCGGTACGGCCCTCCCCGGCCGCCGTCCGGGCCGCCGCGCGCGCCGCCGGCGCCGACCCCTTCGTCACCCGTCTGCCCCACGGGTACGACACCCCGCTCGCCCACGCTCCGCTGTCCGGAGGCGAGCGCCAACGCCTGGGACTGGCAAGGGCGTTCGCGCATGCCGGACGGCTCCTGGTGCTCGACGACGCGATGTCCGGGCTGGACACCGTGACCCAGCGCGAGGTGGAGCGCGCCCTCGCCCGCGACGTCCGCTCCGGCACCCGGCTGCTGGTGGCCCACCGGCTGTCGACGGCCGCCGGCGCCGATCTCGTCGTCTGGCTGGAGAACGGAACGATCCGCGCGACGGGACCGCACCACGTGCTCTGGCGAGAGCCCGGCTACCGCGCCGTCTTCGCGGTCACGGACACCGCCCCCGGCCGGCCGGCGACACCCTCGGACGACGCCGACGGCCTCGCGCCCGGCCCGGCGACCGGACCCGGATCGGATCGAGGCCGTCCGGGCGAGGCGAGCCGATGACCGCGGCAGGCCCCGACGCGTCGCCCGCCGACGACTTCGCCCCGAGGCCCGCGGGCGGACGGCCGGGCACGGGAGCGGGCGAGCACCCGCGGGCGGCACCCGCCGGCCGGCCGGGCGCGCTGCGCCGGGTGTGGCCCGACGGCCGCCGCTTCCTGCGCAGGCACCGGACCGTCCTGGCCGCCCTGTCCGGCTGGTCCCTGCTGGAGACGGCACAGACGTTCCTGGGGGGCTACGCCGTGGCCCGCTCCCTCGACGACGGGTTCCTCGCCGGGCGCACCGGCGACGGGCTGCTCTGGCTGGCGGTGGCCGCGGGCGCCTCGCTGCTCGGCGGACTCTTCGTCCGGCAGGTCTTCGACGGTCTGGCCGCGCTCGTCGAGCCCTTCCGCGACGGCCTGGTGCGCCGGGCGGTGGACCAGGCGCTCGGGAAAGCACTCACCGATCCGGCCCGCGCCGACACCACGGCCGCGGTCTCCCGGCTCACCCACCAGACCGAGATCGCCCGCGACAGCTTCGCCGGGCTGGTGCTGACCGCCCGGTCCTTCGTCTTCACCACGGCGGGCGCCCTGCTCGGGCTCGCCTCGCTCGACCCGGTACTGCTGGCCGTCGTGCTGCCGCCGCTGCTCGGCGGACTGGTCCTGTTCCTGTCCACCTTTCCTCCGATGGCGGCGGCCCAACGCGCCTATCTGGACGCCGACGAGGCGCTGTCCGCGCGGACCGGCCGGCTGGCCGCGGGACTGCGGGACGTCGCCGCGTGCGGCGCGGCGGCCCCGGTGGCCGCCGACCTCGGCGCACTGATCGCCGCGCAGGCCCGCCTCTCCCGGCGGCTGGCACGCTGGGCCGCCGTCCGGTCCCTGGCCCTCGGCACCGCGGGCAGGCTGCCTCTGGTGGTGCTCCTGGCCGCGGCACCGCTGCTGCTGCGCGGAGGCATGACGGCGGGAGCCCTCCTCGGAGCACTGACCTACGTGGTCCAGGCGCTGCTGCCCGCGCTGCACGCACTCATGACCGCCGCCGGAACCGCCGGCACCCGGCTCCTGGTCGTCCTGGAGCGGTTCACCGAGCGCCCCGAGAGCGCCGCCCCGCGTCCCCCCGACCGCGCGGCCCCGGCCGGTCCCGCCGCGCCGGACCCCGGACACCGCTCCGCCCCACCGCTCGCCGCCCCGTCGAAGGACCGCGCGGACGGTGCACCCGCCGCCGAGTTGCGCGGCGTGACCTTCGCCTACGGGCCCGGCGCCCGCCCCGTGCTGCGCGACCTGGACCTGACCGTCGCGCCGGGCGAGCACCTCGTGGTCGTCGGTCCGAGCGGCATCGGCAAGTCCACCCTGACGGCGCTGCTCGCCGGGACGCTCGTCCCCGACGCCGGCTCGGTGCGCGTCGCCGGTGCGGCCGCCGCCGACGCCGCCGCGGACCCGGCCGCCCGCCGCGCCGTCCTGCCGCAGGAGGCGTACGTCTTCACCGGCACCGTCGCCGAGAACCTCGCCTACCTCCGGCCCGACGCCACGCCCGCGATGCTCGCCCGCACCATCCGCGCCCTGCGCCTGGAGGACCTCGTCCGCGGGCTCGGCGGCCTGCACGGCACCGTCGACCCGCGCCGGCTCTCCCCGGCGCAGCGACAGCAACTCGCCCTCGGCCGGGCCCATGTGTCCGCGGCGTCCCTGCTGCTGCTGGACGAGGCCACCTGCCACCTCGACCCCGAGACCGAGGCGTGGGCGGAACGGGCGCTCGCCGCCCGCCCCGGCACCCTGGTCCTGGTCGCCCACCGGATCAGTTCGGCCCTGCGGGCGGACCGGGTACTGGTCCTCGACGGGGACCGTGCCCAGTGCGCTCCGCACGCGGCGCTGCTGGGCCGGTCGGAGTTGTACCGCGACCTCGTCGGCCGCTGGGAGCCGAGCCTGGGCCTGGAGGACGCAACCCCCGAGGCGTCCCATCGGACGCCGGGTGCGGCCGGCGACGGCGCCGACCCGCCCGGGGGAGGTGCCGGCGCCGGGCCCGGTGCTGCCGGGGCCGCCTGCCCGCCGCCCCCTCAGGAGGTCAGACCCAGCCCGCGCCCTGCGTGATGCGGATGGCGTCGATGCGGTTGCGGGCGCCGACCTTGCGCGTCGCCGCCGCCATGTAGTTGCGCACCGTGCCGTTGGACAGGTGCAGTCCCCGGGCGATCTCGGCCACCGTCTCCCCCTCGGCCGCCCGTGCCAGGACGCTCAGCTCCCGCGCCGTCAGCGGCATGCGGGACGCCTCCAGGAACCCGCAGGCGAGCGACGCGTCCACGAACCGCTCGCCCGCCGCGACCTCCCGTATGCCCTTGATGAGCCGCTGCGCGGAGCCGTGCTTGTCGACGAATCCGAGCGCCCGGGCGTCGAAGGCTCTGCGCAGTGTGCCGGGCCGTCCCGCCGACGCCAGGACGACGAGCCCGGCGCACGCCGCCGGCACCCGCTCGGCCTCGTTCCCGGCGTCGCCGTCTAATAAGGGCGCGGCCCCGGGGCAGTCGAGATCCACCAGGCACACGTCGGGGCGCAGTCGGTGCGCGTGCGCACGGGCGGACCGCCAGCCCGCCGCGTTCACGTCGAACGAAGGCTCCGTCCGCAGGAGTGCCGTCAGCGCGGAGCGCATCAGGCTGACGCTGTGCAGTACGAGCACCGTGGTCATGGCCGTCCCCTCTCGATCGTCAACCCGGCCTACGCGGCGGGCATCCGTCCGGTCATCCACCCGGCTTCCCAAGGGGGTCGGAACGGAACCTCGAACGGATACGCGCAGTGGCTCGCTTCGGCGCCGTGCCGGCGTTCCGTCGACCGGTGCGGCGACCGCCGGTGCGGATCGGCCGTGGGGCGGCGGGAGGTAACGGTCCTGGTGGGTGGCGCGACCGTCCCGGGGTGCCCGCCGCCGCGCGGGGCACCCCGCCCGGAACCCGGCGCACCGCCCGGTCGGGGCGGGCCGTCGAGAACGGCGCGATCCGTGTCGTCGGGCGGTCCGTCCGCCGCCGCGGAGCAGCGGGTTCCGAGGCGGGCCGTAGCTCCGACCGGGCGGGTCCCGCCCGCGCCCTCCCGGTGGGCACTCGGTTCTCCGGCGCGCACCGGGCCTGGTCCGCCGGTGGGCGGAGTCGGTGCCGGCTTCACGGAGCGGGCCGTGTCCGCGCCGTATCGGCCCGGCGAAGGGGAGGGGCACGACCGGGACCCGAGCACGCCGAACGGGCCCGCCGAAGGGCGGAGTTGCCCAGCGGAACGCCGGTCCGTCCCTGGCGGAACCGGGCCGGGGATCGCCGGCGGGGAGCGGGGCGGCCCGGCGCGGCAGCGGACGGCTGCGGGGACGGGCGGCCTCGCTCCCCGTCGGCGAGCGAGGGTCGGCTCAGGCGGTGGCGCCGGCCAGCTCCTCGTCCGCCTCGGCCATCAGCTGCTCGATCTCCCGGTACGTGTCCTGGCCGCGCTGCGGCGTCAGGTTGAGCGTGGTCAGGATGGGCGGCTGGACGATGTTGGGGAGCGTGTGGTGGAGCAGCACGGTCGTGCGGTGGTCGAGGTCGGTGTAGTTGGTCAGCGCCTGCGACATCGCCTGGATGCCGGCGTAGGCGCCGACGAGCAGGTCGGCGGTGTCCGACGGGGTGATGTGGGGGAGGAGTTCGCCCTGCTGCTGCGCCTGCTGGAGCAGTTTGGTGATGCCCGTGCTCCAGTCCTGGAACGAGGTGCCCCGGTCGAGTTCGGTGGCCTGCTGGTCCATCGCGAGGCGGACGCCGGCCCGGACCATGGGGTCCTTCTGGAGGCGGTAGGTCTGCAGGAGGACGGTGTCGATGACCTCCTGGGTCTTGCAGACGCGGGACGGGACGGTGCCCATGTGACGCCCCTGGGCGGCCATGACGCCGTAGGCGAGGTCCTCCTTGGACTGGAAGTGGAAGTACAGGGCGCCTTTGGTGACGCCGGCGGTGGTGAGGATGTCGGTGATGGTGGCCGCCTGGTAGCCCCGCTCCTCGAACACCGACGCCGCCGCGACGAGGATGCTGTGCCGCGTGCGGATGGCGCGGTCTTGTTTCGCCATGCTGTACCGCCTCCCAGATCGTGGTGCCTGTGGAGGCGCCCGTAAAAAAAACCGTCAAGTTCGTATCTTAGCGGCTCGGGTGGCGGTGTGTCGCCGGGCAGGGCGGAGCGATCCGGCAGGTCTGGACGGCGCCTGGAGTGCGAGGGCGCCCGAAGCGCCGTTCCCGCGCCCCGTGTTAGGAGGCCGGTAGTCGGGGAAGACGGGGCAGTGGCGGGCCGAGGGGTGCCCGCCGCTGGTGGCGGTGCGCCGGAGCGCCGCGTGCCGGGACGTGTGGGAGGGCGGTACGGACGAGGCCCGGCAGAGGGTCCAGGTTCGGGGAACCTGTCCCGTGCCGGGCCGGGCGTGCCCTGGGCGAGGTACGCGGCGGACGTGCGGGAGGGTGTGCCGGGAGCGGGCGTGCCGGAACCGGAGTGGTTCCGCGGACCGGCGGCCGGGAGTGCCGACGCCTGGTGTGTGGTGCGAGTGCCGGGGAGGCGGCGACCGGGGGCGGCGTGCTTGCTAGAGGCAGGCCATGGTGACGACGGTCTGGAACATCTCCTGGCCGTCCTGGGTGCCGGTGACCCGGACGCGCTCGCCGCGCGCGTCCGCGCCCAGGCGCTCGGCGCTGATGTGGCAGGGCGCGTCGAGTTCGACGTAGCGCTCGAAGGAGCTGTGGATCTCGACGGGGATCAGCGGGGTCTGGTGCGGCACCACGGCGATGGCCGCCTGCCGGGCCGCCTCGGCGAGCAGCATGCCGGGGGCGTGGTCGACCGGGTGGTCGAAGAGGACCGGGTGGCGGGTGTCGACGCGCAGCTGCCAGTGGTTGTCCGTCCCGGTCGGGGACAGGACCACGTCCGTGGGCGAGAGGCGTCCGACGCTCTGCGGCGGGAGCGGTGCGGTGAGCGGGATCTGTAGGTGGCCCTGGTTGCCGCGGAGCCTGCGATAGGCCTGGGGCGTGACGCAGGTGTAGCTGAAACTGCCGGTGGCGACGGTGTCGCCGTGCCGGCGGATGACGGCGTCGTAGCGCGCGCCGCTGTGCGTGGTCCCCCTGGTGCGGACGTCGCTGAAGGCGACCTCGATGTCCAGTTCGGCCGGCGTCGCTCCGACCTGCAGGTACGCGGGGTCGACCCACATCTCGAAGGTGCGCATGACGAACTGGTGGCCGATGGGTACACCGAACTCCGCGTGCGGAAGCAGGAATCCGACCTGCCTGATCGTTTCTGCGGCGAGCAGGGGGTCGTGGTGCGTGCCGTCGACGGGGGTGTAGAAGCTGTGGCCGCGGGGCCACTGGGCCGTCACGCTGAACCGGTTCTCGCCCAGCTTGCCGCGGCCGGTGAGGAGCACCTCGGCGAGCGCGGCCCGGTGGACGAACTCCTTGGGCACCGTCGTGGTCAGGCGGACCGGAGCGGGCGCGGGCGTCCGGGCCTCCTGCGGCGATCTGCCGGCGGGCATGCGGTGCAGGGTGTCTGCTGCGGGGTGGAACGTGTGCGTGGACATGTCGGATCCCCCTGGGTCGCAACGAGATGAGTGCGCCGGACCGGACCGGGCGCCTCAGGTGCCTCAACATACAGACCAACCGGTTTAGTTTCTACCGTTGGAGTGGCACTCCCGGGTGGCGTGAAATGGAGGATGTCATTCCGGCCGGTGCGGCCGGAACGGTCGCCGAGGGCGCCCACGCTAGCGTGCGCGACCTGCCGGACGAACGCCCGTTTCCGGTCTCGTGCGTCGGCCACCCGCCCGCGGACCTGCCGAGGACCGCGGGCGGGGACGGTGGCCGGTATGAGGCCGTACCCGCCGTCGGGCGGACGCGGTCCGGGGGCACGACGCCGTCGCACCGCACGGTCTCCGCAGGCGGCTCCTCAAAGCGGCGCCCCGCCGCCGGCTGAGCCCCTTGAGGGGACCACCGGGCGGGCTCGAGCCGTTCTCCAGCGAAACACAGGACGATCTTCACCTGCCGCGCGAGCGCGCGGCCCCGCCCAGTGCAGCCACGGAGCCGTGATGACCCGACAGGAACGCGCAGTCCGGACCCGTGAAGCGCTGATCGAGGCGGCTGCACGACTCTTCGACCAGGACGGCTACGAGGTCACGTCGCTGGCCGCGGTCACGGCACTGGCCGGGGTGAGCGCCGGTGCCCTCTACTTCCACTTCGCCACCAAGGCGGATCTCGCCGATGCCGTCGTCGAGGCCGCCATGGCGCGACTGCGGAGCATCCTCGGCCCCGGCGACGGGGCGGGTGGGGGCGGCGGGAGCACGACGGCGGGAGGTCGCGACCGCGGGGGGAGCGGCGTCGGCCGGGAGGGGGATGCCGCGAACGGCTCCGCACCGGGAGCCGTCGCGGGCGGCGGCGAGGCCGGGCCGGAGAGCGTCCGGGAAGTGCAGCGGCTGATCGACACCACGCACCGCTTCGTCCGCACCCTCTCCGCCGACGTCGTGCTGCGCGCCGGATTCGGTCTGGACCGGACGCGGGGCGAGCGGACGACGCGCGGGCACGCACCGGTCGCCGGCGCGGAGGGACCCGCCGGGCGAACCGTCCCGGAACGGAGTGCACCGGACCGCCGGGCGGCGGAGCGGGCCGGGAGTGCGCCGCGGTCCGGGGCGTGGCCGGGGGTGGGCGGGGGCCTGCGGGAGGTCTGGAGCGGCTGGGTGCACGCGGTGCTGGCCGCGGCGGACGCGCGCGGCGCTCTGGCCCCGGGAGTCGCGGCGCGGGACGTGGCCCCCGCGGTCGTCGCGGCCACGGTCGGCTTCGAGGTGCTCGGCACCCAGGACGCGTCCTGGCTCGCGCAGGGACCGGTGAGCGGTTTCTGGCGGCTGGTGCTGCCGGCACTCGTCCCCGCCGCCCTTCTCGGATCGCTGTCGGCGGCGGGGACCGGCGCGGCCCGCTGACGGCCGTTGGGGCGGACCCGGTGCGCTGACGGCAGGCCAGCCGCTACGAGCCGCACGGTTGCGGCGTCGCCGTATGCCCCGGACCACCGATCGCCGATCCGCGACCCGCGGTGCCAGCCGTGCCCGGTGGACCGGGCGGGCCGGAAGGCTCCGTCCGTGGGTCGCGTCGGCGCTGCCCGGCGCGCCCCTGCCGCTCGGCCGCCGCCGGACGGTCCCTGCCGTACCCCGGCCGTGACCGCCGGGCCCAGCCCGCGGGAACGGCGGGCAGGTCGATCGGGGCCGTCTGCGCGGAGGCGACGGAAGCCGTGGCGCGAAAGGGCCGGAAAGCTCCGCGCCGCTGCCCCTGCTTCGCGGGCGCGCTCCGCGTCGGGACGGCGATGCGTCAGCCGCCGAGGGGGCGCCGGGCACCTGCGGTCGGCTTCAGCCGACCCGGCGTCACGCGGTACGGGGCACGCCGGCCGTCGAGGAGTTGGCCGCCCGGAGGGACGCCAGGGCCTCGGGTCGCGCCATGCACGGCAGCAGGAAGTCCCAGACCCGGGTCAGCGAGGTGGGTGAGAGCCACTGGGGGTCGGCGCCGGCGAGAGCCTCGATGCCGGTGGTCGCCGCGGTGACGGCCACGGCGATGTCGTCGGCACGCAGGTGTTCCGCGAGCAGCCCCTCCTCTTCGGCCTCGGCCAGCAGCCGACGCACCCGGGTGTGCCATTCCTCCCGCAGGTCGGGCCCGGTGCGATGCTGCGGCCGGCAGCTGAGATGGAATCCCGCCCGCACCACGACGTCGTCCTGCAGCTCCCTGGCGATCGCGTGGCTGGCGGCCGTGAGGCGCTGGAGGGCGTTCATCCCCGACGCTTGTGCGTCCTGGACCGCCCGGCGCAGGGCCGCACCCGCGAAGGCCTCCACCGTGGACGCCACTGCGGCCTTGTTGGGGAAGTGGAAATGCAGCGCCCCCGCACTGACTCCGGCGCCGGCGCTGATGTCCGCCAGCTTCGCCTGGACGTACCCGCGGCGCTCGAACGTCTCGGCCGCGGCGCGGATGAGGGCGTCACGCGTACGTACGGCGCGTTGCTGCTTCATGCGGGGGCTCCTCCGGGAAGGCTGCTGCACGGTGCAGCCAACTATAAAACCAGCATGGCGGTTTCTTTGCTGGTTGGGAAGGTTCAGGCTGGTTCCCACCGGACCACTCCGACGGAAGCCGTGCTCTCCCGTGGCGCGGGCGGATCATGATTCCAGAGGGCGGCCACCGGCGGCGCCGGGGGTTCAGGAGATGGACACAGTGAAGGGTGACTCGCGGTACACCTGCGCTTTCCGGTCCTCCTTCCCGGCCGGCGCCGAAGGCGGCGGTGTCGGCCGCCGGTCGCTTCGCCGCCTCCCTCGGGCCGAAGTCGGCGACGTCCGCCCGGTGGTGCGCGTTAAGGATGCGACAAGACCAACTCGGCTGTTTCCGTGCCGTGTTGGCGTGGATGTGACGTCGCGTTCACGTCCTTGTCGTGCCCGGTCGGCCGTTCGGGGCGGGCGGGGTTCGGTGCCAGGGCCTCGTGAGGGGGTCGCGGCGGTGTGGGTGGGGGTGTCGACGCCTGGCGGATTGGCGCATTCCGTTCGCCGTCATGCCGCCCGGGGGTGGGGGGTGGTCGATCCCAGGACTGCCAAACAAAAAGACCTGAGCGACTGTTTTTGGGCCCCGTTCTGCCGGGGAACGGCTGGAAAGTGGCGGGGCGGCAGTGGCGTCCGAGTCGCCGAGGTCGATCCCGTGAAGCGGCTTTGACCAGGCATGACGACCCCTCTTTCGTGGTGGCGCCCGCATTCTTCAGAGGGGCTTGAGGAATGGATGGGAGCCTGAAGAAACAGCGCGACCGGTCTGGTATTGACAAACCGGAGTGCTGGTTTTTTACTGGTGAGCGCTGGACGACAGGCCACACACGAGCAGGGGGACACGGCGTGGATATCGATGTTCTGGGCCCATTGGACGTGCGGGTGAACGGAGTCGCCGTGATGCCCACGGCGCCCAAGCCGCGCAAGGTGCTCGCCCTGCTGGCCCTGCACGTGGACCGGGTGCTGCCGGTCGGCCTGTTGGTCGAGGAGCTGTGGGGGCAGCGTCCGCCGCGCTCGGCGCGGACGACCCTTCAGACGTACATCCTGCAACTGCGGGAGCTGATAGGGGCGGCGCTGGAGGGCGAGGCGGCCGGCGGCACGGCGGTGTCGGCGAAGGACGTGCTCGTGACGGCGCCCGGCGGCTACCTGCTGCGCGGTGGCGGCGGTTCCAGCGACGTCCGGGAGTTCGACCGACTCGCCGGCATGGGATACCGCGCGATGGACGCCGAGGACTTCACCGGGGCCGCACGGCTGCTGCGTGAGGCCCTGGCGCTGTGGAGCGGATCCGCGCTGGCGGACGTGCAGACCGGCGCGCAGCTGGAGATGGAGGTCCGGCGCCTGGAGGAGAGCCGCCTGTGCGCTCTCTACCAGCGCATCGACGCCGACCTGCGCCTCGGCCGGCACCGCGAACTGCTCGGGGAACTGACCGTGCTGGTGAGCCGCTACCGCACGCACGAGAACCTGCACGGCCAGTTCATGCTGGCGCTGCACCGCTCGGGCCGCCGGGGCGAGGCCCTGAGCGTGTATCAGCGGCTGCGGCAGGCGCTCGTACGCGATCTCGGCCTGGAGCCGTCGGCGGGACTGCGCAGGCTCCAGCGGGCGATCCTGGAGACGGCCGAGCCCGCACCGCAGACCATCAGGTCCGACGTGCACGCCGCCGCCTCGCGGGACCGGCTCGTACGCGTCGACTGACGCTCGGGCCGCCGGCGCCACTTTGTGCCACCGCCCCGTCCGTGTGCGACGGACCGTTCACCGGTCCGTCGCACACGGACGGGGCGTCGTGCTGTGGTTGTTCGCCCGGCACCGGTGGTGGGAGGTGCGAGCGCCGCGGCCGGATGAGCACGCCGATCGCCGCGTGCCCGGCGGGGGCCGGCGTGCGGTGTCCGCCGGGCCGTGCGTCAGGCGGACCGCTCCCGCCGGGTGCGGTCCGGCACGTCCCGCTGCCGCCGCTCCAGTTGGTCGACCCTGCCGCGGAGCCGCGCCAGCTCCCGTGCGAGTTCCGCGGTGTCGGCTGCCTGCGGAGCGGACGCCACGGGGGCGGTCCTCGGCGCGCCACCGTCGTCCACCGGAAGGCCGCGGCGCGTGATGCCGTCGCGGCGAGCGGTCGCCGGATGGCACGGTGCCGGCCCGTCGGCCGTGCCGGTGGTGTCGGCGGCCCCCGGCACCTTGTGGTCGGGCCGGCCGCCCGCACCCGCGGGCGGAAGCTCTGTTCCGGCCTCCGTCGGCGCGGCCGGCCGCGCCCGGGGTCCCGCGATCACCGCCTCGCGCGCCGAGGCGGTGGCGTCCGAAGGCGCGGACAGCGGGGAGCCGCCGCGCCGAGCCGGCGTCAGGGCGGGGGAGTGGTTGAGGATCGCATCCAGGCGGGTGCGCAGAGCAGGGCCGGGTTCGACGCCGAGAGACGTCACGAGGTGGCGGCGGGCGCGTTCGTAGACGCCGAGGGCCTCCGCCTGCCGGCCGCCGCGGTAGAGGGCGACCATCAGCAGGTCGTAGAACCGCTCGCGCAGCGGATGATCGGTACTCAGCCGTTCCAGGCCCGCGGTGATCTCGGCCTCCCGGCCGCACTGGAGACTCGCCTCGTACAGGCACTCCAGCGTGGTCAGCCGGAGCTCCTCCAGGCGTTCCGCCTCGGCCGTGCACAGCGGCCCCAGCCTGCTGTCCTGCAGAGCCGGGCCCCGCCAGAGCGCCAGTGCTCCGCGCAGCACCCGCGCCGCCCGGCCGGGATCGTGCGGGAGGGCCGCCCGCCCCTGGACGGACAGCCGGGTGAACAGGGCGACATCGGTCGACGCGGGCCCCGGGGCGAGCAGGTAGCCGCTCGGCAGGGTGCTGATCCACCGCCGGCCCGGCGACGGCAGCAGCCGGCGCAGCCGGGTGACGTGCGCCTGGAGGGCGTTGGCGGCATTGGCCGGCGGAGTGGTGCCCCACAGCTCCTCCACCAGCCGCTCCACGGAGAGGAGTTGATCCGCGTGCAGCACCAGGGTGGCCAGCAGCGCGCGCTGCTTGGGGCCGTTGGGGACGGTGGTCCCGCCCGCCGTGTCGTCCACGGCGACCGGGCCGAGGAGCCGGAACGAGCGGATCGTCGGTGGGGCGGCCGGCGTCTGCGAGGGCGCGGGGCCGGCGGTCGGGGCGTCCGCCGGTGCCGCGTCACCGGTGTCACTCCGCCGGGTGAGGACGCTCATCGCGTCACCGCGGCCGCCGTGCCGTGTGGGGATGGGTCCAGGGAGCGGTGCACGTCGTCCTGGATCCTCCGGGCGACCTCCGGCAGGCGGTCGTGGAAGTAGAAGTGGCCGCCGTCGAACAGGCGCAGGCCGAGGAAGGCGCGGCTGGCGTCACTCCAGCCGCCGAGCAGATGCGGCGGGGTCACCCGGTCCTCGGTGCCGCCGAACACCGAGAGCGGGACCGGGAGGGGCGCGGCCGCGACCGGCGGGTGCCACGTCTCGTTGATCCGCAGGTCCGCACGGATCACGGGGGCGAACAGCTCCCAGAGCTGCGGATGGGCCAGCACCTCCGGGGCGGTGCCGCCCATGGAGCCCACCTCGCGCCGCAGGTCGTCGTCGGACAGCAGATGCCGTCCCGGGCGGACCCCGTCCGTCGTGCGTGCCGCGTCCGCGGCGGTTCCCCGCGCACGTGGTCCGCCCGCACCCTGCGGGGCGGTCTCGTGTCCGGCGTGCAGGGGGCTGCGGGCGGACACGCCGAGCCAGATCGGCGGGGTGCGGCCCTCCTCCACCAGTCGTCGGGTCAGTTCGTAGGCGATCAGGGCACCCAGGCTGTGCCCGAAGAAGGCGAACGGGCCCGTCAGCCGGCGCCGGAGCGTACTCAGGTGGGAGGCGACCAGCGCGGCTGCGTCACCCGGTACGGGGCGATCGTCGCGGGGCCCGCGGCCCGGCGCGTCCGGCACGTGCACCTCCCAGTCCGCGGGGAAGTGGGACGCCCAGTCGCGGTACGACAGATGCGAGCCGCCGGCATGGTGGAACACGAACAGGCGTACCCGCGGCTCCCGCGTCCTTCGCATGGTTCCACCTCATCGCCGCGTCACGGGAAGCGCTCCGGGGACCGGGCCGGCCAGGCCCCGGCGGACCGTCGCCGGCAGGGTGCCGGACGCGGTGGACATTAGCCGCGTCACGACCTCGGCACACCCCCTCACCAGCGGGTTTCGAACGGGTCTGCACGCCTTCTCAAGCGGGTCGCGCAGCGTGCGGGGCGGGTGTGTCGAGGGCTGCTTGAGGCCGCGTCCAGCAAACCGGACGGCGGCCGAAAACGGGTCTAGCGTGCCGAAGGCCAAGGCCGCCCCTGCGAAGGGTCTACGACGGCCGCCACTCGATGGAGTCCGGGAGGAAGCCGTGGAGATCCAGGTTCTGGGGCCACTGAGCGCCACGGTCAACGGTGTCTCGATCGTGCCCACCGCGAGCAAGCCGCGCCAACTGCTCGCCCTGTTCGCGTTCTCTCCGGGCCGGATCGTGCCGGTGGCCACGCTCATGGAGGAACTCTGGGGCACCGAGATGCCGCAGAGCGCCATGACCACCCTGCAGACCTACGTCCTTCAGCTGCGCCGCCACCTCGGCACGGCCATGGGGCCCGACGCCCCCGGCAACGCCAAGGAGGTCCTCGCCACCCGGCACGGCGGCTACGTCCTCCAGATACCTCCCGAAGCCGTCGACCTGCACCGCTACGAGAACCTGGTCGCGGGCGGGCGGCGCGCGTTCGACGAGGGCGACGACGGCCGGGCGGCCGGGCTGCTGCGCGAGGCGCTCGACATGTGGAACGGCCCCGCCCTCGTCGACGTCCGGGCCGGGGCCATCCTGTCCATCGAGGTCATGCGGCTCAAGGAGTCCCGCCTGGTCACGGTGGAGCGGCGCATCGACGCCGATCTCCGGCTCGGCCGGCACGCCGAACTCATCGCGGAACTGGCCGATCTGATAGCCCGTCACCCACAGCACGAGGGGCTGCACTCACAGGCGATGCTCGCCCTCTACCGCTCGGGACGGCAGGCCACCGCGCTCGACGTCTACCGCAGACTGCGCAAGCAGCTCATCGACGAACTCGGCGTGGAGCCCTCGCCGCAGCTCCAGCGGCTGCACCAGATGATGCTCACCGTCGACCCCGCCCTCGACGTGGTGGCCGGCGAGCGCGGCACCTCCACGTTCGACCTCTACGCCGCCTGAGCCGCCGACGGCCCTCCGGCACCGGCGGCCCGCCCGGACCCGGAAGGGAAGGCGGATCCGACCGCGGGAAGGGGAAGCCGACGCGAACCGCGCTGGGGTAGGGTCACCGCGGCGGGGGACCAGCCGAGGTCAAGGCATGTCGCCGGTGCGACGGCGGGGGATGGGGGACACGGTATGACCAGGCCTTTTCGTTTCGGTGTGAACATGATGAAGCCGGCGGGCGCGGCCGGCTGGCGGGACAAGTGCCGACGGGCCGAAGCGCTCGGCTACGACGTCATCCTGGTCCCCGACCACCTCGGCATGGTCTCCCCGTTCCCGGCCCTGACCGCCGCGGCGGAGGCCACCGAGCGCCCGCGTGTCGGAACCTTCGTCCTGAACGCGGGCTTCTGGAACCCGGCGCTGCTGGCCCGCGACGCGGCCACCACCGACGCGCTCGCCGAGGGCCGGCTGGAGATCGGCCTGGGCGCCGGCTACGCCGAGGCCGAACACCGGCGCGCCGCAATCGAGTTCCTCGCGCCCGGTCCCCGGATCGGTGCCCTGCGCCACCTGGTCACCGAACTGGGCAGACTGCTGGCCGATCCCGCCCACAGCCCGGCCGCAACCCAGCGCCCCCGGCCGCCACTCCTCATCGGCGGCAACGGGGACCGCCTCCTGCGCCTGATGGCCGAGCACGCCGACATCGCCGCCTTCACCGCGACGGCCGGCTACGAGAACGGCATCCTGCGCGCCCTCACGCCTGCCCAGCTCGACGAACGCGTCGCCACCTACGAACGTCTGGCGGCGCACCGGACCGTGCCCGCCGAACGCAACCTGCTGGTGCACCACGTCGAGATCACCGACGACCGGCGGGCCGCAGCCGGCCGACTCCCCAAGATCCACCCCGAGGTGTCCCAGGAGGACCGGCTGGCCCTGCCGGTGATGCTGTTCGGCACGGTGAAGCAGATCGCCGAGCAACTGCGCGAACAGCGCGAGCGTTTCGGGCTGTCGTACATCGTCGTCCTGGACAACGCCATGGACACCTTCGCTCCCGTCGTCGAGGAACTCGCCGGGAGCTGACCGCTGTTCGGGCCGGCCAAAGGCGCGGGCCGCCGTCGGCGAGCCGGGGCCCGCCCCGGGGGCGACCCCGCGTACCGGCCGGCCGGACCCGGCCCCGAGGAGCCGGCGGAGCCCCGCGCGCCCTGCCGTCCCTCACCCCGAGGGGACCGCGGGCGAGCCGGAGGCCCTGCCGCCCCGCCGCCCGAGCGGCAGCACGTGCACCGCCGACTCCGCGTGCCGCCGCGCCCGGTCGAGCGTCGCCAGCGACTCCCGCCCGATCGCCTCGCGGACCAGCGCGCGCACGTCGGCCGGGCCCGGCCCGGCCCCGGCGGCCCCGAGGCCACCGGACACGGTTGCCGGCGCGGTGCCGGACCCGCGCCCCGCGCGTGCCGGAGCCCCCGAACCACCCGCGTCGGCGAACCCCGCCCCCGCCGGCCGGGCCGGCACACCGGCATCCCCCGACCCGGCCCGTCGCGCCGGCAGCGCGCAGGGGTCGAGCAGCACCGTGTGGTCGGCGACCACCAGGACCCCGCGTTCGTCGGGAAGGACCGACCACTCACCCAGGTGCGCGGCGACGGGAGCGCGGGGCGTGCCGGTCTTGTAGACGATGCGCCCGGCGTGCGGGAAGCACAGGCGCAGGCAACCGACGGCGCGCGGCGTCCCGTCCGCGCCGGCCACGGCGTGGTCCACGAGCTGTATCCCGGGGGAGGGCTCGTCCAGGCCGGAGCGCAGCACGTGCGGCACGACGCCCGCCCAGTCGCCGGCCCGGTAGAGGAAGTCGTAGACGATCTCGCCCGGACCGTCGACCCGTACCGACTCGCGGAAGGTGAGCACCAGGTGCTCCGGGCCGGCGCGGTCCTCGGCCATCCGCCGCACACACCCCATGACGGCACCGAAGTCCACCTCGGCCGACTCCGCGGTGGCGGCCACGTCGCGGGCACGGTCGCCCGCCACGGTGAACTCGGTGTGCAGGGCGACCACACAGCGTCCGTCCCCGGTGTCCGTGACCGACCACCGCCCGGCCAGCGAGGTGACGGGAGCCTCGCCGCGCAGCCGCCGGAACTCGACCCGCAACGCGCCCGGGTGGCGCACCCGCGCCCACAGCGAGGAGTGGACCCGCCCGTCCGCGCGCTCCCACACGCGGAGGCGCTCGCGGCCACCGTCGTCCTCGTTCATCCGTTCCACGTGCACGACGGCCGGGCTGTACAGCGGTCTGCGGGTGGCGTCCGCGAGCAGGGCGTAGACCACGCGGGCCGGCGCCGCCACCACGACCGCATGCCGCAGACGGTGCACACGCTCACCAGACATCGAACACTCCTCGGGCAGTCGAACGGCCCGGCCGGCGCCGGACCCGCGGCGGGACGGGGCGCGGGGCCCCGAGCGCGCTCACCGCCGTGCGCGCCCGCGACGGGTCAGCGCCCGCCGATCCGCCCCTCATCGCAAGGAGGAAACGCCCGCATCCCCCTCGCCCTCCAGCGTCGGCGCCCGCACTCGAGGAGTATTCGAAGGGCGCTCGAGCCCCGCCTCGAACACTGTCCAGAACCCGGACAGAGCGGAGACAGCCATGACCGTCGAGCTGACGAGCACCGCCGAACCCGAGCTCCAGCGGCTGGAGTTCGCCGCGCTCTACGCGCAGGCCCAGCAGTTCTACGCTCACCAGTTGCGTCTGCTGGACGCGCGCGACCCGGACCGATGGGCGGAGACGTTCACCGAGGACGCCGTCCTCGAACCGCCGCTCGGCGCGGCGCCGGTACGGGCCCGGACCGGCATCGCCCGCTACGGCGCCGCCCGTCGGCGGGCGGGCCGGCGGCCCCGCCACTGGGTCGGTCTGCTCGACGTCCGGCCCCGGCCGGACGGCGCGCTGCGCACCCGCTGCTCGGCCCTCGTCCACGGCACCCCCGACGGCGGCGCCTCCAAGGTCCTGTACGTGTGCGTGGTCGAGGACGTTCTCGTCTGCGGGCGCGGCGGGTGGCGCACAGCGCACCGCCTGGTCGTCCGCGACGACCTGGCCTGACCGGCCGCCCGCCGGGGCCCCGTCCACCGACTCGCGGGCGGGCGCCGCGTGCGGTGTCCGGCCCGGCCGAGCACGACCGCGAACCGGGCCGAGCGAGCCGATCGAGCGGTTTGTCAGGACTGTGTCAGCGATATACCGGGCAGGTGGCGCATGCTGGGGCAGCGCCTCGCGAGGAGAGGGGGAGGGGCTTCGCCGGCGCGTGCCCCGGACTGCCGATGACCACCAACCGCTTCGCCCGTCTGCCGCAGCGCCAGCCGATCACCGTCGTCGTCGACCTCGGTCACGGCACGCCGCCCGTACTGGAACTGCACGGACCGCTTCCGGTCACACGGATCGAGGAGGCGCTCGACACCGTCGCCGCGCACCATCCCGGCGCCCGCCTCTGGAGGGCGGACCTGGAGCGGACGGGGCCGGGCCGGCACACGGTGCGCTTCACCGCCGCCGGCGCCGAGCGGCCCGACTTCCCCTTCGGCGCCCTGGCCGACCTGCTCACGCACGCCGGCCGCGGCGCCTTCTCGGTGCGCCATCAGCCCGCGACCCCACTCCAGCGGGAACTCCTCGCCGTCGCCGACGCGCACCCCCGCCCCGGCCGGCAGGTCGAGCAGGCGTCCTGGGACTGGCACGGCCCACTGGACGTGGAGCGCTTCACCGCCGCCTGGAGATCGGTCTTCGCCCACGAGGCCGTGCTGCGCACCGCCTTCGACGACGGGAGCGAGCCCGCCCTCCTGGTCCACGACCGGACCGACCCGCAGATCGTGCGTCTGCCGCACGACAGCACCGAATGGCACACCCTCGTCGCCGCCGACCGATGCCGCGGCATCGACCCGCGCCGCTCGGCGCCGCTGCGCGTCACGCTGCTCGGCGGCGGCCGCGACGACTCCTGCGCGAGCGGGCCGGCGCGCGTGCTGCTGACCTACCACCACGCCCTGCTGGACAGCTGGTCCGTGCGCCTGCTCGTCCGCGAGTTCTACCGGGCCTACCTGGCCGGCGGCGAGCTGCCCGGCGGCGAACGACGGCCTGACATGCGCGACTACGCGACCTGGCTCGCGCAGCAGGACCCGGCGGCCGCCAGGGACTTCTTCACGGCTGCCGACGCCGGTGACACGGCCCCCGTGCCGCCGCTGTTCACCGGCAACGCAGGCCGGGGCGACGGCCGGTCCCGGCTGCGGCTGACGGAGGAGGAGACCGCGCGCCTCGCGGACTGGGCCGCCGCCTGGGGAGGCGGCGAGTCCACCGCCCTCCAGGCGGTGTGGGCGCTGCTCCTCTACCGTGCCGCCCACGCCGAGGGCCCCTGCCACGTACGCTTCGCCACCACCGCCGCCGGGCGCGGCATCCTCTTCGACGGTGTGGAGCGTACGCCCGGCGCCCTCGCCGGGCCGCTGCCGCAGTCCGTCCTCGTCGACCCGCGTGCGACGGTCCCCCAGCTCATGGCGGGACTGCGCGACCACTGCCTGGACCGTGCCGCCTACGAGTGGGTGTCCGCCGGCCAGGTGGAGGCATGGCGACGGCGTCCCGCCCCGCCGGCTGACACCCTGCTGACCTTCGAGACGCTCCCGCACACCCTCACCGAGCTGGACGCCGAACTCACCGCGTGCGGCATCGACGTGGAGCCGCCGCAGACCCTGGGCGCCCACACCGCCTACCCGCTGACGCTGATCGCCCACCACGACCGCAGCGACCGCCTGGTCCTGACCGCGTCCTACGACCAGGACCGCTTCTGCGAGGTCACCGAACTCCTCGCCCACGCCGCGCTGTTGCTCCGTGAGCTGCCGCGTGGAGCGGGCCGGCACACCACCGTCGGCGAGGTGCTCGACCTGCTGTCCCACCTGGGCTCCGACCCCGCTCCCGGGAGGCCATCCGCCGTACCGCATCGCGCCGTCGTCACCCCCGCGGTGCTGCGCGCACCGGCCGACGGGCACACCGGCACGCTCGCCCTCGTGCGCGCTCCTGGGCGGACGAGGCCCTTCTACGACCGCGTGGCGCGCGCCTATCCGGGACCCGAACTCCTGCTTCTGCTCGACTCCCTCCCCGCGGGCGGAGCCCCCGCGCAGGCCGCGGCGCGCGCCGTGTACGCGGGGCTCGGCCCTCGGCTCCGGGCAGGCGACGGCCTGGTCCTGGCCGGCCTCTGCGGCGACGGCGTCGCCGTGTGCGCCCTCGCCGGGTTCGCCGCCGCCGAAGGGCACCGGCCCCGCGTCGTCGTCCTGGACGCGACCGACGCGCCGCCGGAGGAACTCGCCGGCCGTCTCGCGGCAGCCGCCGCCCGGCCGGGCACCTGACGCCGGCGAAGCGGCCCCCGCTCCCGGGGCGTCCGCGGCGACCGAGCGCGCCGCATGCGCCAACCGCACCGGCACCGGACACGATCCGCCCGCACGACCACCGGACATCGAGGAGGCCGCCATGCCGGACCCGACATCCGCCCCGCTTCCGGAACCGCGCCGGGAGGACATCGCCTCCCGCGCGTGGGCCGAGGCGCTGGCGATGGCGTGCGCGGATCCCGGCCACGCGCGCAGAGACGCCGGCGAACTGCTGGCCGCCGCCTTGCGCGCCCACCACACGCTGACCCGAGGGCCCCGCCGCAGTGTGCCGCTCACCGCGCTCGGCGCACACGGCGACGTGCGGGCGCTGGCCGCGTTCGTCGCGGTGTACGCCGCACAGCAGGACGCGGCGGGGGAGTGCGGCAGACGCGGCGGCCACTGAGCGGACGGGTCGTCCCTTTCGCCGCCCGCGGCTGTGGTGTCGGCGGTTTTGCTGCGGGGGTCTGTGGTGCAGAACGTCGCCCGGCGCGCTCGAGAACCGGCACGCCAAGGCCCCGGACGGCTGGCGGTTTCAGCATCTGGGCCGGCTGCTCCGGCCGGGGCCTGTCCCCTTCGGGGGCGAGCCGGACGGGCCCGAACTGGACGAGGAAAACCACGGCAATTGTGCCGACAGGCATGGCCAAACTTCCCTCAGTGGCTCGATCGGCGTTCGCCACGAGAAGGAGCGGGCACGACACGGACGTCGACCACAGCCCGACCGTCAGCCCGGGGAGACGAAGCCGGACTCGTATGCCGCGATGACCGCCTGGGTGCGGTCCCGTGCGCCAAGTTTCGTCAGCACGGAACTGACATGCGACTTCACGGTCTCGGTCCCCACCACCATGCGTGCGGCGATCTCCCCGTTCGACAGGCCACGCGCCAGGAGACGCAGCACCTCCCGCTCGCGCTCGGTGAGGGCGGCACGCTCCATCGCGCTCTGGGCGGCTGTGTTGCCGTGGTCCCTGCCGTAGGTGGAAGCCAACTGGCGCACCGCCGCCGGGAACAGCAGGGAGTCGCCCTCGGCCACGAGACGCACGGCGTGCACGATCTCCGCCGGCCGGGCCCGCTTGAGCAGGAAACCGTCGGCTCCCGCACGCAGCGCTCCGTACACGTATTCGTCGTTCTCGAAGGTCGTCACCACTACGATCTTCGGAGGGTCCGGCGTGGTCCGCAGCACTGTCCGCGTGGCCTCGATGCCGTCCATCAGCGGCATGCGCACGTCCATGACGATGACATCGGGACGCAGTTGCCGCACCAAGGGGATCACGGCGGCTCCGTCGGCCGCCTCGCCCACCACCGCGATGTCCGGCTGAGCGGTCAGCACGGCGCGTAGTCCGGCCCGTACGAGCGGCTCGTCGTCGACCAAGAGCACGGTGAGCGGCATCAGATCAGCCTAGATTAACTGCAGCGGAAGATCGACGCGCAGCAGCCAGAAGCCGCCGTGCTCTCCCGCCTCGGCCTCGCCTCCGAGCAACGCGGCACGCTCACGGATGCCGCGCAGCCCCCTGCCACCGCCCGTGACGGCCACTGGCGCCCGGCCCGGCAGGGGATTGCGCACCTCAAGCCGCAGTCGCGCTGTCTCGACGGCGATGCGGACGCCGATGCTGACGGGGCCTGCGTGCCGCAACACGTTGGTGAGGGCTTCCTGAAGCATCCGGTAGGCCTCACGAGAGACCGGCCCCGGAAGGTGCGCCAGCGGCCCGGTCACGTCGAGATCGACGTGCGCTCCCGAGGACCGCGCGGATTCCAGCAGACGATCCGCCTCGTCGAGAGCGGGACGCGTGCCGGCAGGCTGCCCTGTGTCGCGCAGTACGAGCAGCACACGATCCAGATCATCCAGTGCGTTCCGTCCCGTCTCCTCGATGGCCTCCAAGGCTCGGTCGGTGAATCCGCGGTCGCCCGCCGCCCGAGCGGCGCCCGCCTGCACCACGGCCAAGGTCAGCGCGTGGCCGAGCGTGTCGTGCAACTCCCGTGCGATTTCGTTGCGTTCCAGCAGCTGCTCGGTGCGCTGCTCCAACTCGGCGAGACGCTCCTTCACAGACGGCCCGAGCAGACGGCGAGCAGCCTGAGCCATGAGCTCTCCTGCTCCTGCGGCCAGCATCACCGTCACCAGCACGGGCACGGGTGCCAGCAGCGCGTACGCCCGCTGCTCGGTTGAGACGTTCAGCAGTGGGATGGCCAGGTCGGCCTCCCCGAAGGCCGCCCCGGCAAGTGACATGGCCAGCGTCATCAGCGTGTTGGTCACCAGCGCGACTATGAGCCCCGCCTCCAAACGCAGGACCAGCCAGACTCCCGTTCTCGCACGATCGGTCCACGATGCGGAGAAGACGGTGGAGACACCAGGGGCATCGTCGTCCCTCACGCGTGCGTGCGGCCCGGGAAACAGCATCAGCCGCGCCTGCAGCCCCTCGGCATGACGGACCGCGGGCACCATGCCTGCCGCCAGAGCGAGCGGAACGGGCAGGACCGCGACCAGCAGCCAGTCGCGGGGTGACACGTTGTTCAGCCCCGGATAGACCATGGCGCAGGCGAACGGCACGATCGCCCCCACCAGCAGGTGCAGCCAGCGGGTGTAGGTGACCGCACGTATCAGCGGCAGCAGGAGACCCGGCATGCCGACATCGTGTCAGAGCAGGAGAAGCTGCCGTCTCCCTCGTGTGGGGGAGACGCTCCCCTCGGTAGGGGGATGGCTGCGCACGCTTGCCCGACCACGCTGGATCCATGAACAGCATCGATGTCGAAGAACTCACCAAGGAGTACGGCGCCACACGGGCCGTCGACCGTCTGACGTGCAGCATCGAACCGGGCCGGGTCACCGCATTCCTCGGACCCAACGGCGCCGGCAAGTCCACCACCATGCGCCTCGTACTCGGCCTGGACCGCCCCACCGCCGGTACCGCCAGGGTCGGCGGCCGCCCCTATGTGACGCTGCGCGAGCCCCTGCGCGCCGTCGGCGCCCTCCTGGACGCGCAGGCCGCCCACGGCTCCCGCAGTGCCCGCGACCATCTGCGCTTCCTCGCCGTCGGCAACCGTCTCCCGGCACGCCGCGTGGACGAGGTCCTCCAGGACACGGGTCTCACCGCTGTCGCACACCGTCGCATCAAGACCTTTTCGCTCGGCATGCGCCAGCGGCTCGGCATCGCAGCCGCCCTTCTCGGGGATCCACCCGTCCTCATGCTGGACGAGCCGACCAACGGCCTCGACCCGGAAGGCATCGTCTGGATCCGCCACTTGCTGCGCCGGCTGGCCCGCGAAGGCCGCACGGTCCTGGTCTCCAGCCATCTGATGAACGAGACCGCCTCTTTCGCCGACCACCTCGTCGTCCTCGGCAAGGGACGCCTCCTCGCCGACATCCCGACACAGGACTTCATCGAACGGCACAGCGACCTGCAGGTGCGCGTCCGCACCAGTGACCCCAACCGGCTGCGGGCCGTACTGCGGGCCGGGGGACACACGATCGCGGAAGACGAGGACGGCCTATTGATCGTCCACGGCGCCACAGCCGACCAGATCGGAGCTGCAGCAGCCCGCGAGGGCATCCCCCTTCTGGAACTCGCCGACGTCCGGGCCTGCCTGGAGCAGGCGTACCTGGCACTCACCGCCACCGAGACGGAATTCGCAGCCGCGGCCACCGCGTTCCCGACCACCCCCCAGGAGGTTTGATCGTGTCCGTCACCGCAGTACTCCACTCCGAGTGGATCAAAATGAGGTCGGTCCGGGCCAGCTTCGGATCACTTCTCGCGGTCTTCGCCGCCACGCTGGCCATCACCCTGCTCGCCTTCGCCACGGTCGGCCGCGCAGAGGCGGACGGAGCCGAGGATCCCGTCTTCGGAGCCTTCTATGCGATCAACTTCGCACAGATCGCCGCGATCGCCTTCGGGGCCACCGCTGTCTCCTCCGAGTACACGGGCGGTGCCCTTCGGATCTCCCTGTCGGCGGTGCCGCGGCGGGGTCTCTTGTACGCGGCGAAGACCGCAGTCGTGGCCGCGACGAGCCTCGTCGTAGGGCTCGCAACCACGTTCGCCGCCTTTTTCACGGGCCAGGCGTTCCTGGGGAAGTACGCCATCGGCCTCGGTGAGCCGGGAGCTTTGCGAGCCTGCGTCGGCGGGGGAATCTACCTGGCCCTGATGGCCTTGCTGGCGGTGGGACTCACCTTCCTGTTGCGCAGTGCCGTCGGAGTGCTCAGCCTGCTCATCCCCTTCATCTTGATCGTGTCCTTCGTGATCGGAGGCGTCGCCGAAGGCGCCGCCGCCTACCTGCCCGACCGTGCCGGACAACAGATCCTGCACCAGGACCCGGCGGGCGCCCTTGGCCCTTGGACAGGTCTGGCCGTGGCTGCGTGGTGGGCGTCAGCCGCCCTCGTGGCCGGTTGGTGGGCGATGCACCGACGTGATGCCTGACAAGCCGATGCGGCCGGCCCGTGGTGGGATCGCCGCCCCGGACCCTGGTGCGCCTCGCGCATCAACGGATGGGCGTCGGAAGTGGCGTCTTCGCGCCGCCGCCCTCTCCGCCTCGCGCGCTTCGGCGAACGATCACCCCGTGACGGCTTGGATCCGCCGTGACGGAACCGGTCTCACAGGCAGCCGCATCCGGGCCCGTAGAGCAGCAGGAACAACGCCGTTGCGGCCGTCACGGTGAACGCGGCGGCGGTCAGGGCGGCGAAGCCGCGACGGTGCCTCTTCGTGGGATCACGGAATGCCTGCCAGGCGCCGTGGGCAAGGACGAGGCTGAGCAGGCCGGCCCCCGCGATGGTGAAGCGGGGGCTGAAGGACCAGCTCAGGTAGGCGATCAGAGCCAGGCCGCCGAGCAGGACACAGGCGAGCACGCTGAGGACCGCCTCGCCGACGACCTCTCCGCACGCCTCGACCAGGAAACGGCCGACGCCCTTCGCCGCCCTGCGGAGCCTCACGGCGTTCCCCCCTTGGTGTCGATGACCCCGAAGGGTCCCTGGGAGGGAAGACTCCAGCCGATCCGGAAGGGTTGCCGGGTCAGGGGGATCGTCTGCCTCGGTAGGCGGCCACAAGGGTGCCCCGGAGCAGTCGGGCGCCCCACCGCCGTCGCAGGACCGACGCCCTGACGGACGGTCGGGCCCGCCGTCTGCCGTGACGCCGCCTCCGCGCCTCAGCCGCTCCGTGCGACACGCGCCCGTTGACGAGTCCTCCGCCGATGCGCGGGAGGGCGCTGCGGCGTGCGAAGGGGTTACGCCGAGGGGCTGCGAGCACGCGCTCGACAGTTTCAGACCGAAGTGGCTGTTTCTTGGTGTGTCGATCGAGGGGTGAAGCTCGAACCGCAGCGTGCGTGACCGTCGATCGGTTCATGGTGCAGCTAAACAAGCGGTGCGGTCTGATGCTTCAGGGCGAGTGAATGCCCTTATTGGAACCTTTTCGCGCCGGTATGAACTGGCAGTTCTGTGTGCCCTCTTGCTCCAGTCGGGCTCTAGGTGGGCCGTGGAACTCTTTCAAAACGGGGAGTATGGTTTGGTCTTGAGGAAGCCCGACCGCGACACCGTTCCCCAGCGACACAGGGACCCGGTGGTGCGGCCGGCCGGACACGGCCGGGCGGGCGTTCGCACGACGGGACGTACCGCAGCTGTTTTCCCGCCATCGGCCCGCAGGACGGAACCCTTGGAGTCAACTCATGCACGATGAAGACCAGTTCTCCCGCCCGACTGCCTTCGGCGCCTCGCACGAGTCGCTGCTGAGCGGGCTCGTCACGGTGCTGGCCGACGTTCTGCGGATCACCCCTGAGCGCATCGACACCGAGGAGACCTTCCGGCTGCTCGGCCTCGGCTCGCTGCTGTCCGTCCAGTTCGTCGCCGCGCTCAACGGCCACTACGGCACCGACCTGCGTGTCGACGTCCTGCTCGACCACCCCACTCCGGCCGCGCTGGCCCGGCACCTGACGCACGCGGTCCTCTCCTCCACCGGACCGACCGACGCACAGCCGACGCCGGCTCACGCCGAGCCCCTTCCGGGCGCCGAGGCCCACGACGACGCGGTGGGCCAGGTGCTGGAGACGCTGCGCGAGGAACTCGCCCGCATCCTGTGCTGCGACCCCTGGGACCTGCACACCGACTCCCCCTTCGTCGTGCTGGGCGTCGACTCGGTGATCGCGGCGGAGTTCGTCGCCGCGGTGAACCGCATCTACGGGCTCCAGGAGCCCGCCGGCACCCTCTACGACCACCCCGACCTCGTCAGCCTGGCCGTGCACATCGTCGCCGCCGCGCCGCCGCACCAGGTCCCCGAGATCCTGCCGGCCGTCATGGGCGTCCGGGTTCCCGGGGCCGCGCCGCTGGGCGTCGGCGCGCTGCTCGACGCGGTACGCGCCGGATGGATGTCCGTCGACGACGCGCTGGGCCACCTCGCGCGCCGGGCCTGAAGCCGCCCGCCCATGGAGAACACCGCGGACCTCATGGACGAACGCGAAGTCCTCACCCGCTTCAAGGCGGGCCGTCTGGAGCGGGGAGAGGCCGTCCGGATGCTCACCGCCCTGATGTCCGCCGGCCCGCCCG
>NZ_JBICWL010000044.1:0-5713 GCF_043199735.1 Streptomyces sp. NPDC048566
TTTCCCTTTCCGGCGAGTCCGACTCTATCAGATCCTTTCGGGCCTGACTCCCAGTCAGCGGGCTTTGCCTTCGCGGCTGTTGGGCCGTTCCGACGAGTGAGACATTAGCGGATTCCGGGGCCCCGAGCTAATCGGGGCCGCGCCCTTTCGAACGCGCAATCCTCATTTCGCAAACACGCAGGAAAACGAGCCGACGACGGATCGTCGATCGTTGAGTGGTGGTGCGGAATGGTTGTCCGGGGACCGACCGGAGTCGGCGCTCACGTCGGACAACTCGGAGAACACTACGGACGGGGTGGAGGCGTGTCAACTCGGGCCCGGACGGGCCGGCCGGGGCGTACGGTGACTCCATGACGACGCGTACGAACACCCGGCTGTGGTGGGCCGCCTGACGGCGGCCGTGCGCACGTGAGTACTCAACGGCCGCCGCTCTCGGCGGCCGTTTTCTGTGTCTCCTCCCGAGGAGCCGGCCGGTGGGTGCGGCGGTCCCGACCAGGAGGTGGAGAGATGACGCGGATCTTCAGCGGGGTCAAGCCGACCGGGCATCTGACGCTGGGGAACTACCTGGGAGCCGTCCGGCGGTGGGCCGAGGTCGACCAGCACCGGTCCGAGGCGCTCTTCTGCATCGTCGACCTGCACGCGCTGACCGTGGACCACGATCCGGCGCGGGTGCGCAGACTGAGCCGGCAGGCCGCGACCCTGCTGCTGGCGGCCGGGCTCGACCCCGAGCTGTGCACGGTGTTCGTGCAGAGTCACGTGGACGAGCACGCGCGGCTGTCGTATCTGCTGGAGTGCGTCGCGACCGACGGGGAGATGCGGCGGATGATCCAGTACAAGGAGAAGGCCGCGCGGGAGCGCGCGCGGGGCGGGAGCGTACGGCTGTCGCTGCTGACGTATCCGGTGCTGATGGCGGCGGACATCCTGGCGTACGGAAGCGACGAGGTGCCGGTCGGGGACGACCAGACACAGCACGTGGAGCTGACCCGGGATCTCGCCGTGCGGTTCAACCAGCGGTACGGGCACACGTTCGTCGTGCCCCGGGCGACGCGGCCCCCGGTGGCGGCACGGGTCATGAACCTCCAGGAGCCCACGGCCAAGATGGGCAAGAGCGACGACGTGGGCCCGGGGGTCGTGTACCTGCTGGACGAACCGGAGACCGTGCGCAAGAAGATCATGCGGGCGGTGACCGACAGCGGGCAGGAGGTCGCCTACGACCGGGAGGAGCGGCCCGGCGTCTCCAACCTGCTGGAGATCCTCGCCGCGTGCGAGGGAGGCGATCCGGAGGAGCTGAGCGGCGCGTACACGTCGTACGGCGCGCTGAAGAAGGACACCGCCGAGGCCGTCGTGGAGCTGCTCCGGCCGGTGCGTGAACGGCACCGGGAGCTGTGCGCCGATCCCGACCGGGTGGATCGGGTGCTGCGGGTCGGCGCGGCGAGAGCGCGGGAGGCGGCGCGGCCCACGGTGGACGCGGCCTACCGGGCGATCGGGCTGCTGCCCGCGGCGGGCTGAGACGACCGGCGCGGCGGGCGGCCTCGGCACCGGTGGGCGGGTGCCGAGGCCGCCCCGTCGGTCAGCCGTTGCCGGAGGCCAGTTCGCGGCTGCGGTCACGGGCCGCTTCGAGCGCGGCGATGAGGGCCGCGCGCACGCCGTGGTTCTCCAGCTCGCGGATCGCGTTGATCGTGGTGCCCGCCGGGGACGTGACGTTCTCGCGGAGTCGTACCGGGTGCTCGCCGCTGTCGCGGAGCATGACGGCCGCGCCGATCGCGGACTGCACGATCAGTTCGTGGGCCTTGTCGCGGGGCAGGCCGAGCAGGATGCCCGCGTCCGTCATGGCCTCGACGAGGTAGAAGAAGTACGCCGGACCGGACCCGGAGAGGGCCGTGCAGGCGTCCTGCTGCGACTCGGGGACGAGCAGGGTCTTGCCCACGGCTCCGAAGATCTCCTGGGCGTGGGCCACGTGCTCGGGCGTGGCGTGGCTGCCGGCGGAGATGACGGACATGGCCTCGTCGACGAGGGCCGGGGTGTTCGTCATGACGCGGACGACGGGTGTCCCGGCGGCGAGGCGCTCCTCGAAGAAGGAGGTGGGGATACCCGCCGCGCCGCTGATGACCAGGCGGTCGGCGGGCAGGTGCGGGGCGAGTTCGGCGAGGAGCGTGCCCATGTCCTGCGGCTTGACGGTCAGGATCAGGGTGTCGGCGCGCTCGGCCGCCTCGGCGGTGCCGACCGGGGTGACGCCGTGCCGCTCCCGGAGCTCCTCGGCCCGCTCGGGCCGGCGGGTGGTGACCAGGAGGTCGGCGGGGGCCCAGCCGGCTCGGATCATTCCGCTGAGCAGGGCTTCGCCGATCTTGCCGGTTCCGAGGACTGCGACGTTCTGGACCATGGTTGCGGGTGCCCTCCGGGGGTTGGGTCGTCCGCGTTCATCCTCCCACCGGGGTGATCGGCGCGGGCGGCGCGTCCGGTGGGCGGACGCGGCGGGCGCGTCCTGCGGGGGCGGGGAGCCGGGCCCCCGGCCGGGGGCCCGTCCTTCAGGGGGTGCGCCGGCGCAGGGTGGCCGCGCCGAGGAACAGGACCAGTACCGCGCTGCCGGCGACGATCAGCACGTCGCGTACGAAGGTCGCGGTCATGTCGGTGTGCCGCAGGACCTCGTTCATGCCGTCCACCGCGTACGACATCGGGAGCACGTCCGAGACGGCCTCCAGGACCGGGTGCATGACGGAGCGCGGCGTGAACAGGCCGCAGAGGAGCAGTTGGGGGAAGATCACGGCCGGCATGAACTGGACGGCCTGGAACTCGGAGGCGGCGAACGCCGAGACGAACAGGCCGAGGGCGGTTCCGAGGAGGGCGTCGAGAAGGGCGACGAGCAGGAGCAGCCAGGGGGAGCCGGTGACGTCGAGGCCGAGGGCCCACACGGCGAGGCCGGTGGCCAGGACGGACTGGACGACGGCGACGGTGCCGAAGGCGAGGGCGTAGCCGGCGATCAGGTCGCCCTTGCCGAGAGGCAGGGCGAGGAGGCGTTCGAGGGTGCCGGAGGTGCGTTCGCGCAGGGTGGCGATGGAGGTCACCAGGAACATCGTGATGAGCGGGAAGATGCCGAGCAGGGAGGCGCCGATGGAGTCGAAGGTGCGGGGGCTGGCGTCGAAGACGTAGCGGAGCAGGAACAGCATCACGCAGGGGACCAGGATCATCAGCGCGATGGTGCGCGGGTCGTGGCGGAGCTGGCGCAGCACCCGGCCGGCGGTGGCGGTGGTGCGGGAGAGGTTGAGGGGGCTCGGGCGGGCGGCCGGGCGGTGGTCCGCTCCGGGGGCGGGCGAGGTGCCCGGGGTGCCGTGGGGCGTGGCCGCCGAGGACGGTGCGGGACTCATCGGGGGTTCTCCTCGCGGGCGGTGGCGGAGCCGCCGGGACGGGGTCCGGGGGCGGGGCGTGGGTCGGCTGGCCGGTCCGCTGGGGTGTCCGTGCCCAGGGCCGGGGCGGCGGCTCCGGCCCCGGGTGCGGCCGGGGGTGCGGGGTGTGTCCCGTTGCCCTCTCCGGCGGTGGCCTCGTCGACGATCCGGAGGAAGGCGGCCTCGACGGTGTCGGAGCCGGTCCGCTCACGGAGGGCGTCGGGGGTGTCGTCGGCGAGGATCTCGCCCTCGCGCATGAGGAGGAGCCGGTGGCAGCGCTCGGCCTCGTCCATCACGTGGGAGGAGACGAGGAGGGTGGCGCCGCGTTCCCGTGCGATGTCGTGGAACAGGCGCCACAGGTCGCGGCGCAGGACCGGGTCGAGTCCGACGGTGGGTTCGTCGAGGACGAGGAGTTCGGGGGTGCCGAGCAGGGCGACGGCGAGCGAGACGCGGCTGCGCTGCCCGCCGGAGAGCGTGCCGGCCAGCGAGTCCGCGTGGGAGGTGAGGTCGACGTCGGTGATGACGCGGGTGACGTCGTCGCGGCGGCGTTCGGCGGCGGCCCGGCCGGGGTCGAGGATCGCGGCGAAGTAGTCGAGGTTCTGGCGGACGGTGAGGTCGTCGTAGACCGACGGGGCCTGGGTGACGTAGCCGATGCGGGAGCGGAGGGTGGGGTCGCCGGCGGGGCGGCCGAGGACGTCGAGCGTGCCGCCGACCTTGGCCTGGGTGCCCACGATCGCGCGTATCAGGGTCGACTTGCCGCAGCCGGACGGGCCGAGCAGTCCGGTGATGCGACCGCGCGGGACGGTGAAGTCGAGTCCGCGCAGGACGGTGCGGGCGCCGCGCACCACGGTGAGGCCCTCGGCGCGGACGGCGGGCTGGTGAGAGGACACGGGCGTTCCCGGGAGTCGGTGTTTCTCGGGCGGAGGGTCGGGGGCGGGTTCGTTCCGGGGCTCCGGGAGGAGTCCGGCGGAGCGATGGGGGGTGCTCGGTGGGTCGGTGGTGGGTGGGGGTGCTCGGTGGGGCGGAGCGGCCTTGGCCGGTACGGCGGGGCACGGCGGCGCGGACGCGTCGGCCCCGGCCACATAATCATCGCCTGATGAATATTGCTCCCGCCCGCCCGGCCGGTCAAGGTCCGCGGCCACCGCGGGCCGGTGCGGCGGGACCCGCGCCGGCCCGCACGGCCGGGCGGCCGGTGCGGCGGGCCGGGTGCCTTAGGACCGCCCGCGGCGCGGGGTCAGGCCCGGATCGCCACCAGCAGTTCCACCACGTATGTCTCCTCCACCACGCCGTCCGGGAAGGTGCGCAGGAGGTGCTCGCGCTCCTCGGCGAAGAAGCCGGCCGTCGCCTCCTCGCCGAGGACCAGGAACGCCGAGTGGCTGGCGGTGTTCGCGAGGTGGGTGTCGACCGGGACGCGGCGGCTCCAGCGGACCCGGCGGCACTCGACGTCGAGGCCGCCCGCGGGGGCCGTGCCGAGCGCGCGGTCGGCCCGGCCGCCGGTACGGCTCCGCTCCGCCGCCGGGTCCAGGCCGAGGAAGCGCTCGGTGCGCCGGGCCGCGGCCTCGATCCACGGGACGTCGAGCGCCTCGGTGTTCCACCACAGGGCCAGCGCGCCGCCGGGCCGCAGCACCCGCAGCGCCTCCGGCACGGAGCGGTTCGGGTCGGTCCAGTGCCAGGACTGGGCGTAGGTCAGGAAGTCCACCGAGGCGTCGGCGAGCGGCAGCGCCTCGCCGCTGCCCCGGACGATCCGCAGGCTCGGGTGGGCCCGGCGGAACTCGGCGGCCATCCCGGGCCCCGGCTCCACGGCGAGCACGTCGGCGCCGCGGTCGTGCAGGAGCACGGTCGAGATGCCGGTCCCCGCCCCGACGTCGGCGGCCCGCGCGCCGGAGAGGGCGCGGCCCGCGCCCTCCTCGACCGCGTCGAGGAGCGCGGGCGGATAGGAGGGGCGGTTCGCGGCGTAGCGGGCCGCCGCGGAGTCGAAGGAACGCGCCCGGGCGGCGTGCAGCGCGGCCTCGGGGCGCGGTGCGGAGGAGGACGCGGTGGACGAGGAGCGGGAAGCCGTCATGAGGTCATGATCGCCTGCCGAACGGCGGGCCGGCAGGGGATCCGGCCCCGCGGAGGCCCCCCGGGGGAACCGGGTTCTCGCTCTGCCGGGCGGGGGTGGTTGACCGCCTGCGGCGGGACGGAACCGGGTCCGCCCGGCGAGGCGGGGGCGGGTTCGCCCGACGGGGCGGGGGCGGGTTCGCCCGGCGAGGCGGGGGCGGGTTCGCCCGGCGAGGCGGTTGGCTGGCCGCGGCGGGGCTGATCGCCGCCCGCGGCGGGGCGGGGGCGGGTCA
>NZ_JBICWL010000044.1:5810-26355 GCF_043199735.1 Streptomyces sp. NPDC048566
TCCGCCCGGCGCGGCGGGGCTGTCGACCGGCCGCGGCGAGACGCCGAGGCAGGACTGATCGCCGCTCACGGTGAGACGGGACCGGGTCCGCCCGGCGCGGCGGGGCTGTCGACCGGCCGCGGCGAGACGCCGAGGCAGGACTGATCGCCGCTCACGGTGAGACGGGACCGGGTCCGCCCGGCGGGGCGGGGGCTGTCGACCGGCCGCGGCGAGACGGCGACGCGGGGCTGATCGCCGCTCACGGCGAGGCGAGACCGGGTCCGCCCGGCGGGGCGGCGGCGGTTGGCCGGCCGCGGCGGGACGGCGACGCGGGGCTGATCGCCGCTCACGGCGAGACGGGACCGGGTCCGCCCGGCGGGGCGGGGGCGGTTGGCCGGCCGCGGCGGAACGGGGCGGCGGTCGCCCCGCCGGCTCAGGACCTGCGGCCCTTCTTCGCCTTGGCCGGGTTGCCGGTGCGGCGGGTGGTGCGGCGGGCGTACCGCTCCTTCGCCGTCTCGTACTCCGCGCGCACGAGGCCCTCTCCGGGGGCCTCGGTGACCGAGCGGAAGCAGTAGGCGAGCAGCGATCCGACGAACCCGATGGCGAGGAGCCCCCGCAGCGCGGCCTGGCGGTCGGGGTCGGGGCGCCGGCCGAACGCTTCCCAGGTGTGGCGGAAGGCGAGGGCGCTGCACACCGCGAACATCACGACCACGAGGACCGAGACGGGTGTGCCCACATCGGCGATGGCCAGGCCCTGGTAGGCGAAGCGCAGGATGAAGCAGGCGGCCACGGCGGCGACGAGCGAGCCGGCGGCCACGCCGACGCGCCGGACGGCGTAGCCCCCGTCGTGCTCCACCCAGGTCGTCCCGAAGAAGCGCAGCGGTTCGGGGCGGGGCCCCGCGGGGGTGCCGGCCGCGCCGGAGGAGGGGGTCGTCTCGTCGCTCACCCCACGATTATCGCCCCGGCGCCGGGAGGGCGTCCGCCGCGGGGTCCGGGCCGGGGTACCGGCCCGGAGGCGCCCGGCGCCGC
This sequence comes from Streptomyces sp. NPDC048566, assembly GCF_043199735.1. NCBI lineage: Bacteria > Bacillati > Actinomycetota > Actinomycetes > Kitasatosporales > Streptomycetaceae > Streptomyces > Streptomyces sp. NPDC048566. The sequence continues at coordinate 6,819 of NZ_JBICWL010000044.1, forward strand.
GCGGGGAGCGGGTCAGGAGCAGCGCGAGGCCACGTAGCCGTCGCTCCCGGTGTGCACGTAGGCGTCCGAGACGAACTGGCCGTTGGCGATGTTGTCCCAGATCCTGCTCGTGCCGTAGGGGCCGCTGACGGACTCCCCCGGGCACTGGCAGTAGATCGGGACGCTCGACCCCGCGGGCAGGGTGCGGACGATGCCGAAGTGGGTGCCCGGTCCGCTGCGGACGTTCAGGGTCACGCCGGGTGCGATCGGGTACGTGCGGAGCGCCTGGGCGCTCAAGCCCGCTCCGGCGTCCCGCGGCGCGCTCGCGACGGCTGTGTCTTCCGTGGCCATGATTCTGCTCCCCCGTTGGTTGGTTCACGCCCCGTTCGGGCCGGGCGCAGAGGCTAGCAAGCCGCCGAGGTTTCGCACGCAGGATCGACTAGGCTCTGCGCGTCGCGCACGCGGTCGAACCCACGGGGGGTGAGTGATGCCGCCACAGCGCAGCACCGGTACGGACGCGGAAGCGGAACAGCCGCGCCATGCCGGACAGTACCTGCTGGAGGCGGAACTCGGCTCCGGTGGCATGGGGGTCGTGCATCTGGCGCGCTCCGCCTCCGGGTTGCGGCTGGCCGTCAAGGTCGTGCACGCCTCACTCGCGCAGGACCCCGAGTTCCGGGGGCGGTTCCGGCAGGAGGTGGCCGCCGCCCGCCGGGTCAGCGGCGCGTTCACCGCACCGGTGGTCGACGCCGATCCGGAGGCGGAGAACCCGTGGATGGCGACCCTGTTCATTCCGGGGCCGACGCTCGCCGAGCACGTGAAGCGGAACGGCGCGCTGTCCGCGGGGCGGCTGCGGCATCTGATGGCCGGGCTCGCCGAGGCGCTGCGGGACATCCACCGGGCGGGGGTCGTGCACCGCGATCTCAAACCCGGCAACGTCCTGCTGGCCGAGGACGGCCCGAAAGTCATCGACTTCGGCATCTCCCGCCCGTCCGACAGCGAACTGCGCACGGAGACCGGCAAGTTGATCGGCACGCCGCCCTTCATGGCGCCGGAGCAGTTCCGCCGGCCGCGGCATGTGGGGCCGGCCGCCGACGTGTTCGCCCTCGGCTCGCTCATCGTGCACGCCGCCACCGGGAGCGGGCCCTTCGACTCGGACAGTCCGTATCTGGTCGCGTACCAGGTCGTGCACGACGAGCCGGACCTGACCGGGGTCCCGGACGAGCTGGCCGGCCTGGTCGCCCGCTGCCTGGCCAAGGAACCGGAGGAACGGCCCACCCCGGACGAGGTGATGACCGCGCTGCGCTCGGTCTCCGCGTCGTACGACACCCGGGCCTTCGTCCCCCGGCAGCGCGCGGGTGACGCGGAGGCACCGGAGCCCGCGTTCCCGGTCCGGGCCGCCGCCTCGGAGCGACCGGAGGGTTCCGAGGACCCGACCCACACGAACGGGCCGAAGCGGGCCGCCCGCCGCTGGCGGCTGCCGGTGGCCGCCGCGGCCGTCGCGGCGGCGATCGCGGCGGCCGGTCTCGCGGGGCTGCGGGACGAGCCGCGCGAGCCCGCCGCCGAGCGGCAGACCGCGTCGGCGCCCGTCGCCTTCCGGCCGTGGCGGCTCGACCTGCACGCCCCCGGCACCAAGGCCGAGGGGCTGCCGCGGTGCACCGCGACCGCCGCGGTGCTGTTCTGCGTCCGGCCCGGCGTGCTGGCCGCCGCGGTCGACGCGGACACCGGCACGGTGCTGTGGGCGCGGGGCGACACGGGAGACGGCAGTGCCTACGCCACCCCCGCTCCCGTCCTCTCCGGCGGGCTGCTGCTCGTCGGCAGCGGCAACGGACGGCGGCTGACCGCGCTCGACCCGGACAGCGGCTCGACGCGCTGGAGCCGTGACGTCGCCCGCTACGCGGGAGGCGTCACCCACGTCGCGGGCACCGTCCTGCTCAGCGGCTCCGACTCGGTGGTGACCGCGCTGGACGCGGCCACCGGCGAGGAGCGGTGGCACCACACGATCCCCGGCCTGACCGTCCCGCGGTTCCGCTCCCTCGGCGACGGGACCGCCTACGCGGTGGCACCGCCGTCCGGGTCGGCGACCGGGGTGACCGCGGTGGACCCCGGGACCGGCACGGTGCGCTGGCGGCGCGAGGTCGAGGGCACCCTCGATCCGGTGGCCGCGCGCGACGGCACCCTGTGGTTCACCTCGGTCACGGCCGACCAGTCCACGGACGCCGTCCTGCGCTACGACGTGCGGACCCGGGCGCTTCGGCGCACCGAGCTCCGCGTCCCGATGGCCCAGGCGCAGACCGTGGTGCGGGACGACACCGCCTACCTGCTGGGCGGCGACGGCGCCCTGGTCGCCGTGGACACCCGCGAGAAGCGGCAGCTGTGGCGGGTGGAGACGTCCGTGAGCAAGGCGTCGGCGCCGGTGGTGTCCGGCCGGCGCCTGTATCTCGGCACCGTCGACGGGCGGCTCGTCGCCGTCGACACCGAGCGGGGCACCCTGCTCGGGCAGACCCGGGCGCGCCTCGGCGACCCGCGGGGTTCCCGCGTCGGCCTGCTGCCCGCGCCGCTCCCCGCGCACGGGAGGGTGTACGCCGTCTCCCCCGACGGGTTCCTGTTCGCGGTCGACGCCCGGGACCCCGCCACGTGGTGACGCGCCGAAGGGGGCCGCCCCGCGGGACGGCCCCCTTCGTGGTTCGCGGGACCCGCGTCAGCCCAGTTTCGAGACGTCCCGCACCGCGCCCTTGTCCGCGCTCGTCGCCATGGCGGCGTACGCGCGCAGCGCGGCGGAGACCTTGCGCTCGCGGGCGGCGGGGGCGTAGACGCCGTTCAGGGCGGCGTGACGGGCCGCCACCTCCTCCTCGGGGACGAGGAGTTCGATCGAGCGGTTCGGGATGTCGATGCGGATGCGGTCGCCGTCGCGGACGACGGCGATCGTGCCGCCGGACGCCGCCTCGGGTGAGGCGTGGCCGATGGACAGGCCGGACGTGCCGCCGGAGAAGCGGCCGTCGGTGATCAGGGCGCAGGTCTTGCCCAGGCCGCGGCCCTTGAGGAACGAGGTCGGGTAGAGCATCTCCTGCATCCCCGGGCCGCCCTTGGGACCCTCGTAGCGGATGACCACGACGTCGCCGTGGGTGATCTCCTTCTTGAGGATCTTGTCGACGGCCTCCTCCTGCGACTCGCAGACCACCGCGGGGCCCTCGAACGTCCAGATCGACTCGTCGACGCCGGCCGTCTTCACGACGCAGCCGTCGACGGCCAGGTTGCCCTTGAGGACCGCGAGGCCGCCGTCCTGGGAGTAGGCGTGCTCGGCGGAGCGGATGCAGCCGTTCTCGGCGTCCTGGTCGAGTGCCTCCCAGCGCTCGGACTGGGAGAAGGCCTCGGCGGAGCGCACGCAGCCGGGGGCGGCGTGCCACAGCTCGATCGCCTCGGGCGAGGGGGAGCCGGCGCGCACGTCCCAGGTCTTCAGCCAGTCGGACAGCGACGGGCTGTGGACGGAGTGGACGTCCTCGTTCAGCAGGCCCGCCCGGTGCAGCTCGCCGAGCAGGGCGGGGATGCCGCCCGCCCGGTGCACGTCCTCCATGTAGTACGTGCGGTCCTTGGCCACGTTGGGGGCGACCTTGGCGAGGCACGGCACCCGGCGCGAGACCTCGTTGATCTCGTCCAGGCCGAACGGCACCCCGGCCTCCTGGGCTGCGGCCAGCAGGTGCAGGATCGTGTTGGTGGAGCCGCCCATCGCGATGTCGAGCGCCATGGCGTTCTCGAAGGCCGCGTGGGTGGCGACGCTGCGCGGCAGGACCGAGGCGTCGTCCTGCTCGTAGTAGCGGCGCGTGATGTCGACGACCGTGCGGGCCGCGTCCTCGTAGAGGCCCTTGCGGGCGGTGTGCGTGGCGAGGACCGAGCCGTTGCCGGGCAGGCTCAGGCCGATGGCCTCGGTGAGGCAGTTCATCGAGTTGGCCGTGAACATGCCGGAGCAGGAGCCGCAGGTCGGGCAGGCGTTCTCCTCGATCCGCAGGATGTCCTCGTCGGAGATCTTGTCGTTCACCGCGTCGGAGATCGCGTCGACCAGGTCGAGGGTGCGGACCGTGCCGTCGACGAGCGTGGCGCGGCCCGACTCCATGGGGCCGCCGGACACGAAGACCGTGGGGATGTTCAGCCGCAGGGCCGCCATGAGCATGCCCGGGGTGATCTTGTCGCAGTTGGAGATGCAGATCAGCGCGTCGGCGCAGTGCGCCTCGACCATGTACTCGACCGAGTCCGCGATCAGGTCGCGGGAGGGCAGCGAGTACAGCATGCCGCCGTGGCCCATCGCGATGCCGTCGTCGACGGCGATGGTGTTGAACTCGCGGGCGATGCCCCCGGCCGCCGTGATCGCCTCGCCGACGATCCGGCCGACGGGCTGGAGGTGGGTGTGGCCCGGCACGAACTCCGTGAAGGAGTTGGCGACCGCGATGATCGGCTTCCGTCCGATGTCCGCGCCCGGTACACCGGAGGCGCGCATCAGGGCGCGTGCGCCCGCCATGTTGCGGCCGTGGGTGACTGTGCGGGACCTCAGCTCGGGCATCGTCGCTCGCTCCTTCGGGGAGGCATGAGGGGGGTCGTGACTGACGTCGAGCCTACGCCGGTGCTCCAGGATCCGGACAGGGTGTCCGCATCCCGGGACATCCGTCTCGCCCTGCGACCGCGGAGGGCCGGCGTACGCGCAGCTCAGCGCGGTCGCGGCGGAGCGGAGGGGACCGACGGGGCGTGCGGCTCGCTCATGGGTTCGTCAGGTGTCCCTGCACCACGGGGGCCACGCCCGCCACCACGCGCTCGACGTCCGCGGAGGCCAGGGGCTCGATCCTGATCAGGTAGCGCAGCATCGCGACGCCGACCAGCTGGGCCGCGGCCAGTTCCGTGCGCAGTTCCGCGTCGGGGGCGTCGAGCCGGGCCGCGATGCGGCGCATCAGCTGGGCGGCGACCAGCCGGCGGAAGACGGCGGCCGCGGTGTCGTTGTTCACCGCCGAGCGGACGATCGCGAGCAGCGGCGTCCGGCTCGTGGGGTTCTCCCAGACGCCGAGGAAGAAGCGGGTCAGGCGTTCGCCGACGTCGTCGAGCGGACCGTCCACGATCGCCTCGGGCGCGGCCAGCGCGGGCGCCATGGCCCCCTCGACGGCCGCTTCGAAGACCTGCTCCTTGGTGCCGAAGTAGTGGTGCACGAGCGCGGAGTCCACGCCCGCGGCCTTGGCGATGCCGCGCACCGACGTCTTGTCGTACCCGCGCGCGGAGAACTCCTCGCGGGCCGCGTCCAGGATGCGGTCCCGGGTGGCCGGCCCGGCCGCGGACTCCGTGCGGGCGGGGCGTCCCCGGCCGCGGCGGGGGGCGGCGTCCGTCACCTGCGGGGCACCTTCGCGGCCGAGGCGAGGTGGAGGCGGGTGAAGGCGAGCGCCTCGGCGAGGTCGGCCTCGCGCTCGGCGCTGGACATCGCGCGGCGGGTGTTGACCTCGATCACCACGTGGCCGTCGAAGCCGGACTGCGCGAGGTGGTCGAGCAGCTCGGCGCAGGGCTGGCTGCCGCGGCCGGGGACCAGGTGCTCGTCCTTGGCGGAGCCGTTGCCGTCGGCGAGGTGCACGTGGCCGAGGCGGTCGCCCATCCGGCCGATCATGTCGAGGGCGTCCGTGCGGGCGGTGGCGGTGTGGCTGAGGTCGATCGTGAAGTGCCGGTAGTCGTCCCGGGTCACGTCCCAGTCGGGGGCGTAGGCGAGCATCTCGCGGTCGCGGTAGCGCCACGGGTACATGTTCTCGACGGCGAACCGGACGTCCGTCTCGTCGGCCATGCGCCAGATCCCGCCGACGAAGTCGCGGGCGTACTGGCGCTGCCAGCGGAACGGCGGATGCACCACGACCGTGCTCGCGCCGAGCTTCTCGGCGGCGGCCTTCGCGCGCTGGAGCTTGGTCCAGGGGTCGGTGGACCAGACCCGCTGGGTGATCAGCAGACAGGGGGCGTGAACGGCGAGGATCGGCATGCGGTGGTGATCGCTGAGGCGGCGGAGCGCCTCCACGTCCTGACTGACCGGGTCGGTCCACACCATGACCTCGACGCCGTCGTAGCCGAGGCGCGCGGCGATCTCGAAGGCCGTCGCCGTCGACTCCGGGTACACGGACGCCGTGGACAGCGCGACCTTCGCATCCGGGATCCGCACGACTGGTTCTGCCACGAGGGACAGCGTACGGGGTGCCTCCCACGGGCGGGCGGCGGTCGGCGGGGGCGGGCGGGCGGCTCCGGGGGGACCGCCGGCCCGGGGACCGCCCGCCCCCGGTACCGGGGCGATCGGCCCCCGGGCCGGGGGGTGTTGGGCTCCCGCCTGGGATGTACCGGCCCTCTCCGGTTCCGCCGGAGCGCCCCCGCCGCCCGGCGGGCCGTGCGCCCCGTCCCGCGAAAACTGTGGCCGAGGCCACGCGCCGGACCCGGCCGGCCAGTGCCCTGACCGGAAGGGTGCACCGGCTCGCGACGCCGGGCACGGCAGCTCGCCGCGTCGTCGTCGCCCGAGTGCATCCCCGCACGCGGGCGGCGCTCCGTGCTGCGCCGCACCGCACCGGACGCCGCGAGCCGTCCGGCGCACCCTTCCGGTCACGCCACTAGGACGTCTCCGTCTCCATCTGGTCGAGGCGGCGCAGGATCACTCCCTCGCGCAGGGCCCAGGGGCAGATCTCCAGGGTCTCCACGCCGAAGAGGTCCATGGCGCCCTCGGCCACCAGGGCGCCGGCGAGGAGCTGGCCGGCGCGGCCCGGGGAGACGCCGGGCAGTTCGGCCCGGTCCTCGGCGGTCATGCCGGTGAGGCGGGGGACCCAGTCCTCCAGGGCGCGGCGCTTGAGTTCCCGCTGGACGTAGAGGCCGTCCGTGGAGCGCGCCGCGCCGGCGATGCGGGCGAGCTGCTTGAACGTCTTGGAGGTGGCGACCACGTGGTCCGGGGCGCCGAAGCGGCTGAACTCGCCGACGGTCCGGGCGATCTCGGCCCGCACGTGCCGGCGCAGCGCCCGGACGTCGGCCGGGTCCGGCGGATCACCGGGCAGCCAGCCCGCGGTGAGCCGGCCCGCGCCGAGCGGCAGCGACACCGCCGCGTCGGGCTCCTCGTCGATGCCGAACGCGATCTCCAGCGAGCCCCCGCCGATGTCGAGGACCAGGAGCTTGCCCGCGGACCAGCCGAACCAGCGGCGGGCGGCGAGGAAGGTCAGCCGGGCCTCCTCCGCTCCGGTGAGCACCTGGAGCTCGACGCCGGTCTCGCGCTGCACGCGCGCGAGGACCTCGTCGGCGTTGCTCGCGCCGCGGACCGCCGACGTCGCGAACGGCAGCAGGGCCTCGACACCCTTGTCCTCGGCCGCCTCCAGGGCGTCCTGGACCGTCTCGATCAGTTTGTCCACCCCAGCGGGGTCGATCGCCCCGCTCCCGTCGAGCAGTTGGGCCAGCCGCAGATCGGCCTTGTGCGAATGCGCGGGCTGCGGGCGGGCGCCGGGGTGGGCGTCCACCACCAGCAGATGCACCGTGTTCGATCCCACGTCGAGGACACCGAGTCTCATGGACGGAACGCTACTGCCAGCGCGGCGCTTCGCGGGGGGCGGGGCGAAAGCCCTTGTCGAAGGGTGATCTGCCGCGACCGGACGAGGCGTCCTCGGAGCGGGCCGCGGCGACTTACCCTGGACCCGTGCCAAAGACGAAAAAGGCGAAGTCCGACAAATCGGCCACGGGTTCCTCGCGGGCGAAGGCCACGAAGGCGGAGAAGGCGGCGATGAGGAGCGACGAGAAGGGGCTCGACTTCGCTCGCGCGTGGGTGGAGTTCCCCGACCCCGCCGACGACGAGCAGGTCTTCCGGTGCGATCTGACCTGGCTGACCTCGCGGTGGAACTGCATCTTCGGCAGTGGCTGCCAGGGCATCCAGGCGGGCCGCGCCGACGACGGCTGCTGCACGCTGGGCGCCCACTTCTCCGACGAGGAGGACGAGCGGCGGGTGTCGGAGCACGTGGCCCGGCTCACCCCCGAGATCTGGCAGCACCACGACGTGGGCACGGAGACCGGCTGGGTCGCCGAGGACGAGGACGGCGAGCGCCAGACCCGCCCGTACCAGGGCTCGTGCATCTTCCAGAACCGCCCCGGTTTCGCCGGCGGCGCGGGCTGCTCGCTGCACATCCTGGCGGTGAAGGAGGGGCGCGAGCCGCTGGAGACCAAGCCGGACGTCTGCTGGCAGCTGCCCGTGCGGCGCACCTACGAGTGGATCGACCGGCCCGACGACACCCGCGTCCTTCAGGTCTCCATCGGCGAGTACGACCGCCGCGGCTGGGGTCCGGGCGGCCACGACCTGCACTGGTGGTGCACCTCGGCGACCTCGGCGCACGGCGCCGGCGACCCGGTGTACGTCTCCTACCGGCCGGAACTGGTCGAGCTGATGGGCAAGGCCGGCTACGACCGGCTGGCCGAGCTGTGCGAGGAGCGCCTCGCCGGCGAGCTGCCCCTGCTGGCACCGCACCCCGCTGACCCGGCGAGCTGACCGGGCGGGTGCGCCTCGGCGGACCCGGCGGGCGGACGCCCCGGCGGGCCGGCCCGGCCGTGCGCGGCGAACGGGCCGCCGCTACGAGGCCGGACTCGCCGTGGCGGCCGATCCGGACGGCGTGGCCGATCCGCCCGGATCGGCGGAGGACGACCCGGTGGGCGTGGGCGTCGGCGACGGATCGGCCGGGGTGTCGGACGGGTCCGGGTCGGCCGGAGGCGTCGGACCCGGGCCGGACGAGCCCCCGCTCGGGTCCGGACGGGGACCCCGCCCCTGGCCGCCGGCCGGGTGGGACGGACGCGCGTCGCCGAACCCGTCGATGGTGACCACCGAGCCGCCCGGGGCGATCGCCACCCGGGCTCTCCAGTGGCCCAGCGGCTCGCGCAGGTGGTCGACGTACGCCTTGACCGTGGTGGACTCGCCCGGTTCCAGCGTTCCCGCCGCCTTGCTCAGGTACAGCCAGGCGGCGCCGGTGCGGGCCGACCAGTGGACCGCGGCGCCGCCGGACGCGGTCAGGGTGACCAGGGTGGTGTCACCCTCGGTGCGGGCCGCCACGGACAGGTGCCCCGCACCGGGTCCCGGGGAGCCGACGACCTCGACCGAGACGTCCGCGGACGAGCCGCCCTCCGTGAAGCGGGACTCCGGCCGGGCACTGGCGTTGCCCGCGTTCTCGTAGCCGCCGGCGCGGCCCGCGTCCAGGCCGTCGGGGTCCCGGGCCTCGCTCGCGGTGGCCGGGCGGCCGTCGACGCCCTCGTCGGTCGGGGGCGCGCCCCGGTAGGCCGCCCACAGGGCGACGACCGGCGCCGCGACGACGGTGGCGACGATCGCGGTGGTGACGGCGCGGGCCCGCAGCCGGTCCCGCCGGGCCGCGTGGTCCTTGGGGTCCATCGGGAATCCCCGCCGGTCGAAGCGCGGGGCGCCGCCCCGCGTGCGGGGGGCGTGCGCCATCGCCACCCCCAGGTCCGCCTGCGGGGCGGCGAGGACGGGGAGGGCGGCGGGGGTGACGCTGGTGCCGGGCCAGGTGCCGGGCACGGCGCGCTCGGCCGTCCGGCGGCAGCGCGGGCAGTCGTCCACGTGCCGGACCAGTTCGTCGCGGAGCGTGGTGCTCAGGACGAGCCGGCTGTCGCCGGTGAGCCGGGCGACGCTCGGGCAGGTGCCCGTCTCGACGACGGCGAGGGCCGCACGGGTGCGTTCGACCTCGCAGGCGGCGGAGGCCAGCAGCTCGCGGGTGCCGGCCAGGTCGAGGCCGAGGACGGCGGCGACCTCGTGGGCGGCCAGCTGGTGGCGCACGGCGAGTTCGAGCGCCTCGCGCTGCTCCGGGGTCGTGCCGGCGGCCTCCGGCCAGGCCAGCAGGGCGAGTTCGTGGCGGCGCCGCGCCTGGGCCTGCTCGGAGAGGGGAACCGTGCCGAGCGCCTCGGCGGCCCGCCGGTCGGCGGCGGCCTTGCGGGCGTCCCGCCCGGACCCGCCCGCCTCGGCGCCCCCCGCCCCGCCGGCGGGGCCCGCCGCACCGTCGAAGGGGCCCACGGCCTCCCGCCCGCGCGGCTGCGTCGTGCGCGCCTTGCGCGGGGTGCGCCGTCCGGAGGCGTGCGTCGCCTGGCGCCGGCGGCGCGCCTCGGTGAGCCTGCGCAGGCAGGACCAGCGGGCCAGCGCGTACAGCCAGGCCCTGCGGTCGGCGCCGGACTCCGGGCCGCGCGGGGTGCGGCGCTCGGCGAGCGCGAGGGTGTCGCCGAGCGCGGCCGTCGCCGCGTCGTGGTCGCACAGCACGGACAGGCAGTAGGTGAACAGGCCGTCCAGGTACGGCTCGTAGCGCGCGGGCGGACACTCGGCCAGGGTGCGGGGGGAGGCGCCGCCGGGCACGGCCGTCCGCTTGCGCGCGGCTCCGTGCGCCCGGTGTGCGCCGGTGGTGTGCGTTGAGGTCTCCGGACTGCTGCTCATCACCCGTGCGACCGTAGGTGCCGCGCCGCGGCCGCTTCCTCCACCTTGAGCACATTTAATCCGTACGGGTGAAACGATCCCTCAATAGGGGACCTCCGCCCCTCATCCCCTGGCCTGGGCCGTGACGGGCGGCGATGGCAGTCGATGGCGGATGCGCCGGCCCGGAGCCCGCGCGGTTCCGCCTCCCTGGGGGTGAAACCGGGGCACGGGGGGCTCGGGGCGGCGGGCGGGGCGGACCGGCGACCGGGCGGGGCGGACCGGCGGACGGCCGGCGAGCGCCGGCGGCATGCCGGGCTGTCGGTGGCTCCGGCTACGGTTCGGTCATGGCTGCCCGTACGAAAACCGCGAAGGACCGGCCGTCCTACCGCTGCACCGAGTGCGGCTGGCAGACGGCCAAGTGGCTCGGCCGCTGCCCCGAGTGCCAGGCATGGGGGACGGTCGAGGAGTACGGCGCGCCCGCCGTCCGCACGACGGCCCCGGGCCGGGTCACCACCTCCGCGGTCCCGATCGGGCAGGTCGACGGCCGCCGGGCCACCGCCCGCGGCACCGGAGTGCCCGAGCTGGACCGCGTCCTCGGCGGCGGGCTCGTGCCCGGCGCGGTCGTCCTCGTCGCGGGCGAGCCCGGCGTGGGCAAGTCCACGCTCCTGCTGGACGTGGCGGCCAAGTCCGCGAGCGAGGAGCACCGCACGCTCTACGTGACGGGCGAGGAGTCGGCGAGCCAGGTGCGGCTGCGGGCCGACCGCATCAAGGCGATCGACGACCACCTCTATCTCGCCGCCGAGACGGATCTGGCCGCCGTCCTCGGCCACTTGGACGCGGTGAAGCCCTCGCTGCTGATCCTGGACTCCGTGCAGACGATCGCCTCTCCGGAGATCGACGGCGCGCCCGGCGGCATGGCGCAGGTCCGCGAGGTCGCGGGCGCGCTGATCCGCGCCTCCAAGGAGCGCGGCATGTCCACCCTGCTCGTGGGCCACGTCACGAAGGACGGCGCGATCGCGGGACCGCGCCTGCTGGAGCACCTGGTGGACGTCGTCCTGTCCTTCGAGGGCGACCGGCACGCCCGCCTGCGCCTGGTGCGCGGCGTCAAGAACCGCTACGGAACGACCGACGAGGTCGGCTGCTTCGAGCTGCACGACGAGGGCATCACCGGGCTGGCCGACCCCTCGGGGCTGTTCCTGACGCGCCGCGCCGAGCCCGTGCCCGGCACCTGCCTGACCGTCACCCTCGAAGGCCGCCGCCCCCTGGTCGCGGAGGTGCAGGCGCTCACCGTCGACTCGCAGATCCCCTCGCCGCGGCGCACGACCTCCGGCCTGGAGACCTCGCGCGTCTCGATGATGCTCGCCGTCCTGGAGCAGCGCGGCCGGATCAGCGCGCTCGGCAAGCGGGACATCTACTCGGCGACGGTGGGCGGCGTGAAGCTCACCGAGCCCGCCGCGGACCTCGCCGTCGCGCTGGCCCTCGCGTCCGCCGCGAGCGACACCCCGCTGCCCAAGAACCTCGTCGCGATCGGCGAGGTCGGACTCGCGGGCGAGGTGAGACGCGTCACGGGCGTGCAGCGCAGGCTGGCCGAGGCGCACCGGCTGGGCTTCACCCACGCCCTCGTCCCGGCCGATCCCGGCAAGGTCCCGGCCGGTATGAAGGTCCTGGAAGTGGCGGACGTCGGCGAGGCGCTGAGCGTGCTTCCGCGCTCGCGTCGCAGAGAGGCCCCACGGGACGAGGAGCGGCGCCGGTAGACTTTGCCCTGGTCTCGCCCGTCCGTACGAACCGCGTGTACGCGAAGCGGGCGTCCAGAACCTGCGACCGGAGGAGTGCAGTGGCAGCCAACGACCGGGCAGCAGCTCCCGGAAAGTCCGGTGGGAGCTCCGGTGCCGATGGCCTGATGCGCGCCTCACTGAGCGCCGTGGCACCCGGCACGGCGCTGCGCGACGGGCTTGAGCGGATTCTCCGCGGCAACACCGGCGGACTCATCGTGCTCGGGTCCGACAAGACCGTCGAAGCGATGTGCACGGGCGGATTCGTCCTGGACGTCGAGTTCACCGCGACCCGCCTGCGGGAGCTGTGCAAGCTCGACGGCGGCATCGTGCTCGACAAGGACATCACCAAGATCCTGCGGGCGGGCGTACAGCTGGTCCCCGACCCGACGATCCCGACGGAGGAGACGGGCACGCGGCACCGCACCGCGGACCGGGTGAGCAAGCAGGTCGGCTTCCCCGTGGTCTCGGTGTCGCAGTCGATGCGCCTGATCGCCCTCTACGTGGACGGCCAGCGCCGCGTGCTGGAGGACTCCGCGGCGATCCTGTCCCGCGCCAACCAGGCGCTGGCGACCCTGGAGCGCTACAAGCTCCGGCTGGACGAGGTCGCGGGCACCCTGTCCGCGCTGGAGATCGAGGACCTGGTCACCGTCCGGGACGTCTCCGCCGTCGCGCAGCGGCTGGAGATGGTGCGCCGCATCGCGACCGAGATCGCCGAGTACGTCGTGGAGCTGGGCACCGACGGGCGCCTGCTGACGCTCCAGCTGGACGAGCTGATCGCCGGTGTCGAGCCCGACCGCGAGCTGGTCGTGCGGGACTACGTGCCGGAGCCGACCGCCAAGCGGTCCCGCACGGTCGACCAGGCGCTCTTCGAACTGGACGCGCTCAGCCACGCGGAGCTGCTCGAACTGTCCACCGTCGCACGGGCGTTGGGCTACACGGGCTCCCCCGAGGCACTCGACTCGGCGGTGTCCCCGCGCGGCTTCCGGCTCCTCGCCAAGGTCCCGCGGCTGCCGGGCGCGATCATCGACCGGCTGGTCGAGCACTTCGGCGGACTCCAGAAGCTGCTCGCCGCGAGCGTCGACGACCTGCAGGCCGTCGACGGCGTGGGCGAGGCGCGGGCCCGCAGCGTCCGCGAGGGCCTGTCCCGGCTCGCCGAGTCCTCGATCCTGGAACGCTACGTCTGATCCGGCCGGCCCGCACCGCGCGACGGCCGGTGCGCCCGGTCGCGGACCGGCCGCGCGGACCTCACCGCCGAGCGCGGGCGGCGCGAGCGCGGCGGGCGGGCCGTGCCCGCGCGGCCACGCTGTTCAGCGAGCCCGCGCCGCGGCGCGGGCGGAGTCCGTGCGGGGCGGCTCGGGCGGGACGCCCCCCGGCGCAACCGCGCCCCGCAGGGCGCGGCGCCCGGCGCGCCGCCCGGTCCCGGACGGCCGCGACGTTCAGTCCTTCGCCAGGACGAACGACGTCTGCGCCTTGGCGAGACCCGGGGCCTTCGCCTCGACCAGATAGGTGCCGGCCGGAGCCGAACCGGCGGGCGGCGTGGCGCACTTGGGGGCGCCGGGCTTGCGGTCCCAGGTGACCGTGGAGGTGACCTCGCTGTGCGCCGGGACCCGGTAGAGCGCGCGGGTGGCACCCTTCGGGCAGTCGTCGGACGCCCAGATGTCGTCGTCCTCCTCGGCCTGAGTAATCGTCACGACCGTTGCCTCGGGCCCGAGATCGACCTTGCAGTCGCGGCCCGAGGAGTTCCGCGCGGTGAGCCGAAGGGCGGGGCGCTCGTCGGGGGCGTAGGAGTTGTGCACGCTCTTCAGCGTCAACTTGACCGCGCCCGCGGTGCAGTCGGGGAGACCGGAGCCGGCCTGGAGCTGCCCGTTGGGGAGCTGCCCGCCCGCCCCGTCGCCGTTCTTGGCGCCGCCGTCCCCGGAGCCGTCGCCGCCGCCCGAGCCGCCCGCACCGCCCCCGGAGCCGCCGCCGCTGCCGCCGGCGCTGCCACCGTCACCCGCGCCGCCGCCGCTGCCGCCGCCGTCCGACTCGTCGCGACCGCCGGGGTGTTGGCTGATGGCGGGACCCGAACCGGAGGGGCCCGGCGTGATCGAGGGCACGGGATGCTTCCCGTTCGAGCCGCCGGAGTCGTGGTCACCGCCCCCGCCGCCGAAGCCGACCATCCAGACCGTGAGCAGCGCCAACAGCGCTACCACGGACAGCAGAACGGCCCTCCGACGCCAGTAGATGGTGGAGGGAAGCGGCCCGACCGGATTGCGCAGTGATCCCACGGCGCAAACTGTACGAGAGATCGGCCGTCTGTCCGGTCCCACCCGCCGCCTCGGCACCAACTTTTCCGGATCATCATCCCGGCGGGCACGCGTCCGGGGACGCGGGGAGGGCCGGGTGCGGCGTTTCACCACCGCCCGCCCCCGGCGTCAGCCGCGCGGGCGGGCGCGCGCATGGCAGGATCGACACCGCCATGACTGCACCCACCAAGCCCACCGAGACCACCCGGACCGCTCCCGGCGAGGACCTCCACGCGCCCGTCATCGACTGGTTCGACGAACACGCCCGCGACCTGCCCTGGCGGCATCCCGACGCCGGCCCCTGGGCCGTGATGGTCAGCGAGTTCATGCTCCAGCAGACCCCCGTCAACCGCGTGCTGCCGGTGTACGAGCAGTGGCTGGCCCGCTGGCCGCGCCCCGCCGACCTGGCCGGGGACGCCCCCGGCGAGGCCGTCCGGGCCTGGGGGCGGCTCGGCTACCCGCGCCGGGCGCTGCGGCTGCACGGCGCCGCGGTGGCCATAACGGAACGGCACGGCGGCGACGTGCCGACGGACCACGCGCACCTGCTGGCGCTCCCCGGCATCGGGGAGTACACGGCGGCGGCGGTCGCGTCGTTCGCGTACGGGCAGCGGCACCCGGTGCTGGACACCAACGTCCGCCGGGTCCTCGCCCGCGCCGTCACCGGCGTCCGCTACCCGCCGAACGCGACCACGGCCGCCGAGCGCCGGCTCGCCCGCACGCTGCTGCCGGAGGGCGAGAGCACGGCCGCGCGCTGGGCCGCCGCCTCGATGGAACTCGGCGCCCTGGTCTGCACCGCGAAGAACGAGTCCTGCCACCGCTGCCCGATCGCCGCGCGGTGCGCCTGGCGACTGGCCGGCAAGCCCGAGCACGACGGGCCGCCGCGCAAGGGGCAGACCTACGCGGGCACCGACCGCCAGGTCCGGGGCAAACTGCTGGCCGTGCTGCGCGAGGCCCATGCGCCCGTCCCGCAGAGCGCGCTGGACCGTGTGTGGGAGGAGCCCGTGCAGCGCGCGCGGGCGCTCGACGGGCTGGTCTCCGACGGACTGGTCGAGCCGCTCCCCGGCGGTCTGTACCGGCTGCCGTCGACGTGACGGCCGACCGGATCGGCACGAACCGGACATAGCCTGGCGCGGCCTTACCCCGCTCCTACATCCGTTACACAACCGACGGACAGCCGAGGGCTGCCCGCAGGCTGTCCCGGACAACCCCGTGACAACGCCTCCGTAACTTCATTGCCGTACCGCAGGGCGGCCGCGACAGCGGCCGGGGAGCCCTCGGGCGCAGACGACGGAGAACCGGCAGCAGGCGGGTCGGACACGGGGACGGAGGCGGTTGATCATGGCGCACGGCGAGGTGCTCGAATTCGAGGAGTACGTCCGTACCCGGCAGGACGCGCTGCTGCGCAGCGCCCGGCGCCTGGTGCCCGACCCGGTCGACGCCCAGGACCTGCTCCAGACCGCGCTGGTGCGGACGTACGGCCGCTGGGACGGGATCGCCGACAAGCGCCTCGCCGACGCCTACCTGCGGCGCGTCATGATCAACACCCGCACCGAGTGGTGGCGGGCCCGCAGGCTCGAAGAGGTGCCCACCGAGCAGCTCCCGGACGCGAGCGTGGAGGACGCCACCGAGCAGCACGCGGACCGTGCGCTGCTCATGGACGTCATGAAGGTGCTGGCACCCAAGCAGCGCAGTGTCGTGGTGCTGCGACACTGGGAGCAGATGTCCACCGAGGAGACGGCCGCCGCGCTCGGCATGTCGGCCGGAACGGTCAAGAGCACGCTGCACCGGGCACTGGCACGGCTCCGCGAGGAGCTGGAGAGCAGGAACCGGGAGGAGAGCGCCGCCCGCGCGCTCGAAGCGAGTAAGGAGCGGGAGCGTTGCGCGGCCTAGGAGTTCGGGCCAGTCAGGTCCTGAAGGCGGGGAGTTCGGCGGCGGCCGCGCTCGCCGCCCTCGGCGTTTTCCTGGCCGCCTGCGCCACGGGCGGCACCGGCGCCCGCGACGAGGGACCGGCGGGCAGCGACGTCGTCGCCAAGGGCAGCACGGCCCCGGTCGTCTCCGCCTCGCCGACCACGCCGCCCCGGCGGGTGGACGCGGTGAAGATCGTCCGGGACGACCCGACGGTCGGCGCGGCGGTCAAGCGCGGCCTGAAGCCGTGCGTGGCGGACGAGTACCCGGTGGACGTGTCCTACGGCGACCTCACCGGCGGTCCGTCGACCGACATCGTCATCAACGTGATGACCTGCGCCGACGCGGTCGGTATCGGCTCGTACGTGTACCGCGAGGAGAACGGCCGGTACCGCAACGTCTTCAAGGCCGAGGAGCCGCCGGTCTACGCGGAGATCGACCGGGGCGACCTGGTGGTGACCCAGCAGCTGTACAAGAGGGGCGACCCGGTGTCGTACCCCTCCAGCGAGGAGGTCATCACCTACGGCTGGTCCTCGACCCGTTTCGTCGAGCGGTCCCGCATCCACAACGACTACAGCAACGCGGTGGGCGGCGCGAGTTCGCCCTCCCCCGAGGCGAACTGAGAGCAGCCGGATGGCAGAGCAGACCCATGTCCTGTTCGTCGAGGACGACGACGTCATCCGCGAGGCCACGCAACTCGCCCTGGAGCGCGACGGCTTCGCGGTCACGGCGATGCCCGACGGACTCTCCGGCCTGGAGGCGTTCCGCACCGACCGCCCCGACATCGCCCTGCTGGACGTCATGGTCCCCGGACTCGACGGCGTGTCGCTGTGCCGCCGCATCCGCGACGAGTCGACCGTCCCGGTGATCATGCTCTCCGCGCGCGCCGACTCCATCGACGTCGTGCTCGGTCTGGAGGCCGGCGCCGACGACTACGTGACCAAGCCCTTCGACGGCGCGGTGCTGGTGGCCCGCATCCGGGCGGTGCTGCGCCGCTTCGGGCACGCGAACGGCGGCCGGGGCGCCCCCGCCGAGGGCCCCGCGTCGCTGGACGGCGGGGTGCTCTCCTTCGGCGAGCTGGAGATCGACACCGAGGGCATGGAGGTGCGCCGGAACGGGGCTCCGGTGGCCCTGACGCCCACCGAGATGCGGCTGCTCCTGGAGTTCTCCTCCGCGCCGGGTACGGTGCTGAGCCGCGACAAACTGCTCGAACGGGTGTGGGAGTACGGCTGGGGCGGGGACACCCGCGTCGTCGACGTCCACGTGCAGCGGCTGCGTACGAAGATCGGCCAGGACCGCATCGAGACGGTCCGCGGCTTCGGCTACAAGTTGAAGGCCTGAGCAGGAGGATGCGGGGGATGTTCCAGCGGTCGGCGGCGGGACCCGGCACGGGCGGGGCGCCGCGCGGGCGCGCAGCGGTCGGGGACGCGGGCGCGGACCCCGTCGTCGGCCGGGTCACGAGCCCGGCCGCGGGCCCGGGGACCGGGGCGGCGGGACCCGGCGCCGGCCGCGACGCGGGTCTGACGCGCGGTCTGGGCATCGGCATCGACCGCGGCTCCGACTCGGGCACCAGCATCCGCACCGGCATCCGCTGGAAGCTCAGCACCGCGATCGCCCTGGTGGGGGCGCTGGTCGCGGTCGCGCTCAGTCTCGTCGTGCACAACGCGGCCCGTGTCTCCATGCTCGACAACTCGCGCGACCTGGCGGACGAGCGCATCCAGCTCGCCGAGCGGATGTACGGGCCGGGGCGTCCGCCGCCGTTCGGCGCCAAGATAGACGACCCGGCGATACCGGCGGACCTGCTGGCGAAGGTCACGGAGGGCCGGCGGGCCACCTACGTCTCCGACGGGGCGACCGGGGTGCCGGACATCTGGGCCGCCGTCCCGCTCCGGAACGGGCAGGTGCTGTCCTGGCACGAGCGGTTCACCGACCGCAACGCGGACGTGATGCACGATCTCGACCAGGCCCTGGTCATCGGCTCGATCGCCGTCGTGTTCGGCGGCAGCGCCCTCGGCGTGCTGATCGGCGGTCAGCTCTCGCGCCGGCTGCGCAAGGCGGCGGCCGCGGCGAACCGGGTCGCCAAGGGGGAGACCGACGTCCGTGTCCGCGAGGCCATCGGCGGAGTGGTGCTCGACGAGACCGACGATCTCGCGCGGGCCGTGGACGCCATGGCCGACGCGCTCCAGCAGCGCATCGAGGCCGAGCGCCGGGTCACCGCCGACATCGCGCACGAGCTGCGCACCCCGGTGACGGGGCTGCTCACCGCGGCCGAACTGCTCCCGCCGGGCCGGCCCAGCGAGCTGGTGCGGGACCGGGCGCAGGCCATGCGCACGCTCGTCGAGGACGTCCTGGAGGTCGCCCGGCTCGACGGCGCCTCCGAGCGGGCCGAGTTGCAGGACATCATGCTCGGTGACTTCGTCGTCCGCCGGGTGGCCGCACGCGGAGCGGACGTCGAGGTGCGCGTGGTGCACGAGTCCGAGGTGACCACCGACCCGCGTCGCCTGGAACGCGTCCTGTTCAACCTGCTCGCCAACGCCGCCCGGCACGGCAGGCCGCCGATCGAGGTGACCGTCGAGGGGCGGGTCGTCCGCGTCCGCGACCACGGTCCGGGCTTCCCCGAGAAGCTCCTCGCCGAGGGGCCGAGCCGCTTCCGCACCGGCAGCACCGACCGCGCGGGCCACGGCCACGGGCTCGGGCTGACCATCGCGGCGGGCCAGGCTCGGGTGCTCGGCGCCCGCCTCACCTTCCGCAACGTGCGCCCCGCGGGCGCTCCCGACGAGGTGCCCGCCGAAGGGGCGGTCGCCGTGCTGTGGCTGCCCGAACACGCCCCGACGAGCACCGGCAGCCATCCGATGCTGCCGCCCGCCGGGGCCTGACCGCCCCCGCGCCGACCGGGTCCCACGCGCGCAACCGGACCGTGCGTCCCCCGTAGGCGGACGCACGGTCCTGGGGCGGCGGTGGCGGGGTGGGAGCGGCGGACCGGACGGCGGACGAGAACCCGTGGCATGCCGGCGGGCCGGGCGGTCCCCGGCGGCGGCGACGGGGAGCGCGCACGGCGAAAGCCCCCGGGGCGGACCTTGGGTTCAAGGGGTCGTCGCAACACCGCTTGGTTTCAGGTGGTGAGTAGATCACGTAGACGCTCGGCTGGGGTATCCCAGCCGAGCGTCTTG
>NZ_JBICWL010000045.1:0-23819 GCF_043199735.1 Streptomyces sp. NPDC048566
GGGCCGCCCGGGCGCGCCGGGGGGGCCCCGCCCCCAAACCCCCCCTCGGCGGCGGCGGGCCCCCCCCCCCCCCCCCCCGACCCCCCGGGGGGGGGGGGGGGTGCCCCCCCCCCCCCCCCCCCGACGGGCCTTGCCTATGCAACAAGGTGCATAGAAGGCTGTGCGGCATGGCGCTCGAACACGCGATCCTCGTCTCGCTGCTGGAACAGCCCGGTTCCGGCTATGAGCTGTCCCGGCGGTTCGAGCGGTCCATCGGTCACTTCTGGACCGCCACCCACCAGCAGATCTACCGGGTCCTGCGCCGCATGGAACACGAGGGCCGGCTCGCCGTCCGCACGGTGCCGCAGCACGGCCGGCCGGACAAGAACGAGTACTCCGTCACCGCGTCCGGGCGCACGGCACTCGCCCACTGGCTGCACGAGCCGATCGAACCGGAGAGCCTTCGCCACGACCTCGCGGTGAAGATCCGCGGCGCCGCCTTCGACGAACCGGCCGCCCTGATCGACGAGGTCGCACGCCACCACCGGGCCCACCACGAACGGCTCGCGCGCTACCTCGCCGGGGAACTGCGCGACTTCACCGGCCCCGACGCCCCCACGCCCCTGGACCCCGGCCGGGAACTTCAGCACGTCGTACTGCGCGGCGGCATCGCCTTCGAGCGCATGACCATCGCCTGGCTCGACGACGTCCTGGCCACTCTGCACCGGCTGAGCGCCGCGTCCGACACCGCCCCACCCGCGCGGGACGAGGGCTGAAGCCCCGTCGGCCGGAACCGCGCGGGGCCTGCGCACGGCACGGCCCCGGCACGCCCCGACTCCCGCGCCCCTCCCGTCCGTTCCTCCTTCGACCCTCTCCCGGAAGGCGAACCGCCATGACCACACCGCTCCTGTTCAACCCGCGCACCTACGACCCGGCCCACTTCGACGCCGAGACACGCAGGCTGCTGCGCGCCACGGTGGACTGGTTCGAGGAGCGGGGCAAGCGCCGGCTCGTCGAGGACTACCGCTCGCGCGCCTGGCTCGGCGACTTCCTCGCCTTCGCCGCCAAGGAACGGCTCTTCGCCACCTTCCTCACCCCCGCCTCGGCCGCCTCCGGCGAGGACCAGCGCTGGGACACGGCCCGGATCGCCGCCCTGAACGAGATCCTCGGCTTCTACGGCCTCGACTACTGGTACGCCTGGCAGGTGACCATCCTCGGTCTGGGGCCGGTCTGGCAGAGCGACAACGCCGCCGCCCGGGAGCGCGCCGCGAACCTCCTCGACCAGGGCGAGGTCTTCGCCTTCGGACTGTCGGAGAAGGCGCACGGCGCGGACATCTACTCCACCGACATGCTGCTCGAACCCGCCCCCGACGGCGGCTTCCTGGCGAGCGGCTCGAAGTACTACATCGGCAACGGCAACGCCGCGGGCCTGGTCTCCGTCTTCGGCCGCCGCACCGACGTCGAGGGCCCGGACGGCTACGTCTTCTTCGCGGCCGACAGCCGCCACCCGGCATACCACCTGGTGAAGAACGTCGTCGACTCCTCCAAGTACGTCAGCGAGTTCCGCCTCGCGGACTACCCGGTCGCCCCGGAGGACGTCCTGCACACCGGGCGCGCCGCCTTCGACGCGGCTCTCAACACCGTCAACGTCGGCAAGTTCAACCTCTGCACCGCCTCGATCGGCATCTGCGAGCACGCGATGTACGAGGCCGTGACCCACGCACGCAACCGCATCCTGTACGGGCGCCCCGTCACCGACTTCCCGCACGTGCGCCGGGAGTTGACGGAAGCCTATGTCCGCCTGGTCGGGATGAAGCTGTTCAGCGACCGCGCCGTCGACTACTTCCGCTCGGCCGGTCCTGACGACCGCCGCTATCTGCTCTTCAACCCCATGACCAAGATGAAGGTGACCACCGAGGGCGAGAAGGTCATCGACCTGATGTGGGACGTCATCGCGGCCAAGGGCTTCGAGAAGGACACCTACTTCGCGCAGGCGGCGGTGGAGATCCGCGGGCTGCCCAAGCTGGAGGGCACGGTCCACGTCAACCTCGCGCTGATCCTCAAGTTCCTGCGCAACCACCTCCTCGACCCGGTCGACCGGCCCGCCGTGCCGGCGCGCCTCGACGCCGCCGACGACGGCTTCCTGTTCCGCCAGGGACCGGCGCGCGGACTCGGCTCGGTGCGCTTCCACGACTGGCGCCCCGCGTTCGACGCCTGCGCCGACGTCCCGAACGTCGCCCGCTTCCGTGAACAGGCCGACGCGCTCTGCGCGTTCGTCACCAGCCTGGCACCCGACGAGGAGCAGAGCCGGGACCTCGACTTCCTGCTGTCGGTGGGCCAGTTGTTCGCCCTGGTGGTGCACGGACAGCTGATTCTGGAGCAGGCGGGGTCCACAGAGCTGGACACGCCGGTCCTGGACGAACTGTTCTCCGTGCTCGTCCGGGACTTCTCCGCGCACTGCGTCGAACTGCACGGCAAGGACTCGGCGACGGAGGCGCAGCAGCAGTGGGCCCTCGGCGCGATCCGGCGCCCGGTGGTCGACGAGGCGCGCTCCGCCGACGTCTGGAGCCGCGTCGAGGCGCTGTCCGGGGCGTACGAGATGGCGCTCTGACCGCGGGATAGAGCGCGTCGACCCGCCGGGCCGTCGGGCCGCGGCGGGTCGATCGGCTGCCGCGGCGCGGCGACGCCCGGACCCGCCCCTCATCCCCTCCGCCGAAGCTCCGCGAGGACGGCACGGCGGTGCTGTCGGCGGACGGGCCGGGCACGGGAAGGGACCGGCGCGCCCCCACGCCGGGCGCGGGTACGTCAGTAGTCGCCGCCGTAGTAGCCGCCGGCGGGTGTCGCCGCGGTCAACGCGCCGACGCGGGTGAAGGCGCGGGTGAAGGCGTGCGGCCTGGAGGAATCCAGCACCGGTCCCGCCCCTGGGCTCTCGGACGAACCCGCGAACAACGAGCCTCCAGGCCAGGGGAGTTACCTGCCCGAGGTGTCCGCCCGGCCGGCGTGCGATCGCCGTGCCCGGCGCCGCGACGCCGCGATACCCACCGCTCCGACGCCCAGCAGGGCGGCGGCCGCGGCGGCGGTCCACAGAGGTGCGCCGGCACCGGTGGAGGCCATCGAGCCGTTCAGCGAGCCCGCACCCCCCGACGTGTCCGCTCCGCCGGTGTCCGGACCCGTCCCACCGGGAGCCGTGGAGGCGGGGGAGGACGCTGCCACCGAGGTTGAGGGGGACGGCGAAGGTGACGGTGAGGCCGAGGGGCCGCCCGCGGTGATCTTCAGGGTGACCGGCGCCGAGTCGTTGTCCGGGTGGTCGTCGCGGTTGGGGAAGTCCGTGCGCCCCGTCGCCTCCACCGAGCCCGGCTTCGGGTGGTCGACCGCCCTCTCGATGCGTACGTAGAAGGTCAGTTCACTGGTGTCCCCGGCCGGGAAGATGTCGGAGATGCGGCACTCGTACGTGCGGGTGCCCTTCAGGGGCGCACCGCAGGCGTGATCGTCGTCCTCGCCGGGGAAGGGGATCTTGGTGATCACCGTGCCCTCCGGCGGTGTGACCCGGTAGGTGCCGGAGCCCTGGCCCGGACGGCTGTAGAGGTTCATCGAGCCGGGGCCGTCGTTCCGCACGCCCAGGGTCACGGGCACCGTCTGACCGACCCGTCCCGTCACGCGGCCGCCCAGTGCGCGGTAGTCGGCTCGCTGGGTCGTGGACACCTCGACGAATCCGCCGAAGTCGGGGAAGCCGGCGGCGGACACGGGCTTCAGTCCGAGCACGGGTCCACTCCCCGTGACGGTGTAGTCCGCCGGGTCGTCGTAGCGCCAGGGGTCGCCGCTGCCGAGCGGCCAGGTGAGGTAGCTGACGGTGGCGTACATCAGGTCGTCCGAGGCGGTGAAGTGCCACGGCCGGTCGAAGGCGTACGCCGTCCCGGGCTCGATCGGCTGGTCGAAGGTGCAGTACGCGGTGGGCTCCGGCGTGGGCCGGTAGTGGCAGTTGCGGTAGCGCTCGGCGACCTTCAGGCCCTCCTCGCCGAACAGCTTCACGCCGATGCCCCGAGGCGCCGCCAGCGGTCCGGTGTTGGCGATGGCGGGCGTGACGTCGAAACCGCCGCCGGGGGCGATGCCGGTGACCTTCTTCTCCCGCTGCGTCAGCAGTTCGGGCCCGCCGACGACCACGTGGGTGGTGGCGGTGGCCGTCCCCGCGTCGGCGGACTCGGCGGTGTAGCGGATGTCCCCGGTGGCGCCGGCCCGCACGCCTTCGGCGCCCTTGATGTAGAAGGGCTGGACGCTGGTGCGGCCGTCCACCGAGGTGTAGGAGCAGGTGTAGACGTATCCCGTGTGGGAGCAGGCGCCTCCTCCGCCGGTGAGGAGTGCCTTGCCCTTCAGGGCGCTGGCGTCGATGGTCAGGCGGACGTTTCTCGCGACCGGTTCGGTGCCGTCGGGTGCGGTCAGGCCGAGGTCCAGCAGGAAGAGGTCACCGTCACCGGGCGGGCCCTCGCCGTACTGGTAGGCGTAGTACGTCTCCTGAGCGTCGACGGTCAGCTTCACGTCGGCGGCGTTCGCCGTTCCCGGCACGGCCGTCACGCCGATCCCGGCCGCTCCGATCAGTGCCGCCAGCCGACTCCATCGCCGCATCCGCCCCATGCCTCACACCCGTCTCGCCCATGTCGTCCGGCACGCGCACGCGTGCCGCTCGCAGAGCTGGACTCGTGACGGGCTGAGATGGTTGCGCTCACAGCCGTGACGCGTGGGTTCCCGGCCCGGCGTCCAGGTCCGCCGCGCCGCCGCACGGACATCCGTGCGGCGGCTCCCCGCGCCTCTAACCGGAGTTGCCGGAGGCGCCCGGCGTGGCGGCCGGCGACGACGGCGCGTAGGTCGGATGGAGTGACGCCGGCAGAGGCTCCAACGAGGCGCACAGGGCGGACGGGAAGGCGGGTTCCCTGCGCCGCACGTCCGCGCAGCCTCCCGCCGCGGTGCGCACGATCGGCTCCCAGCCCGCCTTCGTCGCACGGAGGAACCACCGGTCCCCCAGGCGTGACGAGCAGGCCGGGTCGGTGGAGTCGCCGCAGGCGGGCCCCGTGCGCCAGGAGATGTCCAGAACGAGCCACTTCCCGTCGCACCGTTCGTCGTCGCGATAGGTGTGCATGGGCGCGTCCACCGCCATCAGGGCCTGCTCGTAGGAGGCGGTGGTGCATCCGGTGGCCGGCGGGGTGCAGCCGAGCTCCCCGCACAGCCGCAGTGCGGGCGGCTCGGCGCCTTCGGCGGTGAAATGCGTGTAGTTGTCGACGATCACGTCCCGGTCCCCGAGCGGTTCGGGCAACGTGACACGGGCGGTGGCCGTGCCCTCCTCGGTGCAACCCGAACCGCGGTCCTGCGAGGGCGAGGTGAAGGTGACCTGCACCCGCACGATGCCGTCGCCCGGCTCCCCGAGCACGGCCTTGAGGGAGTGGTAGCACGCACGGGGGCCGCGGGGCACCCGGGTGGCCAGGGACAGCGTCCGCCCGTCCGCGCCGAGGCGGACCCCGGTGACCGCCGAGGGCTGCATCGTGGTCCACGGGATCGGCCCCTGCGCCGAGGCCCCGTCCCCTCCCCCGCGCCCGGCCGTCTCGGTGCCGCAGGCTGCGAGGAACGCCATCCCGACCGCGAGGAGTGACACGGCCCGCCTCAGGCCGCCTGTTGATGAGAGCCGAAGCTCAGAATGAGAGTGTGGACCCTAAGCTGATAGTGCACTTGATAGCGTGAACCTCTAGATGAGAGTGCATGGGGGTCGCCTTCGGGGGTGCGCGTGTCGACACGGCGATTAGCGCTGGTCACGGCTCCGCGGACGGGTGAAGCGTTCGAGTCGTGGGTGGACCGGATGGCCCGCGTGAACCGGTGTCCGCCGGCCGAGGTCGCGACCATGATGGGACTTGGCCTGCGAGGGGCTTCCGCGGATGTGCGGCCTCCCTTGTTCGGGGTGCGGTCCGACGAGGTGGTCCGGCGGACAGTATTCGCGGCGACGGGTGTGCCCGATGAGCGGGTGGACGCCATGCACCTGTCCGTCTTCGAGGGGGGTCCGTTGAGTGTGTCGGCGGTGCTCGCGGCAGGACGGGCGCGGCGGCCGTCGGCGGGGCAGGAGTGGGCGGCGGTGCATGGAAGCCGGGCGTGTCCGTGCTGTCTGCTCGTGTCGGGTGGGGTGTGGCAACTGTGGTGGAAGCTGTCGTGTGCGGCGGTGTGCCCCGAGCACCGGGTGGTGCTGCTGGATCGTTTTCCGTCGTGCGGTTGGGTGCTGCGGTGGGGTGGGGAGCGGCCTCGGGTCGTGCCGGCGCAGTGGGTCAGGCCGCCGACCTCCTGCGCGAACTCCGTTCGCGGGAGGCCGTGCTCGCAGTGGCTGCCCGCGGTTCGTGTGAGCCAGGCGGATGGCGGGACGGTCGAGGCGCAACGGCGGTGGCTGGACATCGCGTGCGGGCGGGTGCGCCCGGGGCTGGGGGGCGTGGAGGTGGCGGCGGGTGAGTGGTTCGCGGCGTTTCGCGCGTGTGTGATCTTGTTGCGGCTGGGGCTGCCGAGGATTCTGGGGCGTCTGCCGGGTGTGCCTGGCTGGTGTGCCCGGGTTCTGCTGGACGAGCGCGGCGAGCGTGGGGCGCATGGTGGCCGGTTCGGGTGGGGTCCGGCGTCGGCCGGGGCGGCGGCGGCGTTTCTCACAGTGGTGATGCCCCTGCTGGCGGCGGAGGACGTGCGGGAGTTGTCGCGGCGGCTTGCGCCGCTGGTACGGACGGCGGCTGACGTGGGGTGTCTGGCGGCTCGGCCGTTGGAGCGGCTCGCGGTGCCGGAGGTCTTCGCGGAGGCGGTGGCGGCGCAGGTGCCGGTGGGGCGTTTGGCCAGGAGTCCGTGGGAGAAGGGGAGGTCGCGGTGAGCGGGGACACGGAAGTGCCGGAACCGTCGGATGCGTCGGTCCGGGAGATCGACCTGGTGCGGGTGCGGTACGTCGATGCCGAGGGGGTCGAGCGTCTTGTGCGGCTGGAGGCGGCGGCCAGCGTGCGGTTCGAGGACGGCCGAATGGTGCGGGTCATTCCCAGCCACCGGGACCAGGGGCACATGCCGGGTCAGTACTGGGTGGCGAAGTGGGGTGACTTCGTCGAGTACGAGAGCGTGCTGGAGTCGAAGTGGCTGATGCTGCTGGACTTCGATCCGCGGGTGTCGGCGTTCGTGACGCAGCCTTTGGAGTTCGACGCCATCGACGCCCGGGGAGCGTGGCGGCACACGCCGGATGTCTTCGCGCGCCGCCGGGACGGCAGCGTGCTGCTGCTGGACGTGAAGAACCCCGAGCTGCGGGATGACCCGAAAGTGCTGCTGCAGGAGGAGCGCACTCGCCGTGTGTGTGAGCGGCTGGGCTGGGAGTACGCGATGGTGTCGGAGCCGAGCGGGCAGCTGTGGGCGAACGTCGATCTGCTGTCCAGTGCCCGGCGTCCGCTGCATCTGGGTGCGGATCTGGTGCCGCGTCTGCTGGAGCTGACCCGTGAGCCGGTGGAGATCGGGGAGCTGATGCGGTTCATGGAGTTCCCGGATCTGGCTCGCGGGGTCCTGTACCACTTGATGTGGCATCAGCGGATCGTCACCGATCTGAACCGTCCGCTGCGGGATACGACGCTGGTGAAGACCGCGGCGGAGGTGGGGGCGTGAGTGCTGACGGCGCGGTGCGACTGCGGCTGGGGACGCGGCTGTGGCTGGACGACGAGGTGCACACCGTGACCGGGGTGACCGACGACGGGGTGCGGCTGCGTTCGGAGAGCGGGGCGTGGACCGTGATCGGTGTGGGGCACCTGCTCGCTGACCCCACCTTCCGCTCCTGCGACGACGGCGAGGTCGCCGAGGGTGAACCCAGCGGTGAACAGGAGGCTGTGGAGCGGAAACTGTGGCTGGATGCCGCCGCGCTCTTCGACAAGCTGACCGACAAGCAGCTGGAGGACCTCCAGAGCGCCCAGGAGCACCTCCTGGAGATGACCACCGGCTATCGGAGCGGGGATCCGCAGAACGCGCGGCCCGACGAGCCGAGGCCGGAGTACGCCCCGGACCTTCCGCTGGTCCAGCGGGTACGGAGCAAGGCGCGGGAGCTGGGCTACAGCGAGCAGCAGATCTGGCGGCGTCTGCGCAGGTGGCGGGAGGAGGGCCCGTGGGGGCTGGTGGACCGGCGCAGCCACCGCCCGTCGGATCCGCTGGCGGGTGTGGATCCCCGGCTGATCGACGCGATTCTCACCCAGCACCATGTGACGGAGGCCGATGACTCGACCGGCAGCCTGAACCGGCTGCGGCGCCGGGTGGAGCGCCGCCTGGCCGACGTCCATGGCCCGGACGCGGTGAAGGTGCCGTCGCAGAAGTCGTTCAACCGGTACGTGGCCGCTCTTCTGCCCGGCCTCTACACCACTGGGCAGGCCACGACACGCCAGTCGGTGGCAAACCGGCCGGACGGGCACTATCAGCCGATCACCGCCAGCCGTCCCGGAGAGCTGGTGATGATCGACACCAGCTGGCTGGACGTGCGCGCCTACGATCCGGTCGAGGACGTCGTCTTCTCGGTGGACCTGACGATCGCCATCGACGTGTGCACCCGCAGTCTGCTGGGGTGGCGTCTGGTTCCCAAGGGCACGAAGGCGGTGGACGCGGGCCTGGTGATCGCGGACGCGATGATGCCGGAGCCGATGCGTCCGGGCTGGCCAGACGGGCTGCGGCACCGGATGCTGCGTCTGCCGTGCGAGCCGCTGCTCGCGCGGGACGAGCGGTTCGCGGCCGCCGCAGCCCGCCCGGTGGTGTTTCCCGAGAAGATCGTGATCGACCACGGCAAGGCGTTCGCCTCGCAGGCGGTGAAGAACGTGTGCCGCCGCTACGGGATCACCATCCAGGACACCCGCAAGTACCGGCCCACAGACAAGCCGCAGGTCGAGGCCGCGTTCAAGACGATCAGGAGCCAGTTCTCCGAGCACATAGCCGGCTACAAGGGCAATCACGTGGTGCACCGGGGCCGGGACGTGGATGCGGTGGCCCGCTGGACGATCGAGGAACTGGAGGAGTTCTTCGCCGAGTACGTCGTCGCGGTCTACCAGAGTCGCCGGCACAAGGGGCTGGTGCTGCCAGGCTTCCCGGAGATCAACCTGTCGCCGAACGACGCCTACCGGCTGGCCGTACACCGCTGCGGCTACATCGCCGCCCCGCGCGACGCCAACCTGTTCCTGGAACTCCTGCCCATCCACTGGTGCACGATCACCAACCGCCGCATCCAGAAGGACTACCTGCACTACAGCGCGCCCGTCCTGCGCGCCCACAACGGCACCAAGTCCCCCTACCCGCAAGCAAACGGCACCTGGCCGGTCCGCTACGACCCGCGGGACGTCACCCAGGTCTACTTCCACGACCCCTACACCGGCGTCTGGCACACACTGCGCTGGAGCCACGCGCTGACCGGTCTGGAGCCGTTCACCGACATCACCCTGCGCCAGGTCAAACAGGAACTGCGCGCGCGTGGCCGCGACCCGCAGGACCAGGAAGCCGTCCTGGACGCGCTGCTGGACCTGCAGAACCGCGCGGACGCCGCCGAGGCATCCACCGCCCGCTCCCGCCGGGCACGCGCCCGCGACGCCGAACGCGCCAGAGCCGCGGCCCGGGACAGGGCCCGCACCGAACTCGTCGACTCCGCCGCCGACACCCCCGTCAAAGAGCCCCGCCTGCGAGCCGTGCCACCGCTGCCGCCCGGGAACGAGAACGAGGAAGAGGTCACGATTGACTTCGACGCCCTGCCCTCGTACGAGGTATGGGGCGGCCGCCCGGAGAAGGACGGCGCACCGTGATGGCCCCGCCGCCCGTCGGCGCGGGCGACTGTCTGCACCCCGGGCTGGCCGAACCCCGGACCAAGGAGGACTGGTTCGGCTACGTGTTCTACGAACCGCCTCCGCGGCCGCTGCTGCCGCCGTACGAGGTCTACCTGGCGATGGACGAGGATGATGCTGAGCGGCGTCGCCTGAACCGCAGCCGCAACCGCTACCACAGCGCCCTGGTGCTGGCCTGGACACCGGCCGTGCGGCACTTCGAGACCGAGATCACGGAACTGCTGGCCGCCAACGAGATGGCGCCACCCGGCGCCCGGCTCGGCCTGCTCATCGACGGTCCGCCCACCGTCGGCAAGTCCACCCTGGTCAAGATGATCGCCCGGAAGTTCGAGCAGGAACTTCGGGAGGACTTCCCTGAACGGTTCGCCCCCGACCGGCTGGGCTCCTACGTCCCCGTCGTCTACATCTCGCTCACCGACCAGGTCACCCCCAAGCAGATCTCCCTCGCGATCGCCCGCTACCTCAACGTCCCCACCAGCGGCACCAAAGACACCATCGACGACCGCGTCCTGACCGCCCTCACGGCGAGCGGCACCCAGCTGATCATCTTCGACGACCTGCACTTCCTGGACTGCTCCTTCAAGGAAGGCCGGGCCTCCAACGACCACATCAAGTTCCTCGCCAACCACGCCCCGTGCACCATCATCGGCACCGGCGCCGACCTCGAGAACAGCCCGCTGCTCAGCGAAGGCGGCCCCGCCATCCCCCGCAGACGCTCCGGCCGCACCAGAACTCCGGCTCCGGCTGCGGCAGGCGACGTCCGGACCCAGACCGCCGGCCGCTTCAGCCGTCAGGAACTCGCGCCCTTCGCCCTCGACAGCGACGACGGCATCCTCCAGTGGGTCGGCGTCATCCGCTCCCTGGAGAGGTCGCTCGCCCTGTACCGGCACGAGGAGGAGAGCCTGACCCGCCGGCACTGGCGCTACCTGCACGAACGCACCGACGGCAGCATCGCCGGCCTGCACGCCCTCATCCGCCGCAGCGCCGTACGCGCCGTCCAGCAGGGCACCGAGGCCATCACACGCGAGGTCATGGACTCCATCGTCCTGTCGTACGCCCACGAAAGCTCCTACGCCAAGGTCACGGAACTGAAATCCCGCCAGAAAGCGAGGCAAGTGAAGCAGAAGCAGAACGGTAAGCGGGCCACGGCGGACGGAAGTGCGTAAGGGGGCCGGCAGCACACCCGATGCGCGCATGCAGGATCGGCGCCATGTCCAATCACTGCGCCGCCTCGCCCTGGTGCCCGAGGCGTACCCCGGTGAGTCCCTCCTGAGCTGGGTCGACGCGCTGGCCCGCCTGAACCGCGTCGGCCGCCTGCAAGCCCTTCGCCTCGCGGGCTTCGCCCGCCCCGAAGCCGCCGGGTACCGGCCCACCGTGCACTTCGGCGCCCATCTGACCGCGGAGACGACAGCGCGCGTGCAGACCGCCACCGGACTGTCCGCCGCCCGGCAGCAGGCCATGACGCTCACGCACTACGCTGGTGGCGTCCTGCCCGCGTTTCCCTCTCCCCCGCACTGGCGAACCACCGCCGCTTGGGTAGCCCGCCTCCGCCTCGCTTCGACCGTGCGGTCGCGCGCCTGCCCCGCGTGTCTGCGCGAGAACGGCGGGCGCTGGCTGCTGCGATGGCGCCTTGTCTGGTCCTTCGCCTGTGCACGCCACCGCGTCTACCTCCTCAGCGCCTGCCGCGGCTGCGGCAACGGCCTGCACCGGCTCGGCCCCGGCCCGGCGAACGCCGTCGTGTGCGGCCAGTACGACCGAGGCTGCCAGGGACGCGTCTGTCACCGGTCCATCTCCCGCATGCGTCCTCCCTGGCTGTCCGACCGGCATCTGCTCCAGTGCCAGCGCCGTCTCGACCGTCTCGTCGACCACTCACACGGTGACAGCGACCGCGACATCCTCCGGTCACTGCACACGGCCCTTGAGCGCATCCGCACCGGCTACGACGACGCCCCGCCGCTACCGGAACACCGACGCCGTCCTCCACCGGCGCTGGCACGGCCATGGCGGGGCCCTGGGGTACCAGAACGATCCACTGCTGACGGCCGCTCTCATCAAGATCGCGACGGCGGGCGGCCTTGCCGCCTCCCAGGACACCCGCACACAGGCCGAAGCAGCCTCGTGGTCCGCCGACGGACTCCTTCCCTCAAGCGCCAGCACACCGCCGGCCAACCGCTTCGGCGGCACGTGCCGCGCGATCGCGTGCACGGCCTGGGTACCGCCCGGCCACGGCCACGTGGTGAAGACGCGTGTCCTGTGCCCCGCGCACGCGGATCATGTCATCACGCCGGGCGCCGCAGACCTCATCCCCCGGCGTTTCACCTGAGCACCGCTCGATGACGAAAGCCGTGGCCCGGCGGAACGGGCCAGGTGCCCCTCGTGGTTACGAGCGGTCCGTCAGCCAGGCGGCCCCGCCTCGGGCGTGTCCCACCGTACGGACCGGGCGGCGATGCGCACGAGGGCGGACACCGCGGCAGGCGTGCCGCTCTCCAAAGTCCATGACAGCGGCGGCTGCCACGGCTGCCCCTGTGTCTCGTGCACGGCATCGATGACGGGGCTCTCCATCCGGTCGAGCAGACCGGCCAGCGTCTTGCGGTGCGTGACGTCACGGATGATCAGGACGAGCTGCTGCAGCAGGCGAGGCGAGGCCTCGTTGTGTGAGGCGTCGGCGGGGGTCAGCAGCACCTGGATGCGGCGCTGGACATGAACGGCCTCCTCGTCACCCACCGGTAGCGCCGGCATCTCCGCCACCGGGAACCCGCACACCGTCGCCCCAAGACGCCGTCCGCCGCGGCCGTTCCGCGCCGCCGGACGCACGCAGTGCGTCCGCTGTCCGGCGCCGGTCGCCTCCAGACGCCAGTACAACCTGAGGCCGCAGCGCGGACAACGGTCCACCAGGTACACCAGATGGTCCGCGCACAGGAAGGTCCACTTCAACCGCCAGCCGAGCAGCCACCGGCCGCCCGACGCCTCGACGCACAGCGGGCACGCGGCCGAGTGATCGCGACGCAGCCACGGCTGGCTCACGCGCGCACCCTGACCGACGCTCCCGTTGTCCTCAGCGAGCTGCGGCAGCGCCGTCGGCGCGTAGAAGCCGAACAGCATCCGCTCCACCTGCGCCGGCCTCAGCCCCGTACGCCGCCGCAGTCCTTCCAACTGCTCCGGGCTCAGATGGAACTGGTGGGTGCTGAAACTCGCGCTGCCCGGCAGTCCCAGGGTCCGCAGGGCCGCCGCCCGCGACACCCTCAGACTCGCCGCGACCGTGTCGACCCAGCTGACGAACGCCTCCCCCGGAAACGGGGCCGGAACCACCCCGAGCCGCCGGACCGGCTCCTCCTCAGCCACGGCCCGTCCCTCCCCGTCCCTCTTCCCCGGCCGCGCTCTCCACGAGGGGGCGCGCCGGGTTCTCGCCCTGGCGGGGCAGCCACGTCGTACGGAAGTCCGGATACCCCGCGTAGGGCAGCAGCAGGCACCGTACGGCGTACCGCAGGGACCTGCCCTCGCGTGTACGGGCAGCAGTGGCCGCGCAGGCGTCCAGGATCAGCCGCTGGGCCTCGATCCGCTGCCGGAGCAGATCGTAGTCCTCCTCGCCCAGGCGCTGTTCCTCCTCACGGAGGCGCGCGTCGAGGAACCCCAGGCACGGCTCGGTGAAGGCGTCCGGCCCGCCGTGTTCGCGGGACCGGGCCCGACGGGTGAACGCCTGCGTGTGCCGGGGGCAGTAGGTGTCCCAGCCGTCGGTGTCGCCCAGCACAACGCCGTGCCCGGCCGGCACCCAGGCGGAGCAGCCGCTGTGACGGCAGCGGCCGCCGAACCGGTTCGCCGCCAGTTCGACCTCACCGCGCTGCCCGGACTGCCTGGCGCCCCAGTTCGGCCGTGCGTGTCCGCTTCCGGCCGTCTCGCCATCGGCGGCGTCGAGGCTGGCCTCGGTGGCGATCTTCACGGCAGCGGCCACGAGCAGAGGGCGGTACCGCTCGCCACTTCCGCCGGGCGCGAGATAGCGGTCCCAGGCCCGGTGGACCGCCTCGTCGGTAGCGGGCAGCCGAAGGGGCCGTACTGGCGACCACTCGTCCCGCATCGAGCGGTACAGCGCCCCGAGGACGTCCCATGTCTCCCCCGGCGTCGTGGTGTGCGGGCCCTCGAGCAGGCGGTCGATCTCCCGCTGGCAGGCGAGGAGCCGAGTGTCGCGGACCGGCTTGCCCCGCATACGGCGGATGTCGCGCCCGCACGGCTGTGCCGAAGTACGCAGCCCCAGCCCCCGGGAGGCCCCGGGACAGATCCAGGACTGCGGATCCCCAGGCCACACCCGGTGCAGGGCGGAACCGCAGCCGGAACATTGCGCGATCAGGTACCTCTGGTGCTGTACGCACGCGAACGACCAGACGAGCCGCCATTTCAGGAGCCAGCGGCTGCCGTTCTCCCGCAGGCATGACGGACAGGCGTTGGAGTGCTTGGGCAGCACCGTCCGCTGCCGGTAGCGCCACGCGGCCCAGGCCCCGTACTCCTTCGCATCGTCCGGCGGCAGCGGCTCCAGCGCACTGCCCGCGTAGTACGCGAGCGTCATGCTCCGCAGCCGCTGCCCCGTCACCCCGGTGCTCTGGCTCACCGCACGCACGACGGCGTCGCTGACGCGGTAGCCGAACACGGCCGACACCGTGCTGGAGCTGATCAATCCCGCCATGCGCAACGCCTCGGTCCGGGAGACCTGGTTGAGCCGCGCGAGCGCGTCCCCCCAGCTCAGCAGAGACTCACCGGGATAGGGATCGGGTACGAGCGCGAGCCGGCGTGGACTCATGTCCCAGGCTCCCGCCGGGGCATCTCGGATTCGAGCAGACGGCCTGGAGTGACGCCCAGCCCCTGAGCCAGGGCGAGGATGGTCAGCAGTGACGGGTTCCGTTTGCCGTGCTCGATGCCGATGACCATGCGGGCGGACAGGTCGGCGGCTTCGGCGAGCGCTTCGGTGCTCATCCCGCAGCTCTCCCGGGCGTCACGGACCGCGAAACCGAACGCCTGCAGTTGTGGATGGGGAGCGTTGCGGGGCACCTCGTGATGCCAGCAGGAACACCGAAGAGATGACCATGAACGATAGTGCAGTATCGATGGGTGAAGCGAGGTTCAGCGACCGCGGCGGAAGGTCCGTCGCAACAGCGATGGCTCCGCCGCCTACCGTGGATCCGGCACGGTCGGGGTACGGGGCGAGGCCGGTTCTGCCGCCGACGATGCCGACCGGGTAGCGGCAGGGGGGTCGGCGGCGGCCGCTGGTCTTGGGGCGCCGATGCGGCAGTTCTCGCAGCTGGCCTGCTTCCAGGCCGCTGGACGTCGGATGCCCCTGCCGCAGTTCCGCAAGGGGTTGCACGGCAGGGGCATGGGGAAGACTTCTGACCGGCCACACAGCCTGGTCAGCGAATCTGGCCTACAGGCCAAGTCTTGGGCCGAGTACGACCCAATGGCGCAGGTTTAGCGTGAGGGCTCGTAGACCGAGCCGCCGAGCTTCGCCTGCTCAGGCCACAGCCTCTCATGCCACTCGCGGTGCTCGCGGAACGACATACTCGGGGGCGCGATCACCAGACGCGCGTCTACCCACCGTCGGAGGTCATCCACCCGTGCTGCCAGATCGTCAACGGAGTCAGCCTTCACGACCATGAGCCCCAGACTCTGCCCGATGAATTCGATCGCCTCCGGGAATGAGGTACCGAACGGATGCTCAAACCGAGCGTATTCGACGTAGGGCAACTCCATCACCTCGGACACCGACGGGTGGCTGATGAGCGTTCCCGGCCTGCCCAGCAAGTGAGTGTGGGCCGCTGCCTCGCGACGAACCTTGACGTCCAGCTCCGGACGCCGTCCCAGGGCACAGAGAACTCCGCACTCGGCAAGATCCACGTTGAACTTGAACAGGACTTCTTCCTGGGTCAGCCCGCCACCGCGTCGGGCAGCGCACTCGCCGAACGTCACCTGTCCGGTTGCGGGGTTGTGGAACAGCTCCATGTGGAACACCCCGCTCGAGAGGCCCAGGGCCGACAGCGATGCCTCGACCAAGGGTTGTGCCGCCTCGTAGGCCCATGACTCCTGGGTCGGGTCGAACCGGCGCACCCACAGCGCTCGCCGCTCGGTCAGAGCGTTCAGGCACGGCTCGCCGTACTTTCCAAGGGCCAGGAAGAGCAGCTCGCCCTCGAAGACAACACCGTCAGCGACCCATTCGTCGCCGTCCACGAACTCTTCAAGCAGGAATGTGCGCCTCGGAATGTTCCGGGCCCGCATGCTGCGGCTGACGGCACTGAGGTCCTCGAAGTCTGTGACGGTGGAGGTGTATCCAGTGCCTCCGAACGAGATGGGTTTGAGAACTGATCGCTTGAAGTCCGCGTCTCTCAGGCTGCTGACATCGTGGATGTCCTCGACAACGACCGCCGACGCGGTGCTGATACCCGCTTCGCGGATCTTCTGCTTCTGCAGCGCCTTGTCCCGGAAATAGAGGGCCACATCGGGGTCGATCCCGCTGCACCCGAGCATCCGGGAAATCACCCCGGCGTTCATCAGCGTCCAGTCGTCGCCGGAATGCACGCCTGCAAAGCGGGTGTCCTTCAAGCTGGCCCGGTGCAGTGCGGCCAGGACCGACTCCGGATGACCGGGGTCGTCCGCGCGTACCACGCGCACGCCGCCCTCAGGGATGTGAGGGCCGAAATCCCACGGTTCCGGACCACAGACCGCCACGGTCTGCTGGGCGTGCTTGCGGCAGGCGCGCAGAGCGTACCGGTCTACCCCCATGTTCAGTATGGGTTGTTCCCGTTCGATGGATGTCATAGAGCCAACTCCCCTTGCCTTCACAGGTCGTTCTGTCCCGGGCGGTTGCTTCGTACGATTTCGGTCTGGTAGCTGCCGTGCCGGTAACGGAACGAGATTCGCGGAACTCCGTTGACCGTCTCGAACTTCATCGTGCGCTCCTCGGTCCAGCACAGCGGCCGGAACTCCCGCTCGCCCACGCAGACCAGTGCCGACTCGTAGAGCCCGTCGATGTGCAGGACGAGTCGGCCGTTGGCAACCCGCAGAGTGCCCTGCAGGTCCGCACCAGCACTCTCGAACTCCTCAGGGGAAGGCGGCTCGGCATACGCCTCGATGAACCC
Organism: Streptomyces sp. NPDC048566; assembly: GCF_043199735.1. Taxonomy (NCBI): domain Bacteria; kingdom Bacillati; phylum Actinomycetota; class Actinomycetes; order Kitasatosporales; family Streptomycetaceae; genus Streptomyces; species Streptomyces sp. NPDC048566. The sequence goes on from NZ_JBICWL010000045.1 coordinate 16,937, forward strand.
CGCCGGTACGGTCACCGGTCCCGTCAGGGCACACAGCTCATCCGATGAGGCTGTGATCTCTTCGCGCCAGAACATGATCCCGGTCGGGTCCATCTCCTGCCTCGCTCGGGCCGGGAAGAGATCCAGCAGGGTCTCGCTGACGTAGCAGTCCACCACCAGGTGGACGCGGGGCTGGGAGCCTCTGTTGTAAAGATGGTGCGGCCTGCCGAAATTTGCATACCACAGCTCGCCCGGCTGCCACCTGTTCTCGACTCCATCTATCACCAGCACGGCCTGGTCGTTGGTGACGATGGGCAGGTGCAGCCGGGCCCATCCCACCGGCAGGCCGTACGGGTAGTCCGTGTGCTCGGCTACGGACGCGCCCGGCTCCAGCGTCATGTAGCGAACGGCCCGTAGCGGCACGTTGAGGCCCTTGAGGATCGACGCCGTGTACGGCGCCATCTGTATCAGTGGCGTATCAGCGTAGTCCACGAGACCGGGACCGCCGGGGTCTGTGCGCTCCGGGTCTCCGCCAGGCCCCCGCAGTGACAGAACGCGCCAGCCGTCCGTGAGGCTCTGGGTTATCTCTCCCTCGCTGTAGGTCGCCTGGGGCTTGAAGCGCTCACCGCCGAGGGCGAACAACTCCTCCTGAAGTGTGGAGGCATCGAATTCCGGGAGAAGCTTGACGATATCCGGTCCCATGCTGTGTTCATTCCGTTTCGTAAGCTGAGAGGCGAATGTTCAGGTGGTCGAATCCGCGGTAGGTCCGGTTCTTGCTCCAGGCCAGGTCCTGCACTCGGGCATCGGGGAACCGTCGGGCAAACCGGGGCAGCAGGGCTGCTGCCTCCATGCGTGCGAGTGGAGCACCCATGCAATAGTGCATGCCGTGGCCGAACGCGAGGTGGTCGGTCCGCCGCCCGCCGCCCGTGTGGGGCGCCGGATGTACCGGGCACGCCGGCGGGTCGAACGGGTCGTGCCCGGTGAGGGACACCAGGACGAGGTCCCCGGGGGTGATCGCCTGTCCTTCGATCTCCACTCGTGTCTCCGCCGTACGGGCGACATGACCCAGCGGAGGGTGGAGTTCGAGGACCCGTTCGACGATCTCGGCCGTCTCAGTGGCGTGGGCCTCGTCGGCGACCAACTGCGTCAGGCCGTTCTCGATGACGTACCAGAGGGAGAAACCCATGAGCGCGGCCGTGGTCTCCAGTCCACCGAAGAGCATCAGCGAGCACGTTGCGAGGCGGTCCCGTTCGTCGCCCGAGGTGTAGTTCCAGATGCTGTCCGCCCGGTCGGAGTTCTTCACGAACTCCCCCATGTTGCGCAAGGCGTCCTGTGCGCGGACGGCGAAGTCTCGTCGGTAGGAAGCGGCCAGGAAGTCCGCGATGGCCCGGGCCCAGCCGTGCAGCTGAGCGGCGTCGGTCTTCTCCAGGCCGAGCATCAACGCCATCGTCCGGGCCGAGATCACCCCAGCCAGCTGCGGCATCGCGTCGCCGACACCCTCCTGGGGGAACTCGTCGAGGGCTTCTTCGACAATCTCCTCGATGGACTCGTGGAGTTTGCGGATCCGGCCGGGTGAGAACATCCGCTGGACGCCCCGGCGGGCCGCGGTGTGCTGCTCGCCGTCCAGCAGCACGAACCACCGGCTAAGGACGTCCAGCAGTTCGGCGCACTGCTCCTTCATATCCTCCGGGAGGTAACTGCCGGCGTCCGCGGTTCGTGACGACAGACCGAACTGACCGAGCGCGGCCTGAGCCGTGTCCTTGTCGGACACGACCCAGGAGCCGAGCTCCTTGTAGTACCGGACCGGGACTGTTGTGTTTTCTGGCACTCTCTCGCCCTTCTCGAACGAGTCGACCTGTGGACGGGTTTATTCGGCGGCGTGTACCCGGTGCGGGACGGTGAGCGGCTCCCTGGGCAGGTCGCGCTGGCGGCGCATGGGGCTCAGCAGAAGGATCAACCCGCAGGGGGCGATCAGCGCCGCCATGATCCACATGGTCGCGAGTGGACCCACCGTGTCACCCAGGACACCGGCCAACAGCGCGCCGACCGGGATCGTGCTGTGTAGCACGAACATGCTGGTGGCCACGACCCTGCCCAACAGGCTCGGCGGGCAGTAGGACTGCCTGAAGCTGCCGAGGACGACGTTGCAGGCGACGACTCCGGCGATCAGCATGCACGTGCCGACGCAGAAGAACGCCAGCCCCGCTCCCGGGGTGGTGAGGGGGGAGAGCAGGACGAAGGGGCCAGTTGCCAGCTGACACACCACGACACTGCGGGCGGTGCCGAAGCGCCGCCCGAGGGGCCGGGCGACCAGCGACCCCAGGATGCCGCCGAGCCCGGCGACCGCGACGAGACCGCCGACGACGGAGGCGTCCACGCCGACCGACTGCACGAGGAAGACGATCTGGATGGTCGTGTAGCCAGTGAGACCTAGATTGACGATGGCGCCGTACGTGATGATCGGCCGCAAGTACGGGTCCCTGGCGACGAAGCGCAGACCGGTGGCGATCTGCCGAGTGAACGGCTCTTCTCGCTCCCGCTTCGTCCTGGCGGGCTCCCGGCTACGGATGAGCAGGATGCACACAAGGCAGAAGAGGCAGGACAGGACTTCGACGAGGAGACCGGTGGCCGCGCCGAAGGCCGTCACCAGCCCACCGCCGAGTGCAGGTCCGGCAATCCGGGTGGCTGCTTCGGCTCCCTGGATCTTGGCGTTCCCCTCGATGAGGTCCTCCTTGGCGAGGACAGTAGGCAGGTAGACGTTGTACGCCGTCTGGAAGAACAGCGTGGCGGTGCCGGTGAGCAGGGCGACCGCCAGCAGGTGGCCGTACGTCAAGACGTCCAGCCACCAGGCGAGGGGAATACTCGCGAACAGCACCGCGGAGGACGCGTGGCAGGCGATCATGATCGGCCGACGGCTCATGCTGTCGACCCAGGCTCCCGCAGGGAGACCGATGACCAGCCAGGGCAGCCAAACCGCCGACGCGAGCAGGCCGATCTCGAAGGGGCCCGCGGAGAGGTTGAGCAGGGCGATCAGGGGCAGCACCACGCTCGTGACGCCCTTGGCCAGGCCGGCCATCGCGTCGCCCATCCAGAGCAGTCGGAAATCCCGCTGGGCGAGCACGCCCCAGAACGCCTTGCGGGGTGGGGGGAAAGTGTGGTCCGTCACAGGGTCGCTCACCTGTCGCTTCTGTGGGAGGGGCCGCTCGGCTTGGGTCCCTCACTATTGCCGTCCTGTCCGGGGCCGGGGCGCGTCCGCCTCGCCCCGGCCCCGGACATAGGGTCGTCGTGCTGTCACCGGCCGGATCGGACTCCGGTGTACGCGCTGTGCTACGGGCGCAGGACCGCTTCTGGCCACGTCTTGGGCTCGTTCAGCCGAGACACCAGCGGGATGTCGCGGATGTCGTGGTGGTTCAGCACCCACATGAGGAACCGCTCCACGCCCATGCCGAAGCCAGCCGTGCGCATGGGCATTTCACTGCGCATCCGGACGTACCACTCGTACTCCTGCTCATTGACCCCGTGCAGCGCAATGGACTTGCGGAGCAGGCCGACATCGGCCAGGCGCTCACCCGACCCCACGATCTCACCCAGGCCGAAGTAGAGGTCGGCCGCCCGTACGGTCCGCGCCTCATCGTCACCGAACGCCTGGTAGAAGGGGACCGCGAGGGTGTCGAAGTGGTGGACCCAGAGGAATTCGTCCACACGCTCCATGAGGAGCCGCTCGCCCTTGCGGGTCAGCGTGCGCCATTCACCCTCGTCCCGGACGCAGCCCTCGACGTCGCCGACCAGGCGGACAGCCTCCTCAAAGGTTATCTGCTCGAACGCCTCGGGGCGGCCGGCCATCCGTTCCAGGTGCGAGATGTCGCCCCGGGCGGCGGCGAGCCGGTCGCCCTGCTGCGCCAGGATCGCTGAGGCCAATGCCTTCACGTAGCCGTTGACGTAGTCGATGAGCTCATCCAGCCCACCGGGGATCTCCGCCTCGCTGTGGGTGAACTGGTTCAGGTGCGTCTCGTCCGGTTGCTCACCACGGAACGAAGGCATGATGGTGTAGCAGCCGCCCGGCGATATTCGACAGCCGTACTCCAGCAGAAACTGCATGGAATCCGGGAGGTAAGTGTCGACGCCAAGGATCTTCACCGGAACCGGCTCGGCGTCACTGCCCAGGGCGGTGGGGCAGGTGATCGTACGGGTCGTCAGCGGCAGGTGCAGGTTCTTCAGGCCACGGGAGCGGGCGTACTCCATGGTGGTGGTGACGAAGACGTCGTGGAGGTCACCGACGAGCGCATACCAGGGGGACCGCAATGCCTCCAGGAAGGCACCTGGCTCATTGCTGGCGAAGACGGAGGGCGGAATGACAGTCGGTCGAGGGGAAGACGGCTGGGACATGCGGAAGTTCCTTCCTGGCGTGCTATTCGGCTCGGGCCGGCACGATGTTCTGGTTGCTGCGCAGCACGTTGGCGGGGTCGAACTGCGACTTCAGGTCCATGAGTTTGCGGTAGCGGTCCTCCTGGTAGACCTCGAGCACCTTCGCCGCCGGCTCGTCCTGGACGTAGTTGACGTAGGCACCGCCGTAGTGCCAGGGCTCTAGCTGTTCCACGCAGTGCCGGGTCCAGGCGATGTTCTCGGCGTCCTGCGCGGAGTCGGTCCACTGCGCGGACGCCGTGTAGATATAGGGGGCGTCCCGGCGCGGAAAGGCCGACTCTGCGTCCGGAACACCGGTGATCTCACCACGCAGGTACTCGAAGTCGATCGAGGAGAGCGGGGACTTGACGTCCCGTGCCGAGGTGAGGAACACCGCCGCGGCCTCCGGCGAGATGTCTTCCAGGTAGCAGGACTTGGTGAAGTACCGGTGGCCGTGGGGTTCGCCGTGGTCCCCCAGCGCCTGGAGCTCCGCGTACGTCAGCTGTCGGGATAGGGAGCCAGCGGGAACCGCCTTGCCGAAGAGGCCCGAGGCAGACTCGGGGCCCTGCTCCGGTGCCCCGAGCCAGACCGTGGTCAGGAAGAGGGCGGGCTCGCCCCACAGGGAGCGGGGGATCCAGTCCTGCCGCCCCGCGATCTTCATGCAGCCGACCGCGTGCATGTCCGGGTGCTGGTTCTCGGCGAACACACGGTACTCGGCGAGGGCCCGGGTGGCCTCGTCGAGGGGGTAAACACCGACCTGGTGGTGGACGCCGCCAACCTGCCGGAGCCGCAGCCGGAAGCGGGTGACGATGCCGAAGTTGCCGCCGCCCCCGCGCAGGCCCCACAGGAGATCGGCGTGCTCGTCGGGGGTCGCCTGCACGATGGAGCCGTCCGCCAGGACGACCTCTGCGGCCAGGATGTGGTCGCAGGTCAGGCCCCACTTCCGGGCCAGCCAGCCGTATCCGCCGCCCAGGGCGAGACCGGCGAGACCAGTGTGCGACACGACGCCCGCCGGGCAGGCGAGGCCGTGGGGGGTGGTCGCCGCATCGACGTCGGCGAGGAGGCAGCCGCCCTCGGCCTCCGCCACCTCGGCGGCCAGGTCGACGCTGACGGCCCGCATCAGTGACAGGTCGATCATCAGGGCGCCGTCGGCGACGGCGGTCCCGGCAACGTTGTGGCCCCCGCCACGGACCGTGACGGGAAGACCGGCGGTGCCCGCGTAGCGTACGGCGGCGCTGACGTCCTCCGCGGTGAGGCAGCGGGCGATGAGGGCGGGGCGCCGGTCGTGCATCCCGTTCCAGACCTTGCGGACGTCGTCGTATCCAGCGTCCCCTGGAGACAGCAGCTGTCCCGTGAACCGGGTGCGCAACTCCGCGTGGGAGTCGTGCCCGCGGGACTGTCCGTCCACGTCAATCACTGCAATCAATACCTTCCGGTGTAGGAGCGCACGCCATGGGTGCGCGGGGTACGGAGCGGGTCAGGCGTGCGGCAGCTCGTCCAGAGCTGCGGTCAGCGCCTGCACGATCTGCTCGCGGGGTTCAGGGTTCATGACTTCTTCGTGGGCACACGGGAGCGGCCGGACATCCAGCGCGTCGGCGTACGGCTGCCAGGAGTCGGGCAGCGGGCTCAGTTCGGTGCGTCCTTCGGTGGCGGCGAAGTAGAGGACCCGGCCGCTGAACCTCCGGGGTGCCCAGGAGGCCGCCAGCCGACTGGTGCCTACGCCGGCGGCGAGCATCCGCTGGAAGGTGTCGGCGTCGAAGGACAGGCCGGCCAGGACGTCCGAGCGCAGCTTTTCGAGATGGCCGGCGAAGTCGGCCGCGCCTTCCGTCGCGTCGAGGGGCGCCGCGGCCAGGGTGGCCAGGATGCCGAACTCGTCCCACTGGGCCGGCGTGGCGTAGTCCGGGCAGGGCCACTCGGCACCCGGGTAGGCGTCCACGAGGGCGAGCAGGTCGACCTCGTCCCCCTCGGACTGCAGTCGGGCGGCCAGGGCCTGGGCGATGTTGCCGCCGAGCGACCAGCCCAGGAACCGGTACGGTCCAGCCGGCTGCACCCGCCGTATCTCACCGATGAGTTGTGACAGCAGTGCCTCGAAGTCGACGGGCGGTGCGGAGTCCGCGGTGAGGCCGGGCGTCTGCAGTCCGTACACCTGTGTTCCGGCGGGCAGTTCCTGCGCGAGCGGCAGGTAGCTCCAGGCGAGGCCCGAGGCGGGGTGGACGCAGAACAGTGGAGCGCGTCCGGTGCCGGGTCGCAGCGGCAGCAGCAAGTCGAAGTCGCTGCCCGTGCCGCCGTTGCGGTCGGCGCCGAGCAGGCCGGCGGGAGTGGGATTCCGGTACAGGTCGCGGATGCCGAGTTCTAGGCCGAGGGCGGCACGCACGCGGCCGATCAGCCGCATCGCGAGCATCGAGTGCCCGCCGAGGTCGAAGAAGTTGTCCTCGACACCGACCCGCTCCAGACCCAGCACCTCAGCGAACAGACCGCACAGGATCTCCTCCCGCGGCGTCCG
>NZ_JBICWL010000046.1:0-20889 GCF_043199735.1 Streptomyces sp. NPDC048566
CGCCGGCGCGGGCCCCGGGGCGGGGGGGCCCGGGGCCCCCCCCCCGCCCGGCCCCGCCCGGGGGGGGCCCCCCCCGGGCGGGCGGCCCCCCCACGGGCCGATCAGGGAGTGCTACGCACCGGGCGGGAGGTCCGTCGAGGAGGCGTGGCGGGCGCGTTGGAAGGCGCGCAGGCCGTCCTCGAACGCCAGCCGCTGGAGCGGGGTCATGCCGTCCAGGACGGCGGCGAGGAGCGCGGACCGCCGCTCGGCGGTCTCGGTGAGGATCTTCTTGCCCTGCGGTGTGAGCAGCAGCAGCAGGGCACGCCGGTTGCCGGGGTGCGGCACGCGTTGCAGCAGGCCGGCGGCCTCCAGGCGGTCGCAGAGCCGGCTGGCGGCGGGCAGCGCGATCCCCACCCGCTCGGCGAGGCCGGTGAGCGTCAGTTCGGGCCGGTGCCCCACCGCCCTGAGGGCTTTGAGCTGATGGGCGGAGAGGCGCGGCACGACGGACTGCCCGGCCGACACCCACAGCTCCACCAGCGCGTCGACGGCCTCGGCGGTCCGTCCGGCGACCGCCTCGGGGCGGGTGCCGGGCGCCGCCGGGCGGTTCGGGTCCCCGTCATCCGCCACGGGTCATCACGCGCTCCCCGGGTGCAGGAACGTGGCGTGTCCGGCGAGCGGACCGCGCGCCGTGACACCGGCGCGGCGCGGCGCGCCCCAGGGATGGGGGGCCCGGCCCCGGGGACGGTGAACGCGTACGCGGGCGACGGTCGCAGATGGTTCGCGGATGATGCTCGTTCCTCGGAATCGTCAGAATTGCACGACGGCGTGCACGGTCTTGCCGTCGGGGCGGGAGAGGACGGTCAGCTCGGAGGACAGCCGGCGCACCAGCGGCCAGCCGAAGCCGCCCTTTCCGGTCAGGTCGAGCCCCCGCTGACGGGGCGGTTCGGGGTCGTCGTCGGACACGGAGATCCCCACCCCGTGGCCGACGTCCCGCAGGTCGAGGCTGCAGTCCCGGCCGCGCGCGTGCCGCACCACGTTCGTCACGAGCTCCGAGACCACGAGGCTGACGGCCTCGACGGCCTCGCGCGGCACGTGGCGGGGCAGGCTGCCGAGGAACGCCCTGGCCATCCCCCTGGCGTGTACCGGCGCCTCCGAGCCCTTCTCCAGGCTCGCGCCGGACACGGAACAGACGTCGGAGGGCTGTTCTACGGTGGTCACCCTTCACCTCCCTTGCCGTTCGTCCCGTCCGCACGCCGGTGACACGGTCGGGGTGTCGGGGCCGGCGCGCCGGGCGGGCTGTCCCTCCTTCTGCCCGAACCTCACCAGGCCATGTCACGACTTCCGCACCTTCACAACGCGATCACAGCCGCGGTGGGGCGGCGGGCCGGGCGCGGGGGGAGCCCGCCCGGCCGCCGCGGCCGGGCGGGCCGAGGAGTGGGCGGGCGTTTCCGGGGCACCTGAGCATCCGCCGCGAACGCCCCCCGGCGTCTCGCGGCGGCGCTCCCGTGACGGGCCGAGGGGCCGGGCGACCCCGGAGGCCGGCACGGTCGAGCGGGAGGAGTGGTGACCCGGACGGGCCGGTCCCGGGAAGGGTCACCGCTCCCCCACACCTCCTCGCGCCGCCCGGGGCGAGGAGGCGGCACTACGGCACGGACAACAGGAGACGGTGGATGTCCCAGACCATCACGGCACGCGTCGAGGGGTACGGGCCGGCGGACCCGGCGGAGGCGGAGCGGCGCAAGCAGCGGCTCCGGAGACGACTGGAGCGGCTCCTCGGCATCGCCGCCACCGAGGGCAACGAAGTGATCCCGCTGCGCAACGGCGACCGGATCTTCGCCGCGATGCTGGAAGCGGTGCGCTCGGCCGAACACACCATCGACATGATGACCTTCGTCTACTGGCGGGGACAGATAGCGCGGGACTTCGCGGCGGCCCTCGCCGACCGGGCCCGGGCGGGACTGCGGGTGCGACTGCTGCTCGACGGCTTCGGGGCCAAGCGCATCGAGGAGGACCTGCTGGATTCCATGGTCTCCGCCGGGGTGCAGGTGGCGTGGTTCCGCAAGCCGCTGCTGCTGTCGCCGCTGAAGCAGAACCACCGCTGCCACCGGAAGGCGCTGGTCGTCGACGAGCACGTCGCCTTCACCGGCGGTGTGGGCATCGCCGAGGAGTGGTGCGGCGACGCCCGCGGCCCCTCCGAGTGGCGGGACACGCACGTGCAGGTGCGCGGCCCTGCCGTGGACGGCATCGCCGCGGCGTTCGCGCAGAACTGGGCGGAGTGCCACGACGAGCTGTTCGACGAGCGCGACCGGTTCACCGGGCAGGACCAGCCGGGCACCGCGACGGTCCAGGTGGTCCGCGGCTCGGCCAGCTTCGGCTGGCAGGACATGCAGACACTGATCCGCGTGGTGCTGGAGACCGCCGAGGAGCGGTTCCGGCTGTCCACCGCCTACTTCGCACCCGACGCCTACTTCGTGGACCTGCTCTGCGCGGCGGCGCGGCGCGGGGTGCGGGTGGAGATCCTGCTGCCGGGTCCGCACACCGACCAGCGCGCCTGCCAGCTCGCCGGACAGCACTACTACGACGAGTTGCTCGCCGCCGGGGTGGAGATCCGCCAGTACCAGCCGACCATGCTGCACACCAAGATCATGACGGTGGACGGGGTGGCGTCCCTCATCGGCTCCACGAACTTCAACCGCCGGTCCATGGAGCACGACGAGGAGGTCATGCTCGCGGTGCTGGACAAGTCGTTCACGGCGTCCCTGGACCGGGACTTCGACGAGGACCGGGAGCAGGCCGTGGCCATCGAGAAGGGCCGCTGGCGGCGCCGGTCGGCGCTTCAGCGCGCGAAGGAACTGGCGGTCGCCCCGCTGCGTCGCTTCCTGTGAGGGACGCGGACCACGGCCCGGGAGACCGACGGGGCCGCCCCCCGGACGCCGGGGGGCGGCCCCGTCGGTCTCCCGGTGCGGCGATCCCCGCGGGACGTGGCGGCCGGGCCGCTCAGGCGGGGCGGTCCCCCGTCTCGCACACCTTGCGGGCGATGTCGCGCAGCTTGATGTTGTGGTCCTGTGACGCCTTCTTCAGCACGCTGAAGGCGTTCTCCTCGCTGAGGCCGTGGCGCTCCATCAGGATGCCCATCGCCTCCCCGATCTCGTGACGGGTCTCCAGCGCGTGGGCGAGCTGCTGGTGGGTGCGGGAGGCGGAGAAGGCGACCGCGGCGTGCGAGGCGAGTATCCAGCCCGCCTGCTGGGCCGTCTCGTCGAACATGTTCGGCGTGCGGGAGTACACGTTGAGGGCGCCGAGCGCGTCGTCCTCGGTGAAGAGCAGGAAGCCCATCATGCTTCCCATCCCGAGCTTGCGGAGCTCGGGGGCGAAGTGCGACCACTTCGCGTGCGGCTTGCGCAGGTCCTGGATGGTGTAGAGCTGCTCCCGCTCGGCGACCGCGTCGAAGCAGGGTCCCTCCCGCAGGTCCTGCTGTATTCGGTCCGCCCGGCGCACGACGTCGCTGGTGGCGGCCAGTGCGCTCACCTCACCCCGGCGCACCGTGAGGATGCCGGCCTCGTCGCAGCCGTTGATCAGCACGCTCGCGTGGTCCACGATCCGGTCCAGCGTGGCCTTCACCGAGTCCTGGGCGAGAAGGTCGCGCGCCATGTCGGCCAGGGCGACCGCGAACTTCTCCCAGACCTCGCCGGACTCCTGCGTCATGGGCCACCCGCTCCGTTCGTCGACACGACACCGCCGTCCACCCTGGGATTCCATCTTGCCACCCACGAGGACGGCTCGCGCCGGTCGGGTGGGAGGCGAGGCCCCGGGGGGGCCGTCGTGCGCCGGGCCTCCCGCGGCGGCGCGGCGGTCGTTTCCCGGCATCCACGGGATCTTTGCACGACCGGACTGTTTCACAAGGGCGATCACCGGTGACCCGAGAGGAGACCACTTACCGATGACGGATCCGCTTCGATCACAGGAGGCCCTCGATGGACAACTGGCGTGAGTCCGCGGCGTGCCGCAGCGTCGACCCCGACCTGTTCTTCCCGATCGGCAACACCGGTCCCGCCCTGCTGCAGATCCAGGAGGCCAAGGCCGTGTGCCAGGGCTGCCCGGTCCGCGAGGCGTGCCTGGACTGGGCGCTGGAATCGGGCCAGGGCGTGGGTGTCTGGGGCGGCACGAGCGAGACGGAGCGACGCTCGCTGGCCCGCCGCCGTGCCCGCCGTCGCGCGCAGGACACCCCGGCCTAGCGACCGGCCGCCCGACGGCGCCGGGACCTCGGTCCCCGCGCCGGAGCCGGGCGGGCCGTCGGGGGCCGGATCGCGGCACAGCGCAGGACACTTCGCCGACGAGATCCGAACGAAGGGCATGATGGACATCGATCCGAGCCGGAACGAGAAGCCCTCCTACGAGGGGCTCGGGACGCTCACCAGTGCCTTCGGCGGGGAGCTGCGCAACGTGACCGACGCGCGGCTCGCCGCCGACGGGTACCTGCGCGCCCTGGCCCGGACGACTCCGCCCTCCGCGGAGGAGCACTGGGACGACATCCTGCTGGTGGTCACCGAACTGGCCGCCAACACCATCCAGTACGCCCCCGGTCCTTTCGAGCTGCTGATGCGGCCCACCTTCGACGGCGTGCACGTGACCCTGCGCGACGGGAGCACCACCCGGCCCGCTCCCCGCCGCTTCCGCCCCTCCGAGGGCGGGGGCGGCATCGGCTGGCATCTGGTGAACGCGCTGTGCGACCAGGTCAGCGTGATCGTGCGCCCCGACGGCAAGGACATCCACGCCTTTCTGCCCTGGTAGGCCCGCGCCCGCGGAACCGTCGGCGGGGCTTCAGGTGTCCTTCTCCCCGAACGGGGAACACGGGTGCGACGAGGGAGCCCGTACGCGATCGGAGCAGGGTGAGCAATTGAGCACGGAACACGAGCCGTCCGCACAGGAGCGTGCCGCCTGGGACCGGGTGTGCGCAGCCGCCACCGGGATGAACCACCATCGCGCCAAGGCCGCCCTGGAGGAGGCCCGGCGGACGGCCGAGGATGCGGCCGACGCGGGGGCACGCGCCGAACGGGACGAGTGGGAGCGGATCACCGGCGCCCTCGCCGACCACGCCGGGTCCTACGACCCGGAGGCGGACCCGTTCGTCCAGGGGCGGCTCACCGCCCGCTCCAACCGTGCGCAGGCCGCCGCGCGAGGCCGCTGAGGCCCGCGCCGCCCGCGTTGTCAGTGCGCCGCGCAAGAATGCCGAGCAGCGAGAACGTCATCGCCCCGGGCGCTGCGTGATCCGACCCGTCCGTCGAAAGGCCGCATGTCCATGACGCTCACCCCGCACCCCCGAACCGCGCCGCGAGGCCCGATCGGAGGATGGTGACCATGCTGCGGCCGCTCCCCCGGACCCACACCCCGCTCAGCGCCGGCGGGGCGGAGGTACTGCGCCTGATAACCCAGCGCCGGTTCGCCGTCCGCCTCACCGTGCACGCCAACGGCCGCCGGCGGTACGGCTACTGGATGCCCCTCGATCCCGCCACCGGCCGCGGCGGCTGCTATGTGGCGCTGCCCACCGGCGAGTGCGACGCGCTGCACGCGGCGGGCCGGATCGTCCTCGGGGAGCCGCTGGTGGACCCCGCCAAGACCACGTACCAGGTGCAGGCGGCGGCCCGTTCCTCCGTCACGGACACGAGCACCTCGCGCAGGACCTTCCCGTCCTCCCCGTTTTCTCACGCCCTGACGGCCTGAGCCGGCGTCCCCGGCCCGTCTCCGGGCCCAGCGTGGGCGCCTCCGGCGCGCCGTCGGTTCCTGCGGGGTCCGGGGCGATCCGCCCGCGGAGCCTCGCCGCCCCGTGCCGGTCGGCGCATACGAGGCGGCGAGTTCTCCTCCGTCGCCCACGACGACCGACGGCGGTCGCGGACGCGGGTGTGCCGGGTCAGGCAGCCACGCCGGCCGCGGCGAGCGGCACCACGGCGGTGATCCGCTTGCCTCCGCCGTGCAGCGGGGCGACGGCCACGTCACGGGCGAGCGTGCACACGATCATCCAGCCGTGCCCGCCCACCCGCAGGCGTCCCGTGTGGTCGTACCGTCCGGCGGGGACCGGGCGCCGGTCGCTGCGGTCGCTCACCGAGACCCGGACCTCCCTGTCGTCCGGCGTCACCTCGAACGCCGTGACACCACCGCCGTGCATCATCGCGTTGCTCACCAGCTCCGAGGCGACGAGCAGCACGTCCGCGACGGATTCCTCGGCCATCCACGAGGAATCCGGCGACTGTTCGGCAAGGGCCCGCCGGACCGCCTGCCGCGCCTCGGCCGGAGTGTCGGGCCCTGTGACGTGCTCGGGCCGCGCCACGGTTACCGTCTCGGTCGACGGCCTCTCATACTCCCCGTACATTTCTCGCTCCGCCTCTCCTCTCCGGAATTTCACAGGGCCCGCCGCGATAGAACACGACGGGCCCTGTGCAATCGGCCGGCCATCAATGCCGAAATGCGTCCCCGGCCTTTTCCCTGGCCCGCCGGGCATCGCCCTTCGTCTGCTCGATCCTGCCCTCGGCCACCAGGCGTTCACTGCCGACCACTCGCCCGAGGGTCTCCTTGGCCTTGCCCTTCGCCTGCTGGATTCCGGCTCGGGTCTTCTCGTTCTCGGCCATCGCGGTTCACGTCCTCAACTGTCGACAAGGTCGTTCACCACTACGGCTGACCGTGAATTGCCCGCCCAAACACACGGACCCCGCCCATGGCGGACTTTCACACGGCGGACGAATAACGCGCCCTCTTTCTTTCACCAATCAACCACCGGCGCGGGGCAGTTCTCGGCCGGGCCCCGCCGGCGGCCTGCCTCCCGAACCGCGCCACCCCGCCCGCGCCACGGGCACCTACTCTCCAGTAAAGTCGCGTCACCGGCCCCCGAGGAGGAACCGTGCCACGGTCCGAACGCTCGCCCTTGCTGCTCGCCGGCCTCCTGGCCGCCGCGGGCGCCGCCCACTTCGCCGTGCCACGGCCGTTCGACGCCACCGTCCCCCGGGTGCTCCCGGGATCGCCCCGCGCATGGACCCGGGCGAGCGGCGCCGTCGAACTCGCCCTGGCGGCCGGGGTGGCGCTCCCCCGCACGCGCCGGATCGCGGCGCTGGCCAGCGCCGCCTTCTTCGTCGGCGTGTTCCCGGCCAACGTCCAGATGGCCGTGGACTGGCGCGACCGCCCCGCGCCGCTCAGGGCCGCGGCCCTGGCCCGGCTCCCGCTCCAGGCGCCGCTGGTGCTGTGGGCCCGCGGCGTCGCCCGGTCCGGGGAGGGACGGTCATGACCGCACGGGTGAACACGGGCGACACCGTGGAGGACTTCACGCTGCCCGACGAGACGGGCACGGACCGGAGTCTGTCCGAACTGCTCGGCGAGGGGCCGGTGGTGTTGTTCTTCTACCCCGCCGCCCTCACCGGGGGATGCACCGCCGAGGCGTGCCACTTCCGGAATCTGGCCGCCGAGTTCACCGCCGCCGGCGCCCGGCCGGTGGGGATCAGCGGTGACGCGGTGGACCGGCAGAAGGAGTTCACCGACCGTCACACACTGGGCTTCCCGCTGCTCTCCGACGTGGACGGGACCGTCCGGGAACGGTTCGGGGTCAAGCGCGGCTTCTCGCTGGCACCGACCAAGCGGGTCACCTTCGTCATCGCCCAGGACCGCACCGTGCTGGAGGTGGTCCGCAGCGAACTGCGGATGAGCGCGCACGCCGACCGGGCTCTGGCCGCGCTGCGCGGCCACACCGGCTGACTCCTCGTCCCGCCCCGCCGGCGGGCCGTCGGCCGCGCCCGCCCGCTCCGCCCGAAGCGGCGAAGGCCGGGGCGGTGAGGCACGGCAGCGGCGCGGCGGGCCTGACGGCACGAGGTGTGAACGGACCCCGCCCCTATGCGGATGGGAGGCGGGGCCCGTTCACCGTGTCCCATTCTCGGCACTGGAGGCGCCCCACCACCAGGGAGTGCGCCCGGCCGGCCGGTCGACGCGGCACACACCCCGTGTGCGGGCCGCGCATCCCGTGTGGACCGGCGCGCCGCGCGGCACCCTGTCCGGCCGTCGGCACACCGGCCATGCTGGACCCGACACCCACCGGACGACCGACGGAGCCACCATGACGGATCAGGTCGCACCTCTCGACGTGCGCCCGGCGGCCGGGCACATCGGCGCCGAGATCAGCGGGGTCGACCTGGCACGGGAGGTGCCGGACGAGGTGGTCGCCGCGATCCGCGCCGCCCTGCTGCGCTGGAAGGTGGTGTTCTTCCGCGGCCAGCAATGGGACCACGCCGCGCACCTCGCCTTCGCCCGGCGCTTCGGCGAGCCGGTGCGCCCCGCCTCCCGCGGCAGTGCGTCGCCGCGGGACGTCCCCGAGATCGAAACGACCGCGGACCGCCTCGAACTGGGCGGCCGGTACGGCATGGAGCACGAGGAGTGGCTGCGCCGGCGCCGCCACACCCTGCTGCGCGGCTGGCACTGCGACCACGGCGCCCGGGTCGATCCGCCGGCCGCGACGATCCTGCGGGCCGAGACCGTTCCGCCCTACGGCGGCGACACGACCTGGTCGAACCTGGCCGCCGCCTACGCTGGCCTGTCCGCTCCCGTCCGGGCGTTCGTGGACGGGCTGCGCGCCGAGCACCGGCTCGGCGTCGGCTACCAGCCGCGGCCCGGCGACGACGCCTACGTCCGTCATCTGCTCGACCGTCAGACGGCCACCGACCACCCCCTGGTGCGGGTGCACCCCGAGACCGGCGAGCGGGTGCTGTTCGTGAACGGCTACTACGTCGAGCAGATCCTCGGCGTCTCCCGCCCGGAGAGCAGGGCCCTGCTGGACATGCTGCTGGAGCAGGCCGTCCGCCCCGAGTACACCGTGCGCTTCCGCTGGGAGCCGGGGAGTGTGGCCTTCTGGGACAACCGGGCAACCGTCCATCTGGCGCCGGCCGACACCGACCGCGTCGACCACCCCCGGGTCATGCACCGGGTGATGCTGGCCGGCGACGTGCCGGTGGGGGTCGACGGGCGCCCCTCGGTGCCGCTCGCCGGCTGCGCGCCCGGACAATGGTGAGCCGGGGCGCGCAGCCTGCCGGTCAGAAGATGCCCTGCCCGGGGACCAGGACACCCCGCGGGTCGTAGGTGTGGCGGGCCGAGGCCAGCCGCCGCCACGCGGGGCCGAAGTGCTCCTGCCAGTCCGCCCGGGTGAAGGGCACGGAACCGACCGGGTAGTGGGTGCCGCCGGCCGCGCGGACCGTCTCGTAGGCCGCCCGGTTCGCGGCGAGGAGCCGGTCCACCGTCGCCGTGTCGTCGGGAGGAGTCGTGCGCAGCACGGCCAGCAGATAGGGAACCGGGTCGTCGGGGGTGCGCAGCAACGGGGCGTGCAGGTTCTCGCGCAGCACCGGGTACAGCAGGACGACGCCGGGGCCGAGGTCGGCCGGGGTGAGGTCCTCCAGCAGCGACGCGGCGAGGCCGGCGGCCGAACGCCCGGGCAGCCAGAGGTTCAGCCAGGGGTGGGCGTACGCCCACAGTCCGGCGGCCTTGAGCGCGGCGACGCTCGCCGCGAGGCGGTCCAGGAAGGCGTAGTAGGGCAGGTCGCTCGCCTGCACTCCGGCCGGGTCGTGGCGGAGCCCGCGCAGGAGCACCGCGTCGTCGGGGGCGGGGCCGACCGGCGGGCCGTAGGCGACCGCTTCGATGAGGTAGCCGTCGAAGACGCCGTCGGGGTTCGCGGTCACCTGCCCCTCGACGTAGTCGAAGCGGCCCTCCTGGACCAGCCGCCGCTGGTCGTCGAGGAACGTGCCCAGGTCGGTGTACGGCAGCAGGTAGTGGCGGACGGCCTGGGGCGCCGGGACCAGGCGCAGCGTGGCCGCGACGATGATCGCGCACTGGCCGAGTCCGCCGAGCACCGCGTGGAAGAGGTCCGGGTGCTCGGTCGGCGAGCAGCGGACCAGTTCGCCGGCGCCGGTGACGACCTGGAGTTCGCGCACGTTGTCGACCTGGGCGCCCTGCCGGTGGGTCTGCCCGCCGACACCCCCGACCGACAGGGTCCCGCCCACGGAGAGTTCGAGGTAGTCGGTGAAGGTGGGCGGGGTCAGCCCGTGGGCCAGCGTGGCCTGGACGACCTGGCTCCACGTGGCGCCCGCGCCGACCGTCACGGTCCGGGCGCCGCGCCGCACCGGGCCGATGTCCGCGAGGGGGCCGGTCTCGACGACCAGGCCGCCGTCGACCTGGGCCTGTCCCTGGGTGGCGTGCCCCTGGCCGCGGGGCGCGACGGACAGCCCGTGCCGGTTGCAGAAGCGCACCATGGCGACGATGTCGCGGACCGATCCGGGCCGGAGCACCGCGAGCGGTCGCCGGTGGACGATGTGGCCGAAGTCGTCGGCGGCACGCGTCAGGGCGGCGTCGTCCCGGTGCACGCTGCCGTCGAGCCGGGGCAGCCCGGCGAGCGGCCGGCCGGCCCCCTCGCCGGTGGCCGCCCAGCTCCGGGTGAAGGGATCGAACCCGATGACCGCGGCACCGGCGGCGGCGAGTCCCTGCACTGCGGTACGTCGCGAGGGGGTCGGGGGCATGCTCTCCTCCTGGGGGCGGCCACATTGAACGATCAACTTGCGCAGAGTGTAAGGGGACTTGGGAGTCCGAGGGGCTGCTTGGGCGATCGCCGGTCCGCGAGGTGTGCGGCAGGCGGGCGGGCTCCGGCGTCCGCGCGCGGACGGCACGCGGCGCGGCGGCGAGCGGGCCGGCCACCGCCCCGGAGGGTGGCGGCCGGTCCGCCGGGGGGCCGCACGGTCCACCGGGCGGGGCCGGGCTCCTCGGGTGCGGGCGGCCCGCCGGCGATCGTGGCCGACGGGCGCCGCGGCAGCGGGGCCGGCCGCGACCGGGAGGCGTACCCGAAGCCGGGGCAGGGGTCAGCCGGTGGCGGACGCCTGCGGGGCGGTGTCCTTGCCCGCGCCGGAGGGCCCCTGGAGTTCCAGCGGTCCGCCCGGCTGCTCCTCGCCGCGCGGGCCCTCATCGCTCCGGCCGCCCTGGCCGCTCAGGTTCTGCCGGACCGAGTCGAGGATCGTGAGCCCCTGCGCGACGAGGCCGGCCGCGATCTCGCCGAGCCCGTCGGCACCGTTGAGGACGTTGACGTTCGCTCCGGCGAGACCACCCGCGGCCTCCTTGACGATGAGCGGAAGCTGGTCGATCAGCATCCGGTCGAGCGCGACCCGGTCGTGCGAGGCCGCCGCCTCGGCCTGGATCTTCATGCGCTCGGCGTCGGCGGCGGCGAGCACCTTGATCCGCTCGGCCTCCGCCTCGGCCGGCCGGACGATCTCGGCGACCAGCTGCTGCTCGCGCAACCGGGCCGCGCGCTCGGCCAGTTCGGTCTGCGCCGCGAGGACCTCCTGCTGGGCGTGGGCCTGGGCGAGCGGGCCGGCCTGGGCGGCCTGCGCCTGCGCCCGGTCCACCTCCGCGGAGTACTCCGCCTTCACGATCGCGGTCTGCCGCGCGTACTCGGCCTGGTTGCGCGCCGCGACCTGCTCGGCCTCCACCGACGCCTGGGTGGCCTGCGCCTGGGCGATCTGCGCCTGGCGCTGGATGGCCGCCTTGTGCGGCGCGGACATCGCGTCGATGTAGCCGGTGTCGCCGTCGTCGATCGACTGGATCTGCAGCGAGTCGACGATCAGGCCGATCTTCGCCATCTCCAGCTTCGAGGTGTCCAGGACCTCGGCCGCGAGCTTCTGCCGCTCGGTGACGATCTCCTCGACCGTCATCGAACCGATGATGGCCCGCAGGTGGCCGGCGAAGATGCGGCCCGTGAGCACCGACATCTGGTCCTGGTCGGACAGGAAGCGCTGCCCGGCGTTGACGATGCTCTCGGTGTCGTTGCCGACCTTGAAGGCGATCACGGCCCGGACGTGCAGCGAGATGCCCTGCTTGGTCACACAGGTCTCGGTGACCTCCGACTCGCACATCGACAGCGTCAGGAAGCGGGTCTTGCGGAAGATCGGCAGCACGAACTTGCCGTGCCCCGTCACCACGCGGAACGGCGCGCCGCCCAGTCCCCGCCGGCCGCCCGAGATCAGCATCGCCTCGTCGGGGGCCGGAACGCGGTAACCGAACATACTTCTCCTCCTCAGCCTGCGCCGACGGCGGCGCCGTCGAGCGCGTCCAGCGGATCGGTCCACCGGATGACGTCGACCGCACGGCATCCACGGGAAGCGATCACCAGCACGGTCGCCCCTGACGGCAGGGGCTCCCGAGACCAGGCGAGGAAGGTCTCGGATCCGCCTCTCACGCGCACCAGGATCTCGCCGGGGCCGGCGGATCCGCGGGTGCCGATGAGCAGTTCCCCCGTACAGCCGATCACGGCCTCGTCCTGCACCACGGCCGGCCACCCCCCATCACTCTGTGTCCGTCCCGACCTTAGACCTACCCCTCAGGGGCGTGTACGCCCCCTGCGCCCGGAAGGAGTGTCCCGGCGGGGGCACCCGGCGGATCACCGCGCGGCCGGTCCAACTCCCCCCGATGAGCGGGGCCTTGCCGTCGGTCGGGGCGCGCCGTCCCGGCGTCGCGACGGTCGCGCGCCGGGGACCGGTTCGCCGGTCGCGGCCGGCGCCCTCGCCGTCGGCCCCGACGGCTTCCGGGCAGGAGCTGCGCAGCGGCTGTCCGGCGCGGAGCGGTGACGTGCCGGAGGACGTTGGCCGCACCGTCGGGCCGGCCACCGGGACCGGCCTGGAGGACGCGCGCACCGGGTGTCCTCCTCGGCCGGGGACGAGGGGAGCTGCGCCGGTCTCACTGAACCGCCCCGCCGGCGCCGCGGCCGGCCGCGTCCGCGCGCGTCTCCGGCGGGATCGCCTCGCGCGGGCCGAGGAGGGGAACGCCGGGGGAACGTGCACCGCGCGGTCCGCCGTCTCACGGTCGTGCGGCCTGCCGGAACGCCAGGAGCCGGCGGGGTGCACCCCGCCGGCTCCTGGCGTGCGCCGGGCAGGAGCAGCCCTGCCCGGCGGACCGCGATCGTCAGTCGTTCGCGCAGTAGTTGCCGAACGCCGGGTTCAGCAGTCCCACGATGTCGACCGTGTTGCCGCAGACGTTGAGTCCGAGGTCCACGGGGATCTGGACGACATTGCCGGACAGGACGCCGGGGCTGTTGGCCGCGACGCCGACCGCGTCCGGACCGGGGTCGGCCGCGGCGGTCCCGGCGGTGAACAGCAGAGCGGCGCCGGTGAGTCCGGCGGCTGCCATCAGGCGGATACGCATTCCAAGCTCCTTCGATCGCGGGGTTGCGAGCCCCTCCACCATCACCTCCGGGGGCGCGGGACGACATCGCAGTTCCGCCGAACGGGGGCCGCCGCCCGCACGGCCGCCCACGAGGCCCGCGGCACGCGGGGCGCGTCGCGCGGGGCGTACGGAATGCCCGTAGCGTGAGAGGCAGACCAGGCGGAACAGGGAGAGACCATGTCAACCAGCCAGCCCGACGCGTCCGTGCCCCCCGAGGACCGGGCGACCCCCGACACGCTGCTGCACACCGGGACCGAGGGCCCGGTGACGGCCGAGGACCTGGTGCTCGCCGCCGGCCGCGACGTCACGCCGGACAATCTCGCCTGGGCGGAGCGCAAGCTCCGGGACGAGGGTCCGGCGGCGCTCGACAAGCTGCTGCCCTGAGGGCCGTGCGTCCGGCTCCACCGCGAGGGGAGCCGGACGCACGGCCGTGCGCGGGCCGCCGGTTCAGGAGTCGGGGCACTCCTTCCAGGCCAGGTGGTAGACGGTGCTGATGTCACCGTCGGTGGAGTCCATGGTCATGAAGCTGGTGCTGCCGGGCGACGAGGTGCCCGCGCTGACGCGGAGCTCGGTGTTGATGTTGAAGTTGCGCTGGACACCGCAGGGGGCCCAGACCAGTTGGGCCCAGTCGGTGACGTCCGTGGCCTGCCAGTTGTCGTCGTAGGGGCCGCGGAAGGGGTGGGTGATCGCGGCCGTGCTCGGTGATCCCTGGAAGTAGTAGGAAGCCTTCTCGGTGCTGGAGGCGCCGGGCTGGAGCGAGGCGAAACCGCGGTAGTCCGCGCTGGCGATGGCGTAGGTGAAGCCCTGCGGTACGTGGACGATCAGGTTGAGCTGGCAGTTCCGCCGGAAGGCGGTGGGGTCGGCGTTGCCTCCCACCTGGGCGAGGTAGTCGCTGTAGGTCACGGTGAACGCGGTGTTGTCGGGCGAGACGGCGACGGCCGCCGTCCCCAGGGGGCAGCCCGAGCCGTTCACCGTGGCGACCTTGATGACGATCCGGTCCGGTGGCGGGTCCTCGATCCCGGAGGACGGGCCGGACGCCGGGAGCGCCGTGGCGAACAGGGCGGCGATCGCGCCGCCCAGGATCAGTCCACCAGCCATGGGATTCCAATCCGTTGCGTCGGTGTTCCGGCGGCGGGCGCCGCCGCCGGGGAAAGGGGGGTGCGGCCCCCGCGGGGGGCCGTCGCGGACCGTTGCGCATGGATCACACCCCATCGTTAGCATGTACATGCCATGCAGCACGACGGGTTCGACTCCCGGTTGTGAAGGAGCGGTGAAGTCCGGGAGCGACGGAATCGTACGTACCGGCCGCCGGGGCGGACAGGACCATCTCCGGCCATTCGGCGCACGGCGTTCACACCCGCCGCCCACCGGCCGAAAGACGACGGGTCCGCGCGAATCGCCCGCCCCCGCCTCGCGCCGCGTACGCCCCTGCGACACTGAGCACATGGATCCACGACACCTGAGGCTGGGCCGCCGCCGGATATGGATGAGCAGTGCCCTCTTCTTCCTGGTGCTCGGGCCGATCGGCTGGTTCCTCGGGGGCTGGGTCCCCTTCACCCTGCTGGCCGTCGCGCTCGCCGCGGCCACGGCGGTCTCGCACTGGCGGGCGCCCCGCTGGCTGGCACCGGCCGTGGCCGAAGGGCAGTCGCAGAGCCGCCGGGACGTGGCCACCTTCTGCGTGGTGATAGCGGTGAGCGGCTACGCCCAGCCGCCGGCGCGTCCCGCGCCCCCGGCCGCCGATCTGGCCGCGCTGCGGCTGGAGGCCTACCGGGCCGCCGCGGACGACGACCTCTCCGAGGACCTGCGGCTGCTGGCGGCCGACGCGCTGTCCGCCGCGGACCGCGCTCACGACGAGGACGGCCCCGCGGGCTGGCGCACGGCGCGTGCGAGCGCCGAGCGGCTGGCGCACGCCGCCCAGGAGGGCAATCCGTACGTCCGGCGGCTGCTCATCCAGTGGGTCGAGGGCAACCCGGCCGGCGAGCGCTGACCTCCGCGCCGCCCGGACCGCTCCGGCGCCGTCAGGGGCGCTCGAAGAACTGGATCACCCCGCCGGCGGCGAAGCACGACGCGCCCGCGAGCGTCCCCCAGTTGGCGACGTCGACGTTCACCAAACCGCCCGTCGCGGGGCGCGTGTAGGCGGCCAGCGCGGAGACCAGGAAGAGCACGGATCCGAGCTGGTTGACCACGACGATCCACCATCCGACGTCCTGGGCGACGACGCGCGGACGGCCGTGGCACACCTCCACGAGCGCGAGGTGCCCGGAGATCAGGAACAGCACGCAGCCGACCATGTCGGGAGCCCACACCAGCCGGTTCGCCTGCTGGGCCGACAGGCCCTGCAACAGGGAGTCCAGCAGGTTGATCCCGAAGACCAGGGTGCCGGCGAACAGCACGAAGGTGCTCAGCCAGTCGATCCGGCCGGGCTCGTAGCTCCACCATCGCCAGCGGCGTCCGGACAGCGAGCCCGACCCGCTGTCCTGGCGCGGGGCGTTGACCGCCTGGAGCAGGGACGCGTAGCCGCCGGTGTTGAAGAAGAGGCCGCCGACGAAGTAGATCCAGGCGCCCGTCGTGCCGCGCGGCCCGTACTGGGCGACGGCGGCGCCGACCGCGAAGAGGAGCCCGCCGACCGTGAACGCCCCGGCGGCCACGGCGTTCAGCCGGCGCAGCCGGCCGAGGGAGACCCGGTCCGCCCGGCGGGGCGTGACCGCTTCCTCCCCCGGTTCGCGGACGCCGAGCAGCCCGCGTTTGCGGGCCCGGCGCGACTCCCAGACCGCCGTGCGGCCGTCCATCAGGCGCCAGGTCAGCCGGGTGGTGAACGGCCCCAGCCCCTCGGAGCGGGCTTCGCTTCGGCTCATCCGCCGACCCTACGGGCTGCCCGCTCGTTCCCGGTGGATCAGCGCGCGGCACCCACGGCGGGCCGCGTCGAGTCGGGGTGCCGGGTCCGGACGTGCCGGGCTTCACCGCGGCAGCCCGGGCCGGGCCCTCAGGACTCCGCTTCGCGCCGGAGGAAGTTGCTCACCTGGCAGGCCAGGCTGTCCCTGGCGGACTCGGGGCGCGGCTCCCCTTCGATGATCTCGTCGCCGGTGACGCCGCCGGCCCAGAGGTAGCGTTCCGCCCACTCGTCGTCGACCTTGAGCGCCACCTGGACGTCGACGCGGTGCAGCGCGCTGTCGGGGCAGGCCGCGAACAGGACCGCCGTGGCCCGGCGCAGCGGATAGACGTCGAAGCCCTCGATGAACCGGGAGTTCCGCCAGTCCAGGAAGGCGCTCTCGCCGTCGGTTCCGACGCGCACGTCGATCTGGCCGTCTTCGAGGTGGATGCCGAACCGCTCGGTGGTGCGGTTCTCGACGGTCACCCGGAAACGGAAGTAGGTGAGGTCGTCCGCGGCCTCGTCCCGCCCTCGCGGGGGCTCCGCCTTCTCCACTCCGTGGACGCGGACACGCAGGCCGGCATGCTCGTCGTACTCCTGCCAGTCCCCGACCACGTTCGGCTCGCGCACGGTCCACCTCTCCACTCCGGAGAGTTGTTCCTATCTGTGCCCTCAACGAGGTGTCAAATGCGCCGAACACCCCGTGGCCAGGTATTTCCCTTTCCTTGATCGGCGATCAAGCCGTGCCCAGCCATAACCGCCCAGCGTCACCCGCACGGGCTAATCGCCCGCGTGCTGCACATCACGTCCCCCGCAGGCCACGTGCCGCATCCGCGGGTGATCCGGCCTCCGGGCGGCCGGAGCGCGGGGCGGCGCTCCTTCAGGCGGCCGGCGCGATGTTCTGGTTGAGGTGGAAGAGGTTCCCCGGGTCGAGGTCGGCCTTCACCCGGGCCAGGCGGTCGTAGTTTCCGCGGTAGGCGGCCCGTACCCGCTCCTCGCCCTCGTTCATCATCATGTTCACGTACGCGCCGCCCGCCGAGTACGGGTGCAGGGCGTCCGCGTACGCGACGCTCCAGCCTTCGACGAGCCCGGCGTTGGCCGGGTCGGAGTCCACCCCCGCGAACACCGCGGCCCAGCGGCTGTCGCGGTAGCTCCAGGCGGTCTCCTCGGCGGCGTGATCGTGGACGGCACCGTCGATGGGGTAGAGGTGCATGGTGGACTTCCAGGTGGGCAGCCGCGCACCGTGCTTCGCGTGCAGGGCGACGGCCTCGTCGGGGAGTTCGTCGACGAAGTCGGCGCGCCAGTACCACTGGTCACCGGGCGGGTAGACCTCGTCGAACGCGGACTGCAGCACGGGGTGCGGCATCGGCGCGGGGCCGTGCAGCAGGGGTGCGGGCAGAGCGTCGAGGAGGGGGGCCATGGCGCGCGCGGCGGCGTCGGTGTCGTCTCCCGGATGGCACCACATGACGCCGCAGACCTTCCGCAGGTGCATCTCCGGCGGGAACGGCGGCCCCGGCGGGACCGAGCCGAACAGGAAGAACGCCCCGAGGTCGCGCGGGGCGCCGGGGAGGAAGTCGCGGTAGGCCGCGAGGACCTCGGCGCCGAGTTCCACGGGCCAGAAGGTGGGTCCGGCGACCACCGTGTCCAGGTCGTGCAGCCGGAACAGGAACGAGGTGACGACGCCGAAGTTGCCGCCGCCGCCCCGGATCGCCCAGAAGAGGTCGGGGTTCTCGTCGGCGTTCGCCCGGACCCGCTCACCGCTCGCGAGGACGACCTCCGCCTCCAGGAGGTTGTCGATGGCCAGCCCGAAGGCGCGGGTGAGGTGGCCGAGACCGCCGCCGAGGGTGATACCGCCGACGCCGGTCGTGGAGATGATGCCGCTCGGCGTGGCCAGCCCGTGTTCGTGGGTGGCCCGGTCGACGTCGCCGAGGACGCAGCCGCCGCCCACGCGCGCGGTCCGCGCGACGGGGTCGACCTCGACGTCCTTCATCGGGGAGAGGTCGAGCACCACCCCGTCGTCGCAGGTGCCGAGCCCCGCGCCGTGGTGGCCGCCGGAGCGGACCGCGAGCGGCAGACCCTGCTCGCGGGCGAGGCCGATCACCGCGGCCACGTCGTGCGGTCCGGTGCAGCGGGCCACGAGGGCGGGGTGCCGGTCGATCATCCCGTTGTAGACGGCACGGGCCTCGTCGTAGCCGGGGTCGTCGGGGCCGATCAACTGCCCCTCGAAGCCGGGGAGTTCCTTGCGCGCCGCTTGGGCGGGGGTCGTGGACATGATGCTTCATCCGTCCGGGGACCGCTCGGGGGTTTCCGGTGCCGGCCTCCGGGCCCTTCGTCGGTCCCCGCCGATAGGTCCGATGCGCCCGTTCCAGCCCGATTCAGCACCAGCCTACCCCTGACCCCGGGTGCGTGACGGGCGGGAGACGCGGAGCCGCGCCCGGGGATCGACCGGGATTCCGGTGCCGGTCCTGCGCTCGGCGTCGTCCGCCAGGCCCCGGGGGTCGGCGGTGCCGATCGGCGCCGTCCCGCGCTCGCCCGACGCCGCGTCGGGCGGGCGGAAGTCCACCGGCGGCTGTGACGGTTCAGCGCCAGCGGGAAGAGACCGTCGACCACCCGCTCGCCGCGCGGGCCGGCCCCGGCGATCGCGTGGCCGTCGAGGGCGGCGAGTTCGAGCAGGACGGCGGCGGCGGTGCCGACGGCCGTCCCGAAGAGGACGGCGAGGGCGAATCCGGAGCCGCCGGAGCCGGCTCCCGGCCAACCCGCGGGCCGTGCACCCGGCAGGCGTACCGCGTACCGGGCGCGACGTCCGGTGGCAGCCGCGTCGGACGGAACCGTCCACCTCGGCGAGCGGGCCCGTCCGGACGTCGCCGAGCGCGTCGACCAGGACGAGGTCGACGCGCTCGGCGACGTCGGGGAACAGGTGAAGTCGGTTCCCTCGCCGTCTTCGGTCGCCCCAAGCTGCCGGGGGCGTCCGTTCCGGGTGGGCACGTGATCGCCGCGGGGCGGCCGGGACCGGCCGCCCCGGTGGGATCACCCGCGGGCGGGGAGCACCTCCCCGTCGCCGCGGACGGTGGCCGGCACGGGGTCCGGCAGCGCGAAGGACCGGGGCGTGCGCCGCGCTTCGCGCAGGCCGGGCGCCGGCACCGGCGGCTGAAGCGGGGACCGTTCGGCCGCTCGGGCCCGCCACGAGAACCAGATGGTCTTCCCGCCGACGCCGGTGGCACAGCAACCCCAGCGGTCGCTCAGCGCGGCGATCCGGGCGAGACACCCCTGGGGCGCCCGGTGCGGGCGGATGTCGCGGGTGTTGTCCGAGACGGCGGCGATCAGGCGCCGGCCGTTCCACCACATCTCGATGGTGGTGTTCTTGTCCGAGGCGTGCTGCTCGATCGTCCGGAGCAGCGATTCGGCGCAGTGGCAGACGGACTCGACGAGATGCTCCAGGTTCCAGTACCGCAGGTGCGCGGCCACGATGCGGTTGACCTGTCCGACCTTCTCGGGGCTGAGTTCCACGTCGAGGTGGTAGTAGCAGGGAACTGCGGCTTTCATCGTCGTTCGCTCCTCACCGGCGAAGCTCCCGCTCCTTCCCGGCCCCTGCGGGACCGGGCCCCGAACACGAAGCGTGAGCGGCTATCGCTCCTGAGTCACTCCCCAGAGTGGGAGTGCTACTCCATCCGTGCAACTCGGGGGCGGCGGGGGCCGGCCACCGGCACGCACACATGGTTGAAGACCCAACAAGACGCTCGGTGTCCCGCCAGGCACCATGAGTGAGGGTGTCGGTGCGTGACGGACCGGCTCCCCTTCGCGTACGGCCCTCACCCGCCGCCCAGGCGAGCCGTGCGCGGTCGCAGAGATCGGGAAGGTGACCAGCGTGATGCTGCTGCCTGCCAAATCCGAGGTCGCCCGGCATCTTGAGCGCTACCGCGCCTGGGAGCGCCTGCACCTGGCGACCCCCGCCGACCACGTGGTCCGGGGCAACTTCGAGAACACCGGCTACACCCTGTGCGTCCTGATGGGGAAGCGCTGCGCGCGCGAGGCGGCGAACGCCGCCGAGGTCTACCTCAGGGACGCACCGGCACGGATCTGAACGGCGGTCGGACGGACCGCACACGACAGGGGCCCCGGCGGCGAGCCCGGCGGACCGGTCCCGGAACCGCGGAGGCGAGACGCATGGACGCGCACACGGACACCGGCCGTATCCCCGTCGTGGACGTACGACCGCTGGTCGACTGCGGCAGGCGGCCTGCCAAGGCCGTCGTCGGCGAGACGTTCGAGGTCACCGCCACCCTCTTCGGCGAGGGCCACGACGTGGTCGGCGCCGATGTCGTGCTGTGCGATCCGGAGGGCCGGCCCGGTCCGTGGACACCGATGCGCGAACTGGCTCCCGGCACCGACCGCTGGGGCGCCGATGTCACTCCGACGGCGGCGGGCCGGTGGACCTACCGGGTGGAGGCGTGGAGCGATCCGGTGACCGCGTGGCGCCGCACCGCGGAGGTCAAGATCCCCGCCGGCCTCGACGTCGGTGTGGTGCTGGAGGAGGGCGCCGCGCTGTACGGGCGGGCCGCGGAGGGCGTGCCGCGGGGCTCCCGCCGCGACACGGTGTCCGCGGCGGCCGGCGCGCTGCGCGACGACAGCCTCCCGGCGGCCGACCGGCTGGCGGCGGCGCTCGGCCCGGAGGTGTCGGCGGTGCTGGCCCGCCATCCGCTGCGCGAACGGCTCTCCCGGTCGCAGCCGCTGCCGCTGCTGGTGGAGCGGGAGCGGGCGCTGTACGGCTCCTGGTACGAGTTCTTCCCGCGCTCGGAGTCCGGGCAGCTCGACCCGCCCGT
>NZ_JBICWL010000047.1:0-11267 GCF_043199735.1 Streptomyces sp. NPDC048566
TTGGAGGTGGTCGGGGAGGCGTCCGACGGCGCCGAGGCGGTCGCGGTGACCCGGAGCGAGCGGGCCGACGTCGTGCTGATGGACATCCGGAGGGCGCCTTCGCCGTCTGCTCGGATGGTCAGCCGTCGAGCTGCTCCAGTGTCGCGTTCGACGGGGCGCGGGTGGCCTGGAGGTCGCGGGCCACGTCCTCCGCGGCTCCCAGCACGCGGACGGAGTTCCGCCAGGTCAGCTTGGCCAGGTCGGCGTCGGACCAGCCCCGGTCCAGCAGCTCCGCGATCAGGTTCGGGTAGCCGGAGACGTCGTCCAGGCCGTCCGGGGTGAACGCGGTGCCGTCGTAGTCGCCGCCGATGCCGAGGTGGTCGATGCCGGCGACCTCGCGCATGTGGTCGAGGTGGTCGGCGACCGTGGCCACCGTGGCGACGGGCCGCGGGTGGGCCTCCTCGAAGGCGCGGTGGACCTTCATGCCCTCGGCGGTGGTGTCGAGGTGGTGCAGGCCGTGCGCGCGCATGTTCTCGTCGGCCGCGGCCGTCCAGTCGACGGCGGCCTGGAGGACGAACTTCGGCACGAACGTCACCATCGCCACGCCTCCGTTGGCGGAGAGCCGCTCCAGCACGTCGTCGGGGATGTTCCGCGGGTGGTCGCAGACCGCGCGGGCCGAGGAGTGGGAGAAGACGACCGGGGCGACGGAGGTGTCGAGCGCGTCGCGCATGGTCGTGGCGGCCACGTGCGAGAGGTCCACGAGCATGCCCTCGCGGTTCATCTCGCGTACGACCTCGCGGCCGAAGGCGGACAGGCCGCCCACGGCCGGCACGTCCGTCGCGGAGTCGGCCCAGGCGACGTTGTCGTTGTGGGTGAGCGTCATGTAGCGGACGCCGAGCGCGGCCAACTGCCGCAGGACGGCCAGGGAGTTGTCGATCGAGTGACCGCCCTCCGCGCCCATGAGGGAGGCGATGCGGCCCTCGGCGCGTGCCGCCTCCATGTCCGCGGCCGTCAGCGCGGCCCGCAGCTCGTCGGGGTGACGGTCGATCAGCCGCCGTACGCAGTCGATCTGTTCGAGCGTCGCGGTGACCGCGCCGGGGAGGTCCGAGCGGACGTACACCGACCAGTACTGCGCCCCGACGCCGCCGGCCCGCAACCGGGCCAGGTCGGTGTGCAGGTGGGCGCTCTGGTCGGCGGCGATGTCCCGCGCGCCGAGGTCGTAGCGCACCTGCTCGCGCAGCGCCCAGGGCAGGTCGTTGTGCCCGTCGACGACGGGGAACTCGTCGAGCAGGGCGCGGGCCCGGTCGAGGGAGGGGATCGAGGAGGCGGCGGCGTGGGTCATGCGCGTCACTTCCCGAAACCGAAGGCGCCGCCCTCGGCCTTGGCGCGCAGCCGCTTGCCCTTCTCGGTGGCCTGGTCGTTCAGCTCCTGCTGGAACTCCCGCATCCGGCCGAGGAGTTCCTCGTCGTGGGACGCGAGGATTCGGGCGGCCAGCAGGCCCGCGTTGCGGGCGCCCCCGACGGAGACGGTGGCGACGGGGACACCGGCCGGCATCTGCACGATGGACAGCAGCGAGTCCATGCCGTCGAGGTACTTCAGCGGGACGGGCACGCCGATGACGGGCAGCGGGGTCACCGACGCGAGCATGCCCGGCAGGTGGGCGGCGCCGCCCGCGCCGGCGATGATCGCCTTGAGTCCGCGCCCGGCGGCCTGCTCGCCGTAGGCGATCATCTCGCGCGGCATCCGGTGCGCGGAGACGACGTCCACCTCGTAGGGGATCTCGAACTCGTCGAGGGCCTGGGCCGCGGCCTCCATGACGGGCCAGTCGGAGTCGGACCCCATCACGATGCCTACTGCTGGGCTCATTCGGTGATCGTGCCTCTCAGATAGCCGGCTGCGTGCCGGGCGCGATCGAGGACGTCGTCCAGGTCGTCGCCGTAGGTGTTGACGTGGCCGACCTTGCGGCCGGGCTTCACGTCCTTGCCGTACATGTGGATCTTGAGCCGGGGGTCGCGGGCCATGCAGTGCAGGTACGCGGAGTACATGTCCGGGTAGTCGCCGCCGAGGACGTTCACCATGACCGTCCACGGGGCGCGCGGGCGCGGGTCGCCGAGCGGCAGGTCGAGGACGGCGCGCACGTGGTTGGCGAACTGCGAGGTGATCGAGCCGTCCTGGGTCCAGTGGCCCGAGTTGTGCGGGCGCATGGCCAGCTCGTTGACGAGGATGCGTCCGTCGCGGGTCTCGAAGAGTTCCACGGCCAGGTGCCCGACGACGCCGAGTTCCCGGGCGATGCGCAGAGCCAGCTCCTCCGCCTGGAGGGCGAGCTCCTCGTCGATGCCGGGCGCCGGCGCGATCACCGTGTCGCAGACGCCGTCGACCTGCCGGGACTCCACGACGGGGTAGGCGACCGCCTGGCCGTGCGGGGAGCGCACGACGTTGGCCGCCAGCTCCCGGGCGAAGTCGACCTTCTCCTCGGCGAGGACCGGGACGCCGGCGCGGAAGGGCTCGGCGGCCTCCTGCGCGGAGCGGACGAACCAGACGCCCTTGCCGTCGTAGCCGCCGCGCACGGTCTTGAGGATGACCGGGAAGCCGTCGCCCTCCGCGCCCTCGGGCACGCCCTCGGCGGCGAACGCCACGACGTCCGCCACGTCGGTCACGATGCGGTGCCGCGGGCAGGGCACGCCGATCGCGTCGAGCTTCGCGCGCATCACGCCCTTGTCCTGGGCGTGCACGAGCGCGTCCGGCCCCGGGCGGACGGGGATGCCGTCCGCCTCCAAGGCCCGCAGGTGCTCGGTCGGGACGTGTTCGTGATCGAAGGTGATCACGTCACAGCCCCGCGCGAAGGCGCGCAGCGTGTCGAGGTCGCGGTAGTCGCCGACGACGACGTCACCGACGACCTGCGCCGCGGAGTCCTGCGGAGTGTCGCTGAGGAGTTTGAACCTGATGCCGAGCGGGATGCCTGCCTCGTGTGTCATACGAGCGAGCTGGCCGCCGCCGACCATGCCGACTACGGGGAACGTCACGCTCCTAGGGTATCGGCCACGCCGCCCCGGCCGGATTCCGCGTCCGCGAGGGGCGATTTTCCGCCCCGGTGACCGGGACTTTTCTTACCTGTGAAGCCGGACACGGGCGCCCCGCGGGGCCGCTGGTTAGCATGGCCGGGTCGACGTGTTCCACCGCTCGACCGACGACACGACCCACCGACAGGGGCTGGCGACACCATGGGCAGTGCTACCTCGGGGCCGCAGACCGGGCCCCGCAGCGCGGTTCGCCGCCGCCTCGACCTGCTCGTGCGCGAGGTGGCCAAGTTCGGCGCGGTGGGCGGCGCGGGCCTGCTCGTCAACCTGCTCGTGTTCAACCTGGTGCGCCACACCACGGACCTCCAGGTCGTGCGGGCCAGCGTCATCGCGACGGTGGTGTCCATCGCCTTCAACTACGTCGGGTTCCGCTACTTCACCTACCGCGACCGCGACAAGGGCGGACGCACCCGGGAACTGACCCTCTTCCTGCTGTTCAGCGCGGTGGGGCTGGTCATCGAGAACGGTGTGCTCTACGTGGCGACCTACGGGTTCGGCTGGGACAGCCCGCTGCAGAGCAACGTCTTCAAGTTCCTCGGCATCGGGGTGGCGACCCTCTTCCGGTTCTGGTCCTACCGCACCTGGGTGTTCCGGGCGCTTCCGGCCCGTGAGGCCGTGGCCCATGCCGAATCGTTCCTGGACGAGGAGTCGGAGCGGCGTGCGGCGCGCGCACGGGTGAACTGAGGCCCGCCGCGCCGGCCGCTCCCCCGTCCGTCCTCACCGGACCGTCCGCTCCCCCTCGCCCCCGCCGATCAGCGGGGACCGCTTGAGCGGCGTCCGGGACAGGAACAGGCCGAAGACCGGCGGCTGCGCCTGGAGCATCTCCAGCCGTCCGCCGTCCGCCTCCGCCAGGTCGCGGGCGACGGCCAGGCCGATGCCGGTGGAGTTGCGGCCGCTGATGGTGCGCTCGAAGATCCGGGCGCCGAGGTCGGCGGGGACGCCGGGGCCCTCGTCGGTCACCTCGATGACGGCCTGGTTGCCGATGACCCGGGTCCGCAGCGCGACCGTGCCGCCGCCGTGCATCAGGCTGTTCTCGATCAGCGCCGCGACCACCTGCGCGACGGCGCCCGGAGTACCCACCGCCTGGAGGTGGCGCTTGCCGGAGCTGACGATCGCGCGGCCCGCGCTGCGGTAGGCCGGGCGCCACTCCTGCAACTGCTGCTTGATGACCTCGTCGAGGTCGAAGGTGACCGCGGAGCCGGTCCGCGGGTCCCGGGCGTTGGTGAGCAGCCGCTCCACCACGTCCGTGAGGCGTTCCACCTGCGTGAGCGCGATCGTCGCCTCCTCCTTCACGGTGTCCGGGTCGTCGGTGAGGGTGATCTCCTCCAGCCGCATGGACAGGGCCGTCAGGGGTGTGCGGAGCTGGTGGGAGGCGTCCGCGGCGAGGCGGCGCTCGGCGGTGAGCATCCGGGCGATCCGCTCGGCGCTGCCGTCCAGGACGTCGGCGACCCGGTCCAGCTCCGGGACGCCGTACCGCTTGTGCCGGGGGCGGGGGTCGCCGGAGCCCAGCCGCTCCGCGGTCTCGGCGAGGTCGGTGAGCGGGGAGGCGAGGCGGTTGGCCTGGCGGACGGCGAGCAGCACGGCGGCGATGATCGCCAGCAGGGCGACGGCGCCGATGATGAGCAGGGTGCGGCCGACCTCGCGGGTCACGGAGGAGCGGGGCTCCTCGACGGTGACCGTCTCGCCCTCCTCGCCGGTGGCGGTGAAGTGGATGACGTCGCCGGTGGGCTCGGTGCCGACCTCGATGGGCGCGCGCCCCGGAATCCTGATGACGGCGTAGCGCTGGTCGGTGACCTGGTTGCGGAAGGTCTCGCCGGTGATGTTCTCGTCGCCCAGGATGCGGCTGTCGACGATGCTGGCGAGCCGCAGCGCCTCGGAGTCCACCCGCTCCTGGGCGCTGTTGCTGATCGTGCGGGTCTCGACGATGACGAGGGAGACGCCGAACACGGCGATCACGACGAGCACGACGGCGAGCGTGGACTGGATGAGACGGCGACGCACGGGGCCCTCCGGGCAGGTGGCGGTACGGGACCAGTGTGCACGCCCGCCGGGCCGGTCCCGCGGGGCGCCGGGCCGGGACGAAGGGGTTCACGGCGCGGCGGACCGGCCCGCCCGCGCCCCGGCGGGGACCGACCCGCGGCGGAGCCCCCGCCCGCGGGGGACGCCCGCGGCGCGCCGGGCCCGGGCACGCCTCGGGGGCCGGACGGCGGTCCGGCCCCCGAGGCGCGGCCTCAGCTCTTCTCGAAGCGGAAGCCGACCCCGCGCACCGTGGCGATGTAGCGCGGGTTCGCGGCGTCGTCGCCGAGCTTCTTGCGCAGCCAGGAGATGTGCATGTCCAGGGTCTTGGTGGAGGACCACCACGTGG
The DNA here is from genome assembly GCF_043199735.1 of Streptomyces sp. NPDC048566. Classification (NCBI taxonomy): domain Bacteria; kingdom Bacillati; phylum Actinomycetota; class Actinomycetes; order Kitasatosporales; family Streptomycetaceae; genus Streptomyces; species Streptomyces sp. NPDC048566. Next base: position 5,422 of record NZ_JBICWL010000047.1, read on the forward strand.
TGTCCCAGACCTCGCGCATCAGCTGGTCACGGGTCACGACCCGGCCCGCGTCGCGGACCAGCACCCGGAGCAGGTCGAACTCCTTGGCGGTGAGCTGGAGTTCCTCGTCGCCCATCCAGGCGCGGTGCGACTCGACGTCGATGCGCACGCCGTGGGTGGCCGGGGGCTGCTGGGGCTCGGCCGCCCCGCGCCGCAGCAGGGCCCGGACGCGGGCGAGGAGTTCGGCGAGCCGGAAGGGCTTGGTGACGTAGTCGTCCGCGCCCGCGTCGAGGCCGACGACGGTGTCCACCTCGTCGGCGCGCGCGGTGAGGATGAGGATGGGCACGGCGTGCCCTTCGGCGCGGAGCCTGCGGGCCACCTCCAGGCCGTCCATGCCGGGCAGCCCGAGGTCGAGGACGACCAGGTCGACGCCGCCCTGGATTCCGGCGTCGAGCGCGGTGGGTCCGTCCTCGCGCACCTCGACCTCGTAACCCTCCCGGCGCAGGGCACGGGCCAGCGGCTCCGAGATGGACGCGTCGTCCTCGGCGAGCAGTACACGGGTCATGGGGTGATGGTAGTCCGCCGCGGACCAGCCCCGGGCAGTGATCGGCCCGCGGAACGCACACCTGCCACCGGTGCGTTTCTTACCTGCGGGTGTGGGATGCCATCCTGAGGAACACCTTCGAATGGACTCCGGCGGTTCCATGATCGCCTGTGATCCATCTCTCAAGTCCTTCCATATGGGACGTTGACATGCCGTATGGTGACCGGACGCCTGTAGCACCACATCAGGACCTTTGGCGCGTGCTTGATGCTGAAGGTCTCTTTTGTGTGCGGGCTGGTGTTCACCAGCCCCGAAAGGAATGACCTGTGGCCGGGCCCGAGCGCGCACAGACGCGCGCCGGGCGTGGATCCCGGTGGTCGCCGTCCGCCGCTCCGTGATCCGGAGCGGACTCCCCGTGGGCGTTGGGGGCGGACGCCGTGGACCGCCGGTGCCGGCCGCCCCCCATGGGCGCGCGACTCCCCCACGGCCCGCGACTCCGGTCCGGCCGAACCCCCACAGCGCGTCCCGACAGCAAGGAACGACCATGGCGTCCAGCCTGACGAAGGCCTCGGTGAGTCCGGGCACCCCCGGTTCCGACAAGACCTTCTTCGGCCACCCCCGCGGACTGGCCACCCTCTTCATGACCGAGATGTGGGAGCGCTTCTCCTACTACGGCATGAAGGCCCTGCTCCCGCTGTACCTGGTCGCACCGGGCGGCCTGCACCTGAGCGCGGCCACCGCGACCGCGATCTACTCGGTGTACCTGTCGCTGGTGTACCTGCTCGCCCTGCCCGGCGGCTGGTTCGCGGACCGCGTGCTCGGCCCCCGCAAGACGGTCGCCGTCGCGGGTCTGATCATCATGGTGGGCCACCTCACGCTGGCCCTGCCGACCTCCGGCACCTTCTTCGCCGGCCTCGGCCTGGTGGCCGTCGGCTCGGGTCTGCTGAAGGCCAACATCTCCACCATGGTCGGCCACCTCTACCAGGGGCCCGACGACCCGCGCCGTGACGGCGGCTTCACGCTCTTCTACATCGGCATCAACCTCGGCGCGTTCATCGCGCCGCTGGTGATCGGCACGGTCGGCGAGAACGTCAACTGGCACCTCGGTTTCGCCATCGCCGCGCTCGGCATGGCCCTGGGCCTCGTCCAGTACCTGCTGGGCGGCCGTCACCTGAGCCCGCAGTCGCGGGAGGTCCCCACGCCCCTGTCGGCGCAGGAGAAGGCCGCGACGCTGCGCAAGTCGGCGCTCTGGGCCGCCGTCGCCGTCGTGTTCTACGGCATCGTCGGCTTCTCGGGCCACTACACGCTCAACTGGCTGCTGGTCCCGATCACGCTCGCCGGCCTGATCATCCCGGTCATGGTCATCGGCCGGATCAAGCGGGACAAGGAACTGGACCGCGCCGACCAGTCGAAGATGTCCGCGTACATCTGGTTCTTCGTCGCCGCGGCCGTCTTCTGGATGATCTACGACCAGGGCGGGTCGACGCTGTCGATCTTCGCCGACTCGTCGGCCGACAACACCGTCTTCGGCTGGGAGTTCCCGGTCTCCTGGTACCAGTCCGTCAACCCGGTCATGATCATGGCGCTCGCGCCGGTCTTCGCCTGGCTGTGGCTGGCGCTCAACCGGCGCGGCAAGGAGCCGAGCACGGCCGCGAAGTTCGCCTCCGGCCTGATCCTGGTCGGCGCGTCGTTCTTCCTCTTCCTCGCTCCGCTGACGATCGCCGAGGGCGGTCACAAGGCGGCGGCGATGTGGCTGGTCGCGATCTACTTCGTGCAGACCGTCGGTGAGCTGACGCTCTCCCCGGTCGGCCTCTCGGTCACCACCAAGATGGCTCCGGCGAAGTACGCCTCCCAGATGATGGGTGTGTGGTTCCTGGCCGTCACCGCGGGCGACGCCACGACGGGTCTGCTCTCGATCGCCGACGTCGACCTCAACAAGACGGGCATCGTGGCCCTGGAGGCCACGCTCGCCGTGGTCGCCGGCTTCGCGGTGTGGATGTACCGCAAGCGGGTCAAGCAGCTGATGGGCGACGTCCACTGACGTCGTCCCCGGTCCGCCCGAAGGGCCGCCGCACCTCACGGTGCGGCGGCCCTTCGCCGTTCGGCACCGCGGCTCCTCGCACGCCGTCTCCGGGCCGCCCGGCGTCGGGCGTCCCGGAGACGGGCCACCGGGGCGGCGCTCCACACCGGTGACGGGCTGCGCTGCGGGGCACGCCCCGACGCGACCGGAGCGGAGCCGACGACGCACCCTGGGGCGGGACGGGACGGCCTCCTGCGGGCCCGGAGGAGGCGGCGTACGGCCTGCGTCCGGGCCCGCCCTGCGCCGGCCGGGGTCCGGGGGCGAGGACGGCGCAGACGGCCCCGCCGAGGGGCACGGGGCGACATAGACGGCCCCGCCGAGAGACGCGGGCGGCACAGACGGCCACTCCGAGAGACGCGGGGCGGCACAGACGGCCCCACCAAGGGGCCCGGAGCGGCACAGACGCCCCCTCCGAGAGACGCGGGCGGCACAGACGGCCACGCCAAGGGCGCGGGGCGGCACAGACGGCCCCGCCAAGAGGCGCGGAGCGGCGCAGACGGCCCCTCCGAGGGGCGCGGGGCGGCGGCCGTGCTCGGGCGCGGGCGGGGGCTGTGACGGGTGGCCGACGGCCGCCGGGGCCTCACCGTCGCGGCGGGTGGGGCCGAGCCGGCGGAGCCGGGGACGGGGCGCACGCGGTATCGGGTCGGTTGCCGGGGGCGCCGAGGGCCGCCGGGGGGAGAGAACGCGGCGCGCGCCGGATCGGTGGGGATCTCCGGCGCGCGGCGGACGGTGCGGAAGAGGAGCGGGGCTGAGCGGGGGACCGGCGGTCAGGCCGGCGCCCCGAGTTCCGCCCACACGGTCTTGCCGGCGAGGCCGGGGGTGCGGACGACGCCCCAGTCCAGGCAGAGCCGCTGCACGATGAACATGCCGTGTCCGCCGGGACGGCCGGCCCGGTGCGGGGTGCGCGGGGCGGGCTGGCCCGCGCCGCGGTCGGAGACCTCCACGCGCAGCACCTTGTTGTCCACGGAGATCAGCAGCTCGTCCGGGCCCTCGGCGTGCAGGCAGGCGTTGGTGACCAGCTCCGAGACCACCAGCAGGACGTCCTCGGCGGCGGCCCGCCGGTCGGCGCCCTCCGCGGGCAGCCAGCCCCAGGCGTAGAGCGCCTGGCGGGCGAAGTCGCGCGCGAGCGGTACGACGCCGGTCGCGTCGTCGAAGCTCAGCCTGCGGGCCTGGCGGCCGGGCGGAGCCAGGACGGCACCCTCGGCGGAGGCTCCGTCGCCGGGCGGTCCGCCGTCCAGGGGAGCCGTGTCGTCCACGGACGCCCCGGAAGCGCCGCCGTCGCCCGACTCGGGGCCGCGGTCGCCCGGCGGGTAAGGCCGGGTGGTGCTCATCAGCGCTTCACCTCACCGATTCACCGGTTCACAATTCAAGACGCGGTACGTAGTACTCAGTACGGATGGATCAACGGCGTACGTCGCCCGCGGTGCCGGCGAGTTTCGCCGCACCGGAGTCCGGCCCACCCGCTGCCGACGCATCCAGGATGTCTCCTGCCCGACGGAACCGTCCGAACACCCATTTATTCGGCACGGAAACTGTGACGCGGGTAACGCGCCGTTCAGACAGGGGCGGCGGGGACGTAACGGGCGCATGGTCGACGAGCCGCCCGGTCAGTCGGCGAGAGCCGCTTCGAGCGTGTCGTGCACGGTGAAGACGGCCTCCGCCCCGGTGATCTCGAAGACCCGGGCGACCACCGGCTGCATCGCGGCCAGATGGACCCCGCCCCCCGCGGCCTCGGCCTTCAGCCGGGCCCCGAGCAGCACGTTCAGTCCGGTGGAGTCACAGAACTCCAGGCGTGAACAGTCGACCACGAGCCGTGAGTACCCCTTGTCGAGGCACCCTTCGAGCGGCTCGCGCAACAAATCAGCCGTGTGGTGATCCAGCTCACCCGCGGGGATCACGACGGCACTAGTGCCCTCTTCCCGCACCTCGACAAGAAGCCGGCCAGACTGTGCGCTGCCGACCGTCCCGCGGTCCATGCCGTCTCTCTCCCGAGCGTCGCGACTACTGATGTACGCACTCGAACACTACGCCCTCTCTCCGCCACCGGACACCCGAACAACCCCCCTCAATGGGACATTTCACAGCAGAAGCCACTTGCGACAAGTTCACAAAAGCGGGTAGGGCTAGGAGGACACCTATCCGACCCGCCGGCTTTGGAGGCGCCGCACACCGCAGTGCACGTATTGGCATCGGCGGCCATATGCCGAGAACGATGGAGGACACATGTCACCCCGGCTCGACGCCTCGCATACCCAGACGGCGACGTCGACACCCGCTCCGCTCGACCCCGAACATCTGGACGACCCCTCGACCGACGGATTCGAGGCCCTCGCGGGACTCCCGGCGATCCCCCCGTTCGACGAGGTGGGACCGGTCGACGCGCGAGCCCTGTCCAAGACGCTCTTCGAGCGCCTCGAAGCCCTCGACGAGGGCACCCACGAGTACGCGTACGTCCGCAACACGCTCGTCGAACTGAACCTCGCGCTGGTGAAGTTCGCCGCCTCCCGCTTCCGCTCCCGCAGCGAGCCGATGGAGGACATCATCCAGGTCGGCACCATCGGCCTGATCAAGGCGATCGACCGCTTCGAACTCAGCCGTGGGGTGGAGTTCCCCACGTTCGCCATGCCGACCATCATCGGCGAGATCAAGCGGTTCTTCCGCGACACCTCCTGGTCGGTGCGGGTCCCCCGCCGGCTTCAGGAACTCCGGCTCGACCTGGCCAAGGCGGGCGACGAACTCGCGCAGAAGCTGGACCGCGCTCCGACAGTGGGAGAGCTGGCGGAACGTCTCGGCATCAGCAACGACGAGGTCGTCGAGGGCATGGCCGCGTCCAACGCGTACACGGCCAGCTCGCTGGACGCCCAGCCCGAGGAGGACGACTCCGAGGGCGCGCTCGCGGACCGCATCGGGTACGAGGACAACGGGCTCGAGGGGATCGAGTACGTGGAGTCCCTCAAGCCGCTGATCGCCCAGCTCCCGCAGCGCGACCGGCAGATCCTGTCGCTGCGCTTCGTGGCGAACATGACCCAGTCCGAGATCGGCGACGAACTCGGCATCTCCCAGATGCACGTCTCCCGGCTGCTGTCGCGCACCCTCGTGCGGCTGCGCAAGGGGCTGACCGTCGAGGAGTGACAGGGCTTCGCGGTCCGTGAGGCCGCGCATCGGAGCGGGGGGGGGGGGCGGGGGGGGGGCGCCCGGCGGCGGGGGGGGGCGCCCCGCCCCCCGCGGGGGGCGGCCGCGCCC
>NZ_JBICWL010000048.1:0-9716 GCF_043199735.1 Streptomyces sp. NPDC048566
CGGGGGGGGGGGGGGGGCGGCGCGGCCGGGCGGGGGGGGCGGGGGGGCGGGGGGGGCGGGGGGGGGGGGGGGGGGGGGGGGGGGGGGGGGGGCGCGCCGCGGGGGCCCCCCCCCCCCACCGGGCGGGACCTACGCCCTGCCCGTACGAGGCCCTGGTGCGGCGGCCGTTCGCGCGCGTCCGGGCGTGGAGCAGGCGCCGACGACGGTGCGAAGCGGCCCGGATCGGGCCGGCGGCCCGACCGCGCGGGCCGCCGCCGTCACTTCCGCCAGAACAAGTGGTGCGCCACGCCGCTCGGGCTCGGCACGACCTCGAGGTGGTACCGGTCGCGCAGGTCGTCGGGGGAGTCCCACAGCCGCAGCCCCGAGCCGAGCTGCAACGGCGAGACCGTCACGTGGAGGGTGTCGACGAGTCCCGCGTCGAGGAACCGGCGGATCGTGGTGACCCCGCCGCCGAGCCGGACGTCCCGGCCGCGCGCCGCCTCCCGTGCCTGTTCGAGGACGCGGGCCGGCTCGCCGTCGACGAAGTGGAAGGTGGTGTCGGAGAGCGTGATCGGCGGACGGCCGTGGTGGGTCATGACGAACACGGGCGTGTGGAAGGGGGGTTCGTCGCCCCACCAGCCCTGCCACTCGTGGTCCTGCCAGGGGCCGCGCTGCGGGCCGAACTTGTTGCGGCCCATGATCTCCGCGCCGATGTTCCGGGCGAAATCCCGGGTGAAGTAGTCGTCCAGGCCGCGACTGCCCCCGCCGTCCGTCCGCATCGGCCAGCTCGCGGTGGCGCCGGCCCAGCCGAAGAGGCGCTCCGGAGCGGGCAGGCCGAACGGCTGCTCCAGACTCTGGTGCTCCCCGGCGCCGATGCCGTCGCTCGACACGTTGAAGTTCATGACTCTCAGCAGCTGGTTCACGCGCTCTCCTCGTTCGTCGCCGTAGCCGGCCCGCGCGGGCGGGGGTGCCCGTACAGAGACGTCGACCGGGGATGCGCCGGATCGACAGCCGCGGACGCTTCCTTCTCACGCCGGGTACTGCCGGTCCTTCATGGCGAGGTCCGGCCGTTGTCAGCCCGGGTGGACCGCGTCGTACCGCCGCGGGCTGCTTCGAGGCCGCCCCGGCATCCCCGGAGCGTGCGCGGTGGGGGCCCGTGGCGTGGTGGCGCTGCGGAAAGGCCGAGGGAGACGACGTCGTTCGAGCCGGGACACCGTGACGTCGAGGGCCGGGTGGCCGTCCGCGACTCCCGGAGGGCCGCCCGCCGTGCGCGCCCGCAGGCGGATCGCGCGGCGGACGGCCCTCGGGGGTGGAGGTCTGGAGGCCCCCACGGGTTCGGCCCGATCAGACGGGGACGACCTGCTCGGCCTGCGGACCCTTGGCTCCCTGCGTGACGCCGTACTCGACCTTGGCGCCCTCCGCCAGCTCCTTGAAGCCGGTGGTCTGGATCGCGGAGAAGTGGACGAACACGTCGGGACCGCCGTCATCCTGCTGGATGAATCCGAAGCCCTTCTCCGAGCTGAACCACTTCACGACACCTGTTGCCATCTGTGCATCCTCTGCGACTGCGTGACCGGACCGCACCGTGCGCGCGACCCGATCGATGTTGCCCCGCCGGGCGGGTGGCGTAACGCGCCATATCGGGTGGTTCACGGAAGGTGACCGACCGTTCTGCCCAGGGGCCAGGCGTCGATGTCGCGGTAGTGGTGGCGGCCGGGACCGGGGCCTGCGTGGCTGCCGACCAGGTGAAGGTGTTCGGCCGGCCAGCACCGGCCGGCGAAGGCGGAGATCCCCCGGGCGATCTCCGCGGCCGATGCGACGTCACCCCGACGGGCGCGCGCCAGGGTGAGGTGGGGACGGAACGGCCGCTCCGCGAAACCGACACCGCAGTCCCGGACGGCGCTCCGCACGTCCGCGGCGAGCCCGTGCAGCCCCGTGAGGTCCCCCTCGACCCCGCTCCACACCACCCGGTCGTCGAACGTGCCGCTGCCGCGCAGGGCGAGCGACAGAGGGTCGCGGCGCGCGGCGAGGGCGGCCAGGGCCGGCCGGAGGCGGGGAACCGACGCGGCGGGCAGCTGACCCAGGAACGCGAGCGTGATGTGCCAGTCCTCGATGCGGTTCCACCGCATGGCCGGATGGGCCGCGTAGGCGGGAGCGAGCGCCGCGGCCAGTTCGGCCTTCGCCCCGTCGGGCGGGGCGAGCGCGACGAACACACGGACGGTCGTGGGCGGCGGCTGATCGTTCACCGCGACTTCGTACCGCATCCGGGCGCAGGACGCGAAACGCCGGCGTGCGCGGGCCGGCCCCGCTCCGCGCCCGTCCCCCGCTGCCGGTGCCGGTCAGGGTGGGGAGTCGCCGCGCTCGCGGGCCTGGCGCAGCAGCGCGTCGAGATCGCCGAGCCGGTCGAGGCCGCGCACCGCCTGGCTCATCCGGTTGTTGCCCGCCAGCCGCCGCCGGTGCCGGTGCAGGAAGGCCCAGTACCCGGCGGTGAACGGACAGGCGCGCTCGCCGGTGCGGTCCGTGGGACGGTACGCGCAGCCCGAGCAGAGATCGCTCATGCGGTGCACGTACGCGCCGCCGGAGGTGTACGGCTTGGTGGTCATCCGCCCGCCGTCGGCGTACTGGGACATCCCGACGACGTTGGGCAGCATCACCCAGTCGTAGCCGTCGACGAAGCAGCGGTGGAACCAGTCGGTGACCGCCCGCGGGTCCCAGCCCTGCTGCAGGGCGTGGCTGCCGAGCAGCATCAACCGGGGGATGTGGTGGGTCCAGCCGGTGTCCCGGACCTGGGCCAGGGTCGTGGCCAGGCAGCGGGCCGTCACCGCGTCGGCGTCGAGATCGAGGAACCAGTCCGGGAGCGGGGCGTGGTGCCCGAGGGTGTTGCTGTCGCGGTATGCGTCGCCGAAGTACCAGTACAGGTGCCAGACGTACTCGCGCCACCCGGCGATCTGCCGTACGAATCCCTCCACGCTGTTGATCGGCGCGTCCCCCGCACGCCAGGCGTCCTCGGCCGCCTCGACGCACTCGGCGGGGTGCAACAGCCCGAGGTTGAGCGACGACGACAGCAGGCTGTGGCTCATCACCGGGTCCGCCGTCAGCATCGCGTCCTCGTAGGCGCCGAAGCCTCCGAGGCGGTGCTCCACGAAGCGGCGGAGGGCGGCGAGCGCCTCGCGGCGCGACGCGGGGAAGCGGCGCGGGCCGTCCCGTCCGACGAACGTCACCTCGCCGTCGCGCTCCCACCGGTCCAGGTCGTTTCGGACCTCCTCGTCGATCGCGTCCTCGCGCGGCCGGTAGGGAGCCGGAGCGCCCAGGGTGCGGGCCTTCTTCGGGGGCGTTTCCCTGTTGTCGTGGTCGTGGTTCCAGCGCCCGCCCGCGGGGTCGCCGCCGTCCATCAGCAGGTCGTGCCCGCGCCGCACCCACCGGTAGAAGTCCTCCTGGCGCAGCCGCTTGCCGCCGAGGCCGTCCGCCCAGGCGTCGAAGTCCGGCCGCGGCACCAGGAAGCCGCGAGGCGCCAGGACGTCGACGCCGTCCAGCGACCGGACGAACCGGAGGGCGGCGTGCGAGGTGGGGTGATGGACCGTCACCCCGTCGTCGGTGAGGCCGTCGTCCGCCGCGGCGCGCAGGCCCTCGCGGTAGGTGTCGGCGCGGATGTAGTGCGCCCGGTCGCCGAGTTCGGCGGCCCGGTGGCGCATCGCGGACAGCACGAGATGGGCCTTGGCGCGGTGGAAGCGCCGGCGGCGGAACACGGACCGCGCCTCGACGAGGAGCACGGCCGCGTCCCGGTCCGGTCCGTCGTCGCCCGGGGTGAGGAAGTGGGGGCCTAGCTGGTCGCCGAAGAGCCAGTGGGCAGGGGTCATGAGCGCGCTCGGCCTCCATCGCCGCGTCGGACGTCCGGCGGTCGGAGCGGCCGGTACGCCGGCCGCTCCGTCCGGGGCCCGGGCCGGTGCGGCGACGCGGCGCCGGACCCGGTGCACGGTCCTCTCTACACGGCCGCCGGCCGGGCGCGGCGCCTTACCGGGGCGCGTCACCCGCCGCCGACCCGGACGAGTGAAGGAGGCCCGCGAAGGCCCCCGCCGGCCCGGCGGGCCAAAAGCGCCGGCGCGCGAGGAGAGCGTCCGTGGCGGCCCGCGCGGCGCCGGCCCGCACGACGGCGGACCTGCACGGGACGCCCGCGTCCCCGTGCGGGCGGGGCATGCCGCTGGACACGGCTCAGGCAGCCGCGTCCAGCGGGATCTCCAGCCGTCCGGCGATCGTGCTCAGCGCCGCACCCAGCGGGAGTTCCACGCGGGCGAGGGAGTGCCGGTCTCCGCGGGTCGGGTCCCGGTTGACGATCAGCACCGGCTTGCCGGCCTCGGCGGCCTGGCGGACGAACCGGAGCCCGGACATCACCGTCAGGGAGGAGCCGAGCACCAGCAGCGAGTCCGCCGCGCGCACCAGCCGACGGCAGTCCTCCACGCGGGCCGGCGGCACGGTTTCACCGAAGAACACCACGTCCGGCTTGAGGACGCCGCCGCAGACCGTGCACGGGACGACGCGGAAGTCGCCCACCTGCTCGTCCGTGAGGTCGGCGTCGCCGTCCGGGTTGACCGAGCCGGCCCGCGGGTCGAAGCCGGGGTTGGCCTCCTCCAGCCGCCGCGCCAGTTCCCGGCGGTGGGTGAGGTCCCGGCAGGACAGGCACAGCACGCGCCCCAGGCTCCCGTGCAGTTCGACGACCTCCTCGCTGCCCGCCGCCTGGTGCAGTCCGTCGACGTTCTGCGTGATCACGCCCGAGAGCAGGCCGTGCCGCCCGAACGCTGCGACGGCCCGGTGCCCGTCGTTGGGGCGGGCCCGGCCGAACGTCCGCCAGCCGAGGTGGCTGCGCGCCCAGTAACGGCGTCGCGCGTGGGCGTCCCCGGTGAACTCCTGGTAGGTCATCGGGGTGTGCCGGCTCAGGCTGCCGCGCTCGCCGCGGTAGTCCGGGATGCCGGACTCCGTGGAGATGCCCGCTCCGCTGAGCACCAGGACCCCGCCGGTCCGCAGGGCGTCGGCGACCGGTTCCAGGTCCGTCGTGCCGGGCGGCGGCTCCTCCGTGGGGGTCCAGCTGAGCGTGGGGCGCGTGCGCATGCTGCCAGGATACGGACCCGTCGCCGACCGCACCCGGTGCGCGGGGTGTCGTCCGCGGCGCGGAAGGCGGGTGAGCCCGCGGGCACGGGCCGAGGGCGCGTCGGGGTCTGCCCCGCCCGCCGCCGGACGGGGTGCTGAGCACGCCGGCCGCCGGTTCTGAGTACGGGTACTCAGGGCAACGCCCCGGCGTGGAGGCGAAGCTGGGTGCCGACCGAGTGACTGGAGACCAGCATGAACGTGCCCCGGACGATACGCATCGCCGCCCCGCGCCGCGCAAGGAGCCGGGTCCTCGCCGCCGCGCTCACCGGTACGGCCGCCGTCGCCGCGCTCACCGGCTGCGCCGGATTCGAGTACCGCGAGGCCGTCTGCGGTGGCGGCGAGTACCCCGCCCTGACGGTCGGCGGGACGGGTTCCGCCTGCTTCTCCGACAAGGAGGAGCCGTCGGCGGGATACACCCGCTACCCGGCCGGAAAGGTGCCCAAGGAGGTCGACGACAAGTGGGACGTCTACTGGCGCACCCACACGGTCGACGAGGACGGGAAGATCACCTCGGTGCCGGCCGGGAGCTGACCGGCTGCGGCCCGGACGCGCACCCGGGCTCCCGTTCGCGGGGGAGAGGGGGCCCGGGACGGCGGCGGTCGCGGGCCGGCCACTCGGCCCCGCGCCCGGCGGGACCGTCCCGCCGGTGAGCCGTGGTGCTCGCCGTGAGGACCCGCGCGGCCGGCCGCCGAACGCCCGGCTCGGCGCGCCACCGGCGTCGGAGGGGCTACGCCCCTCCGGCCCGCCCCTTGACGCCACGCCCGCGCGCCGGCCCTCAGAAGGTGCCGCCGGGTGCCGGGAGCCGTCGCGGTCGGGCCCCGTGGCCGGCGCCGGACCCGCGGACAAGGGCGGCTGCCGGCCGCGGCCCGCCGCCGAGGAAGACTATCCGCCGTTCACGGCCTTGCCGAGGTCCAGCGGCGTGGAGGTGGGGTTCGCCGGAGGGGTGAGGACCACCTGGGGCTGGCCGGGCACCGGGTTCGGGGGAGTCATGTCGGCCTGCGGCAGCTTGGGCGGGGTGGTCTGGTTGAAGACCGTCGTGTCGAAGTCGATCAGGCCGGTCTTCTCCATGACGGTGATGTGGTCGAGGACCGTGTCGTTCGCCTGGTCGGCCAGCGCGCGGACCAGGCTGTTCTTGGTCGTCGAACGAACCTTCGCGATCGTGTTGAAGATCGAACCGTGCGTCATGCGCAGGATGTTGGCGAAGTCGACGTCGAACTGCTTGCCCGATTCCCCCTGGAGCTGGCTGACGAATCCCACCTGCTGGGGACTCGCCACGTTGGGGAGCGTGATGTTCAGCATCGGTGCGATCTTGCGGCAGCTGGTGTCCAGCGCGGAGTGCCCGTCGACGAGATGCCGGGCCGCGGTCCGGACGGCCTTGCTCTGCCCCTTCTGCAGCCCGATCTGGCCGAGCGGGTACTCCCACAGGCCGGCCGCGCGCACCTTGACCACGAAGTCCCGCTCCCCCTCCGTCAGCGGACCCCACTGGGTGTTGGCGATGACCCGGTCGGTCGAGCTCGACGTGGTCTGCAGGCCGAGCATGGCCGGATAGGCGAGCGCGGCGAGTGTCAGGGTGAGAGCACCGCCCACAAAAAGTGTTCCGATCACATTCCGTGAACGCTGCACCGTTCCTCCTACCCCGTCGGCCTGTCAGGCGATCCGCTGTCACGCCTGGTGGGGCGGACGATGAGGAGTACGGACCGGGAGCCCCTCGGACTCAGCGGACCGGAAAAAATTCCCGGACACGGTGGACGAAGGGCGTCACGCCCCGCCGGTGGAGCCGCCGGTACCGGCGGGACACCGCGACGGCGGGCCCTCGGGGCCCTGGAGACAGGCGCGTTCGACCCCGGTCGCCCCCCGCTGCCGGGGCAGGACGGGGGAGTGGCACGGTTCCGCTCGCCCGCGCCGGTGAGCCGCGCGTCCGGCCGGGCGCAGGGCGCCGGGCGCCGCGAGCCCCGACTCCCCCGACCCGGATTCCGGGTGGCCCCGCGGTGCCGCGTCCCGGGGCACGACCCTGACGCGGGGGCCGGGTCGACCGTGCGTTTCACACGGTCGGTTGCTGACGTGTGTGACTGTCGGCCGCCCTCCGCCGGATGACACCGTCGTCCTGTCAGACCGGCACGGAGCCGGTACCGCCCACCGAGGGAGCGGACGTGATCAAGGGCTACGCCGCCTTCTGCGACGCGGACCGGTACTTCTACGACGCCCCGCACCGGCTCACCACCGGCCCGGACCGGGCGACCGACGGCCGGGCGGAGAGCTACGCCGCCGCCCTCGCCCCGCCCCCCGACGGCTGGCAGCGCCACCGGGTGGGGGACTGGCTCGCACTGCGCCCGCTGGACGCGCACCTCCCCGACCAGGGCTGGAAGATCCACGTCTCCGCGTGCCTGGACAACGCCGAGTCCATCCTCGACACGGTCTCCGCCTACTGCCTGCGGCACGCCGTCGCGTACAAGTTCGTGCCCAGCCGGTACCTGCTGCACCAGCGCAACGCCAAGTACGCCGACCGGGCGGCCAGCGGCAAGTTCCTCACCGTCTACCCGGCCGACGACGCGCAGTGCCACCGCGTCGCCGCCGACCTCGCCGCCCTCCTCGACGGCGAACCCGCGCCCTGCATCCTCAGCGACCTGCGCTGGGGTTCGAGCCCGGTGCACGTCCGGTACGGCAGCTTCACCCGCCGGCACTGCTACGACGACGAGGGCGAACTGCGGCCCGCCGTCCGCCGCCCCGACGGACGCCTCGTACCCGACCTGCGCGGACCCGTCTTCCGCACCCCCGACTGGATCGAGCCGCCGGCCTTCCTCGCCCCGCACCTCGCCGCCCGGTCCGCCGTCACCGTCACCGAACTCCCCTACACGGTCGAGTCGGCGCTGCACTTCTCCAACGGCGGCGGGGTGTACGTCGGCCGCGACCGCGCCACCGGAGAGAAGGTCGTCCTCAAGGAGGCCCGGCCGCACGCCGGACTGGCCGCCGACGGGGCCGACGCGGTCGCCCGGCTGCGCCGCGAACAGCAGGCGCTGGAAAGGCTGTCGGGACTCGGCTGCGCCCCCGAGGTACGGGGGACCTTCACCGTCGGCGACCACCACTTCCTCGCGATGGAGTTCGTCGAGGGCAAGCCCCTCAACACCTTCTTCGCCCGCCGCCACCCCCTCATCGAGGCCGACCCCGGTCCCGAGGCGCTCGCCGCGTACACGGCCTGGGCGCTGCGCGTGCACCGGCTGGTCGAGGACGCGGTGCGAGCCGTGCACGAGCGCGGCGTCGTCTTCAACGACCTGCACCTGTTCAACATCATGGTGTCCGACGACGAGGAGTCCGTCACCCTCATCGACTTCGAGGCCGCTGCACCCGTCGAGGAGGACCGCCGCCAGACCGTCGCCAACCCCGGCTTCGTCGCCCCCGCCGACCGGCGCGGAACCGACGTCGACCGCTATGCGCTGGCCTGTCTGCGGCTCGCCCTCTTCCTCCCGCTGACCAGCCTGCTGCCGCTGGACCCGGGCAAGGCCCGGCACCTGGCGGACATCGCGGCCGAGCAGTTCCCCGTCGACCGGGGGTTCCTGGACGAGGCGGTCGCCGAGATCACCCGGGGCACCGCCGTACCGCCCGGCGGACGCTACCTGCCCGTCGAACCCGGAGACTGGCCGCGCAGCCGCGACTCGATGGTCCGCGCCGTCCTCGCCTCCGCGACCCCCGACCGCGACGACCGCTGCTTCCCCGGCGACATCGCGCAGTTCGCCACCGCGGGCGGCGGCGCGACCTTCGGCTACGGCACCGCCGGGGTGCTGTACGCCCTCGCCGAGACCGGCGCGGACCGGGTCGCCGAGGCGGAGGAGTGGCTGCTGCGCCGCACCAAGGAACCCGAGTCCGGCTCACCGATCGGCTTCTACGACGGCCTTGCCGGAGTGGCCTGGACACTCGACCGCCTCGGCCACCCCGAACGGGCCCTGGAACTGGCCGAGACGGTCCGGGACCAGCCGTGGGAGGGCATCGCGCCCGATCTGCACGGCGGACTCAGCGGCGTCGGCCTCGCCCTCGACGCCCTCGCGGCCGGCACCGGCACACCGGCCCTGCACGACGCGGCCCTGCGCTGCGCCGAACTGGTCGCCGGCGCCGTCCCCGGCATCCGCCGCGCGGGGCTGCTGCACGGAGCGTCCGGACCGGCCCTGCTCTTCGTCCGCCTCCACGAACGCACCGGGGACACCGCCCTGCTCGACCTGGCGCGCGACGCGCTGCGGCAGGACCTCGCCCGCTGCGTCCGCAGCGCCTCCGGAACACTCCAGGTGGACGAGGGATGGCGGACCATGCCCTATCTCGGCGCGGGCAGCGTCGGCATCGGCATGGTGCTCGACGACTACCTCGCCCACCGCACCGACCCGGACCTCGAACAGGCCCGCCGGGAGATCGTCGCGGCGGCGCAGGCCACCTTCTACGCCCAGCCCGGGCTGTTCCGGGGCGCGGCCGGCATGGTGCTGCACCTCAGCCGCACCAGCACCAAGGGACCCGGGACCGCGCCCGCCGACCTGCGCCGGCAGATCGACGCCCTCGCCCGGCACGCCGTGCCCTACCGAGGCCGACTCGCCTTCCCCGGCGAGCAGATGATG
>NZ_JBICWL010000049.1:0-4688 GCF_043199735.1 Streptomyces sp. NPDC048566
CCCCCCGCCCCGCCCGTCGCCCCCATCCTGCAGCCCGGCGTCCCCAAGGCACGGCCCGCGGACCAGCCCGTCCACCCCACCCCCACGGCGACCGCCCCGGCACCGGAGGCGACCACCCCCGCCGGCATCCAGGCGACCCGCCCGGCCACCACCCCCTCCCACACCTCCGGCACGAGCAGCCCGAACCCGCACGACCCCACCGCCTCCGCCTCCGCATCGCCCCACAGCAGCGACCAGCCGCCGCCCTCACCGAAGACAGCCGCCGGCACACCCAAAAGGACGGCCAGCGGCCCCCGCACCGAGAGCCCCTCGCAGATCCCCTCCGCCACCCCCACGGACCTGCCATCCCCACCCGACACCGCGCCGCCCACCGCGACCGACCCCCCGCAGACACCCACCACAACCACAACACCCTGACCCCGCCAGCCGACCACCCGCACCCCCCCGGGGGCAGCTGCCCGCCCGCAACCGCCGCCCCCCCCGGCAGCTGCCCGCCTGCAACCGCCGCCCCCCGGCAGATGCCCGCCTGCAACCGCACCACCCTGACCCTGCCGGGTAGCCGATCGCCCGCAACCCCCGGCAGCCGACCACCCGCAACCCCTGGTGGCCGCCTGCCTGCAACCGCAACACCCCGACCCTGCCGCAGGCCCCCCACTCACCCTCTATCTCCCCTTTCTCCCTTCTCGTTTTTGTCCCTCTCTCTCATCTCAAGGAGACAGCCATGAGTCACCGCAAACCGCGCACCAGCACCGCCGCCAAGACCGCGGTGCGTCTCGGCATGATCGCCACTGCCGGCATGGCCGTCGCGGCGACCACGACGTCGGCTCAGGCCACCACCGGCGGTAGCCACTCCTTCATGTCCGCCGCCGTGGACATGGCCGACGCCCACGCCAACCGCACCCACGTCAACCAGTTCGACGAGTCGTTCAAAATCCACCAGTTCGGGCCGCTCGTCGCGGTGACGGCGAACAACCGGGCCACGGCCCAGTCCGCGGGCTGCTCCCCGCAGGCCCCCTGCCGGTCGATCGCCTTGTCCTACCAGATCGTCACCGCCGCCGGCCGCAACGCCCGCCTGATCAACGCCACCAACCTCTCCCGGTCCTCCAACAACCACTGTGAAGGCTGCCAAACCTTCGCCGGCGCCTACCAGTTCGTGGTCGCCACCCCCCAGGAGATGACCCTCAGCAGGTCGGCTCTCAGCAACCTCACCCGCATCCACCGCGAAGCGGCCGCACTGAGGACCTCCCACCTCTCCATTCCCAACGTGAAAAAGCGCGCCGACGAACTCGCCCAGGAGATCAAGACCGTCCTGGACCGCGAAGCCGCCTCCGCCCCCCACCGCAGCGCCGTCGGCCCCCAGGACAGCTTCCAGCCCACCGTCACGATGCACCGCCACGTCAACTAGCCCCTCCCGGCGGGCGGTCCGGAGCCGGCCCACCCAACCCTTGTGGGGCCGCCTCCCACGACTGCCGCCTTTCCGCCGCACCCCCCTCGACGGGGCCCGGCCGTGTCCCTCGTCGTGGTGTAGCCGATCACGATCCGCCGCGGACGCCGCTGCGCAGCCGGCCGCTGTCACTTCCGCTGCCGCCGCCGGTCACCGCGTGATCACCGCCGGTCCCGCCCCGGAAGCCCCACAGGGCCCACGGGCCTACGGGACCTATAAGCCTGCGGGGCTTGCGGGGTCTGCGTCGCCGGTGATCCGGCCGGTGAGCCGCAGACTTCGCCGGCCTGATCGGCTACACCACCCGGCGCGACACCACCGTCCCGGCCCCGGGCAACAACAGGAAGGACCATGCCCACACAGCCCCTCCCCTCGTCGCTGCAGGACCAGGCCCTGAACCTCCTCGCCCAGGGCCGGACCGTCAGGGACGTCGCAGCCGAACTGCACCTGAGCAGATCCACTCTCTACCGCTGGCGCCAGGCCCACCCCCACATCGCCCATCACCCACAGCACGGCCACGGCCGGCAGAGCGAACTGGACACCGCCAACGCACGCATCGCCCAACTCGAAAGCGAACTGCTCACCCACCGCCGCCTCACCCGGCACCTCAGCGACGCCGTGCCCGCGCAAGCCCGATTCGAGGCCATCCAGACCATGGCGGCCGAAGGCCACCCGGTCCGCACCACCGCCGCCCTCCTACGCGTCTCCGAATCCGGCTACTACGCCTGGTACCGGCGCGGCCCCTCCGGCCGCGCACTGCGCCACGCCCGGCTGAGCGAACTCATCCTCTCCATCTACCGCGCCTCCCACGCCCTGTACGGCTCACGGCGCATCCACCACGAACTCCAGCACTGCTACGGCATCAGCGTCAGCCGCGGCACGGTGGAACTCCTGATGCGCCAGGCCGGCATCCAGGGACGCGCGGGCCGGACCCGCTGGGAAGCCGCCCAGACCCTCGACAGCACCACGCAACGCCTGTGGGTCGTGGACGCCCGAGCCCACCACACCGCCACCGGAACCCTGTACTGCGCCGTCGTGCTGGACACCCACGAACACCGCCTCGTCGGCTGGGGCATGGACAACACCCTCACCCATGAACTGGTCCACACGGCACTGAACACCGCCCTCACCCGCGACACCGGATCATTCCCGCGCACCCGGCTCACCGCATACGCCTTCACCGAACGCACCCGCATCCTCGCGCTGGCCCCCGCGACCGCCCGCGTCCCCGACCACGACGCCCAGGCATCGGTGGACCATTTCTGGAGAAAGACCGCCCAAGGCCTCCTCCCGCAAAACCAGTGGAACACCACCGACGACCTGCAGACCCGACTGGAAATCCTTTTCCAGGAAAGCTCCGCACCCCACCCGGCACCCCACCCGGCACCCCACCCGGCGCTCCAACCGGCGCCTCAAAGGGCGCCTCGAAGGGCACTGCGAATGGAGCCCCTGCCGGCAAGGTGAATGATGCCGTCGCGGCAGCGCCGCGACGAATGGCGCTTTCCTCTTTTGACGCTATTCCGCCTCGCGACGGACCCGGGGGCGGAATCCGATCGACAGCCTCATGAAAGAGAACATGCAAAACACAGAAACGACCCCTCCGGTTCCCGTCGCGCCGTCCCTGCGCGATGCCCTCGCCGCAGAGGGGGACCTTCCCGCCACCCAGGCGCACAAGGTGCTGATCCACTGCGCCCTCGATGCGGCCTGCGTACCCGACCGGCTCCGCGACCTCAGGGTCATGACACAGATCGCCGAGCTCGACTACCGCACCGTCGCCATCGTGATCAACTGGCTCGGAGCGGCGAACCCGCACCACCTCTGAGGAATCGAACACCGGCAGCCCTCGAGCGTGCCCCTCCCGGCGGATTCCGGCACGGAAAGTTGAAGACGAATTGAAAGAATGTGAAAGTCGCCTTTCCATCAACTCTCGCCCGCACCGGACGACCGCAGCGCTCCGATGCGCGACCTCGAGAGTCGCGGCTTGCCTTTGCCGGCCTCTCTTCAGAGGCGGCCGGACTTCTCCTCTTCCGCCGCGGCCGTCCGCAGCAGAGACTCCACGAGCGCGGAAACATGACAGCGGTCGACCGGTCCGAGTTTCTGCACGCTCGCGATCAGAATCGCGACTTCGGGATCCCCCGCCTCGGGCGCATCCTCGAGATAGAGATGAACCCCGCACGCCTCCGCAGCAGCCCGGTGCACTGGAGTGACCGGGATGTCCAGCCCCTTGGCCAGCCCCTCGAGCGTGCTCTGCTGCGGCATACGGGACAATTGCTCCGACGTAGCCAGATGGTGAACGGTGGAACGCGCAACACCTCCCCGACGCGCCACGTCGCCATAGGACAAACCGTGCTGGTCAAGTTGGTGCTTGATCAGTACCTGCAGTGGGTTCGGCACGGCTGGTGTCTTCCTGCTCGACTGTTTCCCGCCTGGGTACCAGTGAGTTTAAACGAATCGGCTCGCCGACAGCCTTCGATCCGACCCCCGCTGCCCAACAGTGGTATAGCGCTGAAGCCGACGCGCTGCCCATCCGGCCGGCCTCGAACCGAACAGGCATCGAACACCGGCCTGTTGGGTTCGAGGCCGGCCACCACCCCGACTCCCGGCTGCCGGGGGCGCCGACTACAGGTCGCAGGCTGCCGGTCCGGCGAACCCTGCCCCTCCTATCGGCGGCCGAACCCGCCCGTCCATCGGCCGGCCACGGACACCGCCACGCTCACTGGGCACCTTCCCGATCCTCGCCCGCACCCCCTCCTTCCTTACATCGTCGAGGCCCCCCGCCCACGGCCGCCCCGCCCACGGTCGCGCCCCGCCCTGCGGCACACCGGCAACGCATGCAGCCCGAGAGGCCGGCCGCCACCGATCCCTGCCGCCACCCACCCTCACCCGGCCCCGCACGCGCCCCCCGCCCCGCACACGCCCCGACCTGCGACCGACCGGCCCGCCCGCAGGGCGGCGCGAAGGCAGCAGCGCCGGGGGAGGGGCCTGGCAACGCCCGAGCGGCGGTCGGGGCAGGCCCACCAACCTCACTCTCACGAGGGACGATGCAGAGGGACGGATGCGGACGGGCAACCGGCGGCCCTGTGCAAACAACAAGGCACCAATCGACCCGACAAGCACACAACGTGAACCCGCCGCCTATCCACCCCTCTGGGGCAGGGCTTGATCAAGTTCCGTAGGTGTCTGGATCGTTAGTGATGCCCAGGATGGGGAGTGCTCGCTCGGGTTCGTTATGAATTGCGCGGGTGGT
>NZ_JBICWL010000050.1:0-2300 GCF_043199735.1 Streptomyces sp. NPDC048566
GACGTGACATGCGAGGTGCCTGTGCGGGCCTGGCTGTTCACCTCTGCTGGCGAGGAGTCGGTGCTGCTGATCCTGGTGCACCACATCGCCGGCGACGGCGTCTCCATGCGGCCGCTGCTGCGGGACCTGGCACATGCCTACCGGGCGCGGTGCGCTGGCGAGGAGCCGGACTGGGCGCCGCTGCCGGTACAGTACGCCGACTACACCCTGTGGCAGCGGGAGCTCCTCGGTGACGAACAAGACCCCGACAGCACCCTCGCCACCCACACCGAATTCTGGAGGAATGCCCTCGCGGGCCTCCCTGAGCAGCTGGAACTCCCCTTCGACCGCTCACGTCCGGGTGTCGCCAGCTACGAGGGCGCCACCGTCGAGATCACCATGGAGTCGGCGCTCCACGCCCGCGTCCAAGAACTCGCCCAGGCCCGTCAGTGCACGGTGTTCATGGTGCTCCAGGCCGCTGTCGCGGTGATCCTCAGCCGGTCGGGAGCCGGCCACGACGTGCCCCTGGGCACGCTCGTCGCCGGGCGGTCCGACGCCTCCCTGGACGAGCTGGTCGGCTTCTTCGTCAACACACTCGTGCTGCGCACCGACACCTCCGGCGACCCGACCTTCGCCGAGCTGCTGGAACGAGTGCGCAGGGCCGACCTGGAGGCGTACGCCCACCAGGACATGCCCTTCGACCGGGTCGTCGAGGCCCTCAATCCCGAGCGGTCCCTCGCCTGGCACCCGCTGTTCCAGGTCTTGGTCGCCCTCAACGACGGCTTCGGAGTGAACGAGGTACAACTGCCGGGGCTGCGGGCCGAGGTTCTGGCCCAGACCACGCCCACCTCGAAGTTCGACCTCTCCGTGGACTTCGAGAGTCGGCGCGACAGCGACGGCCGCCCGGCCGGTCTGCGGACCTCCTGGGAGTACGCCACCGACCTCTTCGACCGTTCCACTGTGCGGGCGATGGCCGAACGCCTCGTACGCCTGCTGGAAGCCGTGACGTCCGACCCGGACCTGCGTATCGGCGACGTAGAACTGCTGTCCGCGCAGGAGCGGCACCAGCAGCTGGTGCAGTGGCAGGGCTCCCAGGTCCCCGAGCGCCCGATGGACCTGGCGGCACACGTACGTCGGCTCGCGGCAGAGCGCCCCGACGCCCCGGCTGTCTCCGATGACCACAGCAGCTTCACCTATCGCAATCTCGCCGCAGACGCGGACGCTGTCTCCCGTGTCCTGGCCGACGCCGGCGTGGGACCGGACTCGATCACAGCGGTGCTGTCGGAGCGCAGCCCCTGGTACGTCTCCGTCGTCTTGGGCATCCTGGGTACCGGAGGTGGCTACATGCCGCTGGACAGCAGCCTCCCCGTGGAACGGGCCGCGCGGATGCTCGACGATGCGGGCGTCGCCTACCTGGTGGCCGCCCCTGAGCTGCAGGAACGGGCATCCGCCGTGATCGCCGCGGCCTCGGGCCCCGTACGGCTGCTGTTCACCAGTACTCCGGACACGACCGACGAGTGGCACGGCCCCGACATGGCTGAGCTTCAGGACTGCACTGCCTACTCCGTCTTCACCTCCGGTTCCACGGGCCACCCCAAGGGCGTGCTCGTCCCGCACCGCGGTCTGGCCAACCACCTCCACGCCGTGGTGGACCTGTACGGCCTGGACCACAACGACACCATGGCCTTCAACGCCCCGTTGACCTTCGACGTCTCGGTGTGGCAGGCGCTGACGATACTTCTGGCCGGCGGCCGGGTCCACATCATGGACGACGACACCAACCGGGATCCGCTGGCGACGCTTGAGTGCGTGGCCGAACACGGCGTGACTGTTCTGCAGATCGTGCCCGCGGTGCTGCGCGCGATCCTCGATACCTGGGACCTGGACGACTCCACCGTGGACCGGTTTGCTGGCCTGCGCTGGATGCTCGTGCACGGCGAGGAGCTTCCGCCGGACTTGGTAACACGCTGGTACGCGCGTTTTCCCAACATCCCCATGGCCAACGTCTACGGTCCCGCCGAGTGCTCGGACGACGTCTCGATCTCCGTGATCGACAGGGACCATCACGCCAGTGCCGTCCGTGCGCCCATCGGCGAGGTCCTGGCCAACACCCGCGTGTATGTGCTGGACGAGAACCTGCGACTGCTGCCCGCCGGCGTCATCGGCGAGCTCTACGTCGCTGGCGCGGGCTTGGCCCGCGGCTACGCCGGCCGGTTCGGCGTCACCGCTGAGCGGTTTGTGGCTGATCCGTTTGGTGGTGCGGGTGAGCGGATGTACCGGACGGGTGATCTGGTGCGGTGGAACTCCGGTGGTGAGTTGGA
>NZ_JBICWL010000051.1:0-1929 GCF_043199735.1 Streptomyces sp. NPDC048566
CCACACCCGCAGGCACCAACCCCAAACCCTCATCCAGCACATACACCCGCGTATTCGCCAACGGCACACCGATCGGCACCGACGAACCGATCGGCGGCTGCGCCATGCGCCAGCGCAGGGCGAAGGTCGTCGCCTCGGTGGGGCCGTACGAGTTCGCGACCACCGTTCCGGTGCCGAGGGCAGTCACCCGGCGGACGGCAGCTGCCGAGACGGCTTCGCCGCCGCAGGAGATCTCACGGAGCGAGGCGAGGACCTCAGGCTCCTCATCGGCAAACAGCGCGAACAGGGAGGCGGTGAGCCAGGCCGCGGTGACGCCGTGTTCGGTGATCACCCGGCTCAGCTGCGCCACGTCGGCGAGTCCGGGCGGAACCACAACGACGGTGTTGCCGGACAGCAGGGGGACCCAGAGCTCGAAGGTCGACGCGTCGAAGGCGAAGTTCGAGTGCAGCAGAACACGGGCGTGCTCGCCGCCCTCCCACGAGCGATCCCGGGCGAGTTCGACAATGTTGCGGTGCGTGGTCGCGACACCCTTGGGCCGACCCGTCGAGCCGGAGGTGAACATGACGTAGGCGAGCGCCGCGGCACCACCGCAGTCGGCCACCGGGTTGTCGGTGGGGGCGTCCCCGAAGGTGTCCGCGTCTTCGACGCCGACGGCAAACGGCCCGTCGGCCGTGGCCACGAGGAGGTCCGGGGCGGAGGCGGTCGCCTTGTCGGTGAGGACGGCAACGGCTCCGGTCTCCTCCAGCATCAGGCGGATACGCGCCGCGGGCTGGCCGGTTGCCAAGGGCACGTAGGCGGCCCCCGCCTTGAGTACGGCCAGCAGGCCGACGATCAGCTGCGGCGAACGCTCCACGGCCACCGCCACCGTGCCACCCGGCCGGACGCCCAGTCCGATCAAGTGGTGCGCCAGCCGGTTGGCCCGCGCGTTGAGCTCGGCGTACGTCAGGCCCCCCTCGTCCGAGGCCACGGCCACCGCGTCCGGCACCCGCCGGACCTGCTCCTCAAAGAGCTCATGGACACACGCGTCCGCCGGATACTCCGCAGCCGTATCGTTGTACTCGACCAGCAGACGGTGCCGCTCCTCGGGCGTGAGCAGTTCGAGCGTGCTGAGGCGGCGCTCGGGGTTCCGTACGGCCTGCCGCAGGACGGTGACCAGGCGGGTCGCGAGGGCCTCGGCCGTGGACCGATCGAAGAGGTCGGTCGCGTACTCCAGGACTCCGGAGATGCTCTGCGCCTCTCCCTCGCGGGTCCGCACCTCGTCCAGGTAGAGGCCCAGATCGAACTTGGCTACGGCCGTGGGCACCATGCCCGCCGATCCGCTCAGTCCCGAGAGTTCGACCGCACTGGAGGCGCCTGCGCCAAAGGCCAGCGCGACCTGAAACAGGGGGTGACGGGCCGGGGATCGCTGAGGGTTGAGGGCTTCCACGACCCGGTCGAAGGGCATGTCCTGGTTTGCATACGCCTCCACGTCGGAAGTCCGTACGCGGTCCAGGAGTTCGGTGAATGCCGGATCGCCGGAGGTATCGGTGCGCAGCACGATCATGTTTGCGAAGAAGCCGACCAGCTCGTCCAGGGAGGCGTCGGACCGCCCGGCCACCGGGGTGCCGAGGGGGATGTCGTCACCCGCTCCGGACCGACTCAACAGTGCGGCGAATGCGGCCTGGATCACCATGAAGACCGTGAGCTGGTGGTCCTGGGCGAGGCGTACGAGGTCCTCGTAGAGCTCGTGCTCCACGGTGATCACCACGCCTGCGCCGGCGTGGCTGGCTGTGGCGGACCTGGGCCGGTCCACGGGCAGAGCCGTCTCCTCCGGCAGGCCCTTCAGGTACGTGCGCCAGAATTCGGTGTGGGTGGCGAGGGTGCTGTCGGGGTCTTGTTCGTCACCGAGGAGCTCCCGCTGCCACAGGGTGTAGTCGGCGTACTGTACCG
>NZ_JBICWL010000052.1:0-1852 GCF_043199735.1 Streptomyces sp. NPDC048566
GCTGTGATGGGTAGGGGAGCGTCGTGTGCCGGGTGAAGCCGCGCCGGAAGGCAGTGGTGGACGGTTCACGAGTGAGAATGCAGGCATGAGTAGCGATACACACGTGAGAAACGTGTGCGCCGATTGACTAAGGGTTCCTGGGTCAAGCTGATCTGCCCAGGGTAAGTCGGGACCTAAGGCGAGGCCGACAGGCGTAGTCGATGGATAACCGGTTGATATTCCGGTACCCGCTGTGAAGCGTCAAACATCGAACCAGGCGATGCTAAGTCCGTGAAGCCGCCCCGGAGCCTTCGGGCAAAGGGGAGTGGTGGAGCCGACGGTCCAGACCTGTAGTAGGTGAGTGATGGGGTGACGCAGGAAGGTAGTCCAGCCCGGGCGGTGGTTGTCCCGGGGTAAGGGTGTAGGCCGTGCGATAGGTAAATCCGTCGTACATCAAGGCTGAGACCTGATGCCGAGCCGATTGTGGTGAAGTGGATGATCCTATGCTGTCGAGAAAAGCCTCTAGCGAGTTTCATGGCGGCCCGTACCCTAAACCGACTCAGGTGGTCAGGTAGAGAATACCGAGGCGTTCGGGTGAACTATGGTTAAGGAACTCGGCAAAATGCCCCCGTAACTTCGGGAGAAGGGGGGCCATCACTGGTGATCCGATTTACTCGGTGAGCTGGGGGTGGCCGCAGAGACCAGCGAGAAGCGACTGTTTACTAAAAACACAGGTCCGTGCGAAGCCGTAAGGCGATGTATACGGACTGACGCCTGCCCGGTGCTGGAACGTTAAGGGGACCGGTTAGTCACTCTTCGGGGTGGCGAAGCTGAGAACTTAAGCGCCAGTAAACGGCGGTGGTAACTATAACCATCCTAAGGTAGCGAAATTCCTTGTCGGGTAAGTTCCGACCTGCACGAATGGCGTAACGACTTCTCGACTGTCTCAACCATAGGCCCGGTGAAATTGCACTACGAGTAAAGATGCTCGTTTCGCGCAGCAGGACGGAAAGACCCCGGGACCTTTACTACAGTTTGATATTGGTGTTCGGTTCGGCTTGTGTAGGATAGCTGGGAGACTGTGAAGCAGGCACGCCAGTGTTTGTGGAGTCGTCGTTGAAATACCAGTCTGGTCGTGCTGGATGTCTAACCTGGGTCCGTGATCCGGATCAGGGACAGTGTCTGATGGGTAGTTTAACTGGGGCGGTTGCCTCCTAAAGAGTAACGGAGGCGCCCAAAGGTTCCCTCAGCCTGGTTGGCAATCAGGTGTTGAGTGTAAGTGCACAAGGGAGCTTGACTGTGAGACCGACGGGTCGAGCAGGGACGAAAGTCGGGACTAGTGATCCGGCGGTGGCTTGTGGAAGCGCCGTCGCTCAACGGATAAAAGGTACCCCGGGGATAACAGGCTGATCTTCCCCAAGAGTCCATATCGACGGGATGGTTTGGCACCTCGATGTCGGCTCGTCGCATCCTGGGGCTGGAGTCGGTCCCAAGGGTTGGGCTGTTCGCCCATTAAAGCGGTACGCGAGCTGGGTTTAGAACGTCGTGAGACAGTTCGGTCCCTATCCGCTGTGCGCGTAGGAATATTGAGAAGGGCTGTCCCTAGTACGAGAGGACCGGGACGGACGAACCTCTGGTGTGCCAGTTGTCCTGCCAAGGGCATGGCTGGTTGGCTACGTTCGGGAGGGATAACCGCTGAAAGCATCTAAGCGGGAAGCCTGCTTCAAGATGAGTATTCCCACCCCCTTTGAGGGGTTAAGGCTCCCAGTAGACGACTGGGTTGATAGGCCAGATCTGGAAGCCCGGTAACGGGTGGAGGTGACTGGTACTAATAGGCCGAGGGCTTGTCCTCAGTTGCTCGCGTCCACTGTGT
>NZ_JBICWL010000054.1:0-1400 GCF_043199735.1 Streptomyces sp. NPDC048566
CCAATGCCGTTGCTTTAGTGGTCGTGCCACCGGTTGTTCAAGGCCACGGCGATCGGTGGACGTCGGCTGCTGGAAGGCTCGCCAGGGGCTTTGCTGGCGTAGCCGGTGATACAGGAACGGATCTTGCGGGGGCAGTCACGGGATCTACGGCGGGGCAGCAGACTGCAGCCGATTTCAGAGAGTCCGAGGCGTCGGTCCCGCTTGCGGGCTGAGGGGGGAAAAGCCGCTCGGTGAGATCACCGAGCGGCGGACGACGTGCAGGGCTCGGGTGAACGAGGTCCGCTCGGCGATGCTGTGGTGCAGGCGGGCGGCCTCGTCCAGCAGATCCCGGGTGGCATGGTGCACGATCAAGTGCGCGTAGATCTCCTGCCGCACGCCGTCCGGTGTCTGCGACCTGAGGACCGGCCGGCCGCGCTGGTGGGTTTTGATCTCGTCGAAGACCAGCTCGATCTCCCAGCGCCGGGCGTAGAGGACGGCGAGTTCTTCGGCGGGGTACTTCTCGTGGTCGGTCAGGCTGGTGATGAGCCGGACGATGTCGGCCTGCCCGTCGACGCGGTACTCGATCACACGGACCAGGGCCGGCGGCGCCTTGACGGTTCCAGCCGCCTTGCTGTGCTTGTTCGCCTCGATCCGGGCGAGGTAGCTGCCGTCGGGCAGGACGTCCTGGACCCGGCGGGCCTTGCGTCGCTCGATTCGCCACAGCAGGTGCGTGCCCTGCTCCCGGAGCCGGTGCCAGCGGGCCAGACCCCACAATCCCCGGTCAGCCAGTAACAGCGTGCCGGACCCGACATGGGCGTCCAGGGCGTCGGAGACGATGCGCTCGGAATCCTTGAACCCGCCGATGGCGGCGTCCAGGACGGCATGAGAGGAACACTCGGCCACCGCGACCACTCTGGCCTGCGGATAACCCATGGGACTGCGCTGGGAGCCGGACTTGCCGAAGGCGTCGTTGTTGCCCGCAGAGTCGGGCACGGCCAGCAGCATCCCGTCCAGAGCCAGCACCCGCAGCCCTCGGAACAGCTCGCCGTCCGCGCCGAGTGGCCGGGCCACGG
Source organism: Streptomyces sp. NPDC048566 (assembly GCF_043199735.1). Lineage (NCBI taxonomy): Bacteria > Bacillati > Actinomycetota > Actinomycetes > Kitasatosporales > Streptomycetaceae > Streptomyces > Streptomyces sp. NPDC048566. Next base: position 1,053 of record NZ_JBICWL010000054.1, read on the forward strand.
ACCGGAACAGTTCCCGCATCACCGGCCAGCCGAGCCGCTGCCGGGCCCTGGTCAGCGACGACTTGTTCACCCCCGACCAGGACCGCAACCCCTTGTCGCCGGTCTTCACCAGCCGGAGGACCTCCAGGTAGTCGGCCTGCGGGAACAAGCACATCGCCAGCACGAAGTAGACCGTGAACCGAGCGGACAACAGACGCCGACGCTTCTCCGAGCGGCCGGCCTCATCGACCACCCGGTCCACCAGCTCTGGCGGGCACGACCGGGTCAGGACTCCCAGCCCCAGCCGCTCCAGACGGGATATCAGCACACCGGCTCAACCGGCCGACAGCCTCAAAAGCAACGGCATTG
>NZ_JBICWL010000055.1:0-1265 GCF_043199735.1 Streptomyces sp. NPDC048566
GGCGCCACCCCGGACGGGACGAGTACGAGCGGCTCCGGGCCGCCGGTGTCGCACGCCGGGTCGCGGCCCGGCGGGTCGGCGTGAACGAGCGCACGGCCAAGGACTGGGACTGGGGCGTCAAGAAGACCGCCACCACGCGCACGTATGCCGACGGGCGCCGTGTGGACTACACCACCGGGACCGTCACGATGTCCGGTGTGACCACGCTACCGGTGGGCCTGAGCGCCCTGGAGAAGCAGCTTCACCCGCGGTTCCTGACGCTCGCCGAGCGCGAGAAGATCCGCGATCTGCGCGCGGCGGGTCAGTCGCTGCGGGCGATCGGACGCGCCCTGAGACGGCCGGCGAGCACGGTCAAGCGGGAGATCGACGCGAACTCGGGCAGCGAGGGCTACCAGCCCTACGCGGCCCACCGGGCGGCGGCAGCGCGCAGACCCCGGCCCAAGGACCGCAAGCTGCTGCGCGAGGGACGGCTGCGCCGCTTCGTCCAGGACGCACTGCGCCGGCGGTGGTCACCGGAACAGATCTGCCACGCTCTGGTGAAGGAACATCCCGACGACGAGAGCATGCGGGTGAGCGTGGAAACGATCTACCAGGCGCTGTACTTCCAGGCCCGCGGCGCCCTGAAACGGGAAGTACAGGCAGCCATCCGCTCCGGCCGGACCCGACGCAAACCACGCCGGGACCCCGAACGGCGCACTCCACGGTTCATCGACCCGATGGTGATGATCAGTGACCGTCCCGCCGACGTCGAGGACCGGGCCGTGCCCGGTCACTGGGAAGGCGACCTGATCATCGGCGCGAGCGGGCGCTCCGCGATCGCCACCCTGGTCGAACGGAGCACCCGCTACACCATGCTGGTCCACCTGCCAGGCGGAGCCCACGACGCCGAGACCGTCCGCGACGGGCTCGTCCGCACCATCCAGACCCTGCCCGCCCACCTGCGCGGCTCTCTCACCTGGGACCAGGGCAGCGAGATGGCACGCCACAAGCAGTTCAGCATGGCTACCGACATGCCCGTCTATTTCTGCGACCCGGCCTCGCCCTGGCAACGCGGCTCGAACGAGAACACGAACGGGCTGCTGCGGCAGTACTTCCCGAAAGGCACCGACCTGAGCCTGCACAGTCCTGAAGACCTCGAACACGTCGCGCAGGAACTCAACGGCCGCCCACGCAAGACGCTCGGCTGGGATACCCCAGCCGAGCGTCTACGTGATCTACTCACCACCTGAAACCAAGCGGTGTTGCGACGACCCCTTGAACCCAAG
>NZ_JBICWL010000056.1:0-1258 GCF_043199735.1 Streptomyces sp. NPDC048566
GCGCGGTGGCGAGGTGTTCGGCCTTAAAGGGCATGCCGTTGACCTGGGTCAGGGAGCGGACGTCGACGAGGTGGCGGGCCCGGACGAGGGTGGCGAGCTGGCCGAGGTTCATCTCCGGGATCACCACCTTGTCGTAACGGGCCAGCACGGCACCGAGGTTGGCGGGGAAGGGGTTGAGGTGACGCAGGTGGGCCTGCGCGATCCGCTCCCCGGACGCCCGCAGCCGCCGCACCGCCGCCGTGATCGGCCCGTACGTCGAACCCCAGCCCAAAACCAGGGTGTCCGCGACGGCGCCACCCTCGCCGGCCGGCTCGTCCGTGCCGCCGCCGGTGGGGGGGTTGCCCTCGCTGTCGCGGGTGGGGTCGTCGACGGTGAGGTCGGGGACCTCGATACGGTCGATCTTGGCCTGGCGGGTGCGGACCATGAAGTCGTGGTTGGCGGGATCGTAGGAGATGTTCCCGCTGCCGTCCTGCTTCTCGATCCCGCCGATCCGGTGCTCCAGCCCCGGCGTGCCCGGCACCGCCCACGGACGCGCCAGCGTGTGCGGATCACGCTTGTAGGGCCAGAACACCTCCGTGCCGTCGTCCAGCGTGTGGTTCGGACCCTGGGCGAACTGCACCCGCAGATCCGGGAGTTCGTCCACCTCCGGCACCCGCCACGGCTCACTGCCGTTGGCCAGATACCCGTCGGAGAGCACGAACACCGGCGTGCGGTACACCAACGCGATCCGCGCCGCCTCCACCACCACCGCGAAACAGTCCCCCGGCGTCGCCGGAGCCAGCACCGGCACCGGCGCCTCCCCGTTGCGACCGAACATCGCCTGCAACAGGTCCGCCTGCTCCGTCTTCGTCGGCAACCCCGTCGACGGCCCGCCCCGCTGAATGTCCACCACCAGCAACGGCAACTCCAACGACACCGCCAACCCGACCGTCTCCGACTTCAACGCGATGCCCGGACCCGACGTCGTCGTCACCCCCAACGCCCCGCCGAACGCCGCACCCAACGCCGCCCCGATCCCGGCGATCTCGTCCTCCGCCTGGAACGTCCGCACCCCGAAATTCTTGTGCCGGCTCAACTCGTGCAAAATATCCGACGCCGGAGTGATCGGATACGACCCCAGGAACAACGGCAGATCCGCAAGCCGCGACGCCGCCACCAACCCGTACGACAACGCCAGATTCCCCGAGATGTTGCGGTACGTACCCGGCGCGAACGTCTGCGCCGCCGGCGCCACCTCGTAGGCGACCGCGAAATCCTC
>NZ_JBICWL010000057.1:0-1255 GCF_043199735.1 Streptomyces sp. NPDC048566
TCAGCACGCCGATGGCGAGGTTGCGGAAGGTCGCCATGGCGCGGGGTGCGGTCCCGGTGTGGACGGTGGAGGCGTCCTCGGCGAAGGTGACGTCCCTGATGTGGTGCGAGGAGTTCTCGATTCCCCAGTGCCCGCGAATCGCTGCGGCCAGATGGGCCGGGCCGGCCTGGTGGGCGTCCAGGCTGGTGACGGCGTAGACACTCTCACGGGTCTCGCGCTTGCCGGACTGCTTGCGGCGGCGGTGGATACGGATGGCCAGGCGGGCGTGAGGGAAGGCGATCCCGCCGAGTTCCTCAGCGATCGCGCAGGTTTTGATCGAGCGGGACTCCCGCCTGCCGTGCCCGGAGGCGGAGGCGGTGTGCTGGACGGCGATGTCCCGCCACGGCAGCGCCGCCAGCTGGCGGTGGGCGATCGGCTGGTTGGTCTTGATCACGGCGATGTAGTGGGCCTTCTTGGTCTCGACCAGCCAGGAGACGTTCGCCTTGACCGAGTGCAGGGCGTCGAAGGTGACGACGGCGCCGGCCAGGTCCAGCGGCGCCAGGAGCGGTTGGAAGTGTGTGGTTTCGTTCGTCTTCGCACCGACCTCCACCTGTGCGAGGCTCATGACGGTGCCGTGGGTGACCGCGGAGAGCAGATGCCGGCGCGTCGCGGCCAGACGGGCTGATCCCTTGAGTGCTTTGCCGTCGACAGCGATCACGCGCAGCCGCCCGGACGCGGAGGGCGACGGCGCCTGGGCGGGCTCGGTGGCGGCGCGGTGCCGGTCGGCCAGGTAGGCACCCACCGCCCGGTCCAGGGCATCACCGTCAACAGCCCCCAGCACACGGCCGATCGTGGCCGGCGACGGAGTGTGCCGCCATCTGAGCAGGTGGCGACGGATCCCGAACACTGCCAGGAGTGCGTTCGAGGCACGCTGGCCCCACTCGGCGAGTTCGTCGATGCTCCTGGCCCCCGAGACGACCGCGCAGGCACACACTAGCAAGATCGCGGTCAGCGAGTACCACCGGCCCCGCCGGGAGCGCGGATCGGGCACCGAGTCGAAGTAGGGCCGCAGGTCAGCGATCCGACCGGCATCCAGTGGACCCAGCTTCACCAGCACGGCAGGAATAGGAGAAGATACAGCGGCAGGCACGGGCCACCTCGTGATCATCGGGCTTAGACACCACAATGATCACGAAGCCCGTGCCTGTTCTGCTATGCACCCCAACCGGTCGCTACCCGACCAGCCGCACTACCCCGGAACTTGCAACCGCCCTGG